>NZ_BAAJML010000001.1:0-1021013 GCF_057547735.1 Pseudoalteromonas sp. NH0006-46 | reverse complement strand
CTATATTCCTATATTCCTATATTCCTATATTCCTATATTCCTATATTCCTATATTCCTATATTCAAAATAGCTTAAAACACCCACAGTAAACTCATGCCATTAGTTTTTAACCAATTGGATGCAGCTTTATAGTCTGGATAAAAAATCTCTACTCTGTCCCAAAATTGCTTACTGTGATTTAAATACCTTAAATGAGCAAGCTCATGCACTATTACATAATCAATAATTCTATGAGGTGCTCCTATTAAATGTAAATTAAACGACAATTCTCGCTTACTGTTACAACTGCCCCAACGACGCTTATAAACAGCTAACGTTAATTTTTTTGGCAACGCCTCTTCCATTTTTTCACAATAAAAAGCTATACGCATTTCCACATAAGCCGCTAACTTTTCTTCTAAATAGCGTTTAATTAAACCCTCATATTTATTTTTATAATTTTTTACACGACTAGAGTGTGTAATAAATAGCGCGTTATTATGCTCTTTCACGTCAGATGATGGGCCTTCACGAAAAATTAATTCAACCGACTCAGAAAAAATCTTTATTTTATTTTGCTCAATTGGGTACTGTTTAGTGTCTATTACATTAAGCTGCTTTTTTAATTGTGTTTCTATCCAATGTTGCTTTTCGAGTAACCAACTATCGATTTGTTTTAACGGCACATAATGAGGTGCGTATACGGTTACTGTTTGATTATATATTTTTATAGCCACTGTCTTTCTGCGCTTACTTTTTTTAAGTTGATAATCAAACACTACTTTCTCTCATTAATTTAATTCTTTGGCCCGTTTTAACGCTATTTAATAGATAAACGCTATTGGTTTTTACACTGCTTATTTTTCATTTTAATTATTAACTTTACTTAAAATAAATATAAAAAATAATAACTTGAAAACTATACGTTAAAAAATTGAAACGAACTCACTTTTTATACCGCACTCGTCAATTAACTATTTATTTATATGATAATTATATTAAACTACTCACTTAAAGACTAATTTTTGAGCCAATATGCTATCTGCGTTTTTTGTAACAGACCATGACCCTAGCCTGATTATCAACGGGGTATATGACCCACTTTTAGTATCTATATCTATTTTAATAGCGATATTCGCCTCTTTTTTTACAACTAGGCTCATTGATTTAGCAAAAGAAACAAAATTTTATAATTATAGGCGTTTAGCAAAATTCACTGCCGCAGCAATATTTTCAGCAGGCATTTGGAGTATGCACTTTATCGGTATGCTGGCCTTCTCTCTATGCACAAATATCAAATACGACCCAACAATCACTATTTTATCTTTTCTCCCTGCTTTTTTTGCTTGCCAATTTGCTGTATCTATTTTAATTAACAATAAGACGACCTTCAAAATACTTGGTTTATGTTCTGTATTATTAGGCGCTGGCATAGGTACAATGCATTACAGCGGCATGGCCGCTATGGAGTTGGCGCCTTTGTTACGCTACGACCCACTTACCTTTGTTTTATCGCTCTTTGTTGCCGTCGCTTTATCATTTATCGCCCTGTATAGCCGGTTTAACCTTACTAAGGTTTTCCCGAAATTAACAGCGCTACAAAGCCGTACCATAAGCGCTATTATTTTGGGCTTCGCTGTTGCAGGAATGCACTATATGGGCATGGCTGCAACACGCTTTGTTGCAACATCGCCTTTACTATTTACCGATGTTAATGCGTCTGCAGGTCTTACATTTGTTGCAATAGCCGTCGCAACCGCAACGATAGCTATTACAAGTGTGGTTGCCGTTATCAATGGCATGGTTCGTTATAAAATGTTGTTAGAGGAAAAATCTGCCGATGAGTCTCGGTTAAATGCCATTCTAGAAACCGCAATTGACGCAATAGTCACCATTGACCATGCAGGTATTATTTTAAGTTTTAATACCTCAGCCACCCATATTTTTGGCTGGCAAGAGCATGAAGTTAAAAACAAAAACATAAAAATGTTAATGGATGATAAAATTGCAAAGCATCACGATCAATACCTTGCCAATGCTGAAAATACTTACTCTGAGAAGGTCCTTGGTGTTAACCGTGAAATTTTTGCAAAGCATAAAGAAGGTCATCTTTTCCCTATTCGTATCGGTATTGGCGAAGTTAACCAGCCCGGACAAACTCCTCTATACGTAGGTTACATTACCGACTTGACCGAACAGCGCGAATTACAACGCAGCCTTGTTGAAAAAGAGCAAAAGTACCGCTCTTTAATAAATAATATGCCGGGTGCTGTATTCAGATGTAGGCTAGATGAAAATTGGAGTATGTTATTTATAAGCCCAAGTATATTAGAGCTAACAGGTTACCAATCAGATGAATTTACTGAGCATTGCTTAGAGTTTAATGATCTTATTCTAAAAACAGATCAGCAAGCCGTTATGGATGCAGTATTAAAAGCAGTCCAAGATAAACGTCAATACTCTATCGAGTATAGAATTCGTCACAGAAATGGCAAAGTGTTATGGTTATTAGACCAAGGTAGCTTTTATTATAATAACCAAGATCAAGCTCAGTGGATAGACGGCGTACTTATTGATATCACCGAGCGTAAAGAATACGAAGACAAACTCGAAAAAGCCAAACTTCAAGCTGAGGAAGCCGCACAAGCTAAGCAATCATTTATGGCTAATATGAGCCACGAAATACGCACTCCTATGAACTCAATTATCGGTTTTAGCGACTTGCTTATGGATACACCGCTAAATCATGACCAGCAAAAGCACCTTGTTACTGTCAATAATGCAGCCCGTTCACTACTTCGCTTACTTAACGAAGTACTCGATTCAGCAAAATTAGAGCGTGGCAAGCTAACAATAGAAGCGGTACATTTTAGCCTTAAACCAGTTATAGACAGTATTATTTCAACCTTTTGGTTAGAGGCAAAAAAGAAAGCTCTTATACTCAACCTAACTATTAAAGAGTCAGTGCAAAACACTTACTACGGCGATCCTGACAGGTTAAGACAAATATTAACCAACCTGATTGGCAACGCGATTAAATTTACAGAGCGCGGCTCTATAACCATAACAGTGAGTACGACGCAAAACGGGCACTTATTTTTTGAAGTACAAGACACAGGTATTGGTATTGCACCGGACAGAGTAAGCGCTATTTTTCAGCCTTTTGTTCAAGCCGACGGAACAACAACACGTCGCTTTGGTGGAACGGGGCTTGGTACAACCATAAGTAAACAATTAGTTGAACTTATGGGGGGGACTATAAATTTAGTCAGTGAATTAAATAAAGGCACCTGCTTTTATTTTTCGCTTCCTCTAAAGGTGGGTGATGAAAATAAAATTGATCATTTTGATGGCCTTCACACACAATTGCCTGCGCTAAGAGTATTAGTCGTTGACGATATAGAACAAAACACAGAGCTTCTCTCGTTATTACTCTCAAGAGATCACCATGCGGTTACGAAAGCGAGTAACGGTTTTGAGGCCATTGCTACTTTCCAACAACACGATTTTGATGTGATTTTAATGGATATCCATATGCCGGAATGTGATGGGATTGAAGCATCTATGAGAATAAGAGAACTAGAAAAGCAAAAAAAATTGAAAAACACCCCAATCATTGCATTAACAGCCAGTGTTTTGCAGCAAGACAAACTTTCGGCCAAAAAAGCGGGGATGAATGGGTTTGCAAATAAGCCGATTGATATTAATCAGCTAAACCAAGAAATCGCGCAAGTGTTGGGTTTAGGCGTTTCTAAAGAGATAGAAATTGCGCAAACTGACCCTAATGCTAAACATATCGACTTTAAAAAAGGGTTAGCCTTGTGGGGCTCTAAATCTAAACAACTAACTGAAATTACTAAATTTACAAACGATAGTGATAATCGATTTGAACTTTTGTTAAATGAGCCTCAGCTAAACTCTCAAAGTAGCTATAGTTTAATACATACACTAAAAGGCATTTCTGGCAATTTGGGCCTAATTGCGTTGATGAAGCTTTTATCCAACTTAGAGCAAGCTATTAAGCAAGGTGATAGCGTTGATGATATTTTAAAAGCAATAAAAGCTGAGTTGGTTACTATTTCTAAGTTGTTAACGGTCAAAAAAACTGAACCACTCAGTAATCCTGAAAATAATCAAACAGTTATTTCCAACACTGAACTAAAATTATTGTGTGAAACACTCATCGAATTCGCAAGAAATGCTGAATTTAATGACACTGCACTTAGTGGCCTTCAAAGTTGTTCAAATGGTTCATTGGTAAGTAATATTAAAGCAATAACCGATGCCTTTGATGAATTTGATTTTGATAATGCGCAGGTTAAGTTAAACGAATTACTAAAAAAGCTAAACGATATATGAGTATATAAATGATTTTTTCTGCACAAAGTCCCAGAGTATTAATTGTTGATGATGAGCCGGCAAACCTAAAAGTGATGCGTGAAATATTAGGCGATCAGTACCGACTGTCGTTTGCAAAATCTGGAACAGCGGCCTTAACTTTACTTGAAAAAGAGTTACCTAAGCTTATTCTACTCGACATAATGATGCCAGACATGAATGGGTTTGAAGTATGTGAGCACATTAAAAGTAATCCAAAAACAGCGCATATTCCCGTTATTTTTGTCACTGCGCTTGGTGACGAAAGTGACGAGTATAAAGGCTTTGAATTGGGTGCTGTTGACTACATAACCAAGCCAATAAGCCCTGCTATTGTAAGAGCGCGTGTTAAAACACACCTTTCATTAGTACAAGCTGAGCAATTAAAGCAGGCACATGTAGATTTAGTTCAACGTTTAGGGCGTGCAGCTGAGTATAAAGATACCGATACGGGTGAACACATAGTTCGCATGAGTCAGTATAGTAAAGTTCTTGCCTTAGGAATTGGCATGTCAGAAAATCAAGCAGAGCTCTTGCATCAAGCAGCGCCTATGCATGATGTTGGAAAAATAGGTATTCCTGATGCAATTTTATTAAAACCCGGAAAATTATCTGTCACAGAGTTTGAACACATGAAAGAGCATGCCTTAATTGGCGCAAAGATTTTAGCTAACTCATCTTCCCCGCTATTACAACTTGCTCACAAGTTAGCAATTGAGCATCACGAAAAGTGGGATGGGTCTGGTTACCCATATGGTTTAAAAGGTGATGAAATATCCATTGAAGGTAGAATTATTGCTGTTGCAGATGTATTTGACGCACTGACTTCGAAGCGCCCTTACAAAGACGCGTGGAGTGTAGAAAAGACAATTTCACATATGAAAGAGCAAGCAGGTAGCCACTTCGACCCAGCTGTTATTGACTTATTAATTGAAAAACTGGACGAAATACTCACTATTAAACAAAGGAATCAAGAAAGTTAAAACTTTTTAGCGCTGTGCGAACCTTGTTCAACATCTGGATAAAACGCCTTTATGTATTCATAATCATGAGATGTTATTTCATGGCTATTACCGCTTTCATCTTTAAAATACATTGAAAACGTAACACCGTGGTCGGCCAATACTGCTTTTACATCCATTGCTTTAAAGTGCGCAAGCCACGCAATAAATTGCTCCCCAGTTGCAGCAAACGCTATTCCCTTGCTACGAACTTGACCTTCAAACAATGCTAACCGTGTTGTCGCATTTTTATCTTGTAACGTTAATGGGCCTTTTCCGGTTTCATCCCAAAAGGCAAGTTCTTCTATAACCTTAAAGCCAAGAACTCGCTCAAACCACACTACTGCGCTGGGCAAGTTATCTACATTAATATGGCAATGGTCAATTCCTGACAAAAAAGGGATTGTTTTGTTACTCATACTATTCACCTACCTCAGACCTTAACTGCTCTAAAAATGCATGCATATAGTGGGTGCGTCTATTCGCCTCCTCTTTCGCTGAGGGGGTATTCATACTCTTGGCAATAGTTAAAAGTTTTATAAAAAAATGATCTAGAGTATATTTATTATCGTCTGGCTTTCTAGTTGTACAAAATGGATCATCAGGGCTATAAAGTAGGCGATTAATAGATCCCCCTACTTTCATGCAACGGCTAATACCAATAGCGCCTAAGGCATCCATTCTGTCTGCGTCTTGTACTATTTGTGCCTCAACCGTTTTAATTTTAATATTGGCGCTAAAACTATGTGCTGCTATTGCATGATGAATATCTTCAAACAAGCCTTCGTCATAACCTAAGCCTTGTAAAAACCCAATTGCTTTATCTGCTGCCATAGTCGACGCTTTGGCCCTGTCAGGGTGGTTTTTAGCAACAGCGACACAGTCATGCAACCATGCTGCGGGTAGCACAACAGCCATATTAGCTTTTTCAGCGTTGCAAAGCTGTATCGCCACTCTAACCACACGCTCTATATGGGTAATATCATGGGCTACATCGGCATGTATAAGCGATTTAATAAAGTCACGGCATTGCTCAGAAAGTAATTGTAATGACGGAGTTAACGTAGTTTCAACCAAGGTATTTTCCAAAAATTTATTAACACATTGAATTAACCATACTTTACCGTGCTTTGCAGTTTACATGCAAAACATTCATTGTATGTTGACCTTGCCTTGACTAAAATACAGCGCTTATTTACTACAACAGAGAAGTCTTATGTCATCTGCCGTTTACCTACAAGCTGGTCGCGATAAATCATTAAAAAGAAAACATCCGTGGTTATTTTCAAAAGCCATTAAAAAGATCAAAGGTAAACCTGGGCTTGGCGACACAGTTACAATCCATGATAGTGAAGGTAAATATTTAGCAACAGCAGCATACAGCCCGCACTCTCAAATTCGAGCTCGTGTGTGGAGCTTTGACGAAAAAGAAATCATTGATCAACACTTTTTTGAGCGACGCTTACGCCGTGCATTAGAAGCTCGTAGTCAAGTAATTGAAGAAGGTGGATTAACCGGTTACCGATTATGTGCCGCTGAGTCTGATTACTTACCGGGTGTGACAATCGATAAATTTGATAATGTCCTCGTATGCCAACTTTTAAGTGCAGGAGCTGAGCGTCATAAAGGTGAAATTGTAGGCGCACTGATGGCTATATTTCCTGGCAGCAGTATTTATGAACGTTCAGACGTAGACGTGCGGACAAAAGAAGGTCTGGAGCCAATTAAAGGTATACTTTGGGGCTCTGAACCAACACAACCTGTACTTATTGAAGAAAATGGTTTAAAGCTCGAGGTAGATATTTTAGAAGGCCATAAAACCGGGTTTTATCTAGATCAACGCGATAGCCGAGCAGCACTTGAACGTTTTTCAAAAGATAAAACCGTGCTTAACTGCTTTAGCTACACAGGTACGTTTTCACTTTATGCGCTTCGCGGTGGCTGTAAGCATGTTACTAATGTTGACGTATCACAACCGGCACTCGATACCGCAAAACGTAATGTTGAGCATAATAATTTAGATCTAAATAAAGTCGATTTTGTTAAACAAGATGTATTTAAACTTTTACGCCAATACAGAGACGAAGGTAAACAATTCGATACTATCGTTATGGACCCACCTAAATTTGCCGACAACAAGGCACAGCTAACAGGTGCATGCAGAGGCTATAAAGATATCAATATGATCGCTATGCAAATATTAAAGCCGGGCGGCACACTATTAACGTTCTCTTGCTCTGGTTTAATGGAACAAAATTTATTTCAAAAAGTAGTTGCAGACGCAGCACTGGATGCTGGAAAAGACTTATTAATAATGGAACGTTTAAACCAAGCAGCTGACCACCCCATTGCGGGCAGCTACCCTGAAGGCTTTTACTTAAAAGGGCTTATTTGTAAAGTTTATTAATTAACATTTAATTGGTTAATTAAACTCTATTATCTCAAGCCCTGCTGTAATTGTGCCATCATCTTCTTTGCTGGCACGTATTACCTTAGCGGTCGCTTTTAACGGAGCAATACTTGGATGAGTTGACGCGATATCAACAGACAAAAGTGTATCAGGCTCTAGCAAATCATCTAAATGCAGCGATAAACCCGTTGCACTTAAGTCTACGCATTCAGCGGTATATGTTAAGCCTGCGACTGGCTCAATAGTTGTAAGCATTGCAGTAGCGTTTACCTGCATGCGTCTATAGTTTCGTTTATCTTCTGTGAACATAATTCCCTCTAAACTATTGTGTTTATTTGCTCTAACAGTGCGCTTATAGCGAATGGTTTCACTACATAAGCATCACATCCAGCGTCAAACCCCATTTTTTTCTCAAGCTCAGATTCAAGGCCTGATACCATAACCACAGGAATGTTTTTAGTTTCTGGCGTATGTTTTAGCATTCTGCATGTATCATAACCATCAAGACCTGGCATACATACATCAAGTAAAATAATGTCAGGAGGATTGGCAATTGCAGACGCAAGACAATTCTGACCAGAGTCAGCATAACTAACGTCAAATTTAGACTCTAGTGCAGATTCAAGCATTTCATAATTAAAATACTCGTCATCGACTACTAGCAGCCGTTTTGTTTTTGGTTCAATCACCGAGGACATGCTTATGTCGTTTCCTTCTCAAAACAAAAATAAATCCTACCTTTAAGGTACTAACCTTCTTAATAAATGCAAGCATTATTCTATTTCTTTTATAGCATTTAAAATTCGTTTAGACGAAATAGGGTAAGGCGTTCCTAACGTTTGTGCAAATAATGAGACTCTAAACTCTTGTTGCATCCAAAATATCGCTTCTATGTCGCTGGGTATCGGCATACCTTTGGGTATTTTATTCGTTAGTTTTTTATATTCAGTGGCCACTTTATCAAGCTCAAGTACACACAACCTGTCTCTATTAGGATCAACCGGAAGTTTTTCTAATCGCTTTTGAATCGCCTTTAAGTAACGAATTAAATCAGTGAGTTTAGTCGCGCCATGTTGACTAACAAACCCTTTAAAAATTAACGACTCAAGTTGCGATTTAATATCGCCATGAGCGGTGATCATGGTTAAATCAACCCGCCCTTTCATTTTTTTATGCAGCGCATGTGCAATACTGAGAACTTGTTCAACATGTATTGCTATGTCGACTACGGCATCACCTAGCTCGCCACGTATCTCTTCTTTAACGTTTTCAAACTCAGCGCTTGTTCTAATGTCACCATACTTAAGTAACAAACTATCAACGCCGGCAGCAATGCAATCGTTAATTAAGTCAGCTATTTTTCCAAATGGATTAAAGTACAATCCCAACTTAGCCTTATTAGGTAGATTCTGTTGTAAATATTTAATTGGTGAAGGCACGTTTAATAGTACCAATCGGCGAAGACCTTGTTGGTGAGCAACCTGTGCTTTTATTTCGTTATCAAATAGCTCAACCGCAGCACTTGATTTTTTATCCACCAGCGCTGGGTACGCTTTTATTTCATACTGGCCTTGCTTTTTAACGTAAGACTTAGGCAGTTCACCAAAGTTCCATTGTGTTAGGTCTGCTTTTTCAATGCCATCATCAGCTACTTTTGAAAGTGTTTCGGTTACCTCTCCTTGAAGCTCTGCTTTGAGCTTCGTAAGGTCTAAACCGCGAGCCAGTAATTTATTGTTCTCATCGCGCACCTCAAATTGTAAACGTAGATGAGGAGCAAGTGATGTTAAATCCCACGCCTCAGGGTCAACGCGCACACCAGTCATTCGCAATAAGCGTATGGTTAGTGCGTCAAGTAAAGTGCCTTGCATTGGCTCTACCGCTGCAAGTACAGCGTCTGCATAATTGGGAGCCGGTACAAAGTTACGACGAAGTGACTTTGGCAGTGATTTAATCAAACCACTTATTAATTCGTGCCTGAAGGCAGGAATATGCCAATCAAAGCCGGTTTCTTGCACTTGGTTTAATAATGCAACAGGGATTTGTACAGCAACACCATCAACCGCTTGACCTGGGTCAAAGTGATACGTAAGCGGTAATATTAAATTATCTTGCTGCCACGTATCTGGATAATCAAATTCTGTAATACTGTTTGCGCCATGGCGCATTAACTCATCCCGAGTCATGTGTAGAAAGTGTTTGTTTTGTTGTTTTTGGGTTTTATACCACTTTAAAAAAGCGGCTCGATTATTAATTTCTTTTGGTATTTTTTTATCGTAAAACTCAAATAAGGTTTGTTCATCAACTAAAATATCACGGCGGCGCGACTTGTTTTCAAGGACTTGTATATCTTCAATTAACTCACGATTAAACTGTAAAAAACGCTCGTTTAAACCAAGTTCTTGTTCAACCAGTGCAGTTCGCACAAACAGCTCTCGGCTAACCTTAGGGTCTATATTGCTATAAACACAGCGGCGTTTATTAACAACTAACAATCCGTATAAAGTTTGTTGCTCAAAGGCAATAACAGCTCCAGGTTTTTTCTCCCAATGGGGCTCAGAATAGCTGCGTTTTACCAGGTGTTGGGCTAAGGATTCAACCCAATTGATATCGATTTTTGCATTAGTGCGCGCATACAATTTACTCGTTTCAACAAGCTCTGCTGACATAATCCATTTAGGCGCTTTTTTAAATAAACCCGAACCCGGAAAAATATGAAACTGACTATTACGCGCACCTTTATAAGCTTGTTTTTCGTCTTTAAAACCAATATGGCTAAGCATACCGCTTAGTAAGGCTTTATGTACTGCTTCGCCATCAGCAGCATCACTGGATGCCTTCATGCCCATTTCGTTACACACAATACTTATTTGATAAACAATATCTTGCCATTCACGCAGCCGCATATAAGCTAAAAAATCTTTTTGGCATAACTTTCTAAACTGACTATTTGTCAGCTCACTTTGTTGCTCTTCTAAGTAATTCCATAAATTTAAAAAGGCAATAAAGTCTGAATCTGGATCATCAAAGCGACCGTGTTTTTCATTCGCTGCCGCGCGCTTTTCTTGAGGGCGTTCACGTGGGTCCTGAATGGATAAAGCAGCCACAATAATAATAACTTCACGCAGTGCACCTAGCTTATGCGCTGTTAAAACCATTTTAGCTAAACGCGGATCAACGGGTAATCGGCTTAACTCTCTACCCGATTGCGTTAACGCGGTTTTATTATCACGCTTAGCCGACTTTACTGCTTGTAACTCCTCAAGCAGAGTTAAGCCATCGCTGATATTTCTACTGTCTGGCGCTTGAACAAATGGAAATTGCGCCATGTCGCCCAAGCCCAAAGCAAGCATTTGTAAAATAACAGAGGCTAAGTTTGTACGCAGTATTTCAGGGTCGGTAAATTCAGGGCGAGATAAAAAATCATCCTCTGAATATAAACGGATACAAATACCCGCTTCAACACGCCCACAACGGCCCATCCGCTGATTAGCACTTGCTTGTGAAATAGGCTCTATGGGTAAACGCTGTACTTTTGTGCGGTAACTATAGCGGCTAATGCGCGCAGTCCCTGGGTCTATTACATAGCGAATGCCTGGCACGGTCAGTGACGTTTCAGCCACGTTAGTCGATAAAATAATGTGACGGCGAGAGTGCGGCGCAAATATTCTGTTTTGCTCTGCATTTGATAAACGCGAGTACAGCGGTAATACATCGGTGTGCTTAAGATTACGTTTGCTCAACGCATCTGCAGTGTCGCGAATTTCACGTTCACCGTTTAAAAATATGAGTATGTCGCCGGGGCCTTCTGCACATAGCTCATCAACTGCATCAAAAATACCTTGTAACTGGTCGCCTTCGGCTTCCATATCGTCTTTTTTAATATCGCTAATTGGGTTGTAGCGAACATCAACGGGGAAAGTACGACCCGATACCTCTATAATTGGCGCATCGTTAAAATGTTTAGAAAAACGCTCTGGGTCAATGGTTGCTGAAGTAATAATAATTTTTAAATCAGGGCGCTTAGGCAGCAAGTTTTTTAAGTACCCTAAAATAAAGTCAATGTTTAAACTACGCTCGTGGGCCTCATCAATAATGATAGTGTCGTATTGATTTAAAAAACGATCTTGCTGAATTTCGGCAAGTAAAATACCGTCAGTCATCAGTTTAATGTATGTATTGTTAGAAACCTGATCGCTAAAACGGATTTTAAAACCCACTTGTTGACCTAGTTCACACTTCATCTCATCGGCAATACGGTTTGCAACGGTGCGAGCGGCTAACCTACGCGGTTGCGTGTGGCCAATAAAACCATCAACGCCGCGGCCAAGCTCTAAACACATTTTAGGTATTTGTGTCGTTTTTCCCGATCCTGTTTCACCAGCAATAATAACAACTTGATTATTTGCTATCGCGTCTTTAATGGCTTGTTTTTTTTGGCTTACAGGCAGCTGTTCTGGGTATGTTACCTGTGGCAAATTTGCTAAGCGTTTTTCTTTTGATTGTTGGCTGCGGGTTATATCTGCGGCAATTTTTTCAAGCGCATTGGCTTGTTTAGTCTCGTCGACGATTTTTTTAGCGCCGTGAAGGCGTTTTTTAAAGATGAATTGATCTTTTTTTAAGCACGTTTTTAGCTCGCCAAACAACTGACCTAGGTTAACCACCCGCATACCTTATAAAATATGTTAAAGAGCCATAATTGTATCAAAATTAACGGCTGGGGTTAATCCTACAAATCATTAAACGCTCAGTTGTTTGACATTTAATCACATGTACAAGGCTATATTTCTATTCTCCTTTAAAAATGCCTACATAAGTTGCTTGCGTATTCGATTTACTTGCGCGATACATCCCCGACGTATTAAACGGTAAGCTAATGTTGCCTTGCGTGTCGATAATAATCACACCGCCTGTGCCACCTATTGGCTTTAATACTTTGTTTATTACTTCATCACCGGCTTGCGCGATTGTACTGCCTTGGTATTTAACACGAGCGCAAATATCACTTGCCACATTGTAGCGAATAAAATATTCACCGTGGCCGGTCGCCGATACCGCGCATGATTCATTTTCAGCAAACGTACCTGCACCTATAACGGGTGCATCACCAACACGACCATAACGCTTTGCAGTCATTCCACCGGTTGATGTACCAGCGGCTAAGTTACCATTTTTATCAAGGGCAACAGCGCCAACGGTGCCCATTTTAAAGTTATTAGGAAGCGCATTGTGCGCGGCTTGATATGATTTACTTGTTGCCTTGGCTTTATCAAGCTTTTCTTTTGCTTTAAGCAGTGCATCGTAACGGTGTTTGGTATCAAATAAATTATTTTCGATAAGTTCAATACCTTGCTCTTTTGCAAACTCCTCAGCACCTTGACCACTGAGCATAACGTGCACTGAGTTATCCATAACTAAACGGGCAAGCTTAATTGGGCTTTCTACATGTTTTACACCTGCAACAGCCCCTGCTTGACGGTTACGTCCGTCCATAATTGACGCGTCAAGCTCGTGCCCACCATTGTATGTATATACTGCGCCGCGTCCGGCATTAAAAAACTCAGACTGCTCTAATACTGTAATTGCAGCAGTCACCGCATCTAAGCTTTCCCCGCCTTTGTCTAGTACGCTGTAACCTGCCTCAACGGCCTCAGATAATTTAGCACGATAAGCTTTTTCTTGTTCGGGGGTAAACTTTGCTTTATCAATTGTTCCTGCGCCACCATGAATTGCAATGGCAAGCGGAGATTCTTTACTTAATGCACTGTGAGTAAATCCTATACATGCACTGGCTAAAATAGATAATAAGATTATTTTTTTCATGACTGCCTTTCTCATCAAAGTATTAAAACTAATGTGAACGGTTAAAAAGCAAATTTCAACTAAAGTAAGTTTAAAGACATAAAAAAAGCGCCTTAAGGCGCTTTTTATTATTAACGTGTTTAAAATTAAGCTTGTTTAGCTTTTAAACGCGCTAAACGTGCTACTTGGTGAGTAGACGTTAAGAAAGAATAAATTGGTGCTAAATAACCGCGCTTACGAAGTTCTAAGAAGTCTTCATCGCTTAGCTCATTTAGTTTTTTCTCGTCGATAAGGTAGATACCGTTGATGTCTTTTTTCTCGCCTTTAATGTCTACTGTTAACGTTTGAGCAATGAGTAGCTCTTTATCAGCAAGAAATTTAGTGAATGCATCGGTTACCTGAGAAAACTCAATGAAAGACACTAGCGACTCTTTGCGACGCTTTAAGTAATCTGTTTCTTCACCATTTTCAAATAATGCATTGCCATCTGTTTCACTTACAAGCGGGCTTGCTTCATCAATAACAATACCAAATTGGTCTTGTTCTGGGTGTTTAACTAAACCAAGTGGGTAACGTGTAGAGGCCATTGGTGCAAAAGAAGCTGTCCACTTATCGCCTTCAACAAATAAGTTCTCGCCTGGCTCTAAACCAAACATTGCAACTGCTTGGAAAGTACCTGCTTCGTTATTTTTAACAAACGACATAGGAAATTCATTTGCTACGCGTGCAAACTCATGTGCAACTACAGGCACTAAATGTTGAGTTTTCATGAAATCTACATTGATGCCGTTTTGAATTTTAATGTTGGCATGTTTTTCGTTGTGTAAAGGCTGTACTTGTTGCTCCGCCATGTTACTGCTCCGTTTTTAAATTTATAAGTTTCATTGTTAATGCCTTAAGGCTAATGCTTTTGAGGTAAAAAAGGAAGGGAAAGTTTTATGACACAAGCCATCTAAAAATAAAATTTAAATAAATCTGCATGTTGTCAAAAAACATACAAGTAATAATTTTAAAACATGCTTAAAAATAAAGCGTTACACGGTTATTTAGCATACAAAGGGAGGTGGCTTATTTACAAAAGTTAACAGACTTCTGTCTACAACCACGCTCATAGTGAAGAATATTTAGGCAAATAAAAAGGCAGCTAATTTAGCTGCCTTTATAAAATGGGGTAAGCAATGCAAATTTACTTAAATTATGGGGCCCAATAAACTTCGATATTGATGCTCGGATGATTAAGTACTGCACGCAGTGGCATATCGTTAACATCACCACCAGCTTTAGCCTGCTTGTACACAGCAAGCTTTTCATCGCCGCTGATAAGTAGTTTAACCACTTTAGAGTTGGCTATTGCATTTAGAGTAAGCGTCATTCGCTCGGTAATACTACCCGTTACGTCACTTTGAATTGCGTTAATCGCACAAACCGTTTGAGTGGTTGTTAAACCATGCTCTAACCCATCTGCATGAGGGAATAAAGACGCAGTGTGACCATCTGGCCCCATACCTAAAATAGTTACATCGTAAGGCGTTTTCAGCGCACTGTATGCGGCTTCACACTTTTCAGCACCTTGCTGTGCAGTAGAAGCGTCGTTTTTCATTGTTATAAAGTTGGCTGCATTACCAAAGTTTTGCAACAACGTACTTTTAATAAATGCTTCATTACTTTTTTCGTGATTTGGCTCAACCCAGCGTTCATCAACCATGGCTACATCAACGTTTTGCCAATCTAAATCAAGGGTTGATAAATGCTTATATGCTGCAGCAGGTGATGAACCACCCGATACCATCAGTACAGCGCGACCATCGTCTTTAATGCCATCTAATAATGATTGCTCTAAAGTTGCCGATAACTCTTTTGTTAGTGCATCTTTATCATCAAAAAATTTTTCAACTAATTTAGCCATAATTATGCCTTATCACCTGTGTTAAACCACAGGTGGTTGTTCTCTGCTAATAACTCATCGGCATCATCTGGACCCCACGTACCAGCACGGTAAAGTGCAGGCTTGCCTTTTTCTTGCCAACGTTCAACTATCGGATCAATCCATTTCCATGCTTGGCGAACTTCATCACGATGAATAAACAACGATGGGTTATTCGCAGCCGCATCAAGCATTAGACGTTTGTATGCATCAGAATGAAAACCATTGCTGTAAGCTTGTGATAACTCAATGTTCATAGTTACCGGCTCTAATTGCATTTCAAGGTTATCTAAGCGCTTTGACATAAGCGTTAGCTGAATCGTTTCTTCTGGCTGAAGGCGAATAACTAAGCGGTTTGGTTCTATGTTGCCAACATTTTCTTCATAAATATTGTGCGATACTTTTTTGTACTCAACCACAATTTCAGCACAGCGTTTTGCCATACGTTTACCTGTACGGAGGTAAAATGGTACGCCAGCCCAACGCCAATTATCTATGTGTGCACGTATAGCAACAAAGGTCTCTGTTTTACTAGCGCCCTCGTTTAACTCTTCCAAGTAACCAGGTACAATTTTACCGTTTAAATCCCCTGGTACATATTGGCCACGCACAATATTACTATCAACGTCAGAGTCAATAAGTGGTCGAAGTGCTTCTAGCACCTTTAGTTTTTCATTACGAATGCTATTAGCGTTAAGCTTATTAGGCGCTTCCATTGCAACAAGGCATAAAAGCTGTAGCAAGTGATTTTGAACCATGTCACGAAGTGCGCCGGCTTTGTCATAAAACCCTGCTCTGCTTTCAAGACCTACTGTTTCTGAAAGGCTAATTTGGATATTATCAATCGACTTAGCATCCCACATATTTTCAAATAATGAGTTTGAAAAACGCAGTGCCATTAAGTTCTGTACAGTTTCTTTACCTAAGTAATGGTCTATACGGAAGATTTGGTCTTCTTCAAAAAACTCAGCAATTTTAGCGTTTATTACTTCTGCAGATTCCCCACAGTAACCAATTGGTTTTTCAACAACTACACGCGATGTTGGCGTAATCAAATCTTTTATAGAGAGAATTTCACAGCACTTGCCATAAACGGCTGGTGGTAAAGATAAATAAAACACACGAGATTTAGTGCTATCGTGCTCATCTAAAATACCTTTAAGCACATCCCAGTTATCGTCAGCTTCAGTAACATTACTCACCACTGGCACTAAATAATTTGAAAATGCTTTCCAATCTTTGGCGTTAAATTCACCTTTACTTAAAAACTCTTGGAGTGCTTTATGCGCTGTTTCTATGTATTCAGCACGTTTGCTTTCTTCACGAACTGTTGGCAGGATGCGTGAGCCTTCAGGTAAATTCCCTTCTTGATATGCTCGATACATTGCAGGTAGTAATTTGCGTAACGCAAGATCACCACCGCCCCCAAAAATTATGATATCAAAAGGATTAAGCATAGTTACTCTCTACGTTGTGATACCCCGTCCTAAAATAAGCTCGTGGGTATGCCTGTTTATTACTTGGATTATGATAGCTTTTATAATGTGTTAAAAAAGCCTGCTGAATTGTTCTTTATTGATGATGTATTATTGTTTTTTTATCATCTACGCTTTTTTAAATGAGCCTTAGGATTCTGTATCTCCTCTCACAAAAATACAGACCCTAAGCACTCCAGCGCTACCCGTTCAAAGGTACTCGGTTTACCTACTATTACGTAGGCTAAATCTTTACTGCGTACGATGTTGCTTGTAGTACGCCATTAATCCACTTGTTGAGCTATCGTGATCGTGATTTACATTATCATCGGTCAGCTCACTTTCAATCTTAGATGCCAACCCTTTACCAAGTTCAACACCCCACTGATCAAATGAGCAAATGTCTAATATTATGCCTTGGCAAAAAATCTTGTGTTCATATAACGCAATTAAACGCCCTACCGTTTTAGCATCTACTGTGTCTAGCAGCATTGATGTTGTTGGGCGGTTTCCTTGATGAATTTTGTGATTTAGTAATTCATCAATTTGCGCCTGCGATTTACCTTTAGCCGTTAAATCGGCTGTAACTTGTTCTGCATCAACACCACTCATCATTGCTTCCGTTTGAGCAAAAAAGTTTGATAATAAAATGTCATGATGCTTATCAACATGTATTTGTGGTTTTACAGATGCGATAAAGTCCGCAGGAACAATCACGTTGCCTTGGTGCAGGCATTGATAAAACGCGTGCTGACCGTTAATGCCAGTCATACCCCAAATTATTGGAACCGTGGTATACGGTACTGTTTCGCCTGCAAAGTTAACATGCTTACCGTTACTTTCCATCTCACCTTGTTGTAAATACGCAGGTAACATGTGAAGAGATTGGTCGTAAGGTAAAATAGCTTGCGACGTGTACCCTAAAAAGCTGGTATTCCACACGCTTAACAAAGCCATTATTAAAGGAATATTCTGCTCAAGCGGCGCATTTTTAAAGTGTTCATCAACTTCAAAAGCACCTGTTAGTATATCTTCAAATGCATCATAGCCTAGGTACAACGCAATGGGTAAGCCTATCGCACTCCATAATGAAAAGCGACCACCAACCCAATCCCACATAGTGAATACGTTTTCATCAGCAATGCCAAAGGCAGCTGTTTTTTCTAAATTTGTACTTACTGCAACAAAGTGTTTCGCAATTGTGCTTTCATCTTTTGTTGTTTCTAAAAACCAATCCACCGCTGTTTTAGCGTTCGTCATAGTTTCTGATGTAGTAAATGTTTTTGACGAAATAACAAATAATGTTGTTTCGGGATCAATATTTTTAAGTACCGAAGCAATTTGTACACCATCGGCATTTGATACGTAGTGCACTTTTAAAGTGTCATCTGCGAATGCTTTTAATGCTTCAGTTGCCATTTGAGGACCTAGGTTCGACCCGCCTACCCCAATACTAACAACGTCTTTTACCGCTTTGCCCGTATAACCAAGCCACTGGCCGCTTCGCACTTTTTCAACAAATACTTTAATTTTAGCAAGCTCGTTATCAACCGCTTGCGTTATATTTTCTCCATCAACAATTAATGGAGTATGCGCACGGTTACGCAATGCAGTATGCAAAACAGAGCGCTCTTCGGTGATGTTAATTCTCTCGCCGCTGAACATTTTATCTCGCCAAGAAGCAATTTCGCACTCTTTAGCAAGTGACACTAAATTAGCAAAAACATCGTTATCAATTAATTGTTTAGAGTAGTCGAATAAAACACCAGGGATCTGAGTTGAAAACTGAGAAAAGCGGCCACCGTCTTGTGCAAATAACGTTTTAAGATGTGTTTGTTTCATCTTAGCAGCACTTTGTTCAAGGGCTTGCCAACTTGCTAATTGCGTTCGGTTCGACATTTAAAAATCCTCTAAAAAATTTAACCGGTTGATTTATATATTCTTTTTATGTTGTAAAACTGCTTAACACGTTCTAAATACACTAAAATAAAATGCCAATAGTGTAGCCATAAACGAAAAATAAGCGCTGCTTTAACTATTTTATACGCAGATGATAACCCAATTTTCACCTTTTGACACCGGTATCATAAATATTTTGCAAATTATTTTCCCCGCAATTTCAAAGGCACCCACAAAGCTTAATCGGTTAAGTTGGTGTATTCGTGAATTTTACTAAACGTTCAGTACTTTTTTAATAATTATGACATTTATGTGAATAAATAAAAAATCGGCTACTGAAGCCGATTTTATGCAAACCTTATAAGTATTGTATTTTAAAGGCTCAATGCCAAACCACCTTCTAAATTATACACTGTTCGATACCCTAGCTGCATTAGGTTAGCAGCAGCAAGCCTTGAGCGATTACCGCTACGACACAACAATATGTATTTACCGCGTTTACTTAGCTGACCTTCCATCAACGCGTTAGCCATACGACTAAGCGGTATGTTAAGTGTTTTTGTTTCGCTAGTGTGAAAAAGTTGCGATACATTATGTGCACCATGTTCGTAAGGCTCTCTGGTATCAATCAAATAAGTGTCATTATCACTGAGCATGGCTTTTGCACTATCAAAATTTAATTGCTGAATATTTAACTCAGGCAACGCAGTAACATAACCACATAATTGTAACCTTGATTTTTCTTTTGCCTCATCATTAAGCTGTTTTTTAATTACAAATTCATCAATACTAATTTGGCGATTTATTAATCGGTTTAATAAAGGTGTTTGTTGTTGCTCTGCGGCCCAGTTCATTGCAAAGCATTGCAAATAATCGTGCCCTGAACATATCACACTCGTTTCATCTAATTGCTCAGCAAGTGCTAAAATAGAATAAGCCATAGCCTTGGCATTGCCACCAGCTAAAGAAGTGTTACCCAAGCCACCGGGTAATATTAGATCACCACAAAAGCAATAATTAATGTGGTTATCTTCACTTTTTAAAACATAACTTACACTGTCTTCACTGTGCCCCGGTGTGGCTATTTTTTCTAGTCGTTCGTTATTTAGGTCGATATTAGCTGCATTTTTCGGCCAACCTAGTTTATCTACTGCAATCTCGTCGCATCGACTTGCTAATACACTGCGTAATAAAGTTACAGCACAACTTCGCTCTTGATGAACGTGCGTATTAAGTACTCCTTTAATAGTCAGGTTTTGTGTATTGGCTATTTTTTCTATACGCGGTATGAGCTCTACAATAGGATCTATAATAACTGCTTGTTTATTAGCATTTACATATAACCAACAACACGCTCCTTGGTGCCTAAACTGCGTTAAACCGAGCGCGCACACATCTTGTTGAGGTGCTGTACTATCAGATACTATTAAACAATTAGCCTGTAAAATGGCTTTTAATGCACGTATAGATGCACACGCATTTGCTATTTCAGCGGCAGTGGCAGCGGGACCGAATGATAGCCTAATTGCATTTTCACTCTGCCATTGGTTAACTCCCATCGCATCAAGCACAAAACTCGTTGAAGAGCCCGTGCTGCATGCAGAGCCTCCACTGACACGAATACCAGCGGCATCAAATAAATCAATCACTTCTTTGCTTGTTAACTCATTTACAGCAAAGTTTAATGTTGTTGGTACCGAGTGTTCAAAGCTATGATTAAACGTTACTTCATCAAATGTTTCTTCAATAGCGTTTTTTATTTGAGCTCGGTAATTACTTAGCACATCGATTGATTTAAATGTGGTGTCTGACTTATCTAGCAATAAACTAAACAATTTATTTAAACCGGCAATACCAGGTAAGTTTTCGGTGCCAGAGCGCATTCCGCTTTCTTGCCCTCCACCCGCTATAAACGGGGTATAGGCACTGCCAGAACGAATATATAAAAAACCAATACCTTTAGGGGCATAAAGTTTATGGCCTGAAAAAGGCGCGTAATCTATTGTGGTGGCGCTCAGGTCGAGTTGTTTTTTCCCAAGCGCTTGCACACAATCTACCATCCAAGACACTTTCGTATTACCAGAGCGAATAGTTTGTTCAATGGCATCTAAATCTTGATAAACTCCCGTTTCGTTATTAACCGCCATGGTGCATATCATTAGCGCATTAGGTATATGCTCAGCGATAAATGCTAAGTCTAAAATGCCATTATAATCCACCGGAATAGCCAAAACTTGAGCATGAATGCCCAATACACTATTCCAATGCTTTAATGTGTTAGGAACCGCTTTGTGTTCAGTGGCACCGTAAAGTAATACGGGTTTAGCAATATTATGATTTTTAGCGTTAATAAGCGTAGATACAACAGCGGTTTGAATGCCTTCGGTCGCGCCAGAGGTAAATAAAATATCTCCCTCTATTGCCCCAATCACAGTACGTGCGTTTTTGCGGGTTTGTTCTAATAAATGCTTGGCCTGAATACCCGTAATATGAGGGCTTGAAGGGTTACCAAAACAAATTTGCATTGTATGAGAAACCACATCGGCTATGCATGGCAACACAGGCGTTGTTGCGTTTGCATCAAGGTAAACTTGCTCAGAGTTTAATAAAGAGTCAGACATCTAAAAACGCACCTTATTACTAAAAGATATATCTTATTACCAATATTACATAGCTTTAGACGTATTGAGTAATAATCAATTAGTACTGACGGTGCGTTTTCTATGCCTTTTTGAACTAACCTTCTGTCAGTTGATTATTTAGCTCTTCTTGCGTTGAAGACCACGCTGTAATCAATGCTTTAACCAAAGAGGCCAAAGGAATAGCAAAAAACACGCCCCAAAAGCCCCACAAGCCACCAAAAAATAACACAGCCACAATAATAAATACCGGGTTCAAGTCAACGGCTTCTGAAAACAATAAGGGGACTAACACATTTCCATCAAGTGCCTGAATAATTCCATAAATAACTAAAACCGTCCAAAACTGGGTTTCTAATCCAAACTGGAATAACGCCACGGCAGCAACCGGAATAGTCACAAGCGCAGCACCAACGAACGGAATTAACACAGAAAACCCAACCAAAACGCCTAACAAGGCCGCGTAGCGTAAGTCTAAAAAAGTAAACGCAATGAACGAAACACCGCCTACAATTAAAATTTCAAACACTTTACCGCGAATGTAATTCATAATTTGCTGGTTCATTTCGTTCCATACTTGCAATATTAAACGACGCTGTTGTGGAATTAATTTAGCCACACTGCCCGTTAATTCCAGCTTGTCTTTAAGCATAAAAAACACCAGCAACGGCACAAGTACTAGGTAAATTAGCCACGCTACAACATCTTTTAACGACGTTAACGAAAACGATAAAACCACTTGGCCAAACTCAATGACTTTAGCCTCAACTGTAGCAACAATCCCTTGTACTTGGTCGGCATTAATTAAACTTGGGTATTGCTCTGGTAAGGCAATCAAATATGACTTGCCTTGCTCTAACATATGAGGGGTTTCTTGCACTAAATTGCTGGTTTGTTTCCAAAGAACAGGACCAATCACTAAAATTAAAGTGAGCATAATACCTGTAAATATAAGCATTACGAACACCGTAGCAGTAAAACGGCGTAAACCAAGACGCTCTAAGTGAACAACGGGCCAATCAAGTAAATAAGCAATAACTAATGCCACTAAAACCGGCACAATTAACGAGCCAAAAAAGTAAAGTAAGGCAACAGAAACGAGTAGTAAAAATAATAAGGTGACCGAATGAGGATCAGAAAATTTTCTTTCGTACCATGTTTTTATATATTCAAACACGTAATGGCTCCACTAATAATAAACCTTGTTGTTTATCTAAGTTGTAACTGTAAGCATATTTTTTTAAATATCGCTCAATATCATCCATGCTCTCATCACTATTTACACTAAAAGTGATGGCTTGCTGTGAAGATAATGCTTCACGTAGCCCTAATTTAAACTGAACAAACTGTTGAGGACATCTATAACTTCGTAAATCTTGGTGTAACATACTCGCTTTACCGATTTATTAAAATGAATAATAAGTCGCATTGCTGTGTGTTAATAGTCTAAAAACATCAACAAATGTAACTTTTTCTTAAAACAACGCCTGCAATGGTTTATTCTGTAATACATAGTTAGCAGTAAGGACAGGTTAATGTCTCGCACGCATAATAAAGCGCATCTACCAAGTAATCCAACACTCAAAGAGATTAATTGGTTTAAAAAACAAATAAATTGGGGGGAGCTTCCTCCTTTTTATCATTTAGTTGCCTCTTCGGTTAGCGAGTCTGAAGGTGTTTTAGAGCATGGATTTGATAACGCCGTAAAACAACTTATAGACAGACGTAACTGGAATCTAGACATACTCGACGGCTTTGAGGACGACTTAGGTGAGATCCACACCAAGCATAAACCGCGAATTGCGTTACATCAGGTATTTACAGACCGAGGCTTTGAGCTGTGGGCACTGCCCTACGCAAAAGATATTGTTGTTGACCAATACATAAAAGATAACCGCTTTATGGAATTTAGAGTGTGGGATCCGCATTCAATGAAAGTACTATTAAGGTTAAATCAATTACATAAGTTTATTGGTTTTTACTTTGAACGCGGTGATAAAGCCGATAAAGCCCTTATTTTGCACTCACACAAAGTTGTTCATAAAATTATTACTTTTTTACAGCGAGAGTTGAACGTAATAAAGGTTGATGGAGTCTCAATAAAAGAACTCTACCAATTGTGCGAAAAAGACAGCCGTGCAAGCAGTGACGAAATAGACATAGCCAAAATTGCCATTGGCGAGCCAATAAACAAGGAATAAGATGCAGCTAAAATCAGCCTTTATCTCTTTATGCAGTGCCGTCCTTACATTTAGCCTTTTAGTAAGTGAGCCATTAAAGGCGCAAACTAATTTTAATCTTCCTGATTTAGGAACTTCTGCATTACAAGTACTCCCCCTCGAAAAAGAACAAGCGATTGGGGAAGTAATGATGATGCAAATTCGCGGCGGTTCTCCAATTATTAACGACCCCGTATTAGATGAATACCTAACCACCATTGGCAGAAAGCTCGTTGCAAACGCAAACGATGTTCGTTTTCCGTTTTCATTTTTTTGGATCAATAACTCAGATATTAACGCATTTGCCTTTTACGGCGGACATGTAGGTGTTCACACGGGGCTAATTGCACAAGCCGACAGCGAAAGTCAGTTTGCATCTGTACTTGGTCACGAAATCGCCCACGTTACTCAGCGCCATTTAGCACGTAGGATCCAGCAACAGCAAGATAACAGTGCAATGACCATAGCGGGGATGATAGCCGGTATTTTAGCGACTATTGTTGCCCCAGACGCTGGTATTGCCATTATTTCAGCAAGCCAAACACAATCTGCTTTTAGCCAATTAACGCACAGCCGTTCTGCTGAACAAGAAGCTGATCGAATTGGCATGCAAACACTTAACAATGCAGGATTTGATGCACGTGCATCTAGCGACTTCTTAACTAAGCTGGCTGCACAAATTCGTTATAAGTATAAGCCACCTGCATTCTTACTCACTCACCCTCTTCCAGAAAGCCGAGTGTCTGACGTGCGCCTTCGTGCAGAGCAGTATCCAATGCGCCGCCTACCTGCAAGCCTTGAATTTAACCTTGCTAAAAGTAGAGTACTCGCGCGTTACGACAACAAACCAGAAAACGCTGAAGCCTTATTTAGAAAATTACTTCGTGAAAACAGCTACAGTAATACAGCCCTTAATTATGGTTTAGCGTTAAGCTTACTAGACCAAGAAAAACTTGACGAAGCAGACTCTATTTTAAGTAAGCTATTAAAAAACGACCCTAAAAATTTATTTTATATTGATACGCAAACTGATTTACTCATAGCGCAAAAAAAAGCAGACGACGCCGTTTTATTTTTAGCTGAACTACATAATTACCGTCCTAACAATCAAGTAATTACGCTCAACTATGCAAATGCAGCACTAGAGGCTAAGCAATACGAACTTGCCGAAAACGTGCTTAAAGGTTTTTTATTAGAAAAACCAGAGCACAGCTTAGGTAAGGAGCTACTTGCTGACGCCTACAAAAAACAAGATAAATTGGCAGCCTACCACGAGGCAAACGCTGACGTGCTATCGCAATACGGTGCCTACATGAAAGCCGCTGATGAAATCCAAAAAGCGCTTAACTTCGTAGAATCAACAGAGCTAATAAAACAGCAGCGATTAAAGGCATTACTTACCCAGTACCGCCGTTTACAAAAAGAGCTTGCAAGGCTTTAAGTCTGCAAGCTGTTGCCCTAAAATAGAGGCAATTCACACTATGGAAACTTTTATGTCTGTTACTATTTATCATAATTCGCGTTGTTCAAAGTCGCGTGAAACACTTGCCCTTTTACAAAGCAAGTCAATAGAGCCCACCGTTGTTGAGTACTTAAAAACGCCTTTAACTCATGACCAAATAAGCACATTGATAGATCAACTTGGTTTTAGCTCTGCTCGTGACTTAATGCGCACAAAAGAAACCGAGTACAAAACACTCAACCTTAAAGATGAAACAAACGAAACCACGCTTATAAAAGCAATGGTTGAGCATCCAAAATTAATTGAACGCCCTATTGTTGAGCACAATGGTAAAGCCGCTATTGGCCGCCCACCAGAAAACGTATTAAGCGTTTTATAATGAGCACAAGCATAGTGGTACTTTACCACTCGAGCCATGGCTCAGTTGAAGCAATGGCCCATGAAATAGCTGAATCAATAGAGCAACAAGGCGCAACAGCCCTACTAAGAACGTTTGTAGCTAAAAACCCACACGACATTGTTATTACCAAAGATGACCTTATACAGTGTGATGGCTTGGCTTTTGGTACACCTACCCGATTTGGTATGATGGCGTCTCAGGCAAAAGCATTTTGGGAAACCACCAGCGAGCTATGGCTAAAGGGTCAACTAATTGATAAGCCTGCGTGTGTATTTTCATCGTCAAGCAGTATGCATGGGGGTAATGAGGCCACACTGCTTAATTTATCATTACCCTTACTTCACCACGGAATGATGTTACTTGGTGTACCTTACGATGTGCCTGAATTATTAGGCACACAAACTGGCGGTACTCCGTATGGTGCTACGCATGTTGCTGGTAGTAACAATAGTGCTCAGTTAAGTAAAGACGAGATTAAAATATGCCAAAGCGTTGGCATTCGCCTGACAAAAATTGCGAGTAAACTTCAATGAACACAGTGCCCCATCCTGCAAAAAAGCCAATAACCGTAAAATTTCAGCGAACTGCTTTAATTGGTTATGTTGGCCTACTTATTTTAATGCCATTGTGGATGTATTTTGTACCGCCTCAAGAAGGCCCACTCGATATTATGTCGTTATTTGTACCTATTATTCCTCTATTGCTTCCACTTAGAGGTATTATTAAAGACAGTACATATACCTACGCTTGGGCAAACTTTGTTGTTATGCTTTATTTTATTCATGGCTTAACCATGCTTTGGGTTGCACCTAATGAGCTAATTTGGGTGTTGCTAGAGTTATTATTCGCATCATTCATGTTTATTGGATGTACTTATTATGCAAGACACCGCGGGCAAGAGTTAGGCTTAAAAATTCGCAAATTGAAAGAAGATTTAGCCGACGAAAAAGCCGCAAACGAATTTAATAAATAAAATAAAAAAGCGCGTTTACTATCTAGTAAACGCGCTTTTAACCATTACTTAATTGCATATAAGCTACTTACACCAATTCACTCAGTGCGGCCAAGGTCACGATACCCGCTAAACCAAGCTGAGCTAATAAACTCAAAAGTGAAAAGCCCCTCAATACAAATAAACCCCAAGGGTGTTTTATATGCGGATACAAAGCGCAGCGTTTTAAGCTCATAGCAAAGAAAAAACAAATCACCGTTACCATAGTTAAACCAAGCGTAAGTTCACTTTTTATAGTCAGCGCTTCGTCAAAAAAGAAAAATAACTGCAAAGGCAATAATAACGTCACAATAGCATGTAACACATGTACTTTTTTAATGCGATCAAACTGCCCATCTGGCGATAACTCTTTAATACCAAAGTCACGCTCTAGGCATTTAACTAGATTTTGCGCTTTGATACTCACAGCCAACCTATAACAACTTAGCCCCTCGTTATTACGCGCTCTAAAATCAAACCCGGCTTTAATTAGCATCACCATTAACGATTCATTTTTAGAGAGCACAGCATAATGCAATGCAGTGTTACCCAAGCTATCTGACGCTTTTTTATCTTGCTGAGGTAATAAGGTTTGCACCACGTTTACAAAACCACGCTCTGCCGCCCACATAAATGCAGTTTTACCGTTTTCATCAGCTAATGTGCCTGTTGCTCCTTGCTCAATAAAACGCATAGCCATTGTTTGCTTAGCCGTTTTTTTACGCAAATGTGTTAGTAATGCTTGCTCAAGTAAAACAACAGAATCAACATCAGGCGACACTTGTTTTAATAAAGTAAAATAGTCTTTACCCATTGCTACTTTGTCACTTGCAAGTTCACTTAACACGGCTAGATCAGCAATTGACTCTGGTATAAAGTGACTTAAGCGATCTCTAAAATCAACTTCTTTCCAAAGTGATAACGCATCAACAGCGCTGAGCTTACTGCCATTATTTAACGCATGTTCAATCAGTGTAAAATAGCGTTTGCTAAAAAATAAGCTTAATAATGAAAGCGGTGTTTCAACGGCATTTTGTGCAGCAACACTTGCGTATTTTTCTAAACGTTGGCACAACAAAAGCACTAAGCTTTCTGGGGTATATTCATTATCGTAAAAATGAGTTTTCATTGCGCCAATATACGCTTGTGCATCTTCGTCGTATTCACAAATATGTTGGAAATAACACTCTTCAAAAGGCTCAAGCGGGGTTAACCAGGCCAAATAATAAATAGGGGGCAAAACAGTGGTACACACACCATCGTCTTCATTGGTAGAACGACAAGCAGGCCAAGCTTCTAATGCATCTAAAATAAAGGCACCGTTTTGCTCTACAAGGCCTTTAATAAGTAACGGATATTCCTTTGGCCAAATCAGTACATTTTCCATTAAAACAACACAACTCCAGTGTAGCTTAGGTAAGTGGTCAGGTTATAACAGCTTTCAGCTGACACCACGCTTAATCAAAGAGGCAATATTCTAGCACACCCAGATCGCCACGCTAGAACAAAGTAGATGAATATTCAAAAATATAAAAGCAGCCAAGTAACTAATTACTTGGCTGCTTTTTAGGTTGGAACTGGGCTTGATCTTTTTCACACAAAAAGATTAATTATTTATTCTTTAACTCACTAATTACTTGGTCAATGCCTACATCTGAAATGCGCTGGATGATCTCTTTTTGCTTAGCACTTAAAAGCGAAATACCTTCAGCAACAATGTCGTACACTTTCCATTGATTGTCTTTACCTAGGCGTAACTTAAAACTTAGATCAATCGTGGGGGCGTTAGGTTCTATAATTTGCGTATTAACCGTGGCATATTCTGAGTCGCTTTGTGCATTATTGTGCTCAAAGACCACTTTTTGGCCTGTGTATTTCATTAATGCACCGGCATATGTACCAGTCAAGTAATGCTCAACCGCGTCAATAAAATCAACCGCTTGTTGGCGCTCAATGCCTTTAATGTGTTTACCTAATAATTTAAAAGACACAAACTTAATATCAATGTGTGGCATTAAACGTTTTTCAACAATTCCCGACATTTCACTTTTACTGGCATTACCTTTGCTGTTCACCTTACCTATATCGGCAAAAAGGGTGTCTGCAACAGACTCTAAAAGTATATCTGGTGATTGCTGAGCTTGTGCATAAAGCGATGTGCTTAAAAGTGCGATAGCAATTAAAAATGGTTTAATAAGTTTCATAATATGTTTGTTTGTGTGATTAATATAACGCTAATTTACGTCATTTATACTCAATAAAACAGGCACAAATAAGCAACTTATTAATGCCTAAAAAGCACCAATAAATTAAGTGACTAAATTTCAATAAGTTAATAAAACCTGTTAACACGCAGTATACATCCCTGTTTTAGCTTGCCTTGAATTTACAACCTACCCACCCTCATCATCTGTTTTTTCGATAAACCAACTATCAGCGAGCAGCTATGAAAACCTCCTTTAAAATAATTATTTTATTAATCGCCTCACTTTTTATTAATAACACAGTATTAGCACAATCAAACCATGGCTATGCAGTCGATGTACTTAAAGGCACTGGCAATATAAATGGCATAAAATTAGCCTATCAGTACCATATGCCAAAAATGCAAAACTTAGTTGGAGATGCCCGTTTTTATATCGAAACCAGTGTAAACCTGTGGGAATTTGCGCATAACCACCACTCACAATCCAACTTAGTATTAGCGGTATCGCCTGTATTGCAGTTTCCAGCGTTTAGTTTTAATAACACCCCATTTTATGTTGAAGCTGGCATTGGCGTATCACTCATTGACGAAACACAATTTGGTGGTAAGAACCTAAGTAGCCATTATCAATTTGAAGATCGTATTGGACTCGTTGCTGACTTAGGCGATACACACATTGCTTTACGAATTATTCATTACTCTAATGCGGGCTTTCAAAAACCTAACCCCGGACTTGATTTTATGACCTTATCGGTTGCCAAGCGCTTTTAATAACCATTCGTTTAATTAAGTGATCTATTTTAACCGTGGGTAAATGTGTTGATAGCTAAACAAAAGAGTCGCTATATAGTTACTTTAAAAGAGAATTTTTAACGCAGTTAGCGACACGTTTAGCCGCTCACAATCATTAAATATTATAGCGAATAGGTAAACTACCCAACTGATGTTTTTGCTGGTAATTACAGTTTAAAAAAGTAGAATAGCCAAAAAATAAAAATGAGAAATTAATATGCAAACATGGCAAATAGTACTCATTGTAGTGATGGTATTTGGCGTTGTGATAGGTAATATTGCCCTAATAAAACACAGTGCTAATATGGAATTTAAGAAATCAGACACGCACTTAAAAAACAAGCAAGACACAAAAAAGCCCTGATAAATCAGGGCTTTTAATTTAAATAATAAGCTTAACCAACTAGCCAATGTGCCATTAACGAAATAATCGGCAATGTTATTAGCGTTCTGAGAATAAATATAACGAACAGCTCAACGATGTTTACTGGAATTTTGCTTCCTAACAACAACGCGCCCACTTCAGACATGTATATAAGCTGAGTCACACTCATAGCAGCAATAATAAAGCGTGTTACATCACTCTCAATAGTCCCAGCTGCAAGGATAGAAGGGATAAACATATCGGCAAAACCAACCATGATTGTTTGTGCTGCAGCCTCAGCTTCAGGTACTTGCAACAACTCTAAAAATGGAATAAACGGCATACCCAAATATTGAAATAGCGGCGTATATTCTGCAATAATTAATGCAAATGTACCCACGGCCATAACAACGGGTAACACAGCAAATACCATATCAAGTGCGTTGTGTACGCCTTCTTTTAATGTCCCCACTACGCCCGGCGATTTATCTGCCTTGGCCAGCGCTACATCTAAAGAGTGACCCACTAATGTTTTACCTACAGGCACCAGCTCTGCGTTTGCGTCAGGCTCTGAGCCATCAATAAGTAAATCTTTTTTAAACCTAAGCGGTGGCAAGCGCGGCACAATAATAGCAGCCGTAATCCCTGCTAAACACACCGTTAAATAAAACGGAGCAAATAAATACTCAAGCTTTACTTGGCCAATAACCACTAAACAAAACGTAATTGAAACAGCAGAAAATGTAGTACCAATAACAGCGGCTTCGCGTTGTGTGTAGTATTTATCTTCGTATTGGCGCGCAGTCATTAATATTCCTACACTGCCATCACCTAACCACGATGCCACACAGTTAACGGCACTTCGCCCTGGCACGCCAAATAACGGGCGCATTACTTTAGTTAATAACGTGCCTACCAACTCAAGCAAACCAAAGTTAAGTAACAAAGGGAGCAAAAGCCCTGCCAGTATAAACACCGAAAACAACACAGGAAGTAAGTCGTTTAACACGAGTGCCCCTGTATTTTCAGACGTGATAGCATGCGGCCCCACGCCCAAAAAGGTCATTAATACAAATGCAGTACCAAATAAACGTGTAAGCAACCAAATCCAACTAACATTAAATAAGTGGTTTAACAGTGGTACTTTACAAATCACTTGAGGCTTAAAAACACTGACAATGAGTGAAGATAAACCCGTTATACAAATTATGGCAGTAATAATGGCTTGTGCTGTATCTGCAAAAAATACTTGCATGGCTTTAGCCATCATTGCAATAGGTATGGTCATTGCTTCACCGCTTGACACCGGCGTCATAAACAAAAACACACCAATTAGCGAAGGCACAAGAAACGCAAACCAAGTACGCCAATCGTACTGAGGTGAAGTTGATAATTGAGACATATTTTTAACCTATAAAAACCACAAAAAGAGCTAAGCGCTCTTTTTGTGGTAAAACGTATTATTATTTATATTTTAATGCCGCGCTTAATAAGTGCTGCTTCTAGTGCTTGCTGTAAACCATTCATGGTACCTGGCTCAAGCGTTTCGCCTTTATCGTCCATCCAGGTTAAGCTTGTGCCACCTTGCTTGGTTTTACTCACTAAAATTTGGTATTGGCCTTCATCAATTGGTAATTGCGCAACATCGTCGCCCCAAATCGAATCCCACATACTGCTCTCTGGTGCTTTATAATCGGCGGTAATTAAACCTGTGTCTTGATTTATTTCAACAATAGTAAACGACAAGCGCTCTAAAAAGCCTGAAAAACGATCAAATACCGCATCGTAAGATTGCTCAGTAACCAGTGCTGCATTGCCTTTATTGTCAAAGCCCATTTCTAAAGAAATAATACCTTGGCGCTTGCGCATATCAACTTCAAGTTGGCGATAGCGGTAATCAAATTCAGTAATAACTTGGTTAAGTGCACGCACTTCTAGTTGCTGCTTAAGCAAGTCTGTAAGTGTTGTATCACCTTTAAAATCTATTAATTCAGCACGTAAAGAGGCTGTACGTTCATGCGATTTTTTTTCAATAGAAAATCTAAAACGTTGGAGGTCATCGTTCTTTTCATCGCCCCACAACCAGCTTTCTTCGGTTTTAATAATTGCGTACCAATCGGTTTCAATAATACCAAGTAACTTGTCTTCTTTGGTTGTAGCGGTGTTATTTTCAGCTAAAACAGCATTTATTGAATCCCAAATAAAGTCATCTAAATCAACAATGCCATCGTTTTTATCAAAATATACGCGTGCTAAATTATCCGCCTCTTCGACCCAACTGCCTTTTGCTACAGTGAGTACTTGAGCTGGTGGACGATAGTTGGTTGCGTCTGGATTATTGTTATATTGACCTACTTCCATTTTATAAACTGGATCCTGAGCCGGCTGAGATAAAGACGCTGGCGCTTTTACTGGTTCATATGCGCGGTAATTACGTTCATTATGCGCATCGTTAACAAATACACTACACCCTGATAAACTTACCAATACACTTACTGCAAGTGCTTTTGGGATCCAATACTGCACAGATATTTCTCCTTAGCATACCCTTTAATTGTTTTAACAAATATATGAGTGGGTTATGCCGATTTGGTTCAGTGTAAAATCAATATTAACTTTACATTTTTATTTGGCTACTTAATTGCAATAAAGTTCAGCACCTCAACTTAGAAAAAAACTAAGGGCAAATAAGCAAATTTTAGCTATGGTACTTTCCTGTGCCAGTAAAAACAAGAAACACCGTACTTTAAACGCGCTTAATTAGCCCGCATTATAGTTTACACATCGTTTTGTGTTAAACTTCGCCGCCGAGCACGTCCTCGAGTGTATTTAGTAGTGTTATCCATTGCGTTGTTATAACCCTTGTAACTTAGGTATTTTAACCCATGACTGCATTTTCAAATCATCAAATTGTGTTAACCGCTATCGGCGAAGACAGGCCGGGTATTGTCAGTGAGCTTACGCAATTAGTCAGCGACTGCCATTGTAATATTATAGACAGCCGCATTGCCATTTTAGGCTGTGAGTTTACCTTTATAATGTTATTGCATGGTGACATGTCGGCCATAAGCCGCATTGAACACGTGTTACCAACCAAAGCAATGGAACTTGGCCTGCTAACCATGATGAAACGCACTACAAGCCATACCCCTGGCGAGTTTTGTGCCGGCTATACGCTCGAATACACAGGTATAGACACCCCGGGCACACTAAGCAAAGTGACACGCTTTTTTGCCGATAACCACATCAGCATTTGTTCCTTAAAGTCAGATACGTTTAACGAAGAAACTGACACAAAAATGCGCTGTGAAGTAGAATTTAATATCCCAATAGATGTAGACATAGATAAATTTAAAATTAGTTTTGAGAGCCTTTCTCATACCCTAAACGTAGATTATATTTTTAAACGCATTCGTTAAGGAAATAGCATGAACACAATTAGTCCATTACAAGCTGGTGATACAGCACCCGCTTTTAGCTTACAAAACCAAAACGACGAAACAATCACTTTAAGTGAATTGTTAAAAGAGCAACAAGTACTTGTGTACTTTTATCCTAAAGCTTCTACTCCGGGTTGTACCGTACAAGCAGAAAACCTGCGCGACCAACAAGACGAGCTTGCTAAATTTAACACGCGTGTTGTAGGCATTAGCCCAGATCCAATTAAGCGCCTTAAAAACTTTGAAACTAAAAAAGAGCTTAACTTTGATTTATTAGCCGATGAAGATCACGCCATTGCAGAAGCATTTGGTGTATGGGGCTACAAAAAATTTATGGGTAAAGAATACGATGGTATTCACCGCCTAACATTTTTAGTAGGCCAAGACGGTAAAATTAAACACTTATTTGATAAATTTAAAACCAAAGATCATCATCAAGTGGTGCTTGATTATTTGGCGGCAGAATAAGTTAGAAAATAACGACCAAAAAAATACATAAAGCGTTGCCCTAGAGCAGCGCTTTTTTATGTTATTTACTAAATATCCAGGTTAAATAAAGTATCTTCGAGAGATAAATAAACAATTGCTAGTTTTGAATTTGAAGTTACAGTTTGTCCCTTTTTGTTTCCCCAATACGATCTATTAGGTTACTTATTTATGAGACCAGAATTAAGAACTAAAATTATTGAAGTGTGTGATAAAAAAATTGCCAGTAAAGGTGATAATGTAGGCCTGTCTTTCTATGCTTTTTTTGCTAATAAAAACAACAATCCTGAACTTTTAATGGAAGCTGCTACTTGGTGGATTCAAACCCATCAATTAGATCACTTTGTAAAAGCTCATAAAATAAAACAAATGGTGCTCGATAATTTATAAGCCCCAAGTGCTCATATTCGATGTGCATAATGCTTTAAGCAACAATTAAAAGCGCGAATTAAAGTTTCTAAATCAAGGAGTGTGTATGTCTTTTGTAAAAAAGCTATTTCGATGGTCACGAGGCAGGCAAAAATCAGGCTATGATAAAATGCTGCTTTGTGGTGCATTTTGGCCCATAAAGTTTGATGTGTATTTATTAAAGTTTCCAAAAGGAAGTGAAATACCACCGCACACTGATCATGTTAAAGATGGTCATCATTACAGACTAAATATTGTTTTAAAAAAAGCGGATATAGGCGGAGAGTTTATTTGCGCTAGCCCCCTATTTGAAACAAAACGAATCAAGTTATTTCGTCCTGATATCTGCGAGCACCAAGTATCGAAAATAGAAAAAGGTAACCGTTATGTACTCAGTATCGGCTGGATAAAGAATACTTAGTCAAAAATTATGTTTTGCAACCTTAATAATTAGGCTATTGATGGAAGTCATTATGTATACATTTCTATTTTAACATCGATCTGTATATATTCAGGTTTTGCCATACATTATCGGCAAATGCAAAATTAGGTATAACATCCACTATCAATGCGCCCGACTTCAATGCAATGTTTATGCTTGCCGCGTTTTTCTCTAAACACTTAAATTCGATAAATTGAGTATGAGTATCCGCCAATAGTTCTGAAGCTTTTGAAATAATTTGACTAATAACCCCATTACCCTGAGTACTTTGACTCAACCAATAACCTAACTCTGCAACAGCAGAGTCAGAACAAATTGATTTAACGGCAAATACACCACAAAAATCACCCTTAAAGTGTACTTTAAACCAGCGCGCACCATGTTGCCCACTGTTTATCCTGTCAGAGATGTATTTTTGAGCAGACGCGATATCATTTACGTCTTTAACCCAATAAAGAAACCTTGCTAAATTAGCACGGTTTGAATTCACCAGTTTCAATATCTCGTTCGCATCACCAATCAATAAAGGAGTAAGATTTACATCATTTGAAATTGTTATCTGCAATTCCTTTCCCATTTATAATCTCCATATTCATTGAGTGAAACACTTTCAAAAAGCTCATATAAAATAGAACTTTGTATGGCTAAACACCAACCTATTTGATAAAAACATATTAAGAACAAAATATAAGGATTTAAATTTGAAAAAAGCAGTTAGGTTTAAAGCGTATTTAGTGGCTTTGATCACATGTATTATTGGGTTTCAGTTTTCGACGGCAAGTAATCTGTTTTATGCAAACCCGTTTTATATTGGCGGTTTTATTTTTGCAATCATACTGATTGTGAATGTTATTAATTACGTCTGCCCAAAGTGTAAGAAAAACCAAGTAATGCAATCGGCTACAAGCTATCGCTTGCCAACAAATAAGTGCTATCACTGCGGGGAAGAAATTAACTAGCCTTGTCGGATGGCGCTTCGCTTATCCGACCTACGTGTTTAAATAAGCTTGTTAGAGTTTGATATAAAGAGTGCTTGGAAAGAGTGAGCATTGAAGTTGCTGTGTTGGGTTTCGTTTCACTCAACCCAACCTACGAATTAATGCCGAGAAGCTTATCGCTTTGAGCACTTACAGCTGCTCTTGCGCTTTAACTAATTCCTAAATACTTATGCACTTGTATTGATAGGCGCCAGTTTTTGGCAATACAGGTGTCGATTGCGAGTTTAGTTGCAGATACTTTTTGGCTTATTGGCTGCAAATAAACAAGCTTAGGGTTAACCCCTGTTTTAGCAAATAGCTCTTCTAGCTCTTCTACATGCTTTTGCATGGCTATTGGGTGCTTAATTTCGTTAGCGCGCTTCATGGCGCTGGTAAGTACTTCATAACCGCCGCGCATGTTTATTTTAGGTGATACGGTCACCCATGTTTGCTCTGGGGCAAGTATTTCAAACGTGCCGCTGGTTTCTATTTGGGTGCTAAAACCATGTTCGTGTAATAAGTTACATACTGGGTTTAAATCAAACATGCATGGCTCGCCGCCGGTAATTACTACGTGCTTTGCGGTATAACCACGTGATTTAAATAACGCGAGTACTTGCTCTGCGCTGGCATCAGCCCAATGATCTGAGTCGGCTTTTTTTTCTACGGTTTCATCAAGTGATACTTTGTATACGTTGTCTACATCCCAGGTTTGTTTAGTATCACACCACGAGCAACCGACTGGGCAGCCTTGCAGGCGCAAAAATATTGAGGGTGTGCCAGTAAAACTTGCTTCACCTTGGATGGTTTCAAACACTTCATTAATTTTGTACAAAAGAGATCTCACTTACTACCTAGTAGCCAAATTGCTACTATTAAAGACGAAAAAGCGCTGTGCAAAAATTGTTATTTAAGCTGCGGCCGTGTAGTATATCGCGCCCTGATATAAACCTCTATTAAAACTAAGAGCAAAACAGATATGACGCAAAAAGTAGTTGTTATTTATTCCGGCGGTATGGACTCATTTACCGTATTAAATAAAGCCCTGCAGCAAGGCCATGATGTATATGCCCTTTCGTTTGACTATGGTCAGCGTCATGTAAAAGAGCTTAAAGTGGCTGCACAAGTGTGTGAAAAACTTAATGTTCCGCACAAAATTGTGGATATTTCGGCTATCAATCAGCTTATTGGTGGTTCGTCGTTAACCGATAACATTGACGTGCCAGAAGGTCATTACGAAGAAGAAAGCATGAAGAGCACGATTGTGCCAAATCGTAATATGATTTTGCTCTCGCTTGCTGTTGGTTACGCGGTATCACTTAAAGCAAGCCAAGTTTATTACGGTGCTCATTCTGGAGATCATGCTATTTACCCCGATTGCCGTCCTGAATTTGTGCAAAAAATGGATGATGTATGTCGTATTGCAAACTACGATGCAGTGGAAATTTTTAGCCCGTATTTAAATAACACCAAAATTGATATTTTAACCGATGGCATAAAAATGGGTTTAGATTACAGCCAAACATGGACGTGCTATAACGGCCGTGAAAAGGCCTGTGGTAAATGCGGTGCGTGCCAAGAACGTTTAGAAGCATTCGCACTTAATAATATTACAGACCCATTAGAATACGAATTAGCAACAAATAAATAGTTATTTAGGTTTAAATAAAAAAGGCTATGTTACATAGCCTTTTTTATTGCATAGCATTTAATTACACGGCGTATAATTAAAAATTACAACCAGCGCCTTACGCGTGCTTTGTAGGTAGTAAATTCTTCACCAAATAATTTAGTAAGCGCACGTTCTTCTGGCAGTATTTGAAACAACGTTAAATAACCAATAAAGCCAACAACCCCTAGCATTGCCCAAACCGAACTTAACCACACGCCCCACCCAGCTAAAATAAATGCAAACCCTAAATACATTGGGTTACGTGAAAAGCGATAAATACCACTGGTAACTAACCTTGAAGCGTGTTCGGGTTTATTTGGGTTTACCGTGGTTTTAGCTAACTTAAAGCTCACTACACCTGCAACACAACTTACACACCCAATAATAACTAAACTTGCCGCTAAATAGGCAACAAACACAGTGAAGTCTATGACACTGTAATGCGCTATGAGCGCCATAATGCCTGCAAAAAATAGAACAACGATAACGGGGGGGATTTTATTATTTAGCATAATAACTCACTGATAAAATTAGTTTATAAAATAATATGTTAATAACTATATGGCGATTAATTTCATATTAAACAACCCTGTTACTGTATAAAGTATGAACACCACACGTAAGTATTTGTGTATGCGTATTTAGCCATAGTATTAAGCGGTTAATTTCACCGTACAGCTCTTTACAAATAAAGTTACAATTGTCAGCTTTAACTAAAGTGGGGAAAGCGTATACTTTAATAAATAAAATTAAAAAGGAATATAGTTATGTCTGGTACTACGATGATTGTACTTATTGTGCTTATATCTGTGGGTTCGGGTGTGGTTTACGATATGTATAAAAAGCATTTAGAGTTTAAACATAAAATGCAAAACAATAATAGCGACGCTCATAAACAACTTGCCGAAACAAAAGCAGAAGTGGTTGCACTAAGAGAACGTGTACAAACACTTGAAGCCATTGTGACTGACTCAAGCTTTAACGTTAAACAAGAAATCAATAAACTGTAAGCGTTATTAAACGCTTACTCGTTCGCTAAATTTATTAAAGGTAATTTGGATACAGATGGGCATTTTCTGGTTGCTCTATTCCATGGGCTGCTAAAAACCCACCTATAGCTTGTCCACACCCTTGAGGTGCACGCCCACTGTCTATTTCAAAGTTTAATTGATTGGCTTCTTGCTTACCCATTGAGCACAAATCAACTGTACTGGGGGAGCGCATTGCAATACTTAACTTACCAATGTTTTCTACTGCCACGTTTTTACTAAATCGGGCAAATCCTTGATATTTAAATTGCTCGCTCACATAGTCGTTGCTCGTGTTAACTAAGGCTGTGATAAAACCATGTAAAAAATGGTTACTTGACGACCCCGTAGTCAGAAACGCGATGGATTTATTGTTAAACTCGCTTAACTGAGCGCCATCACAATGCAATTTTACTGTATACAAATGTTGCTCGTCAGTAATGGCTTGATACCCTGTTAGTTCAACAGCCGAATCAGCAAACACAATGCGGCTCACCAAATCGCTAATATTATCGCTATGGTGCGTGTGTAAAACTAACTCTGGGTTTTGCGCCATGACAGGTAAATCGTGATGGTTATTAAACGGTGTGCTTATTGCACCATTTTGTTTTAACTGGAATAACTCTCTCACTTCGTGCTCACGCGCAACTTTTAAAGCCAAAAAAGCCGTTTGAATAAGTTCTGACGTAGGTAAGTTTTCTTCTACAATCCAGCGTCTACCAAAAAGCAGTTTTTTTGCTTTGTCGGTATTTTGATGACCACTTTTTTTGTAGTTGTCAGGGCTGAGTACCGCAACTTGAAGGTATATCTCATCACCTTTTTGAGCGGCAAGCACCCTAAAATGAGCCGAAAACTCAATACTTTCGAGCACTTCGTTCACACTTTCAAGGGTATGTTTGTAACGTAAGAAATGCTGTGGAACTATCCAATTATTATTCGCTAATTGCACAAGCGGCGCATACGGGATTGGCTGCTCGTAACTATGTTGCCATTTTTTGTCGTTACTGAGTAACGTATTTAGGTGACTATTTTTATCTGACATAAATAAACCAAATAAACTCGCACTGGGCAAGATATTAACTGTGTTTACATTACGTGTTTTGTTATGTAATTAGATCACAGCCGCCCGACAAAATTGGGCTTTTTTAACTATCGTAAAGGCTTTGATAGTCGCTTATAACTTTTTGATAATAAAGCTCATCTTTATTGAGCATTTTATTATAATGATTTAGTAGTCGTTGAATATAAGCCGTATGCTGTTTATCATTTAAGTCCCACATGACATCACCTGTTTTACTCACCGGTTGATTGCTTTTAAAGCTAACCTCTAGGAGTTCATAAACACGGTTTTTGTCACTAATAATTTGCTCGCTATGCAAACCCAAATTAAGCGTGTGTAAACCACTGCGCAGTAAATAAGTATGGTGAATTGGGCATAAAATAAAACGCACATGCTTTAAACGCTCTGGCGAGTTATTCGCTATTATCTGCTTCACCAAACGCAGCGCTAATTCACCACCAATACCGGCTATAACAACGACCTGATTTTTTACATCATCCAGCTTTATACTTCCAACGTCCTGACACAAGACCCGCCATTCTGGCTTTTTATTACCAGGCACCCTAAATTTTTTATTATGGGTTAATCGCGCTTCTAAATCGCTCATAACATTAGACAAAATATCAACAAACATGACTTTATCGGCAGCTGAGCGCTTCAACAAAGCCATACCTAAATAGCCATGATCGCAGCAACAATCCCAAATAGTGTTTTGCTGGCGTGTTATGAGCGCATCAATCGCAGTCAGTCGTTTACTGAGTTTCATTTAATCAGGCGAATGTGACATTTTATAGACGAGCGCTTTTAAACTTTTATCACTGTCTATTTCAATAAAGCGGTCGGTAGGTGCAAGGCGTTCTACGAATGTAATCGCACCTTGTGTGTGCTCGTCAATCAGGGCTTTAAATGCATCCTCTGAGAGCTCGGGGCTATTGGCACATAAAAGCAATTTTGTTGTTTGATTAAGTAACTCTGGGAGCCTGCGAAGCACTTTTTGGTAGTCTTTAGTTAAAATAAAGCTGCCTTTTTGAAAACTTGGCGGATCGACAATAATTAAATCAAACGGGGCTGCTTTTTTTAATTTACCAAACGACTTTAAAATATCGTGAGGTAAGTAACTCACCCCTTTGTCAAAACCATTTAACTGATGGTTTTGCTTACCTACTTTAAGTACCCCTTTACTCATATCCATATTCATTACATGATCGGCACCGCCTTGCATTGCTGCTAACGAAAAACCGCACGTGTACGAAAATAAATTAAGTACTTTGCCATGCTTACTATTAGCCATTACAAACTCGCGGCCGCTTCGCATATCAGGAAAAATCCCTGTATTTTGGCGGCTTTGCAAATCGACTAAAAAGCGAATTCCGTTTTCGGTTACTGTATGCTTATTAGGGAGCGTTCCAAACATGACTGTGTTTTGGCTTTGCACACCCGCACGTTGCTGATAAACAAGCGAGGTAATTAATTCTGGGTGGTGTGCTTGCGCCCATTGCCAAAGCGTTTCGGTTAACTGATGAAGCGTTTTTTCGTCTATTTCATCATAAGAGACTAAAAATAAGCTTGGTGGATAAAAATCTAAATTTAAGTGGCTTAATGCCTCAATACTATGGCCTCGCCCGTGAAAAACACGACACAATTCGTTATTTAAAATAGGGGCGCTTTCAAGTGCCGTAATCAGAGGCGTAAAATTTGTAGTCATTTTTTAATTAATCAACTGTTGTTGTAGTTCGTGTATTTCGTCGCGCACAGAGCCTGCTTTTTCAAATTCTAAGTTGCTCGCATACGCGTGCATTTTAGTTTCAAGTTGCTTAATTTGCGTTGCAATTTCTTTCGCACTAAGTACCTTTTTAGATTCTTTGCGAATAAGCTGAAGGTTATCTTTAGGGCCAGCCTCTTCGCCAACATCCATCACATCAAGAATCTTTTTAGCCAATGCACGTGGCTCTATGCCGTTGTCTAAATTGTATTGATGCTGAATTTCGCGTCTGCGGCCTGTCTCATCTATTGCTTTTGCCATTGATTTTGTGACTTTATCGCCGTATAAAATAGCACGCCCATCTAAATGACGCGCAGCTCGACCAATGGTCTGAATGAGCGAACGCGCTGAGCGTAAAAAGCCTTCTTTGTCGGCATCAAGTATGGCAACCAATGCCACTTCTGGCATATCTAAGCCCTCCCTTAGTAAGTTAATACCCACTAACACATCGAATACACCGGCGCGTAAGTCGCGAATTATTTCTACCCGCTCTACGGTATCGATGTCTGAATGCAGGTAGCGCACTTTTACGCCGTGTTCACTTAAATAATCGGTTAAATCTTCTGACATACGTTTAGTAAGCGTAGTAACTAATACTCGCTCACCTTTTTCAACGCATTGATATATTTCTGACAGCAAGTCATCAACTTGGTCGCCAACGGGTCTCACTTCAATAAGTGGGTCTAAAAGCCCTGTTGGACGAATAATTTGCTCTGCAACTTCCCCACCACTTCGCTCCATTTCAAAGTCGCCAGGCGTTGCAGATACATAAATGGTTTGCGGTGCAATGGCTTCAAACTCTTCAAACCTAAGGGGTCGGTTATCCATAGCTGAGGGCATTCTAAAACCATACTCTACAAGGTTTTCTTTACGGCTTCTGTCGCCTTTATACATAGCACCAATTTGCGATACCGTTACATGCGATTCATCAATAATCATTAATGCGTCATCAGGAAGATAATCAAGCAAGGTTGGCGGCGGATCGCCGGGGGTACGCCCCGATAAATAACGACTGTAGTTTTCTATTCCCGAGCAATAACCCAACTCGGTCATCATTTCTATGTCGTACTGAGTACGCTGCGCAATGCGCTGCTCTTCTACTAATTTATTGGCACTGAGTAATTGAGCTCTTCTATCTTTTAGTTCTATTTTTATATTTTCGATTGCGCCAAGAATTTTCTCACGCGGAGTTACATAGTGCGTTTTAGGGTAAATAGTGGCGCGCACAATATGTTTTTCAACAGCGCCTGTTAGCGGGTCAAAAATACTTAAACGCTCTATCTCGTCGTCAAACATTTCTACTCGCACTGCGTATGTTTCTGACTCTGCCGGGAATATATCGACCACTTCGCCGCGAACTCGGTAAGTACCACGACTAAACTCTATGTCATTACGAGTATATTGTATTTCGGCTAAACGGCGAAGCATATCGCGTTGATCAACTTTTTCGCCTACTTTTAAAAGCAACATCATTTTCATGTATGACTGGGGGTCACCCAAACCATAAATAGCCGAAACCGACGCAACAATAATAGTATCACGGCGTTCAAGTAATGCTTTGGTTGCGCTTAATCGCATCTGCTCAATGTGCTCATTGATGGATGCGTCTTTTTCAATAAAGGTATCGCTCGATACAACGTACGCTTCAGGCTGGTAGTAGTCGTAATAAGAAACAAAATATTCAACGGCATTTTTAGGAAAAAACTCTTTCATTTCACCATAAAGCTGCGCAGCCAACGTTTTGTTGTGCGCCATTATAATTGTCGGGCGGTTCAAATCGTTAATTATATTAGCCATGGTAAAGGTTTTCCCCGTACCTGTTGCCCCTAACAATGTTTGATGAGCAAGCCCGGCTTCTAAACCTTCACATAATTGCTTTATTGCAGTAGGTTGGTCCCCTGCTGGTTGAAACTGTGATTTTAACTGAAAATGATCGCTCAATTATTGCACTCCTGTAATGACTGACTGCTCAATGACTCAAGCTCTTTTATAAACCATTTATACGCTACAAACGCGGTAAATAAATTACCTACCGCCGCACCAATAAATAACCCCGTCAACCCTGCAAAATGACTGCCTAAGTAAGCAAACGGAACATAAAAAATAAATAAACGTATAATACTTAAAAACAATGCATTCATTGGTTTGTGCAAAGCATTAAACGATGAATTTGATAATATGATCACACCTTGCAAACCATAACTTAATGGTATGGTGTAAATAAAGAGCTTAATTACATCTATTACTGCCTGCTCTTTACCAAATATCTGGCTTATTACTCCAGAAAAAATAATCAGCAAAACGTAAATAATAAATTGCCAAACCATCACAAACTTCAACGTCCCTATGTATGCGTCTTTAACTCTACATAATTTTCCAGCACCGAAGTTTTGGCTTACAAATGGCGGGAGTGTCATTGATAAGGCAAGCACTAAAATACTTGCAATAGACTCTATTCTACTACCAACACCAAACGCCGCAACGGCCTCAGGACCATGATTAGCAACAAGTGCCGTCATTACCGCCATTGCAATTGGTGTAAGCATATTAGCACTTGCGGCAGGTACACCTATTTTTAATATTTTGCGGATTGACCCCATAACTGTTTGTGAGCCAACTTTTAAACTAAGTAACCGTTTTCTTGCTATTAAAATATATAAAATAATAACAACAGCTACAGCCCAGGCTATTACACTTGCAATGGCTGCGCCTTGTATACCCATTGCAGGTATAGGACCAAAACCAAATATAAGCATGGGGTCAAGTATTGCATTTATAAGCCCTGCCCCTCCCATTACGATACTGGGAGTTTTAGTATCGCCACTGGCACGTAATACAGAGTTCCCAATCATGGGTGTGATTAAAAATACACTGCCAATAAACCACACATTCATGTATTCATGTATTAAAGGAAGCACCTGCTGTCCTGCACCCAGTAACGTAAATACCGGGTCAATAAGTAAATAACCTATAAACGATAATATAAGCACCAACACAACAGCCACTAATATAGAGATGCTGGCGTCAAAACGAGCTTCATCTATTTTGTTGCTGCCTAACGCTTTTGCAATGACAGCTGAAGTGCCTATGCCTAAACCAATAGCTAAGCTAATTACGGTAAAGGTGACTGGAAAAGTAAAACTCACTGCAGCGAGAGGCTCTGTACCCAACAAACTGATAAAGAAGGTATCAACTATATTAAACATCATTAACATGATCATGCCGAAGATCATCGGAACAGTCATTATTTTCAACGTTGGCATAATGGGATCGTTAAGTAAATCTGGGCGAGTCTTCGTATTTGAAATTGCGCGCATGGAATAAATGGCCTCTTTTACTGAGTTGATCATTTTAAAGCATCAGGGCAATTCAAGCCACGGATTTATCACTACATTTTACACAGGCACACCCAATAAAAAGAGCGTATGGAGTAAACATCACTTTTTATACGTTTTTGCTAAAATAAGGCCTTAATGCATCAAAAAACAATTAAGACACATTTTTGCTACTTTTATTACAAAACACACGGTTTACCTGTCGGTTTTTTACACAATTCGACACTTTGATTTATCGTAACGAAAAGTTACTCTCATCGAATAACACACTGCAACCCTAAAACGCTAAGCTGCTGTTTTCATTTAAAATAAAAATAATGATTTAAAAGCTTGAAATCGTTGTAGCACTCTAAAATACTGGTGCCGCTGATGTTCTTAAAGTTTCATAAACAGAGTTATCCACAGAAACCGTGGATAACTCATTCAAGGCCGCATTTATAAAGGCTTCAAGCGACATACATTTTACGTGCAGGTCTGACCAAATGAGGGATTTACATTTTAATGCTTTTGTAGCCTTAGCCGACAAATTAACCTAGGTTAATATTTTTAAATTTCGACAGCCCTGTGACCACGCATTAACGCATGCGTATGTAGTTACAAGTTATTGATTGTGTTCTTTATGAACATGCAGGACTTTATTTATTTAAATGTTTAAACTTCATAATTGCACACAATTAAACAACGTGTTTATCAGTAAAGTAATACCGAATAAAAAATACCCTAACATTAATATTACAGAATTAATTAACTAATAGGCCTAAACAGTTAATTTTGTTTTTTGAGTTTTACGCGTAATAAATCACTTTAACTTTGTATTTTATTTACTCAACCAACAGTACTAAACGATCACAAAAAGTTATTTTGTTAGTAACGGTTTTATAAAAATGCCAATGAAGTGCTTAAAACAAAGCTATAAAACACGCAGATTGCACATAAAAACAACGAATAAACCTCTTTTTTTAATTTATGACTTTTATATGTTGACACTTTGCAGCGCGGTCATTAATATTTCGCCCCGTTGAAAGGCAAGACGCTTCCCCCTTAGCTCAGTTGGTTAGAGCGACGGACTGTTAATCCGCAGGTCCCCCGTTCGAGTCGGGGAGGGGGAGCCAAGCTTTTTAATCATAAACGATTCCCCCTTAGCTCAGTTGGTTAGAGCGACGGACTGTTAATCCGCAGGTCCCCCGTTCGAGTCGGGGAGGGGGAGCCAAGTTTATGTATATGATGTAGTTCCCCCTTAGCTCAGTTGGTTAGAGCGACGGACTGTTAATCCGCAGGTCCCCCGTTCGAGTCGGGGAGGGGGAGCCAATATCATACAAGTCAAAATTTAGTTCCCCCTTAGCTCAGTTGGTTAGAGCGACGGACTGTTAATCCGCAGGTCCCCCGTTCGAGTCGGGGAGGGGGAGCCAATTCTAAGAATTCCATAGACATTTATTCCTATTTCCACTACCCTTCTACCCTAGAAATAAAACATTGATTAAAAACTATTAAATGTTGCATTTAGTTAAATAATCAAGGACTTGATTCCTTTCCTTCTGTAATACCTAAAAGACTGAAAAAAATGGCTGGATTTAAAAAACTTATTTTAATACAAATAATATCTTGGTTATTGTGTGTTGCAGCAGGAAGCTACTTTATTTCGGTCGGCTTTGACAATGCTGTTAGTGAAGCACAAAAAGATGCCCAGGTTACTGTAACTAAATATATAAATGAGCTTTCTATAGACGACATTTCTGCAGAAAACTTAAAAAAGTCAATTGCAAACGGCAACACCTTTTCAAACTTTACGCTTAGAGATTACCAAGGCGCTGAAATATTTAGTGTCAATTCGTCGTCAGAGCTACCAGCCTTCGCAGAGTTTATTCAATCTCAATTTAATTCTTTACGCCCACAATTTGCAGTAAACGATGCGGCAGACGTTAAAGTAGAGTTTACACTCAACATCCGACAGCTAGCCGAACAAGTTCAAACCGCCCTCTTTATAGTTATACTTATTTCTGCCGTGTTGGTGATCATACCTATTATATTACTTAAGTCGATTTTTTATCAGCTTAATAAGAATATCAGCACCACCGTTTCTGACATCATTGATATATATATAAATCAAAACCAAATTGATAATGATCTGCAAACAGCCCTTGATAGCTCTAGCCTTAAAAAATTAGGCAAAGACTTGGTGCCCAGCTTTAATCGGTTATCGCATTTTTTAAAGTCGAAAAGCCAAGATATACAAAATGCAGCAATGAGCATAAAACAAGAAGCCTACAAAGATGTCATTACCTCTTTAGGTAACCGCAATATGTTTGTTGAGTATTACGAAAAACACATCGAAAATTGCGAGCAAAGTACGTTTGGTTCGTTAGCTATGGTGCGCTGTAGCGAGTTACAAGCAATTAACCAAAGCCGTGGCTACCAAAAAGGTGACGAGTACGTAAGAGGTGTTGCTGATATAATTAAACACTTAAGTGGTACTTATACAGGCAGCCAATTGTTTAGGCTAAACAGCTCAGACTTTGCAGTTATTTTACCTCACACACCACTTAAAGAAGCTGAGCGTTTTGGTGAAAACTTACAGTCTCGTTTTACTCAATATCAACAAAACCAAGAACTAAGCTCTGTGGCTAATACTGGCATTGTGGGTTATGAAAAAGGCAAACCATTAGGCGAGCTACTTTCGGTGGTTGATAACGCAATGAGTATGGCCCAGTCTAAACAAACGAATGCGTGGCATGTACAACGTGAAACCGACTTAGTCAATAATGTAAGCGCAGGCTTTGGTAACCAAAACTGGCGTAAAGTAATAAATGAAGTTATTGAGTCAAAACGTGTGCATTTAGTCATGCAAAATATAATGCCCCTAGGGAAAAGTATTAAGGCGTACGCCGAAATTCAGGTGAGATTTAAAACTGAAGATAACCAAATGCTTCCTACAGCGTCGTTTTTAGCTATGGCCGAAAAACTCGATATGGCAATTGAAATTGACCGCCTTATTATTGATTCATCGCTTGAAAAAGTAAAAAGCCGTAATTTGTCTGAAAAGTTTTTTGGTTTAAATGTAACGGCCTCAAGTGCACATAACGACCAATTTGTTATTTGGTTAGAACGCCGCCTATTAAAAGACACTCACATAGCCTCTAAACTCGTTTTTGAAGTAAGCGAATTTGGTTTACAACAAAACATTAAAGCCAGTAAGCGCTTTATTGATATGATTCACCGAGTAGGTGCACGTATTACTGTTGAGCGATTTGGTGTTGGTTTAACGTCGTTCAAATTTTTCCGAGACCTAAAGCCTGACTTTATAAAAATGGATGCCAGTTACACTCGCGGCTTAGAGGACGATAAAAACAATCAATACTTTATGCGTTTAATGGTAGACCTAGCACACAGAATTGGGGTGAGTGTATTCGCCGAAGGTGTAGAGAGCCAAGAAGAAAAACACATAATAGAAACTTTGTGTTTAGATGGCGTACAAGGCTATTACATAGAAAAACCGAAAGATATTTAATCCCTCATTAAAAAAAGAGCACTCGTTGCTCTTTTTTGTTTATGTAACCACTTTAAATAACACCTACCCTATTTATAACGATAACTTATATTAACGTACTTGATGTAGCGACCTATTTTAGGGCAATTAAATCTGGCCCACATTTAGCCAAACCATTTCATGTAATAACTCACTATTGAAATTCTAAAGCGGCTAACCTTAGGTTTAACCCTTCAAATTGATCAAGTATTTTGCTTATCAGTATTGGCCTATTGTGATCATTATGACTCTTGAATTAGTATCGATAAAGTCATCTTGTTAGAGCAAAAAACACATCTACATCATCGTATTATTACATCAGTACTGCTGCTGGTTAATTTAATAGTGATTATTTAAATGATAATCACTGCACATGTTGTTAATCAGGGCAGAAAAAAGGATAATACACGGGATTTTAAAAGCGCGAGGCTCGCATGACTGAATATGTATTGTTATTGATTGGAACCGTTCTAGTTAATAACTTTGTGTTAGTACAATTTTTAGGCTTATGTCCATTTATGGGTGTATCGGGGAAACTTGATACGGCAATTGGCATGTCTTTAGCTACCACCTTTGTACTCACACTTGCTTCAGTAACTAGTTACTTGGTGAACCAGTATATTTTAATCCCTTTGGATATAGAATTTTTACGTACCATGAGCTTTATATTAGTGATTGCTGTTGTGGTGCAATTTACCGAAATGGTGGTGCGTAAAACCAGCCCTACCCTTTATCGTTTACTCGGTATTTTTTTACCACTTATTACTACCAACTGTGCCGTACTAGGTGTTGCTTTGCTTAATATAAAAGAAGATCACTCTTTTTTACAATCAGCTGTATACGGTTTTGGCGCTGCTGTTGGATTTTCATTGGTGCTAGTATTATTTGCAGCACTTCGTGAACGCCTTGCCGCTGCTGATGTACCAACGCCTTTTAAAGGTGCCTCAATAGCTATGATAACCGCCGGTCTGATGTCAATGGCGTTTATGGGTTTTACCGGATTAGTGAAATTTTAATATGACCTTGTTTTATGCCTTAATTGCGCTTGGCTCACTCGCGCTGGTTTTTGGGTTAATTTTAGGCTTTGCTGCAATACGCTTTCGCGTAGAAAGTAACCCTATTGTAGAGCAAATTGATACCATTTTACCACAAACACAATGTGGCCAATGTGGGTACCCGGGATGTCGCCCCTATGCTGAAGCCATCGCTAACGGCGATGAAATTAATAAGTGCCCGCCTGGCGGTGAAGCCACAATGAAAAAGCTTGCTGGCCTAATGGGCGTTGATGAAAAGCCCTTGGCCGGCGGAGAGCAAGCCGAACCAATTAAAACCGTTGCATATATACGTGAAGATGAATGTATTGGCTGCACAAAATGTATTCAAGCATGCCCTGTAGACGCCATTGTCGGTGCTACTCGCCAAATGCATACCGTTTTAATCGACGAATGCACAGGTTGCGATTTATGTGTTGAGCCCTGCCCTGTAGATTGTATTGATATGCTGCCGGTTGCTGAAACAAAACAAAACTGGAAATGGCAGTTAGATGCTATTCCTGTTACCCAAATAGATTAGAGGTTTGAGTGGATAAGTTACTTGAACAAATACAAAAAGGCACCGTTTGGCAATTTCCTGGCGGCGTGCATCCACCACAGCAAAAATCACTTTCTAACGGTGCAGATATTGCTCGCCTTCCTCTGCCTGACAAACTTGTGGTTGCGCTAAAGCAACACATTGGCGCCAACGGTAAATTACTTGTAGAAAAAGGCCAACGTGTACTTAAAGGCCAAGCATTAACAGAACCCGTTGCTAACTGGTCTGTACCAGTACATGCTCCTAGCTCGGGTATTATTACAGAAATAGCACCTAAACCTTCAGCTCACCCTTCTGCACTACCTGAGTTGAGTATCGTTATTGAGCCTGATGGTAAAGACGAATGGTGCACACTTAAACCTGTAAACGAGCCAAAATCACTTACTCACCAAGAACTTGTAGATATCATTCATCAAGCGGGTATTAGTGGTATGGGGGGCGCAGGTTTTCCTACTTATATAAAAGCCGATACTAAACAATCTATCGACTTCTTTATTGTTAACGCTGTTGAATGTGAACCATACATAACCGCCGACGACACGCTCATGCGTGAGCACGCTGCAGAAATTATCCAAGGGATTGAATTAATGCAGCAACTGTTAAATCCAACAGTTTGCATTGTGGGTATAGAAGACAATAAGCCAGAAGCTATTGCAGCAATGACTAAAGCGGCTGAACATAACAATAAAATTATTGTTCAAACCGTGCCAACAGTTTACCCCTCAGGTGGCGAAAAACAACTTATAAAATTGCTAACTAACCGTGAAGTACCCAGTATGGGGATACCTGCTGATATTGGTGTACTTATGCATAACACGGGTACACTTTATGCTGTGCAGCAAGCTGTTTACGAAGGCAAACCACTTATAGAACGAGTGGTGACAGTAACGGGTAACACCATACACAAACCGGGTAATGTATGGGCTTTATTAGGCACAGAAATAAAACACTTACTCGATTGCCAAGGCTTTTCACCTGTACCACAGCAACGCGTTGTAATGGGCGGCCCAATGATGGGCTTTACATTACCCACCGTGCGTATTGGTGTCATTAAAACGACAAACTGTATTTTAGCGCCCGACCACAAAGAACTTGCAGAGCCAGGCCCTGAAAAAGCCTGTATACGTTGTAGTGCCTGCGCAGACGCCTGCCCTGCTTCGTTATTACCCCAACAACTACAATGGTTTGCAAAGTCTAAAGAGTACGACAAACTCCAAGAGCATAACTTGTTTGATTGTATTGAATGTGGAGCCTGTGCATATGTTTGCCCAAGCGAGATCCCGCTTGTTCAATACTACCGCGTAGCCAAAGTTGAAATAAAAGAACAACAAGCAGAAAAAATAAAAGCTGATAGAGCAAAAGAGCGTTTCGATGCACGCAAAGAACGCTTAGACCGTGAGCAAAAAGAGCGTAAAAACCGCCATAAGCGTAAGCCACCAGCTAAGTCTGATGATGAAAAGCAAAAAGTAGCCGATGCACTTGCTCGAGTTAAAAATAAATCGAGTGATGGCAATGAAAAGTCAGCAGTCGCTGCGGCCATAGCTCGCGCTAAAGCAAAAAAACGTGAAGGTCAAAACTCAGAGCTTGAGCCAGATAATAGTGAAGTAGCTAAAGAGCGAGCACTGCGTAAAGAGCAAGCTCGCAAATACAAAGAACAAAAAGAGCATTCTGAAGATACTGCGCCCCTTGATGACAAAAAGTCTGCAGTCGCCGCCGCGATTGCACGCGCTAAAGCTAAAAAGGCTGCAAAAACCACCGAGATTCAAAACGAATCTGAAAAGCATGCCGATACAAACGCACCGGTTGATGACAAAAAAGTGGCTGTAGCCGCTGCCATTGCCCGTGCTAAAGCTAAAAAGGCTGCAAAAACCACCGAGATTCAAAACGAATCTGAAAAGCATGCCGATACAAACGCACCGGTTGATGACAAAAAAGCGGCTGTAGCCGCTGCCATTACCCGTGCTAAAGCTAAAAAGGCTGTAAAAACCACCGAGACTCAAAACGAATCTGAAAAGCATGCCGATACAGACGCACCGGTTGATGACAAAAAAGCGGCAGTAGCCGCCGCCATTGCCCGTGCTAAAGCTAAAAAGGCTGCAAAAGCCGCAGAGACGCAAAACGAACCTGAAAAGCATGCAAATACTGACACACCGGTTGATGACAAAAAAGCGACTGTAGCGACTGCCATTGCCCGTGCTAAAGCTAAAAAGGCTGCAAAAGCCGCTGAAACGCACAACGAAACAGAAGAGCAACCAGCACAAACAAGTGAAGATAAGAAAAAAGCCGCTATTGCCGCCGCCGTTGCTCGTGCCAAAGCAAAAAAGTTACAAAAAGAAGGAAATGATCAGTCATGAAATTAACCATGGCCAGTTCGCCGCATAATCATAGCCATAAATCGGTTACTCGGTTAATGCTAACCGTTATTGCTGCGTGTATTCCTGGACTTGTTGCCCAAATACTTTTTTTTGGTAGCGGCGTACTTATTCAGCTTGTACTCGCTTTAGTGGCAGTCACTGTTTTTGAAGCTGCAGTAATGCTGATACGTAAGCGAGCAATATGGCCAGCACTCAGTGATGGTAGTGCATGGTTAACCGCCGTTTTATTAGCCCTAAGCATACCGCCATTAGCACCTTGGTGGATTGTAATTATTGGTTGTTTATTTTCCATTGTTATTGTTAAGCAACTTTATGGTGGTCTTGGGTTTAACTTATTTAACCCAGCAATGGCAGCTTATGTTTTACTCCTCGTGTCGTTTCCTGTGCAAATGACAGCGTGGTTACCTGTAACAGATCTAGCCAATAATCCCATAGGCTTTACAGAACAACTACGTCTTATATTCACGGACTTTACCTCTATTGGTTATAGTTTAGACCAAGTACGTGCTGGTATAGATGGCACTACAATGGCAACGCCCCTAGACACTATTAAAACAGATGTAGCTCATGGTTTAACAGTGAGCGAAAGCATGCAAAAGCCTATTTTTAACGAATGGGCAGGCCAAGGTTGGATGTGGGTTAACCTTGGCTTTTTAGCTGGCGGCTTGTATTTACTAAAAGAAAAAGTAATTAACTGGCATATTCCTGTCAGTTTTATTGGCAGCTTAGCTTTATGCAGTGCAATTGGTTACATAGCAGCGCCTGGCACAGAGCCGGGTACGGTATTTCACTTATTAAGTGGCGCAACTATGATGGGTGCCTTTTTTATTGCAACAGATCCCGTGTCGGCCTCAACCACAAATAAAGGTCGCTTGATTTACGGCGCACTAATTGGGTTATTTGTTTATTTAATTCGTACATTTGGCGGTTTCCCTGATGCGGTTGCCTTTGCAGTACTTCTGCTAAATATTGCCGTACCCCTTATTGACTATTACACACAGCCACGTACTTATGGCCATGGAGCGGTAAAATGATTGTTTCATCTATGGCAAAAAATGGCGCTATTTTAACCGCCTTTGCCCTGGTAACTACCGGGCTAGTGGCAACTATTGATGCATTAACAGCTGATAAAATTGCAGAGCAAGAGCAACTTTATCTCACATCACAATTGCACGAAGTACTTGATCCAACTACCTACGACAATGACTTATCCAAAGACTGTATCGTTATTACGGATGAGCGGCTAGGGCCATACAATACGCAAGTTATTTACCGAGCACGAAAAAATAACCAACCCGTCGCCCTCGTTGTTAGGCATGTAACACCAAACGGATATAGCGGTGATATAAAGCTGTTAACCGCCATATTACGCGATGGAACCATAGCAGGTGTGCGTACGACTAAACACGAAGAAACACCGGGATTAGGCGATAAAATAGAAGTTAAAAAGTCATCATGGATCACCACATTTAAAGGCTTAACGGTGCACAGTGAAGACGATAACCGCTGGGCTGTAAAAAAAGACGGCGGCCAATTTGATCAATTCACTGGAGCAACTATTACACCTCGTGCAGTTGTAAATTCAGTTAAAAACGCCGTATTATTTGCGCAAAATGAGTTTGATACTATTTTTACAACCCCAAGTAGTCGGTGTGAAGAGGTAACGCAATGAGTGAATTAAAAACACTGTATAAAGATGGAATGTGGGTAAACAACCCTGCGCTTGTACAACTTTTAGGGCTTTGCCCGTTGCTTGCTGTAACGTCAACGGTTACCAACGCACTAGGCTTGGGGCTTGCAACACTTCTGGTATTAATTGGATCTAATGTTAGCGTATCAATTGTAAGAAACTGGGTACCAAAAGATATTCGTATCCCTGTTTTTGTCATGATCATTGCAGGCTTTGTAACCATCGTTCAGTTACTGATGAACGCCTACACATTTGGGCTTTATCAATCGCTGGGCATATTTATTCCACTAATTGTGACTAACTGCGCAATTATAGGCCGCGCCGAAGCGTACGCCTCAAAAAATCCAATTCATTTATCTGCCTTTGACGGATTAATGATGGGACTTGGATTTATGCTTGTACTCGTTGTACTGGGTGCGATGCGAGAACTTATAGGCCAAGGTACGTTATTCGACAGCGCCGATTTATTACTTGGCCCGTGGGCACAAAGTTTACGCATTGAAGTGTTTAGCTTTGACAATCAGTTTTTGCTTGCTATTTTACCACCTGGCGCATTTTTGGGGCTTGGGTTACTCATAGCCGCTAAAAATATGATTGATGCACAAATAAAATCAAAACAAACTGCACCACCAGAAGCCGAAAAAGGCCCTCGTGCACGTGTTACCAGCTTAACTTAAGGGGAAACGTACTACTTTCAATAGTAAGTACGTTTAAGTTATATGAATAAAGAAAAACGCTATCAAATACTTACACGCTTACGCGATAACAACCCAAACCCAGAAACAGAACTTGAATATTCAAGCCCGTTTGAGTTGCTTGTTGCTGTTACACTTTCAGCACAAGCTACCGATGTGGGTGTTAACAAAGCCACCCGAAAACTATTCCCTGTAGCAAATACACCACAAGCCATTTTAGATATTGGCCACGATAAACTCCGTGATTACATAAAAACAATTGGCTTATTTAATTCTAAAGCTGCTAACGTATATAAGATGTGCCAAATATTAGTAGATCAACATAATAGTGAAGTACCAGAGAACAGGGAAGCCTTAGAAGCACTGCCCGGCGTGGGCCGTAAAACAGCTAATGTTGTACTGAATACCGCCTTTGGCTGGCTAAAGGATAATGAAGGTAGATACTTTTTAGCAGTAGATACTCACATCCAACGTCTTGCAAACCGTTCGGGTTACGCTAAAGGTAAAACTGTTGAGCAGACAGAACAGGCCATAATTAAAAATACGCCAAATAAAAAAGAGTTTATGTTTAACCTCCATCATTGGTTTATTTTACATGGGCGCTATACGTGTACAGCGAGAAAACCAAAATGTGGAAGCTGTATAATCGAGGATTTGTGTGACTATAAAGAGAAAACTGAGTCATAGCTAAGAGTAGTTACTTTTTAGTTAGTATAAACCTTTTAACAGCCACATTTTTTAGTTTCCATTTAATAAGTTGGCTATTTGGTTCTCATATGAGCCTTTATTAGGCCAGCACCAGTTAAATTGAAAATTTGCGTTAACTTAAGAATAATTTGAATTTAAGCAAGGTGTTGCAATTAGATTATGATTTATTAATTAGAGCCCAGCTTAAAACTAAAATTTAAATACAGAATTCATTGGAAGCTATTTCTGGTTTGTGCCAAAAGCAGCCCTTGAGTGACTTAGTGATAAAGGCTGCAATGATACGATTGCTGACATTTCACTATTTCTTTTTATGCCTTCTCATTGCCATTAATAGACTGTCATTTAGCTATCGCAACAACTTTGACCTTCTTGAATTGGCGGGCATTTCACTGTTCCATAAGAGCAATATACGCAACAATCGCCTTTCAAAGGCTTTAGGAGAACTTTGCAAGATTCACATTCATAATACCACTGGCAAGCGTTGGTTGGCATTTCTTCAGTTTTACTGAAGCCACACTCAGGGCAAGTAATGGTAGAATTTAACTCTATACTTTGCATGTTTGCTCCTTCAAAGGTTTAACAATGTCTAATACGGACATTACAATCATCAAACAAATACCTACATAAAACAAATAAGTGCTCCATTCGTATTGCCATAGTGGATAGAGGGTTAACAAAACCGCTATAGGGCCAATAACCCCAAGAATACCTCTCGCATGATTTTGGTTTTTATACCAGTTATACAAATTTACCAACAATGCCAGAGTTGCAAATATAGGTAACAAGGTATTTACAGCAATTCCCTCAAAGTGAGAGAGAAAGCCTAATCCTAATGCTGATGCTAACGAGCCGAGTGCGGGGAAGCACCCCGTACAACTAAGAGCCGCAAGCCAAACACCACCTGAGCTAACTTTATCTAAAATCTTATTAATCATTTTTAACGTCTAACATTATTTGAATGATTTGAGTATGAACTCCGTAGGTAGGTACGGAGTCAATACTATTTTAGCGAATCGATTATTGGGCAGTGGGATTGATCGTTATTGTTGCGGCATGAATTAGTCATTTCTTTTATGACGACTTCTAAGCGTTGAAGGTCAGCTATCTTATTTTGAATTACGTTCAATTTCAGCAAGCCTAGGGATTCTACTTTGGCACAATCGCCATCCATTGACATCAATGAAGCCACTTCTTTTAGAGTAAAGCCAAGTGCTTTGGCCTTACAGATGAATTGTAATTGTTTGGTGATTGAGTCGTCATAGACACGATAACCATTTTGAGGTTTTTGAGGCTGTTTTATCAAGCCTTCCCGCTCATAAAACCGTATAGTTTCTACGCCTATATCAAGTTCTTTAGCCAACTTGCCTATTGTTTTCATCGTCCAACCATAAAATCAACTTTAATCATGACATTAGTATATCAATACGAAGTAAAATTGCTCGAACTACAATGACTGGTTTTCGCTCTTTTGAGGCATTCGCCTCAACACGTTTTGGGGCAAAGGTGAGTTATATTGATAAATCGTCGATGGACATAAATGAGTTAGAGCCGAAGGACGGCTCTGTGCCATAAGCCGACCTTGAGACACATAAAGATTAAGACTGCAAAGATACGAAAGCGGAAGTTAGCTTTGGCCTGTTTAACGACAAATATTCCGACAAAGCAGTCATGACTATTAGTTTATTGTTAAATCTAATCTTTCTTTTCGTTCATCTACTCAATAACCCCACGCTAAACGTGACTTTAGCGTGGGGTTAGAGTTCACAGTCATTTTATCTGGATAGCTCTTTTATTTTTTTCTCTGAAAACCAGCGATATAAAACAGGTAAAACAAATAATGTTAACAGTGTTGCAGTTACCAAGCCGCCAACAATAACACTCGCTAAGGGGCGCTGTATTTCTGCACCAACACCATTAGACATTAACATCGGTATCAAACCTAAAGCTGATGTTATAGCAGTCATAAGTACAGGTCTTAATCTTGAAGTAGCGCCTTCAAAAACGGCTTTAGATGCTTCTAGACCGTCTTTAATACGTTGGTTGATACTTTCTACCATAACGACCCCATTCAATACCGCTACACCAAATAAGGTAATAAAGCCAACGGAGCTTGGTACAGACAAGTATTGTCCAGATAAATATAAGGAGAAAACTCCGCCAATTACAGCAAGCGGCACGTTGACCAATATCAGCATAGCTTGACCAACAGAACCAAAGGCAAAGTAAAGTAGTAGTGCGATTAGTGCTAACGATAAAGGTACAACTATAGCTAACCTATTTTGAGCACGTTTTTGACTTTCGAACTGGCCGCCAATCGAAACAGAATAACCTGAAGGTAAGTCAACCTTTTCAGCAATTACCGTTCTGATATCGGCAACCACGCTTCCCATATCTCGATTTTGTACATTTGCTTGGATAACGACTCTTCGTTGTACATCATCGCGTCTAACTTGTGGTGGGCCTGACTCAAATGAGACTGAGGCTACGTCACCCAGTCGCACCCAAGCACCAGTAGGTGATTGAAGCCGAATATCAGCAATAGCTTCTTTGTTACTTCGGTACTCTTCCTCTATGCGAACGTAAATATCATAACGTTCATTACCATTGATTATTTGTCCGGCTTCAACACCACCAATACCATCACGCACAACCTCCATTATGTCACTCACAGACAATCCAAAGCGCGATAGTTCTTGCCTGTTAGGACTTATCACCAATTGCGCTTCACCAGCAATTTGCTCCAATGCAACATCCCTTGCACCTTCAATGTTTTTAATTGCTGTTTCTATTTCTTGACCTTTAGCCGCCAGTACCTCAAGTTCAGGCCCAAACAACTTTATCGCCAACTGAGCCTTAACACCAGATAGTAGCTCATCGACACGAGTCGCAATAGGTTGAGAAAAGTTGAGTAGCAACCCAGGGAATTCTTCTAAAGATCTCTCCATTTTTCCTTGAAGTTCATATCGATTAGATGCACTGGTCCACTCAGAAACAGGCTTCAACCCTATGTAAATTTCGATGTTATTCACAGGCTCTGGGTCTCCACCTATTTCTGCTCGACCAATTCGGCTTAATGCATAGGTTACTTCAGGGAAAGCCATTAGTTTTTCTTCTAGAATTGGTGCCACAGTGAGCGCGGTATCTAAACTGGAAGAAGGTGCAAGCGTTGCTCTTAAGTTTATCGTCCCTTCTTCTAACTCAGGTACAAATTCAGTACCAATTAATGGAACTAATGCAAAGGCAGAGAAAACTAATATAAGTGCGGCTGAAATGACTAATTTGGTGCGTTTTAGTGCGAATGTAAGCCCTTTTCTGTAGAGTTTGTCTAATGGCCTAAGAACAAAGCTTTCCCTCTCTTTTACACCTGACTTAAATAAATAAGTAGCTAAAGCGGGTACAACAAACAACGCAACCACAATAGCAGATATAACAGCTAAAATGATGCTTATTGCCATAGGTTGAAATAACTTTGCCTCAACACCTTCAAAGCTAAATAAAGGCGTAAATACGACTAAAATAATAGAAGCTGCAAAAAATACGGGACGAGCCACTTCTTTACCCGCATTTTGAAGACGTAACTTAATACCATGCTCATCTTGTTCTACATCATGTGGATCAGTATCAGCACTAGGCACTCTTTCTTTTACAGTTTTTAAATGGGTAGAGTCTGGTCTATTTAAATGCTTAAACATGTTTTCAACCATCACGACTGAACCATCAACTAGCATACCAATGGCTACGGCAATGCCACCCAATGACATAAGGTTTGCAGAAATGCCCCACCAAGCCATGATCATTAACGCGATACCAATTGAAATTGGAATAGATATTAGGACAAGGAAGGTTGCACGTATATTCATTAAAAATAGTGCTAATACAATACAGATGAAAATAAATGCTAGTAATAGTGCATCAACTACTGTATCAACGGCTTTTTCAATCAAATCAGCCTGATCATAAAATGGTTCAAAGCGAACACCTTTAGGCAATGCTTGATTAATTAATGGGATTCTTGCATTGATACCATCAATGGTGGCTTTAGTATTAGACCCCATGCGTTTTAAGACAATGCCAGAGACAACTTCACCTAAATTTTCGACTTTACCGTCTTCGGTTTTGCGCGTCATTGTGACAGCACCTTGACGAATTTCACTGCCCATTTCAACTTTAGCAATATCCGAAACCGTCACAACTGTCCCATCAACTGTTTTGACGGGAACTTGTTTGATATTACTAATACCAGCGTCACCACTTTCAAACCAACCTGCACCTCTAATAACAAGCTGCTCTTGCCCACGGTTCATATACCATCCGCCAACATTGGCATTGTTGTTATCTAGGGCACCAACAACGTCTTCTTGCGTTAGGTTATAAGAAAGAAGCTTAGATGGATCTACATTTACTTGGTACTGCCTAACAATACCTCCAAAGGAGAGTACATCAGTAACACCATCGACAGGCATAACGAGTAATTTTACTACCCAATCATTGAGACTCCTGAGTGCCATAGCATCATAGCCTGCATCTTTATCTGAAATAAGAAGGTACTGAAATACTTGGCCTAGCCCTGAGGTGTTTGGCCCCATTTCGGGTGTGCCGACACCTTCTGGTATCAGTTCTTTTGCGGCTTGAAGACGCTCAAATACGAGTTGTCTTGCAAAGTAAATGTCGGTGCCTTCTTTGAAAACAACCGTGACGCCAGACAAGCCTGTTTTAGAAATTGAGCGCACTTGTTCTACATTAGGTAAGGCATACATGACCGCTTCAATGGGGTACGTAATGAGTTGTTCAACTTCTTCAGCAGCTAGTCCTGGCGCTTCAGTATTTACAGCAACTTGAACATTAGTAACATCAGGAAAGGCATCTAAATTTAGTTTTGGTATAACCATAATTGCGCCGACAATTGTGGCAAACAGCGCAATCAAAATCAGGAGTCTATTATTAACAGACCAATCTATTATTTTATTAAACATAGTCTTACTCCTTAGTGGTTATGCGGATCAAATCCGCCTTTAGCGATTTCAGAAGCAACAAAAAATGCGCCTTTGGTTACAATTCGCGTCCCACTATCAAGGCCAATGATTTCCCTAAAATCACCTAAGGCTCGGCCTAGTTCTACTTCTACAGCTTTAAATTCTCCAGGTTGGTCTTCGACAAATACGGCCCAATCACCATCTGCTCTGCGGATCAATGCTTCTTCTGGCACAGCCATCACTTTCTGCTTTGTGGCAAACTGAAAGTAAACTTTTACAAACATACCTGAATGAAGGTTATCATCAGCATTCTGTACCCCCAATCTAATAATTCTTGTACGAGTTACGGGATCAATTGTATGGGCTTCTTGGATAACTTTGGCATTGTAACTCTGGCCTTCTAATTTAAGTACCGCAGGAGAATCAATTGATAAATTTAGCTTTTTATTTGGAGAAACTTTTGCTTCAACCCATAGTTGTTTTTCATCAGCTAACAACATGACTGAATCCCCAGCATCAACACGTTGCCCTTGGATAAAGTCGTCTTGAAGCACGACACCTTCACGGTGCGCCGTTAATGCATATTGTCCAAATGCTTTAATGTCTTTGTTAGAAATACCATTTATTGCTTTTTCAGTTAACCCTAAAGCAATGAGCTTGCCATAGCTCGCATTGTATGTTGTTTCAGCTTGTAATAATCGACTTTCACTCACCGTCTTATTACCCAGCTTTTTTACACGTTGCCATTCGGTTGAAGCGATTAAATAGTCAGCTTGTGCTTGTGCCATTGCTTCACTAAATAATGTAACTAACTTCTGACCTATTTCTACATACTCGCCAAGCGCTGCATGGCGACTGATAATGACTGACTCTGTACGTGGTGATACCACATAACTTTTATAGCCATTAGCTTTTATTTCGCCAGGTGCATATACGGAGCTAAATTGATATTCAGGCTTAACACTTTCCACTTTAATGTTAGCAAGCGACATCTTCTTTGGATCAATAGTGATACCTTCTTCATGTTCTTCTTCTCCCTCTCTATTACCACCTTCATGGCCGTGCTCGTCATGGTCACCTTTATCTTCTTCATGTCCCTTTTCGTGTTCATGCTCATCTTGATGTTCTTTTTCTTCTTGTTTCGAAACGTTTTTGACAGAACCAGTTCCATCTGACGACTGTGCAAAAGCATCATGATTTGTAGTAAACCCAACTAACAGGCTGCTAATTACTACGGCTAAAAATTTTTTACTAATTACTGTATTCATTTTTGTAACCTATATTTTTAATAAATTTAAGATTTCGTTTTTCGCTACTGAAAAAACAAAGCGCTCAAATCTCAAATTTGGATAACTGACCCATACTTAAAACGAAGGATATTTCTGCAAGCTTGAATTGATTTTCCAAACGTATTCCTGCATGAAGCCCTTCCGCACGTTGATTTAATGCGAGTAAATAATCAGAAGTATTTATGTCACCAGCTTCCCAGCGCCTATTTAATAAATTTGCGCTACTATCTAATCTGCCTCGTGTGAGTTTTTGCCATTGCTCATAGTATTTTTTACTTACATTAAGCGATTCATAATTAGCTTTTGCTTCAAAAGACTGCTTTCGATATACCGACCGAAAGTTCGCCTCGGCTGCAATTGCTTCTGAATAAGCGGCTTTAACAGTATCTGAATAGTTATTTCTGATGTTTAAAGGAATTGAGAAAGTCACACCAACCAAGTCTTCATCTCCACTTTTACCTGCGCTAACTCCAATGGTTGGATTAGGTTTAGATTCCATAGTGGTTAGTTGAGCTTTAGATTGTTGCCCCTTCCATTGCGCTCTTGCGAGTTTAACTTTTGGATGATCCTCAACCCACTGTGAGTCAAATGAATAGCTTGTTGCTCCAAAAGTAAATGAGGGTAAATTGGCGGTATTAGGCGTCCAATCTGGCAATAACTCCTGAACCTTTATCTCTGCATTTTTCAAAGCAATTTGAGACTCAGATATTTCACTAAAAATTTGCGACAAGTTTAAATAGACTAGCTCAGCGTCAAGTGGCTCTAGAAGTCCAGCTTTTCGTTTGTCTTCAACAATTCCAACGAGCGTTTGCAATTGCTCTTCTCTTTCTGAAAGTAACTGAGCAGCTTTTTTTGCTGCTTGCCAATTAACTAATGCAGTTAAGGCATTAGCCTTTTTAGAATCGAGTAGAGATAACAATTGTTGCTGGTTTGCATAAACATCAATTTCACCAATGGTTTTATTTGTTGATTGCTTATCCCAAAAATCTATCGTTTGACTGATACCAATAGAGTAATTATCAAAATCACCTTCTTTTTCATAGTTTGCTTCAAGCTCTGGGTTATATACGGCTTGAGTTAAACTTTTGGCTCTATGATTACTTGCATTAAGTAACTCTTTTGCCACAACAACTTCGGGATCTTTATTTATTTGACTATCTAGCCATGAAATACTTTTCTGTTTGCCATAAGTGGCAACTGAAAAACTCACAGCCATGCATAAAGACAGGACTAAACCTGCATTTTTTAAATATATATACATAAAAGTTCTTAATTTTAAAATTAATAAACACGAACCCTTTATCCATTGTTAAAGAATAAATAGGTCATTAAAAATTAATCTAATTAAGAAATAGGTGGGCGATGTATCGCTTCTAGGAAGGCTTTTGTCTGGTCAAATTGATAAGGAGTTTTATTGATAATATTTAGCTTACCATCGACATTTGAATTACTGACTAAAATCCAAGATAAGTGGCTGCCACTGCAATGACCACAGTGATGACAATCCTTTACATCGTGCTGTTCATCATCTGTATTATCATTTAAAACATTTCGATCATCGTCATGATCATGTTGAGTTTGAAGGTGCTCTATATCTATCTGGTGATTCTCAGATGTTGCGGATACAACAGCAGTTAACGATTGCAAAACAATAGAAACGACTAATAGTATTTTTAGCACAACATTAAGGTTCAAAGTTATTACCTGTTAAATATAGTATTTAAAATACTAGCAGAAACTATTTACTTAAACTAGCCAATTTAGTTACTTCCCAATCTTTTCAAATTAAATAACTTTTTATTTGACTCTATAGCCACTATAGATTTTATACTTATTTTAATATTGTTTCGGAATGTTAAATATGTCAGAAAAATGTAGTGGTAAGTGTCAATCATCTCCTACCAACGAAGACGTAAAAATTGATACACAATTAGATAACTATAGTGGCGCGTTTGTCAGTACATATAAAGTGCCTCAAATGGACTGTCCTTCAGAAGAGAGATTGATCAGATTAGCACTTGACTCAATTCAGCCTTCAGTTGGATTGCAGTTTGATATTCCTAATCGCTTAGTCAAAGTTTTTCATGATGAAAATTTAGATGAGATAACAAAAAAGTTACAACAACTTAAACTCGGTGCAGAGTTAGAGTCAACTAAACAAAGTTGCAGTACAGAAGCTGCAAAAGCAAAAGACTTAGCCCAAAAAAATGAGATGAAAGAAGCATCAACCCTAAAATGGTTGTTAGCCATTAATGGAGTCATGTTTTTTATAGAAGTAATTGCTGGGATTATTGCACAGTCTGCTGGCCTAATTGCAGACTCATTAGATATGTTTGCTGATGCTGCTGTGTATGGTTTAGCTATTTATGCCGTAGGTAAAAGTATTAGCATGAAACTTAGAGCAGCACATATATCTGGTGTGCTTCAAGTTATTCTAGCGCTAGGTGCTTTGAGCGAAGTCGTAAGACGCTTTGTTTACGGTAGTGAACCGATCTCTTCTTTAATGATGATATTTGGTGGAATAGCACTAATCGCTAACGTTGCTTGTCTGTTTTTGATATTTGGCAACAAAGAAGACGGCGCTCATATGAAAGCGAGTTGGATTTTTTCAGCAAATGACGTTATCGCAAACGTTGGTGTAATTTTAGCTGGCTTATTAGTTACAGCAACAAGCAGTCGTTATCCAGATTTAGTGATTGGTTTGATAATTGCTCTTGTCGTTTTAAACGGTGCTCGCCGCATCTTACAGCTAAAGTATTAAGCAGAGAAATGAAAACAATGCACTCATCGTATATCAAATCAAATATATCATACGTGATAATGATTTTAATCGCGGTGCAATCTGTGTTTTTTTCGCTAGAAGAGCTTGAAGTAAACTTAATTGAAAGTTCTTTTAATACATCACTAACTGAGTCTATTACCCCGCTAAAATCTCCAGAAACCTCCAATATATTTGAGGTGAGTAATAGCAACACTTCAATTGATAATTGTAATTTTTGTTGCTGTTGTCACTTATTTTTAAATGCAGATTATTCTTGTAACATTTTACAAACAATAGAATATTTCCTTACCTACGCCTTAGTTTCTCCTGAGCTAAAAGGCTATATGTCGGTGCCATTCCGCCCACCTAAATACGCCTAAATTTTATAGAAAATTAAGAAAGGTCAAATGTTAATGACCTAAATATCACATATAAATTTATAGGAAAGTATACATGGCACTTAATACCTGTGAGCATCGCAAGATAGCAATTTTGAGGTGTGTAACACCTCGGCTTAAATATATCGCGTTTCTCGCTTTGTCACTTTTTACATTTAATGTTTATGCGTTTGAAAATCAGTTAAACCTTCAAGAAGCAATTCAGTGGACGCTTAAACAAAATCCCGAACTTAAAATATTTGATTTCAAGCAAGCGGCATTAACAGGACAAGAACAAACAGCAAGTTTAAATCCCGCTTATGAACTAGAAGTTGAAGCTGAGAACTTTGCAGGCTCAGGTGAATTTAATGCATTCGACAGTGCTGAATTAACAGTCGCTCTATCTTCGGTTATCGAAATGGGAGATAAACGCTCAGCGCGAATTGGACTTGTTTCAAAATCAAGAGTACTACTCAATGCTGAGAAAGAAGTCTCTGCGCTTAACTTAATGGCTCAAGTCACTGAGAAGTACGTAGAAGTACTTGCTGCCCAACAAAGAGTGATATTGGCAGATAATGCATTGAAGTTAGCACAAGAAACGTTAGAGATTGTATCTCAGCGTAACCGCGCAGGTGCTACCCCTGAGGCTGAAGTGAAACGTTCAAAAGCAGTTATTGCTCAGGCTAACCTCACCCTTCAATCTGAACAAAAGCGCTTGGAATATCTAAAGCTTTCTTTATCAGCTTACTGGGGAGAAACATCAGTGTCATTCTCTAGAGTAACTGGAGATCTGTTTCAGTTTGGCAATGATAGTGACTTTAACAGCCTTTTTGCGAAGTTAGAGAAGAACCCTGCTATTCAAATCTATGCAAGTGAACAGCGACTAAAAGAGGCTGAAATACAGTTAGCTAAAACAGAGTCAACGGCCAATATCAAATGGTCTGTTGGTGTTAGGCGCTCTCAAGAAGCCAATGATACGGCACTGGTCGCTGGCTTTAGCTTACCTTTGTTTGCTGAAAAGCGAAATTCTGGTGCAATCGCTAGTGCGCTAGCAGAGCGTGACCAAGTTGCCATAGAGAAAGAGGCGACTAAGTTGAGGTTTAGAAATCACTTACTACGAGCATACTCCAATAGAAAACAAGCCATATTAACAGCTAATTCATTAAAGCAGTCGGTTATCCCAATGCTTGAAGATGCACTGGAAGATACTCAAGACGCCTATCAAAAAGGTCGATATGGATATCTTGATTATGTATCGGCTAGACAAGAGCTGTTAAATGCTCGGCGAACCCTCATTGATGCGGCATCTGCTGCCCTAATTTATGGCGCAGAGATAGAAAAACTAACAAACGAAGCGCTGTCACTCTAAATAAACATCACTTTAAGTTTAATAACAATTTATTGATTCAGTGATTAACTGAATCGTTTAGGAATTCAAAATGAAAAACTATTTACTCGCACTATTGATTTTTATTGGGTATCTATCACCCATTCAAAGTGTTTTCGCTAGTGAAGATGAACATGAAGGCGAAGAAGGCATAAGCAAAATCGACAATAACATGGCAAAAAAGGTTGGTGTTGAAACAGCCTATTTAGCTTCAAAAACGTTGAACCAAACTATCCCTGTATACGGCTCTACGACGATAGGCGCTGAACAATTATTTCAAGTTGGCGCTAGATATAACGGCGTTATAAAGACAATAAACTTCACTGTTGGTGATACGGTAAAAAAAGGCGATCTATTAGCCGTTATTGAATCTAATGAGAGCTTAAATACTTATAAAATAACATCGCCTGTTTCTGGGACTGTTTTACAGCGAAATGGAAATATTGGCGGTATCACGCAAAACACTAGCTTGTTTGAAATCGTCAAATTTGACACCTTGTGGGCTGAATTTAAGGTGTTTACCAGCCAATATAATCAAATCAAAGTCGGTCAGCATGTTGATATTGAGCAAGGTGAACACGCATTCAGTTCAGTCATCACTAATATTATTCCAGCTAAAGATCAGCCTTATGTTTTAGCACGGGTACGATTAAACAACACTGAGTTAAAGCTAACGTCAGGTCAATTATTAAAAGGCAACGTAAAGATAAACCAATTTGAGGTGGATTTAGCGGTCGAGAAAGTTGCCATACAAGAGCTAGGTGGACAATTAGGTGTCTTTGTAAAAGAAGATGAAGAGTACGAGTTTGCACCACTTGTCCTTGGTCGTTCAGACAAAAACTATATCGAGGTCATTGATGGCCTCAGTAAAGACGCTGAATATGTAAACAAAAACAGTTATCTGATTAAAGCAGATATCTTGAAATCTGAAGTAGAAGACGACGATTAGGAGACGCAATATGATTGAATCAATTTTGCGTCTTGCAATAAATAGGCGCTATTTAGTATTAAGCTTGCTGATGGTAATCATCGGCGTTGGTATGTGGAGTTATCAAAAACTTCCCATTGATGCTGTTCCAGATATAACAAACGTACAGGTACAAATAAATACCTCTGCCCCCGGTTATTCACCTTTAGAAGCGGAGCAAAGGGTAACTTTTCCAGTAGAAAACGCATTAGCTGGACTACCAAAGCTGTCTCACACCCGCTCTCTTTCAAGATATGGTTTATCCCAGGTGACCGTTATCTTTGAAGAGGGAACCGATATTTATTTCGCACGCAACTTAATCAATGCAAGATTAGCTGCGATAAAAGGCGTTATTCCCTCTGGCTTAGAGCCAGAGATGGGTCCTATTTCCACAGGGCTTGGTGAAATATTTATGTATACCGTACAAGCTTCTCCTGACGCTAAAATGCCTAATGGAGAGCCTTATACCGCTATTGCCTTAAGAGAAATACAAGACTGGATCATTAAACCGCAATTGGCTCAAGTTAAAGGCGTCATTGAGGTCAACAGCATCGGCGGCTATAACAAGCAGTATCATATAACGCCGAAACCCGAAAAATTACTTTTTCATCAGGTAAGCTTTGAAGACGTTTCTGATGCATTACGTAAAAATAATGATAACCGTGGCGCGGGTTATATTGAGCAAAACGGACAACAAGTGTTAGTGCGCTCCATTGGGCAACTTGCGACAATGGATGAAATCCTCAATGTCATCATCAAAAAGAACGATGGTATTCCTGTAAAAATAAGTGATGTTGCCAATGTTGCTATAGGCAAAGAACTTAGAACAGGGGCTGCTACTCGTAATGGCATTGAGACAGTGCTTGGTACAACCATGATGCTGATTGGTGAGAATTCTCGCACCGTTGCTTTAGAAGTGGAACATAAGCTCAGCGAAATACAAAAATCTCTGCCAAAGGGCATTACCGCAGAGCCTGTTTACGACAGAACAACGTTAGTAGATAAAGCGATTGCAACCGTTACCAAAAACCTCGTTGAAGGTGCGCTTTTAGTTATTGTTGTGTTATTTATTCTACTTGGAAATTTACGTGCAGCTCTCATTACCGCTGCTGTTATCCCTATTTCCATGTTAATGACAATCACAGGTATGGTGCAAGCAGGAGTATCTGCCAATTTAATGAGTCTCGGCGCATTGGACTTTGGCTTGATAGTGGACGGGGCTGTAATCATCGTTGAAAACTCTGTCCGTAGGTTAGCACAGGCCCAACACAACGGTCATAGGCAAGACTTAAGAGAACGCCTAAATACCGTTTTTGAAGCCACTTCAGAAGTGATACGTCCAAGCTTGTTTGGTGTGGCAATTATCACTGTTGTTTACATCCCCATTTTCACGCTAACTGGCGTTGAAGGGAAAATGTTCCACCCTATGGCGGCAACTGTCGTTATGGCGTTAATTTCCGCAATGATCCTTTCAGTTACACTGGTTCCTGCTGCTGTAGCTGTGTTTATGAAAGGTAAAATCAGCGAAAAAGAAAGTGTAGTTATTCGTTCAACCAAGTCTATTTATGAACCATTGTTAAAAATGGCGATGAAATTTCGTTGGATTATTGTTTCATTCTCAACGCTGTTAATGGGGTATAGCCTTTGGTTAGCAACTACGCTTGGGACAGAATTTGTTCCTCAATTAAATGAAGGTGATATTGCACTACAGGCATTAAGAATTCCATCGACTGGCCTAGAGCAATCAGTAGAAATGCAAGAAGTACTTGAGCAACGTATTAAAGCGTTTCCTGAAGTTGATAAAGTATTCTCGCGCATTGGCACACCAGAAGTAGCAACCGACCCAATGCCACCGAGTATTGCTGATATCTTTGTTATTTTAAAACCACGTAAAGAATGGGCCGAACCTTCAAAACCAAAAAGTGAATTAGTTGAAGAAATGGAAAAAGTACTGAAAAACATTCCAGGCAACAACTATGAATTCACTCAGCCTATTCAAATGCGTTTCAATGAATTGATTTCTGGCGTTAGAGCTGATGTCGGCATCAAAATATTTGGTGATGATTTGGATCGGTTATTACTTACCGCAAAAGATATTCTAAATATTGTGAAAACCGTGGATGGTGCCGCTGATGCTCGAATGGAACAGGTCACAGGTGTTCCATCTTTATCAGTAATTCCTAAACGAGAAGCGCTTGGTAGGTATGGATTGAACGTTACCGAATTGCAAGACTGGGTTGCCACTGCGATTGGCGGTGAATCTGCGGGGATCATTTATGAAGGTGACAGACGGTTTGAGTTAGTTGTTCGCCTACCAGAGCAAATAAGAACGGATATCGATAGCTTGAAGCATCTGCCGCTTCCACTTGAGAATGGTAACTATGTGCCAATTGAAGAAGTTGCAGAGCTTAAATCAGAGTCTTTACCCGCGCAGATTAGCCGAGAGAACGGAAAAAGAAGAGTTGTGGTTACCGTCAATGTTCGTGGTAGAGATTTAGGCGGTTTTGTAAAAGAAGTTAAAGCTAAAATTAATCAGGAAGGAGAAATTCCAGCAGGATACTGGCTTGATTATGGTGGAACGTTTGAACAACTAGAATCAGCAAGTAAGCGATTAAGCCTAGTTGTACCGATAACATTGGTTGTTATCCTAGGTATTTTGATTATAGCATTTGGTTCATTAAAAGATGCATTAATCATTTTCAGTGGCGTGCCTTTAGCATTAACAGGGGGCGTATTTTCACTTTATTTAAGAGACATGCCCTTATCAATTTCGGCAGGTGTCGGCTTCATTGCATTGTCAGGTGTCGCAGTATTAAATGGCTTGGTTATGTTGGCTTTTATTCGAGATCTTTGGCATGAAAAAGGCGACCTATACGTAGCGATCATTGAAGGTGCCATCATTCGTTTAAGACCTATTTTAATGACGGCACTGGTCGCAAGTTTAGGTTTTATTCCAATGGCGTTAAACACTGGAATTGGTGCAGAAGTACAACGACCACTAGCAACAGTTGTTATCGGCGGTATTGTATCTTCTACCATTTTAACTTTGTTTGTATTGCCTATTTTATATCAATGGGCGCATGGCGCTGAGAGTAACAAACAGCAATCCGACGAAATCTAAAAGCAAAAAAGCAGCTTAATTACTAAGTTATGCCTAATTAAGCTGCTTTTTATATTGTATGCTCCAAAATTTTATTGATAAAACTTACTCTGCTTCATCCCTACAATTTTCATTTAAAAACTCAAACTCTATCGTCGTATGCGATAAATGATAGGAAGATAATTTAGCTGCAACCTCTTGTTTAAGCTTAATTAATTCTTTAACGTCAAAGTTGTCACTCAGCTCAAGGTGCGCTGTTAAAACGTGACTTTCACCATCCAGTGACCAAAAATGCATATGGTGTATACCATTTACTTCAGGAAATTCAATTAATGACTGCTTAATACGCTCTTGGGTCTCTTTATCGGGTGCAGCTTGAAGAAAAAGCACCAATGTTGATTTAAGATTTTTGAAAACGTTAAATAAGATAAACAGCGTAAACCCTATTGATAATAGAGGATCTAATATCGGCAGTTCAACGAACAACAATACAATAGAGACTATAAGAACGGCAACCCAACCGAGTACATCTTCAAGTAGGTGCCATGTCAGCACTTTTTCATTTAGTGTTTCACCCGCTTTTAATTTGAATACCGCATAACCATTTACGGCAACACCGAGTATGGCTAGCCCTAACATCCCCTCAACTACAGGCATTTCAGGATTGGACAGCTTAGGTATTGCTTCAAATAAAACCCAAATAGAGCCGATAATCAAAACAATACTATTTACCAATGCACCAAAAAGTGTAAGTCGGCGATAACCATAGCTGAATTTGTCTGATGCTTCTTTATCTGAAAAACGACTTAAAATCCACGCAAAACCTATTGAAAGACTATCACCAAGATCGTGAACGGCATCCGCCATTATCGCCGTACTGTTTGTGAGCCAACCACCTATAAATTCGATAATGGTAAATATCACATTAAGGAAAAATGCCCAACCAATCCGGTCGTCTTTACCATGCTGATGACTGTGACTATGGTTGTGCATTTTGTACCTCCAGTACTTTTTTATTTCTTATTTTTGATACATTCATATTAATCAAATGTCGGATCACTCGTTGATACAACCAACGTTTTACACCTGATAGATTAGTACCTTTCTCGAGATAGAACTTATCTGGTGAATCATAAAGCCCAAAGTCGTCATGAATACCTTCTTTTTGAATATAGGTATCCTCTCCACGCCAATCCGTACCGGGTGAAGATAAGCACTTTGTTGCAACACCATAACCACAAAACTCATCTTTTGCTTGGCTAAATTTCTGCTGTAGTGAGCTTAAGTATTGCTCATCCAATATAAAGCCCTCTAAGTTTATCCAACGCCCTTCAAAGTAAACTTCTACCCAACTATGAATGATGTATTTAGGTGCTAACCAAAATACAAGCTTAGGATAGCACCTTTTTATAGTTGCTGATCAATGGTAAAACCTTGGAAACGACACTGGATACCTAGTCCACGCAATAGTGCCATTAACAGATTACCCTTAGTATTACATTGTCCATAACCATCTGCTAGCACATCGCTTGCTGAAATATCATCACTCTTGTTATAGCCAAACATTATTTCATCTTTTACAAACTGATAAGCGGCACCAATTTTGTTGAAATTATCCAAATTTTTCCACCCTCGTTGATCGATCAGGGATTGGATATCTTTGTGTTCAAAATTAACGATATTCGTATTGTTTAAATATTTCTCAGTCATTTTTATATATCCCTTTCGTTGCATACCTATACTATAGATCCTATAGTAACTATAGAGTCAAATGTCTGGGGGAAATTGATGAAAATAGGCGAATTGTCAAAAAAATCGGGCTGTTCAATACAAACGATTAGATATTATGAAAGAGAAGGATTACTGTTAAATCCAAACCGTTCAGAAGGTAATTTCAGGCTGTATGATAGTAAAGCACTTAAACAATTGGAATTCGTAAAGCATTGTCGCAGCCTAGATATATCACTCAATGATATTAAACGTCTTATCGAATTAAAAAATAAGCCAGAAGAAAGCTGCTCTAGCGTTAATGCATTAATTGATCAGCAACTTGCACTAGTGAATAAACGTATGAAAGAATTAAGGGCGCTTAAAGCTGAATTACAACAGATGGCAAGTGCTTGTGGTTCAGACAATACAATTGAAGCGTGCGGCATTATCAAATCATTGGATAGCTAAACTAAATATAACTTTAGATTAGTAGTATTCACAAAGGCAATAATGTAAACCATTGGCAAATTAGCACAATCATTAAATTTAAATGTAGAAACCATTCGTTTTTATGAACGAGAAGGGCTGATTACACAACCTGAAAAACCAATATCTGGTTATAGACAATATGACGAAACAATAGCAGGACAACTTAGGTTTATCACAAAAGCCAAAGCGCTCGGCTTTACGTTAAGAGAAATAAAATCGCTAATGTCTATGGACAGCAACTGCACTCAAGTTGAGCTATTAAGCCGACAAAAGTTAGCAATCATTCGAGACAAAATTAATGACCTTCAACGTTTAGAGAAAGTAATTGTGGATATGACAAATACCTGTATGCAAAACGAAGATCCAACACATTGCCCCATAATTGATTCATTAAAATGATTGACTCCGTACTTATATACGGAGTTTAGAATGATGGTAATATCAACCAATAGACTTTCAAATGATAAATAAAATATTAGACAGAGTAGGCTCTAGTGGCGTTTGGCTAGCGGCACGGCCTGCTTCCCTGCATTAAGGTCACTTGCATCGGCATTAGGACTAGGCTTCTTCTCTCACTTCGAAGGAATAGCTGTAAATACGCTTTTACCTATTTTTGCATCTTTGGAACTATTGGTAAACTTATACAACTGGCACAAAAATAAAAACCATACCAGAGCTGTCTTCAGCATTCTAGGGCCTGTAGCAGTGCTATTAACGCTTTATCCTCTTTGGCTATATGATTGAAGCACATACCTATTTTACTTTGGTATTTGCTTAATGGTCGTTATGTCGGTTTTGGATATCGTAAAACCAGTAAGGGAGCAAACATGCAACGTATGGCTAATTGCCGTCGTTGAAACGATTAACGGTCAATGTCTGCTTTTCGCTCATAGCAGTCTGCCTGATGAAGTCTAAACTTATTCACTTAAACTGTGAGATCTGATATGAGCTAGTACAGCTGATATGCTATTTACGACAAAGTCGCTCGGTAATTAGAGCGACATAATCCCTTGGTAATCACACTAGTACATCATCATGTTTTTAAATTAAAGCTGTTGTTTACTTAACAAACATCCAAATACCGGCAGCGATCATAAACAGGTTTTCTGTTAGGGAGATAAACCCTAGTGGTACGTTACTGTCACCGCCTACACACGCACATTTTAACTCTCGTTTATCTATATAGACTGCTTTTATCACTGAAACAGCACCAACCCCACCTATGAACAATGAAATAGGGGCAATAATATAGGCTGGTAATCCGGCTATCATTCCAATGCCAACAAATGCTTCTAAAAATGGGTAAACATAGGCGTACCTGACTACTTTCATAGCGACTAAGTCATAGGTTATAAATGAATTAGTAAAGCTAAATAAGTCTTGAAGCTTTTGTATTGCTAACACTGCCATTGTTAGGGCTACAAACAGTTCAGCGGTTTGCATTGATAATAAGCTATTATTCGCTGCAAAACTAAATGCCACACTAAGCAAAAAACTAACCGAAAAAATCGCAATCACGGGCGTGTAAGTTGTACCTTCTTGCCCAGCTTTTGGCTTATCAAAGTAATCGAGTAAGTCGTCATAGCCACCTATACGTTTATTATCAATAAATGTTTGAGGTGTAGTTTCTACACTGTGTTGTTTTTTAAATTCATCTGTTTGCTCTCGAGAAGTTAATAGCTGATCATCAACTGTATATCCCTCTCGCTCTAGTAGGTCTTTTGATTTTAAACCAAACGGACAAATATGCTCATCTGTGGCCATTCTAAAAAGTTGGGCTGATTTACTCATGTTTAGCTCCCTTTTATGTATTGGTATAAAATTTTACTTAGCATTAAAATCCGGTACGGTCCTAGATTGTGCTTGCTCCTGAGTTTCTGCTAGGCCATTTTTCTCTATATCCTTTAGTAACCACTGCATTTCTTTAATCTCACGACGCTGTGCCTCAATAATATTTGTTGCAAGCTCTTGGACTCGCTTATCTTTGATTTTTGCCCTTTCACTGGTGAGTATTGCAATTGAATGATGTGGGATCATCGCCGACATCCATGAGCTATCATCAACAGTCGCTTGTGATCGAACTAAAAATAAACTTCCCGCAAATACGGTAACACTAGCAATGAGTACTGTTATATTTTTCTTTTTATCTTTATACATATTGAGCATGAAAAGTAGCATTATCACTGCCATCATGGCTCCCATATAAAGCGCCATATAAGTGCGAGTTTCACTAAAAAAAACATGACTTAGCTGATAAGTATTCAAATACATCAGTACAAACATGACTAATGTTGATGTGGCTATCATTAAGAAAAACTTTAAATACTGCGACATTAGATGGCTCCTTTCTATCATTTACTTTGTATATCATTTATACCAATGGGTAATTCTTACAGGTTATTAGGCGTAAACCCACTATATATTTAATCATTGAATCAATGTTTAATATTACATCAAGAGTTGTGCCATAAGTGTTAAAACTGCTCAGCGTATTTGCTAATATGCTTATAAGTATTTTGCTGTAAATCGTGCGTAAGCATTTCAATATTATATTTATAAAAGCGATCGCCCATTTCCATACCTGGCGTACCAGCAGGCATAGCGGGAACAGAGAGCCCTATCGTCTTTTCAGGATGTTGTTCAGCTAAAAACTGTTTTATATGTTTGGCGGGAACATGACCTTCAAATACAAATCCATCGGCTGAAACGGCTGTATGGCATGACCGCATATTTGATTTTATTTGATACTGAGATTTAATCGTCCCCATGTCATTGACGTTAATTGCTTTTGTTTGAATATTGTTTTCGCTCAAATGAGCAATCCACTTATTACAACATCCACAATTTTTACTTTTATAAACGGTAAGCTCAATTTTAGGTTTTTCTGAATTCTCATAAGTTATTAATGCTTTATGTTGTTTTTCGATACTTATCGCCGAAAATGACATAGTTAATGATAAAAATAACGCTGAGGTAATGTAGATTACTCGCATTGTTAACTCCTTAATTTGACCAATGAATATGAGTGATTTTCCAACCTGTATCGGTGTTTTTTAATGTGATTGATTCCATTCCCATAGACTTAATATCTTTTCCTTTGTACTTTCCTTGAGTTTTACTTCTTGAAATTGAGTAAGCTATGTCTCCATTTGTGTAAACTTGATGCTCTAGTAGTTCACTATTAACAGCACTTAAGAATTTCATATCCGCTATCATATGATGTTTCGCGTATTCATCTGCAGAACGCTCAACACTTCCGCCTTCAAAAATGATGACATCGTCGGCCAGTAATTTACGTGCAGCTTCGCGATTACCTTGTTTTAGAGATGCATGAAATAGGCTGACTGTTTTTGCAGCCTCGCTATCAACATTGACAAAGGCCTTGCCTTTTTTTGAATATTTTTCATCGTCATGTGCACTAACAGTAAAAGAACTAACAGTGCTAAAAATTAGTAGCAATAAAATTTTTAAATTAAAGGATTTAATTAACATACGTTTCCCTTTTTATTAATCGTTAAATAGGCGGACCAACAAGTGTGGTAAATACACTTGTTGTAATAAGTACAAACAGGGCAATTACTATTTCAACAGTAATCGAGCGTTTTAATATACTTATATGGTGTTGTTGAGTGATTTGCGGGACTAAAAAAAGCTTATGCCATGCACCTAGGAGCAGCATCGCGCTGACGAGTAACAGCTTTAATAAAATTAGTTGCCCATAATCTGATGTAAACAATGCAGAAAATGACTCTAGGTACTGCAGGAGCAGAGTTAAGCCCGAAATAAGTAGTACAAATACAATAACAATAGCGAGTTGACCAAAGTAATGCATTAACCGCTTTACTTCACTGGTAGGTAGTAAAGTGCAGCTTTTGTAAAGCGGCCACAATGACCCTAACCAGCTCGCAATGGCAATAAGGTGAAAGGTTAAAATACTTTTCACTAACCCATTTTCGTTTGCGCTGTGCCCAGTAAAAGTGAAGCTATAAGCGATAAACCCAAGCATGATTAGTATAACGGCATCGTTTTTATAACCTGCTACGTTATCATCTGATTCCACATTCCACATACATGCGCTAATTAGAGCAATAATAAGCGCTGGTATTCTAAACCTTGCTTGGTCACCTATGACTGATTGCCAAACAATTTCAAGCATAAAGGGGTCAAACATTCCCATAAAGCCTGATTCAGCCATTGCTCCAGCTTCTATAGGTACTTGTAAAAGTGCAGCAATACTACCTGTAACTACACACGTAATTTGCCAACGTTTTAAGAACTGATGAAAGCTAATTAAGTGATGCCCTGCAACATTGCTGTTGCCACACATAAAGCGCATTAATAAAGTGCCCGCAAGCCCTACAATTGCTATATAGCTTGCTAGTTTTAATAATAGTAAGAGCACTGACCATTCACTTAATTGCATGATGTTGCTACTTAATGATTATGTTTGCTGTGGGTATTAGATTGTTCTTGCATCATCTTATGCGATTCATTTTTATGTACCATAAATCTAAACGTGCCAGTCATTTTATGTCCATCACCACCCAGTGCTGTCCATTTAACCGTGTAAGTGCCTTGGGCTAGGCTCGGTAATGACCAATTAAAGTCTGTGCTTGGGGTGGCGCTGGGTTTGAAATCAAAGTTTATTGTTTTATTTTTTTCATCTTTGATGATGACTTTTGCTAGCCTTACTTCACCACTAAAAATTAACGAAAGTTCCTCTGGTCCTTGCATTAACATGGCTTCTTGTGCAGGTATTGATTGCTTGAGTGATATATGCGCTGATGCGGAAAATGTAAGCACTAAACCTAAAATGGCTACTGCAGAGTTAAAAAACTTCATAATTACCTCTTATTTAAAATGATTAAAACCAAAATTTAATACCCGCAACAAATGCGGTGTTGTTGCTACTTTGTCCACTTGATGTGGCATAGTCGGCGGTATTGCCAAATTTATTGCCCCATTCAACGCCAATATAGGGCGCAAACTGGCGTGTAAATTCATAACGAACCCTAAAGCCAATCGCGCTGCTTGATAGGCCACTTCCAAGCTCGTTTTGTTTATCGTTTTTGCCATAAAGTGTAATTTCGGCTCGCGGTTGTATAATTAGCTTTTGCGTGAGTAGTAGTTCGTACTCTGCCTCTAACGTAAATGCGGTATTGCCTCGCTCACCTACGTATGCTGTCATATCAAGTTCAAACCAATAAGGGGCTAAACCTTGTAAGCCAAAAGCCAACCATTGCCGATTTTCACCTTCTTTATTGTAATCAAGACGAACACCTGCTTGAGTATCCCAATATGCTGATACGGCGTGACCCCATAAAATATCGGTTTGGTTTTCTTCAATACTTCCTTCGCTGAAATCACCCTCGGTTTTAATTACCAATCGATCAAAGGTAGTGCCGTACCATGCTTGTAAGTCAAATACACCTGCGTTTGCTTGCTCGTTATATTCAAGACGATCGCCTAGTAATGCGTAAAATGGATGCTCATCAGCGAGTGTTAATCGCTCATTGCCCTCAAGCGCATATGGGCCTTCTGTTAAAGTTGTTCCCGCAGAGTAAGCATGGGGGTCTCTTGCATCTTTAGGTGCACTTCCTCCTTGTGGTTGCATCTTAGCGCTATTCATTTGTGCCATTTCACTTTGCGCTAATAAAGGGAAACTAATTAATGAAGCCCCAGTTAACATTAATAAACTAAATGATTTAGATAGTTTTAATTGTTTCATGATACGACTACCTCTCTAAACATGCCGGCATCCATATGGAATAATAAATGGCAATGCCAAGCCCAGCGCCCTACATCGTGAGGGGTGGTTAAAAAGCTGATTCTTTGTGCGGGTTGAACAGGTATTGTATGACGTCGCACTTGCACATCACCTTGCTCGTTTTCTAAATCACTCCACATACCATGCAGATGCATAGGGTGCGTCATCATGGTATCGTTTTGTAAAATAACTCTTAAACGTTGGTTATGCTTCATATGCACTGGCGTGCTTTTACCAAATTCTAAGCCATCAAATGACCAGCTATAACGTTCCATATTTCCGGTTAAATGCAACTCAATTTCAGCTTCTGGCTCTTGCTGGTTAGTGACCCCTTCAAGTGAGTGTAAATCTGCAAGTGTTAAAACACGGCGACCATTTTTACGTAAACCAATACCAGGATCATCAAGATTTGTTCTAGGCATATCAACGCGCATATCAACTGAAGCTCCATACTCCGTTTTGGCATGACGCACTTTAGGGCTGGCAACTGCCAATGGGTTTTCAGACATACCATGTTTGCTATGATCCATCGCCATTGCACCGTGCTCCATAGCGCTATGATCCATTTCTTTAGAGTTCATACCTGACATGCCAGCCATACCTGCCATTGCAGAATGCTCACCGCCGTGGGTCATATTGCCCATCATATCGGTCATCGTTAACCATTCAACAGGGTCAAGTGCAGGTACTGGCGCATCAATATTAGGCGAGCTTGATAAAGTTCCTTTTGCGTAACCAGAGCGATCCATACTTTGAGCAAAAATCGTATAGGCATCATTTTTAGGCTCAACAATTACGTCGTAGGTCTCACCAGGGCCGAATCTAAATTCATCAACTGTCACTGGTTCAACGTTTTGCCCATCAGCTTGTACAACTGTTAGTTTTAGTTCTGGAATACGAACGTCAAAAAAAGTATTGCTTGAGCCATTAATAAACCTAAGTCTTACTTTTTCTCCAACTTTAAACATTCCTCGCCAATTTGACATTGGCGTACTACCGTTCATTAAAAAGGTCATTGCTGATGCAGATAAGTCAGCTAAATCTGTAGGATTCATTCTCATTTGATTCCACATTTTGCGGCGTTGCAAAGCATTCGAAACACCGCTATTTGAAACGTCATCAAAAAATTCTGGAACAGTGGGCTGATTGAAGTTAAATACATCACTCTGTATTTTTAATTTGCGGAACAGCGCCATTGGGTCATCATCAGTCCAATCAGATAATTGAATAACATGCTCGTTATCTGCACTAATAATATCTTTTTCCCGCGGTTCAATAATTAATGCACCGTACATGCCAGTCATTTCTTGAAAGCCACTATGTGAGTGATACCAATATGTACCGCTTTGTTGTAATTTAAATTTATAAACAAAGGTTTCGCCAGGCATAATGCCTTTAAAACTGATACCAGGTACGCCATCCATTTGATACGGTAAAATAATGCCATGCCAATGAATTGAACTCGGTACTGATAACTTATTTGTTACTCTAATAGTAACGTCATCGCCTTCTTTGAGGCGCAAGGTAGGGGCGGGTATAGAGCCATTGATAGTTGTCGCCATACGTACTACGCCAGTAAAGTTAACCGGCGATTCATCTATAACCAGATCAATTACTTTGCCGCTAAGTTCGGGCACAGTGCCTGTTATTGTTCCTGTTACTAAAGATGATGCAGCATGTAATACACTCGGAAAAGCAGCAAGTACACCTCCTGCAATTAAGCCTTGAACAAATCGTCTTCGTGGTGTGCTAACCTGTTGTGATGACTTTTTAAACCCCATTTCCTTACTCCTTCATACCAGAATATGTATTGAGTATAGAAAATAGACCTGTCTTAAACATGACGCGAACATTACAAAGTTGTAATGTTGGTGTCATGTTGCTGTAGTGACAGATACTGCATAATATTTGCAGAGGTAGTTGTTAGGACTTTAATGAAGGAATTGTATGCGCTTATTAGTTGTTGAAGATGAATCAAAGACAGGAGATTATTTAAAACAGGGGCTAAGTGAAGCTGGTTTTCAGGTTTCTTTGGCGCGCAATGGACTTGACGGTCATCACCTAGCAATGACCGACTTATTTGATGTAATAATACTTGATGTCATGTTACCTGACGTATCCGGTTGGAAAATTTTACAGTCGCTACGTGAAGCAGATAACAAAACCCCAGTACTATTTTTATCTGCTCGCGATAGTATAGACGATAGAGTAAAGGGGCTCGAACTTGGTGCTGATGACTATTTAATAAAGCCTTTTGCTTTTGCTGAAGTTTTAGCAAGAGTACGCACTCTTATTCGCCGTGGTGTAGTACAAACAGTTGACGATATACTGATAGTTGCTGATTTAGAAATGGATATTCCAAAGCGAAAAATACAACGTGCAGGCAAGCGTATTTTATTGAGTAATAAAGAGTTTAGCTTACTTGAACTATTGTTACGGCGCGAAGGTGAAGTACTGCCACGTTCGTTAATTGCTTCTCAAGTATGGGATATGAATTTTGATAGCGACACCAATGTGATTGATGTTGCCATTCGTAGGCTAAGAGCAAAAGTTGATGATGACTTTACTGTTAAATTAATTCATACGGTTCGTGGTATGGGCTATAAATTAGAGGTTGAAACTGATGGCTATTAAGTCACGGCCTTTATCACTTACGATGCGTGTTGTGTTGTTTGTCGCTGTAACCGTTATTGCGTGCTTAACTTTAGTTGCCACCTTAATAAATAGTTCGATAAAACATCATTTTTTCCAGCAAGATAGTAGTGAACTGCATGTTATTAATCAATCTATTGAATTAGTTTTAAGACAACAGTATAAATCAAACCTGAAACTTAAAAATGAATTATCTAACGCTGTAGCGGGTCATCACGGTGTTTACTATCAGGTAAATACCGCAAAAGGAGAGCTCATTTTTCAAAGTTCTGAACGAGATTTTAGTGATTTTGTAATGAGTGCTAATGCTTCAGCTGGCTTTAACCGTAACAACATTACCTCATGGCAAAATGATACCCACACCTACCGAGCTCTGGTGAGTAATTTAAGTACTGGGCAACAGCAATACAAAATTACTACAGCGATAGACATGAGCTTTCATTTACACTTTCTCAATCAATTTCAACAAAGTCTTTGGGCTATTATGTTTGGCTCTGCGGTACTCATTTTATTGGTGGCTTGGTTTGCTATACATCAAGGATTGAACCCTTTACGAGGTTTGAGTCAGAAAATGCATGACATCCAAACTAATAAGATGGATGTAAGGCTTGATGAAAATAAAGTGCCTATTGAGCTTGTTAATATGGTGCAGTCGTTTAACTCGATGCTCGACAGGCTCCAAGGTGAATTTATTCGTTTATCAAATTTCTCTAGTGATATTGCGCATGAGTTACGTACTCCACTAACAAATATAATCACTCAAACACAGGTTGGTTTATCTAAAAAAAGACAGTTGTTAGAGTATCAAGAATTATTGTTTTCTAATCTAGAAGAGCTGGAACGACTAACTAAGATGGTTAGTGATATGCTTTGGCTTGCAAAAACTCAGAATGGACTGGTTAAACCCGTTCAAAATACTCTAAAAAGCCATGATGAAATTGAAGCATTATTTGAGTACTTTGATGCTTTGGCTGAAGACTCATTGATTACATTTAAGAAAAAAGGTCAAAACCTTTGTTTTTATTGTGACAAATTACACTTTCGCCAATTATTATCAAACCTCCTATCCAATGCAATAAGGTATGCCCCAAAAGGCTCATCAATCACAGTAAATAGTGAAATATTTACCGCTGAAAAAATATGTATTTCAGTGATTAATACTGGGGAGAGAATACCTTCTGAGCATTTACCTTATTTATTTGACCGCTTTTATCGACCCGATAAATCGCGCCAACGACACAGCGATGGAGCTGGTTTAGGGCTTGCAATAGTTAAAGCTCTAGCGCAAGCAAACGGTGGAAATATAGAGGTCAGTTCAAATAATCAAACTACCAGCTTTAAAGTTTTTCTAAATTTAGCTAAAAGCTAATTATTAAATTTAATAACCCAATGTTTGCTTGTACCTCTAGACTTCCCAGCTTTCATTAAACACCGGTTTATAAACTTAAAGTACAAAACGGAAGTAAACTTCCGGTTTCTAACCCAATATTGCTATATTTCGGAAGCAAACTTCCGCTTATAGGAATTCAAAGGTAGTTATCGGAAATATACTTCTGTTTTTTGAAAGCGTTAACCTAGATAGCTATATGAGCCATTTTTCGGGGTCTTATTTGAGCGAAAAGCGGAGGGTCGGGTAAACTCGTTTTTGGACAAAAACGAGTTGGCTGAACAGTTGCAAAGAAGCAATTATGGAAGTGCTGTAGTAGAGCTTGCAATAGATATGGTTTTAGCACCTCTTGATAAGGCAACATATAAATTTTGGCTATTCATGTTAGTAACATCAATGATTAAACTGTGATCTGCTTCCAAGCCCTTGAGTAACAGAGTACTACCTATAGCCAAATTAGGAATACGGGTGTCACCTCGTTGACGTAGAATTTCTCTGGCTTTTTCCATACCCTGCTTGAAGCTCAAGGATGGATCGCAAACAACGCTATTAATGGCACTATTTAATGCCCTGAATGCCGCACGTCGATAGACTCTAATATTATTGTCAGCATCAACAGCATTCATAATTGCCAAAAAGTTAGCCGCTGCTTTCGTTTGAATAAATGCGACTATTGCTGCTTCGGTCAGGCTTGGTGCGCTTCTGTTTCTACCTGCTAATATTGTCCTTATTCTTGGAATCCAAGTTGAAGCACCAATTCCGGTAGCCAGTGCTCCAAAAATATTGACTACGCTAGTCGCTAATTGCTCGCCTAGTTCAACATCTAGCTGTCCAGCAAAAGTAATTAAATCTCTTAAATCAACGGGTTCAACCACATTAATCCCGTTATTTTGACTCGCATATAAATGTCTTGAGTTTGCGTTTATTGAATCACCAATAACTAACAGAGAATCTTGCGGATAAGCGTTTCTAAGCTGGTATTGTGCTGTACTCTTCAATCGCATATTTTCTTGATGATTTTGGCTTAGTTGAATATGCGATACCGAGTTAGGGCTATGCCTTAAATCAATACTGTTTCCGGTTATCAATCTCCTACGGCATTCCAACACCCACTCACCTAGCTCTTGGTTTTGTACGTTTATCCAGCGCCAAGGTGTATTCAACTCGGTTAGCAGCGGGAAATGATTTAAGACCTGACCTTGCCAATTAGGAATCTGCGTACCTCTAAAATTGAAAATCAACTGCATTGGATCCCCTAAAACTGTAGTTGGGATGCACTGTGCAATAGAGCAAACAATATTGTGTTGTTCTTGGTTACAGTCTTGGTATTCATCAACAATCAGACGTGAGTATGATGCTCTGATCACTTCATGCAGACTTCCAGTAGCCAAGTAACGACTCACCACACTTCTTAATTCAGGGTAATACGTTCGAGAGTTTTCAACGGGTGAGGCTATTTGACAATTGTGGCTAAAACTACTCGCGATTCTCACAGACCAGCCATCAATGGTCGATAATACGTAATTTTTTGCAGGAACTCTTGCTCTAGTCAGCCTCTTTCGAAGAGCAGTAACGCCAGCATTTGTATGGGTTAAAACCAAATATGGCTTAATAGTTGGAATCGCTAAAACTTCAACTATGAGTTGAGTTTTTCCGCATCCTGCTGGAGCTTCAATAGCCCCAATTTCATTTTCTAATATGATTTCTGCTGACACTTTTAGTCCCTATTGTCGTGCCCACGCAAGAAGATTATCTAACACTTGAGTGAAAACTGGTTGAATCCATTGTTTGTTAGGCCAAAGAACTGTTTCTGCGACATTTTCCATAGGCTCAATGTCTTTGTACCATTCTTTTTTCTTTGCTGATAGACCAAGATACGATCGATGAGCATCTTGAGGAGTCTGGGTACAAATTGTGAGGTTCAGCTGATTTTCAGTTGCGTTGGTAATGTGTGCATTTACCGCGACATTAGTTTTTCTCTCAACTGCAATATTTAACAATTGCGGAATGAGATTAAGGTGGCAGTTATTAAATATTGCCTGCTCAGTAGCTTGGCTATCCCCCCATTCAAACATAGGTATGCCAAGTTTCATTGCTTCTGTGATAGATGCTTGCTGCTGGTCATTAATATCTGAATCTTTGAATATTGAAACAGAGTAGCTCAATTCATTGAAGACTTTGGCTCGCTTAAACATATGACTGCCGCCTCCATCTGCATGCATGACACCAAGCGATTCAATACTGTGCCGCCCTTGGCTTTGCTCTACCGCATCGACACCTTTCAGAAGTCCTATTTCAGTTTTACCTTCACAAACTATTACTTTATTACTCAAGAATGCTTCAGCACATACTCGCAAAGTCGATTGATGCTCGTCGCTATCATTCATTGAATACATCAGGTGACTTATTTGAGGTTGCCTCGCTACTGATGACTTCCTCAAAATATGTATCTGTGACGATTTTAATTCTCGAAGAACATATGGGGAATGAGTTGTGATAAATACTTGCTGTGTTGGTTGCTGTTCTTTTGCACCGATTTCTTTTAATAAGCGACTAATTCTAAATGGTTCTAAGCCAAATTCTACCTCATCAATTATCAACAGTTTTGAGGTGGAAACCAATTTTTGAAGTCCCGCTAAAAGCAATCTAGTAGAGCCGGTACCCATTTGCCTAATTGGCGTTGCATTAACATCATGTAAGCTCACTGCGCCATGCGAGACAGAAACACTCGACACATCAAGTAAAGCTTGAAGCTCACCTACATTTACCCCAAGCGCAGATGCTACACCTTGAACACTTGCGAGGACATTGCTAATCCCATCCACATCTTGTTGTGCAAAGGATTGTCTGGCATTGCGAGAAACTTCGGCAAGTACTTCACTTACATCAAATCTATCTTCTAATAGCTTGTTTAGAAGTGAATTACGCCCCCACGTAAAATGGCGCGAAGACCCTTCTCCTAATCTAGTAGGTGATATTAGCTCCCTGTGACTCCAAGGAAGTCGCTTCTCTAATCCTTCCAAAGCAGCGCGATTTGAATATAAACCCCAGTCTGGATCTAAACCTTTATCCACGACCAACCTAACTGTAATAACAGTTTCAGTGCCTACTTGAGGCTCATCATAGAATTCCTGAGTAGTAATATTGTAAGAACGGAGAAAGCTGCCATAGCGCTCAATGCTGAGAAGCTCATTACTTAAGCACCCTAAAGTGACATAGATTTCAATTGGGTTATCCACATTGGAGTTATGGAAGTCAGCATCAGTAAAACTAATATTGCGCCTTGCGCCAAGACAAAAGTCTATTGCATCAAGGATGGAAGACTTTCCTGAGTCGCCCGGACCAATGATACAATTAACACCTTCAGTTGGATACCAATCCAAAGATTGAATACCTCTGAAATTACGTATACAGATGTGACGAATAAGCGACATGAAGCTTCCTGACTTGATTTTCCTTTTATTGCAGAAACATATCTAAATTTGCAACAAAAAGCAAAGCCCCGCTGATTCCATTTCAATAACGTGGAATAAAAAAATAAAAAGGTCTGTTCCTCTTTAAATAGCCTATTGCCATTTACGCAATTCCTTGTCTGCTTATTTAATGTCTAAATACATCAACCATAGGATCAGTAAGTGCATTTTTAGCCATTGTTGATAGCTATTCAACTCGTAATGGGGCAGAAACGAGTTAATCATGAATGACTGCTCATGGCACTTAGCCAAACTTCGGCAAAGAGCGAATAGCGGACATCAACGTTCACTTCAGCATTACCGAATACTGAACGGTTTTGAGCTAAAGTTTTTGCGCGGCACATGGAAAAGAACTGCGTAGAGTTTGGTGCCAGATGCAAGTCCATGCTAGGGATTTACTGCTGACTAAATAACTGATCCTAATTGTGATACACCTGCTTCAAGCCATGCTTGCCACCTGGGAACGGAGCCGCTGTGTCCATAAAGTGGTATACCTGCTCCAGTAAGTCATCCATGTTCTTACACTGATGGTTACGGGTTATCGTTTCATGCAACGCATGCCATAGCTTTTCAATTTTGTTGTGCCACGGGCTGTATACCGGTAAAAACAAGAGCTTGAACTTTGGGTTCTCATTCAGCCATTTCTGCGTTTTTTTGCTCTTATGGATGATGTAATTATCCACAATTAGCGTGATACTTTTCGCTCGCCGGTATTGCCCTTTCAGTTGCTCCAACAGCGCAATAAACAAATCACTGGTCTTGCGCTCACCACCAACATAACTGATTTGTCCTGTCTGGCTGTGCAGTGCCCCCGCCAGATAGTGTTTCTTATTCTGGCCGGGTGTAGCTACCTTACGCTGTTTACCTTTAAAGCCCCAGTCGGCACCAATCTTCGGATTCAGGTGGATATCCACCTCATCCTGATAAAACACCGGATGGTCCACGCTGCAATTTTCAAGTGCCTCCCGCATGGCTGCTAACTTAGCTTCTTTATCTGGGTCTTGGATATACAGCGTCGGTGCCGCACGACGCCAGACGATGCCGACTTGTGGCAACCACCGCCTGAGAGTTGAGCTATGAATAACGATACGGTAAAGCTTATGCAGTAGCAGTGCGAATAATTCACTACTCCAACGCGACCGCTGATAACCCAGTGTCCTGGGTACATGGTTCACCAACACACCGCAGATAAAGCCTTTGGGCTGACTTGGTGGTCGCCCAGCACCCTTGGTTTTAAGGCCATCTATACCTGCTGCTTCATACCAGGTTACCCACCGGTTTACTGATGAACGGCCTGCTTGCAAAACACGGGCTACTTGCGACTTGGTTTCACCTTTTAGCACCAATAACACCGCATTTGCCCGGCGGCACAGGTCTTTATCTCGGGTTTTATGTACAATTTTCTTCAAGCGGCGGGTTTCTGCGCCGTATAAAAATGCTATTTTGTTCATACTCAATGCGGTTGTTGATTGGTTATGTTTGGCGACTGATCTGATCGCGCAAACCGCATTGAGTTCCCTTCCTCGGGTGATCTACTATTTGGAACAGCTATTTAGGATGCCAGCCCATACCTTTCTAATTCATATGTAACATTTTTTCTGTCGTACTGGCATCAAGATAACCAGAACTGAGCAAACAATCTCAAAGGTTGTACAAAATAACACTAAAGTTTTTTCATTAAGTTTTATTGTTATGCTCTTGTGGTGGCTTTCGCCACCACTTTATTAGTTTTCAAGTTCCACCATATCTTTCGCTGCAATGTCACCAGACACTAGCTTTACAGTTGCGAAATGATCATTCACAATTTTAGTAATTTGTACCGTTCCTACCTTTTCGATAGTGTAGGGATCTTCACCTTCACTCAATACTATTCTTTCATGGAATCTAATAACACTGTATTTTTGCCCAACCTCTGCGCCATGCTTAGCACCAATACAGATTAGAGTTCGATTATCAGAACTTTCTACTACCTGACCTCTCATCATGTATTTATGATAAAAAGTGGTATTGGAACAACCCACTAAATATAAACCGAATGTAAGCAATAAAAGAGCTTTTATATAGGGTGTTTTCATCACTGTTACCTCATTTGACTAACTAATTATCTATACACTTTTTTATGAATTCATTTGTTTTTCCGGCCAGCCCCCGAAGGTGCTTGATGACAACTCCAAGGCTTATGAACAGAGTTATCTTTGATGTTCTGATCAACAAATTTATAGTAACTTTCTTTAGTATGTGTCCACCAATCATCATGAACATCTGCGCCATACTTACGGATTACCTCCTCAATCCCATCAAGGCTTACGTTTGCGGCATCATAGGCAAGGTGTATTTCACCTTCTTTGATGTTGTAACTAACTTCATCTATACCAAAAAGCTGATCTATTTCTTTTACTAACTCGTCACAGCTTTCTTCTGTGACATTGCTAAGCTTTAGGTTTCGAACAACTAAATTTTGCTCTTTAACGCCAACTCTATGATTTAAATCGCTCATAATTTTTCTCCTAATGTTTGTGTGAATGCTGTTGATTGCTATCTTTCATTTCTTCCATTTTACGGTTCATCTGCGGCATCATGTTCCCCATCATTTCTAAATGATGTTCAGCCATCTTGATTTGTTGATGCATTGGCATTTCTTCCATGTTTTTGTGCATGGATTGCATCATCTTCATCATTGAACGGTGATGTTCAACCATCATCTGCTGTTGCTTTTCAGGATCTTTTTCAGTTTTAATGGCATGGACTTCCTTTTTCATTTCCATCATCTTTTTGTGCATTTCTCCCATGTTCTCATGTGGTATTGCCATGCCTTGATGCATATCAGCTTTGTTCGCACCTTCATGTTTATGCTCATTGTTTTGGGCAAATGAGCTAGTGGTTATCAGTAGTGAACTAATAAATAAAATTGATTTAGTTAACGTTTTCATGATTTTTACCTTCTACACTTTTATTAAAATTTGGGATCCAACTTGGTGTCGATTCCATATACCTGTGGTACTCCGAACCAAACTCAGCAATCGCTTGTGCTTCTTCGCGTTTCGCTAGCTCGACGTAAACAACGACTAAGATCGGAAACATCGCAAGTGTTGGGATTGTCGGCCACTGCAATAAAAAGCCGAACATGATTAGAATGAAAGCTACATACTGTGGGTGGCGACACCTTGCATACCATCCAGTTGTAGCCAATTGATGATGTTTTTGCGCGTGATGCAATACATTCCATGCTGAAGACAACATAAAGAAACCTGCAACAATAAACACCATACTCACTATATGAAATGGGTCCCAATGGGCATCACCTTGAAATCCAAAGAAAGTATGTAATAAATGCCCATTTTCATGCGCAAAGAAATTTACTTCTGGATAGGTCTCCGTCAGCCACCCCGACAGAAAATAGATAGTTAAAGGAAAGCCATACATTTCAGTAAATAGGGCAACAATAAAGGCAGAGAACGCGCTTAGACTTCTCCAATCAGTTGATGTTTTTGGTTTGACAAAACTAAAGGCAAAAAAGATAAAAATTGCTGAGTTCAGTATCACCATCGACCATAAGCCATAATCATATGTTTCATTCATCACTGCTTTCCTTTTTATGTGATTCCTTACGTGCCTTTTCTAACCCTTGTATGTAGCCATCGTGATAGGCTGCATTTTTATCCGTGAGTTCTTGAAAGCTCTCTTCCTTTTTTTCATCAGGCGCATGTGAATGATCGTGACCATGTTTACCATGACTGCCATGCATAAATACGTGCATCAAGGGGCATAGCAATAAAATCAAGTAGGGAAGAAATTGCAGCATATGTTGACCATGCTCAAGCACTAAGAAGTAGGTCACTGCGGCAATAAGTGCCAGTGCAGCCCAGCCTGTAGGTGTTGACCAAAAATTAGGGTGTTGATTTTTCATATTGCCCTCCTAAACGACTTTTAAGACACCGCGATACATTTGCATCTGACAGTGAAACTCATGCTCTCCCGGTGATAAGTTCAATAGGGTAATTTGAGTAATTTCATTTAATTTAAGCTGTTCGCTTATATCCAATGAAGGAATAAGCATTGTTTCAGCGCAGGGGGATTGATCTTTGCGCATAAACTTCAGAGTGACAGGTTGGCTAGCAGACACCTGAATTGAGGATGGGGAATACACACCACCCCTCACTTCAATGAGTACTTCATTACCTTGAACGATTGTTTTATTGGGTTTATATAGCCAAAACCACCAAACAATCAGCGCGATTAACATTAAGCCTAATAAGTTAATAACCATCATTGTGATTCTCCTTAATGCTCTTTTGCTTTAAAAAAGCGAAGTCGATTTGCATTTGACACTACAGTCAATGACGAAAACGCCATTGCAGCACCTGCAATTACAGGGCTAAGCAGAATGCCAAAGAAGGGATATAGAACCCCCGCAGCAAAAGGAATCCCGGCTACGTTATAGACAAACGCGCCAAACAAGTTTTGTTTGATATTTCGTAAAGTAGCTTTGCTTACCGCTATGGCATCAGCAAGGCCATGAAGTGAACCACGCATTAGGGTAATGTCAGCACTTTCGATAGCTACATCAGTCCCTGTGCCTATGGCGAAGCCAACATCGGCTAACGCTAGCGCAGGAGCATCGTTGATGCCATCTCCTGTCATACCAACAATTTCGCCGCCTTCTTGTAGCTCTTTCACCTTGTTGGCTTTATCTTCTGGCAGCACTTCAGCAAGAAACTCACTAATACCCGCTTTTTTAGCTACGGCGGCAGCGGTTTCCTTGTTATCACCCGTTAACATGATGACGCGTATACCATTAGCCTGAAGCCGTTTGATAGCAGAGATTGAGTCTGACTTGATAGGATCTGCAACAGCAATGATTGCTGCAAGTTCACCATCTACAGCAAAGTACATAGGTGTTTTGGCTTCTTTGGCTAAAGACTGTGCTTGTTCAACAAAGCCTGTGAGGTCTACGCCTTTTAACTTCATTAGTTTATCGTTTCCGAAAAGCAGGGCTTTGTTGTTGCAGCTTGCTTCTACACCAAAACCCGTAATGGCGTTAAAGGCTTCAATTTTTAGTAACTCAATATCCTGATCTAACGCACTTTCAACAATCGCTTGCGCTAAAGGATGCTCTGAGCCGCTTTCTAAACTTGCTGCAAGCTGTAGTACGTCTTTTTCGTCAGTAGCTTTTGCTAAAATAATATCGGTTACCTTAGGTGCCCCTTCAGTAATAGTGCCCGTTTTATCTAAAATCATGGCAGTGATTTTAGAGGCGGTTTGCAGTGCCTCACCGTTGCGAATAAGCACTCCGGCTTCTGCTGCTTTTCCTACTCCCACCATGACAGACATGGGTGTTGCCAAGCCTAAAGCACACGGGCAGGCAATAATAAGCACAGTAGTTGCTGAAACGATGGCAAAAGCAATGGCTGGCTCAGGTCCAAAGTTAAGCCATGCTAGCGCACTTAACACAGAGATAATCATCACGACAGGTACGAAAAAAGCTGAAATAACATCGGCCAAACGGCCAATCGGCGGTTTTGAATTTTGTGCTCGTTTCACCATATTGATGATTTGTGCAAGCGCCGTGTCTTTACCAACGCGTGTGGCTCTAAATAAAATCATGCCTGATTTGTTCAAAGTACCTGCGACAACCTCATCTTCTTCAGCTTTTTCAGCAGGCATAGGTTCGCCTGTCAGCATGGACTCATCAATAGAGGTGTGTCCTTCCAATACCACGCCATCGACGGGAATTTTTTCACCCGGTTTTACCTTCACAATATCGTTAAATAAAACCTGCTCAATACCTATCTGAACTTCTTTGTTGTCACGAACCACGGTTGCTGTTTTGGCTTGCAAGCCGATAAGACGTTTAATGGCCTCAGAGGTTTTACCTCTGGCTTTGATTTCTAATGCTAAACCTAAATCAATTAAGCCAATGATCATGGCGGTAGCTTCAAAATAAACATGCCGTGCCATCAATGGAACAGCGTCAGGTGCAAACACGACAACCATCGAATACAACCAAGCTGTACTTGTTCCTAAAGCTATTAGAGTGTCCATATTAGCGGAGTGGTTTTTAAAGCTTTTCCAAGCGCCAACATAAAAATGCTTACCTGAAAAATACATAACACCAAAAGTTAAAATGCCTACAACCAGCCAAGACATGCGCTCAAGGTTTGTTTCAACCGTCATTTCTCCAACCACAATGCTGTAGATCATCAAAGGAACGCCGAGTGAAAGGGCAATAAACGTATCGCGCATTAGCTTTTTGTAATATGCAAAATCCGCAGCCTCTTTCTCATCAAGCGCATCTGTTGCTGAGCTATCATCAATTGGCTTCGCGTTATACCCCACTGACTCAACAGCTTTGATCAACTCTTTTGTTTTAGCTGTCCCATAAACTGTTACTGTCCTATCAGCAAAATTCATTTCCGCACTGACGACTCCAAGAGTTGCCTTCAACGCCCCTTCAATTTTGCCTACACAGCTAGCACACCCAGCACCTTCAATGATAAGCTGTTGGTTATGTGATACTTTCTCCAACGTATTCTCCTTACTTTTACACGAAGAGGATTGAGCTTTTGCCTGACAGCAACAGCCTGATTCAGTTTTTATATTTGTGTTAGTAGCCATCCTTTTTCCTCCTATGCTTTTTTAATTTGCTCAAAGTTTTCGATGAGATGACAAACCATGTTTGCAGTCGGTGCTTTGTCTTCCATTTCTTCCCATCGAGAAAGCGCAGAAGACATTTTTCCTCGAAGTGCCAACATTGCTTGAAACTGCTTTTCTGTTTCTTCAAGCCGCTCTTTGATCAGGCTTCTGACTAATGGGCACGCACTTTTACCATCTTCAGATTCATTAATAATTTCCTTGATATCTGCAACGGAAAAACCAAGGTTTCTGGCACTTAAAATGAATTTAAGTCTCGATACTTCTTTATTCGAATATGACTTGTAGCCGTTCACTGACTTAGCAGGTTTTAACAATCCTAATCTGGTGTAATAGCGCACCGTATCAGCAGTCGTTCCAAGGCTTTTTGCCAGCTCCGCAACTTTCATATTCACTCCTCAGTTTTTTAGCTAAGTTTGTACTCTCATCTTCAGCTTAGACCTGTGTCTAAGACACAGGTCAAGTACTAATTCTAGTGAATAAGCTAAAAACTAATTTTTTGGTAAAAGAGAAATCTCGGTCAAAATCGACAGCATTAAGTACTGTAAATAGCAATAGTTTGAGCATGTTCATCATGCCTCCAAAAAATATTGTGCTAATTGTTCAAAACGGTTGGTAATTTAAACCAATCAGTAAATCGTTTTATTTTTGATGGGACTGGCGAAAAAAAGGCGCACTGATCCCGTGATTAGCCAATAATTGGTGGACGATAAAGTAAGAGATGGATACCAGATTTTGGTAGGGGTATACGCTGTAGAATTAGCTCAGAATGAATATTGCAAATACCTTCGTCTTGCGCTTCCACAAGATAGGCATTTAAATGAAAGCTTGTACAAAAACCGCCTTCACAACAAACACAATCACCAGCTTTACATTTTTCACAGTCTTCATCACCATGACGATTTTTAGAATCTTGCGAATTTTCAGTGTGATAGTGACTATTGTCATTCATTGATTGATGATGCATATTTTTGCTTGGTTGTATAATATGCGTGTCGGAAGATCCATTTTGATGTTCTTCACAATTCATTGGTTTAGCAATAGCAAAGCCATGCTGCGTAAGCAACAGAGTAATTACCACTATTTTAAACCACTTGAAAAGTCCAAACATTTTAATTCCTTATTTATCACCTACAATATTAGCCACTTTATAAAAATAATTTTATGATCTTGATCAACCTTTGAACTAAAACCTAAACTTTTTACTTTTTACTTTTTTAAACAGCTTTAACTTCACAAGTATAAAAGGGGTGTCTAATTTATACTTGTGAAGTTAAAGCCAAGCATGAGCACCATTAAAAGAAATAAAAACCCTACGCTCATAACTAGGTATTGAGTAATGGATCATTTTTCCAATTGTTCAGCTTTAAGCGCAGTACTTTGCAACAATCGGTTCTATCCCGGGCACATCCAATTCCCGTTCATCAAAAGTGATAAAATGGCCTATTGTACGTCTTTCAATGGCGATGTTTTTTGCCTTGACTCTTTAACCTTAACCATTCGCCAACTTTACTTCTTAGCTGATATTCCACCTTGATAGGTATACACCAGACTGGCACCGATTGAAAACAAGAAGTAGCTTACTATTACTGCTCTTAGTTCTTTCCAAAAAAACTATTAGCTAGGCCTTTCCTAACATAACTAAAATGGTTTAAATCCCAAAAAACGAAAGCTACCATCAATATAGTTGCGGTAGCTCTCATCAAGTCAATATAGTATTTCTTCATATCAGAGCCAGAACTTGATACCTGCAACAAAAGCAGTATCACGAGTACTTTGCCCATTTAACTTCGCAAAGTCGGCTGTATTACCAAATTTATTTGTCCACTCAACGCCAACATAGGGAGCAAACTGGCGGGTAAACTCATAACGAACCCGAAAACCAATAGCACTGCTAGACAAGCCACTACCAAGGTTATTTTGGACGTCATCCTTACCGTAAAGCGTCAACTCTGCTCGTGGTTGAACAATTAACTTTTGAGTAAGTAATAGCTCATACTCAGCTTCGATCGAAAATGCACTATTACCTTGCTCTCCTAAATACGCAGTCATATCAATTTCAAACCAGTAGGGGGCTAGACCTTGTAAACCAAAAGCTAGCCATTTGCGGTTTTCACCTTCGTTATTGTAATCAAGTCGAATACCGACTTGTGTATCCCAATAAGCAGATATTGCGTGGCCCCATAGAAAATCTGTTTGGTTCTCCTCTAAATTACCTTCGCTAAAATCTCCTTCAGTTTTGATGACTAATCTATCAAAAGTAGTGCCATACCATGCCTGAAAGTCAAAAACACCTGCGTTTGTTTGCTCATTATATTCAAGACGATCCCCTAGTAGCGCGTAAAATGAATGCTCATCTGCCAAAGTCAGTCGTTTGTCGCTACTGAGTGCATAAGGGCCTTCAGTCAAAGTTGTACCTGCTGCATAAGCATGGGGGTCTCTAGCATCTTTAGGTGCATCTCCACCTTGTGCTTGCATTTTAGAATCACCCATCTCAGTCATCTCATCTTTTGCAGATACAGATACAGATACACTTATAAGGGGCAAACCTATTAATAATAGTCTTAACGTATTGGTTAGTATTAATTTTTTCATGATACAACTACCTCTCTAAACATACCTGCATCCATGTGGAATAATAAATGGCAATGCCATGCCCAGCGACCTACGTCATGAGGTGTTGTTAAAAAACTAATTCTTTGCGCTGGTTGTACAGGGATAGTATGGCGACGAACCTGTACATCACCTTTTTCATTCTCCAAATCGCTCCACATACCATGCAGGTGCATGGGATGTGTCATCATTGTATCGTTTTGTAAAATAACTCTTAAACGTTGATTATGCTTCATGTGAACTGGCGTGCTTTTTCCAAATTCCAAGCCATCAAATGACCAGCTATAACGCTCCATGTTTCCAGTTAAATGTAATTCAATTTCAGCCTCTGGCTCTTGCTGGTTTGTAATTCCCTCAAGAGAATGTAAATCTGCAAGTGTTAAAACACGGCGTCCATTTTTACGTAAACCTATACCGGGATCATCAAGGTTTGTTCTAGGCATATCAACACGCATATCAACAGAAGCTCCATACTCTGTTTTTGCATGACGCACTTTAGTGCTAGCAACAGCTAATGGGTTTTTAGTCATTCCATGTTTACTATGATCCATTGCCATCGCTCCATGACCCATTGCACTATGATCCATTTTATTAGAATTCATGCCCGACATACCTGCCGTATCAGCCATTGTAGAATGCACACTATCATGGGTCATATTGCCCATCATATCTGTCATCGTTAACCACTCAACGGGGTCTAAAGAAGGTACTGGTGCATCAACGTTAGGTGCCATTGATAAAGTACCTTTAGCATAACCTGAGCGATCCATGCTTTGTGCAAAAATCGTATATGCATCATTTTTTGGCTCGACAAGTACATCATAAGTTTCACCGGGACCAAATCTAAATTCATCTACTGTCACAGGTTCAACATTTTGTCCATCAGCTTGTACAACTGTTAACTTCAGCTCAGGTATTCTTACATCAAAAAACGTATTGCTAGAACCGTTAATAAATCTAAGCCTAACCTTTTCGCCAGCTTTAAACATTCCACGCCAGTTTGTCAAAGGCGCACAACCATTCATTAAAAAAGTCATTGCAGATGCTGATAAGTCTGCAAGATCTGTAGGGTTCATTCTCATTTTATTCCACATTTCCCGGCGTTGTAGCGCATTTGAAACGCTGCTATTTGAAATGTCATCAAAAAACTCTGGAACAGTAGGTTGATTAAAGTTAAATACATCGCCCTGTACTTTTAACTTGCGAAACAAATCCATTGGGTCATCATCAGTCCAATCAGACAATTGGATGACATGCTCATTGTCAGCACTAATAATATCCTTTTCTCTTGGCTCAATAATTAATGCGCCGTACATACCTGTCATTTCTTGAAAGCCACTGTGTGAGTGATACCAATATGTGCCGCTTTGTTGCAGCTTAAATTTATAAACAAAGGTTTCACCCGGCATTATACCTTTAAAGCTAATACCCGGTACGCCATCCATTTGATACGGAAGAATGATCCCATGCCAATGAATTGAACTCGGCACTGATAATTTATTAGTTACCCTGATAGTAACGTCATCACCTTCTCTGAGGCGCAAGGTAGGAGCTGGTATTGAGCCATTGATTGTTGTAGCCATTCTTACAACACCTGTGAAGTTTACGGGTGACTCATCTATCACTAAATCTATTACTTCTCCACTTAGTTCGGGCGCAGTACCTGTTGAAGTTCCAGCAATCAAAGATGAAGCTGCATGAAGAACACTTGGAAAAGCAGCTAATACACCGCCAGCAATTACACCTTGTACAAAGCGTCTACGTGGCGTAGAAACTTGATGTAATGGACTTTTAATTCTCATTTTGTACTCCGTTATTTAACCAATAAATTAATGTGACCAATGAATGTGCTTAATCTTCCATTCACCATTTTGTTTTTCCAGCACTATCGTTTCCATGCCTTGATAATCGCGTTCAACACCTTTATGAGTACCTGTAGTTTGACTACGCGACGCAGAGATAGCGGTATTTCCAAGTATCGTCACTTGATGTTCAAGTGTGTCGCTCTTCATCGCTGCTAAATACTTCATATCCGACAACATATGATGATGAGCATATTCATCAGCGCTCCTTTCAACGCGGCCTCCCTCGAAAATGGTGACATCATCCGCTAACTGCGCTCTAGCCTGTTTTTGATTGCCAGTTTCAAGTGCTTGATGAAATGCCAAAACAACTTTTGCGGCAGGGGTATCTATACCTTTAAACAAACCTTTGTCTTTGTTCTTATCACCATGAGCGTTTGCTGCGAAACTAAACGTCATTAATAAAACGAGTAATATATTTATTGTTTTCATTTTCATTCTCTCTTTTAGGTTTTAATTTGCAGGGCCAACAACACTAGTAAGCCCAGCCGTTACAGATAAAATGGCAAAAGCTACTAGCATTTCTATCGAGATAGATTTAGATAAAGCCTCTCTGCCTTGACTATTTTTAAGTTGTGGAACGAGTATTAGTTTATGTTTAGCAGCAAGTGCCAAAATAGACACTACAAGGGCCAATTTAAACAACAGTGTTTGTCCGTAACTTGAGCTTATTAGTGCATCAAGACTTCCGACCAATTGAATCACGAGCCAGAGGCCTGCTACCAACAATAGGCTCACTGTAAAACTTGCTTGTTTGCCAAAGCTTTCCATCAGCAAATGAAGTTCTGCATAACTTAGCTGATGGCAAGCCTGTTTTAGTGGCAATAACGCCCCAAACCACCATGCCATAACGAGGACATGCAAAATAAGCAAGCCTTTTTCAATTGTGCCTAACTCAGAAATATGACCCAGTAACGTGAATGAGTATGCAAGGATTAATAAACTCAACATTAAAGCGCTTTGTTTTAAGTACGAGTTCACAGCGAGTTTGAACCTTAAAGCTAAAGCGATTATTGCGGTAACTAGCCCAAGCGCTCGAAGCAAAGCTCCAGTGCCGACAGAGGAGTCCCACATAATAGCCAATATATCAGCGTCTATCGCCCCCTGAATTCCCTCTTCTGCCATTGCACCAGTACTGGCAAAGAACCAAGTAATATTAGCGATCAAAGCCATAACTATATAAGTTCTTGTCCACGTTAAATTCGCTATTACAGTATTAGTATGAGATTCATTATTCTCAAATATTTGCCTGAAAAATGTATAACCAGCAATACAGGCAAAGCCGACGTAAAATACAATTTTTGACAGTACAATGACTGTATTCCAGATATACATTTCCATATCAATCACACCGCCTATTTTAGTGAACCATAAAGCCGAAGCTATGTTTCATTTTATGACCATCGTTACCTAAGAAGGTTACATCCACAGCATAGTTTGCAGGAGCTAATTTAGGTAGTTTCCATGTAAATTTGCTAGTAGCGACTTTAGAAGGCTCGAATCCAAATTTAAATTCTTCGCCTTGTTTATTGGCCAATGAAACTTTTACAACACGTACCTCTTTGGTGAACACCAAAGTTAACTCTTCTGGAGGATTCATTAGCATTGCATTATCAGCAGGCACACTTTTTTCAAGATGCACATGCGCAAATACCGCACTACTAAAAACGACACTGATTACGGTTAAAAATTTAATTAGTTTTTTCATATTTACCTCTATTTTAGTTTATTGAAATTGCTATTTATGGTTTCTTAACTTCGCTAAGCATTACTTTTTAGCTCCGCCTTAGAAAGCTCCTTGTTAAAGGCGTTTAATTCTGGCTTTTTAACGATTGAGTAAATTACTGGGAGCACAATAAGAGTGAGTAGCACAGCACTTGTCATTCCGCCTACCATAGGTGCAGCAATACGACTCATAATCTCCGAACCTGTTCCTGTACCATATAAAATGGGCATCAAGCCGATAATGATTGTTGCAACTGTCATCATTACTGGACGAACTCGTAAGCCTGCACCGTGCAATAATGCATCTTGATATGCATCATCAGAGATAGGTTCAGCTCGCTCTTCAGCTTTTTCCTTAAGCTCAGCAAGTGCCTGATTGAGATAGACCAACATTATCACACCAATCTCAACCGCTACCCCAGCTAGAGCAATAAAGCCCACGCCAACAGCCACAGAGAAGTTAAACCCTTCCAGATACATCAACCATAAGCCACCAATCATCGCCATAGGCAAGGTAACGATAATGATAGCCACCTCACTAAACGCTCTGAAGTTTAAGTAAAGTAGAATAACAATAATGGCGAGTGTTAAAGGCAATACATAGGTGAGCTTTTCTTTCGCTCTTTCCATATATTCGTATTGCCCAGCCCAAGTAATTGAATAACCTGCTGGTAGTTTTAGATTATTAGCCAAGTGTATTTTTGCACTTTCAACATAAGTACCTACATCAACACCGTCTATATCGATAAACGTCCAGCCATTTAAACGAGCATTTTCACTCTTAATCCCCGGCGGACCGTTCTCAACTCGAATATCTGCGACATCACCTAGTGCAATGCGTTGACCACTTGGTGTTACAACAGGTAATCGTGATAGCTGCTCAGGAGAGTCTCGATAGTCTTGCGGATAGCGTAAGTTAACAGGGTAACGCTCTTGACCTTCTACCGTTTGGGTAACGTTCATACCACCAATAGCTGTAGAAACCACTTGTTGAACATCTTCGATGTTTAACCCAAAGCGACTTGCCTTATCGCGTGAAATATCAACCTTGATATATCGTCCACCTGCAACTCGCTCTGAGTAAACTGATGCTGTGCCTGTAACTTCGGGTAAAATTTGCTCTATTTGTTGGCCGATTTCCTGAATCACATCAAGCTCTGGTCCGGCGACTTTAATACCCACAGGCGTTTTTATGCCTGTTGCTAACATGTCGATTCGAGTCTTGATTGGCATAACCCAAGCATTCGTTAAGCCCGGAAACTTAACCAATTTATCAAACTCAGCTTTTAACGATTCAGTAGTCACACCCTCTCGCCACTGCTCTTGTGGCTTCAATTGAATAAAGGTTTCAATCATGGTTAAAGGTGCAGGATCGGTTGCAGTTTCAGCTCTTCCTACTTTACCAAATACAGTTTCAACTTCTGGCACAGTGCGAATAAGCTTGTCTGTTTGCTGCAATAACTCCCTTGCTTTACCAATTGAAATACCGGGATAGGTAGTAGGCATATACATGAGATCGCCTTCATCCAATGGCGGAATGAATTCACTACCAATTTTATCGACAGGCCAAAAGCCAACGATAGTCACTAATATTGCTGCTACTATTGTCGATTTTGGAAACTTCATGACTTGCTTTAAAACAGGCATGTAGATAGCAATCAATAATCGGTTTAACGGGTTTTTCTTTTCAGAAACAACTTTGCCTCGAATAAAGTAGCCCATCAAAACAGGCACCAATGTGATCGCCAAACCTGCTGATGCCGCCATTGCATAGGTTTTTGTATAGGCGAGCGGAGAGAACATTCTTCCTTCTTGCGCTTCCAAGATAAATACAGGTAAGAATGAGACTGTAATGATCAGTAAGCTAAAAAATAGTGCAGGGCCTACTTCACTCGCAGCCTTAGCAACAATTTGCCAGCGATTTTCATCTGTTAGTGGTGTTTTCTCCATATGCTTGTGCATATTTTCAATCATCACTATTGCACCATCAGTCATCGCACCAATCGCAATAGCGATACCGCCTAAAGACATAATGTTGGCATTGATGCCTTGCATATACATGATAATGAACGACACCAAGATACCTAATGGCAGAGTAACAACTGCCACAATAGATGAGCGAAGATGAAATAGGAAAGCCACACAGACAATAGCAACGACTGCAAGCTCCTCTAGCAACTTGCTCCAAAGATTATCAACAGCACGATCTATTAACTTCGATCTGTCATAAACAGGGACAATCTCCACCCCCTCTGGTAGAGAAGATTTAAGCGATTCAAGTTTTTCTTTTACCCCGTTTATGGTTTGTTGAGCGTTTTCACCAAAGCGCATAACGACAACACCACCAACAACTTCGCCTTCACCATTAAGCTCTGCGATACCACGGCGCATTTGAGGCCCTAAATTAACGGTAGCAACATCACCAATACGCAATGGCGTGCCTTGTTCGTTAATACCAAGTGGGATTTTCTCTATATCACTAACTGATTGAATATACCCCGTTGCGGTAACCATATATTCAGCTTCAGCCATTTCCACAACGGATGCGCCAGTTTCTTTGTTCCCTTTTTGTAAGGCTATTTGTATTAAACTTAGAGGAATATCGTAAGCTCTCAATTTATCAGGATCTACTTGCACTTGATACTGCTTAACCATACCACCAACGGCGGCAACTTCGGACACGCCCGGAACAGTTTGTAGTTCATACTTTAAGAACCAGTCTTGAATGCTTCTTAATTGGCTTAGATCATGGTTTCCAGACTTATCTGTTAAAGCGTAAATGTATACCCAACCCACACCTGTTGCATCAGGTCCTAATTGAGGTTTTGCCGAATCAGGCAGGCTTGATGCTACTTGGCTTAAGTATTCAAGTACTCTGCTTCTAGCCCAATACAAATCAGTATCGTCATCAAAAATAATGTAGACGTAGGAATCACCAAAAAATGAGTAACCACGAACAGTTTGCGCCCCCGGCACTGATAACATCGCTGTAGTAAGAGGAAATGTCACTTGATCCTGCACTACTTGTGGTGCCTGTCCCGGATAGCTCGTCTTAATTATCACCTGCACATCAGAAAGATCGGGGAGTGCATCTACTGGTGTTTTTTGTAATGAATACAAACCACCAAACGCGATAATTAAGGTAATCAACAAAACAAAGAAACGATTGCCGATAGACCATCTAATAATTGATTCAATCATTATTTTTCTCCCACTTAATGATTAGAATGATCAACAGCAGCTTTATTTTCCTTGCCGTGTTGTTCATCTGATTCAAGAGAAATGTCAGTGATAACTAAGTCATCTCTAACCTCAAAAGTGAAAGTGACATTATCACCGACATTGAAATCAACCATTTCTATATTGTCCGCGACGATAAAATCCATCGTCGCAGCAGGTCTATCCCATTTCTCTATTGGGCCTCTGCTAATATTTAGAATCCGTGTATCAATATCAATCGCATTAATCAAACCAGATACTGTTGCTGATGATACTTCAGGCTCACTCATGATATGAATTCCAGTAATTTCATATCCACCGTCTTCGGTTTTGCTCACTTCAAAGTGCAAAGATTGACCTGACTTTAATGAGTCAATATCGACTTTTTCAGCCACAGTAAAATCCATAACCATTTCAGGCCAATCCCAAGCTTCAGCAGGGCCATGTGAAATATTAACCATGCGGTGCCCTGCCATAACACTATTAACATCCCCTTGCATCCAAACAGAGTTAGGCACTTCATCATGAGTCATTCGTTTAAAGTCAGAGCTTTTACTTGATTCAGAATCAATCAAGAATTGGGCAGATGTCACCACAACGTCATCTTCATTTAAGCCGTCTAATATTTCGATGCTGTCGATATCAACCCGGCCAATAGTCACTTCAATAGATTTAAATTGCCCATCACCTAACGCAAGTACTACTCTGTCCTGTTTACCTGTTCTAATAACGGCTTCTTTAGGCACGAGGATGGTGCTATCAGCTTGATTAGCGTGAATAGAGACTTGTGCAAACATATTTGGTTTTAATTGATAGTCTGTGTTATCAAATTTCAATCTCACTCGGAGTGTGCGTGTTTTACTGTTCAATGTTGGATAAACATAATCAACGACACCAGCCCAGTCCTCACCGGGTAAATAATCCAGTGTCATTGATACAGGAAGTCCTTTTTTAATTAAGGCTGCGTCACGTTCAAACACTTCTGCTTCAACCCAAACTTGATCTAGCTGGCCAATGCTTAATAAGGTGTTTCCCGGCTTTACATAAAAACCTTCTCTAACCTTCAAACCATCGACAACACCTGCTTGTGGTGAATAAAAGGTAATTGTTTGCTGAACCTTTCGTGTCTTTTCTAGCTTTTGAACAAAGTCTGCTGAAAGCTGTAACGCTTTTAGGCGATCTTTGGCTGCTGAAATTAAAGAACTATTGTTGCGCTTTAACGCTATTAACAGCTCTTCCTGAGCATTAACTAACTGAGGAGAATATAGTGTATAAAGAGGCTGCCCTTTCTCTACAGGGTTACCTGCTGCTTTGATGTAAAGTTTATCAATCCAGCCATCAACCCGTGGGTGGATATGAATTAGCTTATCTTCATCATATTGAACATAACCTACCGTTGAGATTTCAGTATGCATATTTTTCAGTTCAACAGGTGCAGTGCGAACCCCAAGGTTATTCACTACATGAGGCGCAATTTTTACTGCTCCGGGGCCAAAGTCATCACCAGATGATCCTTCCTCATACACTGGAATTAGATCCATCCCCATAGGCGACTTACCGGGCTTGTCCCGGCGGTAATTAGAATCCATCGGTGCAACCCAATACAGAGGCTTTTTTTCTCCTGATGTTGCTTCATTACTATTACTGTTTGAGCCAGTACCTTGATATAAGCTCAATGCTCCTGCACCTAGTGCTGCCCCAATAATGACGGCAATAATTGTTTTCGTATTCGTTGACATTATTTTTCTCCAAATTGCTTATTGGATAAGTGCTGATTAGTTTTGTGTGAAGTTTGCATCGACTTATGTTCAGCATTTGATTTAGATTGAGAGTGCGCAAAGAAATAGTTGATACGAGCAACTGTTTTAAGTGCGTCAACATCAATTCTTAAAGCTGATATTCTGGTATTTAATTCGGCAATTCTTGCTCGAACAACTTCGGCAAAATCGCCATCATCATTTGTGTAGGCTGTCAATGACGCTTCTGCTTGGTCATGAGTTTGTTTAAGGAGTTGTTCTTGATAGATAGATTGTCTATCTGATAAGCGTTTAAGCTGTCTTAGTTCTTTTTCTAAAACACTGATCATTTGCTTTGTCAGTAATAGTTTCTCGGTTTTAATAGTCTCTGAATCTGCAATAGAAGCTGCAACTTGCTTATCTTGTCTGTTCTCGGTAAACAAGGGTAAATCAAACGTTACCCCAACAGAAAATAAATCAGCTCGGCTATCACCAGAGGGCATATTGTCGCGATAGGCATAACTAGCATTAACGCCCCATTGCGGCTCATATTGCTGTTTGGCTAACTCAATTCCTTTTTCTGAAGCTTTGCGTTTTATATCAATCGCAAGTATGGCTGGGTGATTCGAAAGCTCCTGAGCCAATAGATTTCTTGAGTAATTAGATGCTTTTAGGACTGTTGGATTATTCAATTGAATCGAAGGCAATTCTTTTGAGACGCTAAACTCTAATGGTTGCGCGTCAAAGTTGAATGATTCATTCAAGCGATCTTCATCGTAAATATGAAGCCACTCATTGAGACGAGCGATTGTCGTTTCTAGTTTCTGCTTTTGCGAAGTTAATCTGTCATCTAACTGCACGATTTCCAACTGAGCACGAATAACATCTTGCTGTCTAGTTTTACCAACAACGTTTGAATAGCTAGCTTTAGCCACTTCCGCCATCTGCTCAAAGAGAGACCAATCATCTTCAATCAATTTAATAGTTTGTTGGGCTAAGTAAGCATCTAACCAAAGTTGTGACACTTGGCTTTTCAACTTAGCTTTACGATCCTCTCGTAACAGTGGAAATTTCGTGGACTCAATTTGTAACTGGTCTTTCTTGATCTCTAGACTGTCGCCTCTCGGAAACATTTGAGAGACGCCAACCTTTAGCTGAGTCATTCCTTCCTGATCTAAATCCCAAGTATCTGTTGGTAAATTCATTATCCCTAGCGATACTTTCGGATCAGGCAAAGTACCTGAAGCAATACTTCTATTTTCAACTGCACTTTGTTTCAATCGGCTACCATGAAGCCAAGGATCATTTTGCTGAGCTAAGGTGATAGCTTGTTCAAGCGACACTACTTTCTCAGCTTGAGCTGAGAATACAGATAAGCCGAGTATTAATGCAGTTGAAAGTGAAGTAAGGTTTGAAGAGTTCAATTTCATTAGAATTGCTCCTCGTATGTCTTAACTTTTGCATAGACTTTGCTCGTTCCATCTTTAAATAGAATTAACACGTTGTATGGCATAAAGCGGTCATCGACTTCCATACCGGGAGAGCCAACTGGCATTGCTGGAACTGAAAGCCCAATCGCATTGGGATGTTCTTCTGATAAGAACTGCTGAATAAATTTAGCAGGTATATGACCTTCAAAGGCAAATCCATTTCTACTCACTGCCGTGTGGCATGAACGGTAATTAGGTTTGATACCATACTTAGTTTTGATGTTGCCGATGTTTCGGAAATCTTTGGAATGCGCAACGATCCCTTTGTCTTCAATATGAGTTATCCATTTTTTACAACACCCACAAGTAGGGGTTTTATAAACGATTAACTCCAAAGGTGTTACGTCGTTATTGTGTGCATGGTTATGTTCGTTGGCGTTTGCAAACGCAGGTGAAAGCAGCATTACTACTGCTATTTTTAAATACTTATTGATCATTTTTGCCCCCAGACATCGCTGGAAAATATCTATAGCGCTACGACGCTATATTGACTAACAGAAAAATTAATTACATGTGCGAGAAATTTGGACGCACTAATCCTGTATTAGGCAAAAATTGGTGGACGATAAAGGGAAGTGGAAATTGAATGAGGTTGTTTAGATTGCAGAGCAGCTACAGATTCACTGAATATTTGAATATCTGTCGAATCAATACTGGAATTTAGGACTGTCGTAGATGAGCAAGCATTTGCAGGACAAATACATTCAACGTCACAACAATCTTCTGATTGACCATTACTGCTTTTATTCATATCACCATGATCCATGTTCATGTTCATGTTCATGTGTGATTCGTGAGAACCTGATGACATTTCGCAAGGCATAGCAGAATACGCAAATGCTTGCCCTACAAAGGCAACCAGCATAAGCGTCATTACTAAGACTTTTGAAAATGCTTTAGACATAAAATTCTCTTACAAATATACATCTCCAATACTAATGCAAATTTTTGACTAAGTCAATTGATGCTGTATAAACATTTATGAATATTTGCTGAGGGATCCCCTCGAATTTGACCATAGTATCAGCTCTTTTCCAGTTTGATGACACCCCAGTCAAACTCTGCGGCCCAGAGCGTGACTTGCCGTCTTGCCGCTTGTATCTCTTCTTCAGTTAAGCCCAGCTGGGCGGCCTTTGATAATCGCATTCCCAGGTAGTTAAATGAGAGTACTCGCCGATGTTTGATGCTGTTAGCCTGAAACTGCAAGTGCTTCCCGGCCAGCTCTGCCGCCAGCCCTATCATGTAATGCAACCAATTTGCCAGTGCCGCCAATAGCAACAGCACTTCCAATCGTTCGCGTTTATAAGTACGGTGGGCTTCGCTACCTAAGCCATAGGTCTGGCTTTTCTGGTCGCGGAAGCTCTCTTCTATTTGCATGCGTTTGCCGTAGCATTTGGCAATCTTCGTCGCGTAATCGAAGCAATTGGGCAAGGATGAGACCAACAACCACGGCTCTTTATATTGCTTGTGTTTGTCGGATTTTCGCAGCTTCCAACCGGTGCCCACCAGCACGGCTTGAGTGCGATATTGCTGGGCTTTGGTCAGCTTAACCTCACCCAAGACTTGGGGCGTAGGGCGTGCTTTTTTGTAGGCTTTGGCAACCGTGATATAGGCATCCTGGCCGGGTAGTTGCAGTGTCTGGTTGCCACGAACTCTGGCAATGTAATGCCAGCCGAGCTTACGTATTTGCTTAAACCACGGCACTTTAAAACCCGCATCGGTAATAATCACCGGCTTAAAGTCTGCCGGCAGTACCTGCTTTAACCGGTATAAAAACGCCCTGTGTACGTGTGGGCACGTATACTCGTCCATCGGCACAACAACTTGATGTAACGTCAGTGGGCGACCTTCCAGCGCCAGGCTGGCACGCAGGATAAAATGGCGCTTTTCGGTGTCGGCATTGCTCCAGTCCACTAAAATCAGCGGCTGTTTGCCCTGACGTAGCAAGCGGGTCATTTCGCCATAAATAAGCGGCGCCTCTGCTTGAAGCGCTTCATTTCTTAGCAAACGGTCAGCTCGTTTGATGCCGTGTTTTTATGACGTTTCACTGTCAAAATTACGGCCGATAGCCGTTACCGTGCATTGGCCATTCTGCATCAAGCTTTGTACTGCCGCCCCCACAGCTAAAAATCGGGCTTTGTGCATACATTTGGGGGTGACAAATGAGAGGAAATCGGCGAGCATTGTTTTTACATTCATGGCAGCATTCATGGTTAGGTGTTTTTGGCGAAAGATCAGATCGGGAACTGCCATGAATGTTCCCTTCGCCTCTAACTATTTGTTTTATCTACGCCATTCGTGGGGATTCGTCAGCTATATTGCTTTAATTAAACTTACAAATACTTTTAGGTACATCTGATATTTGTGCAAGCTATAAATTCGTTGCTCACCATTGACTAGAAGTGTCCGCTTTTGGCACTCTCCAGCCACTCGACAACATAATAATTGGTAAAGTATTTTACTGTGTCTGATGGCGCTTAGCTTATCCGACCTACTCTGGCACTAACTGAAAATACTTTTACTCTAAATTAAAATTGAAGCTCTAATCAAAAATATCAATTTTTGTGCCCTGTTTTACTTCAAATTGTAGTTATTCTCAAGCTGTGGCTCAAAATCATCTGAAATGATGGTACCCACAAGCCCACACTTGATATCTAATATTTCATAATTTATACGTTGATGTTTGTCGAATCAAAATATTTTAACTAGCTTAAAGGCAGACTGGTCAAAAACTTAAATACTTATAAAACTAAAAAAGCGCCTGATTAACTCGGAGCGCTTTGTGTTTAGGACAAATAAACAGGTTTTATACAAATTTAAATAACAAATATTTGAGCGCTATCTTCATACTACGCTTATTGCTTTGGCAATATTGCTCATAGTTAATTATGCCAATAGCCATTTTGCTACAGAATAAAGTGAGCGAAATAAACCACGCAAAATTTTGAGTTGATTGATATTGAAAAAATAGTATAGCTGAGCCAATGAATGCAATAGTCGAATAGACGACTTCTATTCGATATTGATTAATAGTTTTCAATATTTTGAGCATTAAAAACCGTCATCGAGCGGGTCAAAAGCATCAAAACAGTCATCATTGTTTGAATCGGCTATCGAATCTTCAATTTCATAAACGGTCATTACTCGATTAGATTGGCCCACCACATTGCCGCCAACATCAACAATATTACAACTCGCATTCGTAATAGGCAGACCGCTGGCTGGATTAATCGCGATATCAGTAACGTCATTATTTTTCATTTTTAAACCTTATTAGTCATTAATTTGCTTTCAAATTTAATGATTTCGTGATAAAAAACAAACCGTTTGACTGCGCAGCTCAGCAACAAACGGTTTGAATTAAGTAATTAGCCCTTCCCTTATTACACCTAATTTTATTAAGTAAAACCTTTTATTCTTTTTCTAAAAAAATTCATTAATAAGTTTATTTTGGAGGCGGCTTTTGTCTGCAAGACAGGTTTTTTTAAACGCATTTTTCGGCACGAAAAACTGCAAAATAGCGCCTCAGAATGAGGCCAACAAGCGCGTAATGTGGTGTAGGCGAAGCCGTAGACACATGGAGAAAGCGCGAATGTACAGCTGGTCTGTACTGACCGCGATAGTGTTTCGCATCAGCGAAATTCGATTAAAATTTGGCACAAATTGATATCGAACCATCTATTTTCGTAGAAAATAAAAGCGAAGAAAAATGCGGATAATGGGGCACCCATCGCATTGTCTGAAGCGGCAGTATGGCGGTCAGTACGGAGCGTAGCTCGTACATTCGCGCTGGGTATAAAACGCTAGCGCGATAGCGCGTTGAGCCAGCTCGTTGCGGAGCAACACCAGAGCTGGCGGGCGTTTTAGACCCTATGGTTGAACAACGAAGTTGAGAGACCATCAGCTGAAAGCTGCTTTTGTTGCGATAATTATCGCGACAATGATTCCGTGCATGCTGTTAAAGCATCTCGGAATGAAAAACGGGGTTTAAGTCATCAAATAACGGTAATTTGTGTACTGTGATACTAGTTAATTTTAATAATTAACTCACTAAAAGGATTTTGTGAATTGACTCAGAAACCATCAAAAGATTTAGAAACGAACAACCTACTTCTCACTCACTACCCTCGCTATTTTGATATTGATATGCGGTATTATCCAGGCGCAAACAATCATCAAAAAGGGGTTAACCGAACTAGGTTGACCGTATTAATCGCGATTCGATTTTCCATTATTACCCCAGGCATTGTTCGTTGGTTATATGGCATCAATCATCGGTTGGCATTAGAGCATTTAAACCGGCTAGAAAAGGATAGTTTGCTGCGTGTGGTAAAAACACACCGCAGTCCAGATGGTCGCGTCTATGTGCCTACCTATACTGCTGCCAAATTCGCAGAGGAATTAATGGGCATCGACGTGCATTTTAGGAGCAACAAAAATCCTTCTTTGCAGTTCAATCAAAATAATATAATGCATAATCTAATTAACGCATTTGTCATGCTGCGCGGTATACACAATTATCACAGTGATGAAACGTACGCCCCAATGTGGAGTGGATTCATTACCGAGCCTGAATTTAAACGTATTAATAACCTATCTGATACACGAACGGTAGATGGTGCTGTACGACTCCTAGATGGCTCTGTTGCAGCAATTGAGATTGAGCATTCGTTTAAAAACAAAACTGCACGACAAGTCATTTTGCTAAAATATTTGGCCTCGTTAAAAAAAAGCGATTACAGTAAGATTTTTTTATTCTCTCAGTCGGTCAAAATTTTTGATGATATAAAACGATTACATGAGCAGCTACTTACGGAGCTACCTGAACGTTACGACAAAAAAACACGAGCACCACTTCTCAGTGAAAGTGATGCTGAGCTGCTGCGTGCCTCAATAATATACCGTACTAAACTGTGCACTGAAATTGAGAAAATGTTTTACTCGTAATGCAGTAGTATAAACATTAAGTCGTTATGGTTTTTTTGTTCAATTGTTTAGAGTAAAAAATCTTAGTTTCATCGTCACCAAGGATTTTTGCATACGTTATACAGCGCCTAACATCGACTTTTGCCAACCTAAAATCAGGGTTTTGATTCTGTTTTAACAACTCATAGGTTCTTAATAGCTTGAGGTTTTCACGAGCCCAGACACCTTCTTTAGCTGACCCTTTTTTGACTTTAGGGCGGCGAAATAGATTCGGCCGTGCTATATGTTCACTTTTACTAGGGCACTGGGTGATGTACGCAAACTCAATCGCAGTAATACAATTGCCCATTTTTTTGGGCCTAAACGTTACGCATATATCTGTGTGGGCATTGATTTTTTCAATAGCCGGTAGCAATACGCGATTTTTAAAATCCCGCCATGCTCCGTATGATTCAGATAAAAATAATCTCTGTTTCATCTCTGGTAGTTGTAAATTCAGGACTACAGAGCCCCGTCGTTTGTAATTTTTATAATTTCGCACCTCGTTTAGGAGTGCATACAACCGAAATGATGCTAACGTGTTAAGTTTTACTGTGTTATGAAAATATAATCTTGTGAAATCACCCTCAATATTAAAAATATAGGGCTCGATGTCTTTTGAGAACTCCAATGTGATAAACGAGCCCTGATTTTTCACCTTTTCATATCTTGCATTGCTCACCCAGGGGATTGAAAGCGACGTCCCACTATCGTCTAAAATAGTGACAGATTTATCTCTTAGTGACTCTGCAGCTGCGCTCAGCTGCTCATAGACACTGCTTTTATTGAGGCCGAAACACTTGGCATATTCCGTTGGATAAATCACAATTTTTCCTGGGTTAGGCTTTTTGGAATTAATTTTAGACAGCGCTAGATTTATTAATCGCTGCTCATTAATATCGAGCGAATAACCCGCATGTAGTAATTTATTAGCGAAAACAATTTTTGGAGAATTTTTACTGCTCATCTCTCTACCTCATTTCTAATTGATGGTGTTATGCTAACCGCGACCCAACCAATAAAAGAAATTTCGGTAAGTTTTTTGGTAAATAAAATTTTTATTTATTCACGGTAAAGGTGTCCCCCTAAACCGTATAAATTGCCTACTCATTTCGTATAAAGTGCCACAATAAACATATAAATTGCCCACCAAACACTTAAATATTTCATTTCATTACACAAGCTTATGACCCTCTAAAAGTATTAAAATAGAAAAAGATAAAATAAAGGCTCATTTGGCACTTTTATAGATTTATTAATTCATTTCTGGCGGTTAAAAAAATAAATTAATTATTTTTTATTTTTTACCTCGCCAATATGATTTGTAATGAGGCTACTGAGTGAACTAACTGACTTACTGAAATACGCAAAAGGGAGATAGATATAAATCTACCTCCCTTGTGCATTTGACCTCTAAGCCTTGCCAAACATGATTACAATGACTGCTCTTTTGAGCCACCGTAACGACCCCCTGTATTTGCGCAGGACTCCCTCCCAGGTTTGATACTCAGTAACTGAGTAAAATGCCCTATTAAACGCTATTGCAGTTAGGGCAGCGAATCAGCAAATAATGATTCACGGCATATTTGGGGAGACATGATTAGGCTGTTATTTTTGTTTTGAAAATAACTATTTTGGCCTCAGTTTCTGTAGCTAACTTTTTCCAATTTGACCCTAAGAAAAAACATCATCCTCGAAGTCACATGGCAGCTCCACCCGCTCTACTGGGTCGCTAATCAGGGCATGCATCAGCTCGTAGGTAAACTTTCGCATAGCATACTGATTTAGCTCTTTATTCGCTGTAATTTCAGGGCCAATTACCTCCCATAGCTCATCTAAATTCGCATTATCACTGCGTAATTCTAATAAGTTTATCTGATGGTCATTCGTGGTAATTACTCGGCAAAATGTTTGTAATAAATTTAAAAAATCCAATGTTGATACGTATGCATGTTTCATGTGTTCACTATCCTTGTGTGTTTTGTTATCAAAATCGATAACGTATTAGTAAATAAAATCAGACATGGGTATTTAAAACGGTTTACGAAAAAATTTTTAAAAAAGCGAACAAATGTTCGCTTAGGGGGTTATGCATTGTCGATAATATCGACCCAATCACTTTCTGCTGCTGCAAAAAATGTTGTTGGCGTTTGCATAAATATTTGCTGAAACTCCTCAGAGAACAGCTCACAAAACTGTGTTATTTGCTCTATGTAGATAAGTAAAAAAAGCGTCATGTCGTGCCCTTCTAAATACCTATTCTCAAAACTTGGATTTTTTTCCAACATACTATTTGAAATACTAATGCCAAGTATTTTTCCAACGCTATCTCTATGTAAATAGATGTAATTATTGAAATTTAACTCTAATGTTTGTTCATTAACTACATCTGCTAACAATAAAATTGTAGAGCAGTCATCCCACGGAGATCTACTGGCTCGAACGTATTGGCGAATAAATTGAGATTTAATATTTTTCATGATTTGTCCTCGTTAATTGTCCTGAAATTAACTAGGGCCATGCGATGGGTAAAAATAGAAAATCACGTTTATGTAGGCTAAATTTGCAAAAAGAATAAAAATCATTAAGGTTAAAAAAGTTCCTAACTTTGAGGTAGAACAATATGACTGATTATATTTGGCTATTACCTGCGACCATACTAACAATAGTTTTAGTCAAGCTTATTAAAAAGTCCAGAAAGTAAACCTACACTTTAAGTGCATAAATAATTCAGTGTGAAAAATAACTTAAGCCTACCTATTGATAATAAAAATATTGAACAATTAATGAACCAACCCTAACGATCGCTTAAAAAAAACACAAATAAAATTACTTTATCCTCCATTTATCTAAAAAAAATTAAATAAAATTTTGTATATTTTTCTGAATTTTAATCAAGATGAAACGTAAATCTCCATTTGGCGGAGGTATTCAGAAGTTCATCAAAAAAATCACTAAACTTTTGAAATTTATTGAAATTAGTTATCATAGTACTATTAGTTTGATTAATTAAAACTTCAAGCTAACCAATTCTTTTTTTAATAAATTAAAGGTTTCTATGCAAATTATTTTTTCTAATAATGATGGACTTCAAATGCAAAAAGGATTTGCGCTAGCGATAATTACCAATCAAGGTAAGATTATTCAGTCAGGAATGGTTGTTGAGTCAATGGTCTTTGAAGCCATGTTGGCCCACACTATTGAAACCTTTTGTTCTAAGTTTACAAGTATTGACCCTAATTATTTTAAAGAACCTCAATAGCTAAGCCCTTTAGCTAAGTAATATTAAGTATGGCCTGTTGCAAGGTTAAACTTGCAACTGACCTCTTCGTAATTACGTCAAAAGTCATAACCACTAACTAGCTCACCAGTATGTTTATGCAGACGTAACAAACGCCTCTTATCATTATGAAATTCAAGTAAAAGCTCAAAGTAATCAGCATTTGAGGTACCTAACAGACGCTCAAATACATTATTGAGGCCACCTTTATCGCCGCTAAATGTATTTAATTGTAAACTGATGCTTTTAAAAGTGTCTTTAACTAGTTGACGAATAGCTAGACGTTCGTCGTTGGAAAGTTTTATAAGGTTTTTAGTAATTGATAACCACCGATCAGTTACTTCATCACGAAATGAGTTATCAATTCTAGCTAACTTATTTTTACTAATACTAATCTGCGACTCAACATCACGTGCCTCAGACTCAAGTTTGGATATTTTGTTAGCAATGGCCTGTGGCGGAGTTCCATTTAAAGTCAGAAGAGCCTCAGTAAATAAATCTATATCACCATTAATTTTAACTAAACGCGCCCTAAGATTAGCCTCTTGGCTGTTAATGGCCTCCCTATCTCCACCTTTTAACAAAATACGCTGTAGGTTAACCTTATCTTGGCAAAAAGTGACAACTGCTTTTTCTATCACATCAATTTGGACGGTTGAATTCATTTCACAGTTATTTTTTCGCCGTGCTTCAACACAGCCATATCGTTTATGGCTGCTTTTTACTTCATTCAAACATTTGTTTCGATAAACAACATGTGAACCTACAGACTTTCCGCAATTGCCGCATTTAAATACACCTACCCCAGATAAAATACCAACAAACTTCTGTGATTGTTTAGTAGCGCCACGCTTAGATGAATCAGCGACTAAAAAGTTAAATTCAGATTCACTCATCAGCGGAGGATAATAACCTTTAAGGCCATACTCTGCATTCCCTACTTTTACATTGAGCTCACCAATAAGTGAACGACGCTTAACCTCTTTATATACATTGGCACCAGTATGATGAATAGTGCCTGCACCAAACTCACTATTAATTAACATTGCTATTTTTATGCCGCCATATCCTTTTTTAAAAAGCTCTATTTTGCGGAGCATAATTTTTTTATGATGTGGCTCAAATTCAAATATTTTTTTATCATCATTCCACACAGTCCAACTAGGCGGCTTACCACAATTTACTCTGAATCCACGCTTGCCCGCACTCCAATCATCACACTGCTGTTTCAATACATCTCGTACACGTTGAGATTTGGTTTCACTCTCTTCATTTGCTCGCATGAAGATCATCAACATGGCAAGTAACTCAAACGGGTTTTCATCAATAAGTTGGCTGTTATATTCTTTGTTGTCTATTGCGGTTATTACTGTAATACCAGCATTGATTATCTGAGTTACAATACTTGCGCATTCTGAGACCTTCCTTCTTGACATTCTATCTAGACTTTCAATAAGCAAAACTGAGCCTGAAGGGATATTACCGTCCTCTATCGCTTTTAAAAATACTCCAAATGCACCTTTTTTAATATTATTTCCATGATATGCACTAAGGCCTAGATCTCTCATTGTAAGAGACTCATCCAATAATAATCCTCTTTCCTTAGCTACTTTATTTGCATAATCTAATTGCCTTTTAAGGGAATGTCCCTTGGCTTGCTCTTGAGTAGAAAATCTCACATAGCTGAACAACAAAGGTTTTTCTGACATAGGGCTTTTCAAATCGTTAGTTATCTATTATGAAAGGACTGTATCACAATCTAGTTTAATTATACATTGTCTGGCCGACCATAGCGGTGGACACACACATCGACCGCGTTTCAAATCGCACTAAGTTTGCCATGGGTAAAAATGTGGTTGAGGTCGAGAAAAAACTCGAAAAAGTGGTACCTGCCGAGTTCAAAGTAGATGTGCACCACTGGTTGATTCTTCATGGCCGCTACGTGTGTACCGCCCGTAAACCTAAATGTGGTAGTTGTATTATCGAAGACTTGTGTGAGTTTAAAGATAAAACTGACTAGCCTAGAGCAAATAATATTAATCAATAAAAACAAATAACCAGAATAAAATTTTGCACTCATCACAGCCATTGAAATTTTGCTATTGAACCTTCTATGATACACGCTTACAGTCAGTGGTGAGCGTTATGGCTTTCAATTTAACTTTTGCTACCTTACTAATTCTTTAATCGATTAAAAACAAATCATTCACGCTATAACTACTTTGTTTCGACCAGAGTTTTTAGCTTCATATAGAGCAACATCAGCTCTTTTAATTACTGATTCATAGTCTTTATCGTCAGGCGATATTTCCCCGCCCCCAACACTCATTGTTACCTTTATTTTCTGAGTGCCATGCTGGACAATACTCTTTTCAACAGCTAATCGAACTCTTTGAGCAACAATAAACGCGTCTGACTTCTCAGTATTGGGAAGTAAGGCAATAAATTCTTCGCCACCATAACGTGCTAAAAAATCAATGTCTCTTAAAGACTCTTTTAAAGTGCAGGCTAAGCTTTTTAATAATGCATCACCACCATCATGACCGTATCTGTCATTCACCTTTTTAAAAAAATCTATGTCGAGCATAAGGATACAAAAAGAAACCTTATCTCTCTGAAACATATCAAAAGTTCTCTTCATTACCTCATTAAAGTACCTTCTATTGTTAATCCCTGTTAATTCATCATTAGTAGCAAGTTCATTTAACTTTTTAGTGAATAATACTTTTTCTGTGGTATTAATTGCTATCCATAAAACAGCCCTCAAATCAGACTCATGTTGCTTTAGTGGGACTATTCTCCCTTGATAAAACTGATTGCAGCAAAATTCAGGTGAAAGATGCTTCTTTTCTACTTCATAATCTACACAGGTTAGAGATTCATTTTCAATCGCCTTATTTATAGTATGTAAACATTTGTCAGCAACCTCTAATGGAAGTGTTTCGTGTAAGTATTGGCTTTCTCTAACATTGGGGAAGCAATTGACTTTATGGGAATTACCGCCAAGTACCCTAAGAATTAAACCGTTTTGATTGATGACAAAGATCGGATCAGGCAATGCATCGAAAAAGATGGTTAATACTTCTTTAAAATAGTCAGAAGTAAAATCTTCAGTGTACTGAGTATCTTTCATTCGACCTCTCCAAATTGTGTACGATTAATTAAATCTCTTTCATATGCTCGGTTGTTAATTGAGCTGCATGGCGCGCTGATGTCGTTTATGCTGTATTTAATAATATGACAATAACAATGCCAGTCAAGATCATCACCGCAAATGCTGTTCTAGTTTACATAAACTTTAAAACCTTCTTAATTGACCTAAAACCTCCTTTGCTTTGTAGCAGAAATAATGATCGACGTAAGTAATTAACTTCTCCATTTAGCTAACTATTTGACCAAAGAAAGTAGTAATCAAACCTAAACGTTGGGTGAATTATTATTACAGAAGAGCTTTACCTAGTACCTGCTGAATTCAAAGTTGACGTACACCACTGGCTCATTTTACATGGCCGTTATGTTTGTACTGCCCGCAAACCTAAATGAGGCAGTTGTATTATTGAAGACTTGTGTGAGTTTAAAGATAAAACAAAGTAAAAGATAAGTTTACGTATAGTGATCAACTTTTTACTTTAAAACAGTGGTAGGACATTGGCTTGCTTGAACTCTTATTGTGAATGAAACATTAAACATGGACGTGCATAAAATACAATTAATGCATATTTACAAAGTATTAATTTCACAAGTGCCAATGCATTGGTTATGCTACTGAGTATTATAAGCTTTTATTACGAAACCCCTTATGTTGCCTTTACTGCGTATATTATTAATTGAGCAAGACCAAGCCACTTTAAAAGAGTTGTCTACAAACCTTTCTAAAGCGATACCAAATTTTGAGCGAGATGATATCCATATCGATATTCTTGAGCGTTTTACGCTTAAAGATGCGATAACAAGTGTTGAAGAAGATGGTGATATTCAGGCTGTTGTACTTAGTTGGGATTTACAAAACAAGGTTGGGGAGCGAACGTATAGCCGCTTTATTGAGCAGTTAAAGGCCATTCGATTAGAACTTCCAGTTTATGTAATTGGCGATGATACTAAAGGGCTGGAAATAGTTAACGAGTCAGAAGAAATTGAATCGTTTTTCTTTAAAGACGAGGTTATTTCTGACCCGGAAGCTATTTTAGGCTATATGATCAATGACTTTGACGATCGTTCAGAAACCCCGTTTTGGACTGCGTATCGCCGTTATGTTGGCGAGTCGAACGATTCATGGCACACACCGGGCCATAGCGGTGGCTCTAGCTTTAGAAACTCGCCTTATATTAAAGACTTCTATCAATTTTATGGCCGCAATGTGTTTGTTGGCGATTTATCGGTATCTGTCGATTCCTTAGGCTCTTTATCTGATAGTACTAATACTATTGGGCGTGCTCAAGAATCTGCAGCGGCAACGTTTGAGGTAAAGCATACCTACTTTGTAACTAACGGGTCTTCTACTTCAAATAAAATTATTTTACAAACCCTGCTACGCAAAGGTGATAAGGTCATTATTGACCGTAATTGTCATAAATCTGTTCATTATGGCATTTTACAATCAGCCAGTTTACCCATTTATTTATCGAGTATATTAAACCCTAAATATGGTATTTTTGCGCCACCTTCGTTAGCCGATATAAAACAAACAATAGAGCAAAATACCGACGCAAAACTACTGGTGCTTACCGGCTGTACTTACGATGGGTTGTTAAGCGATTTAAAACAAGTTGTGGATTTTGCCCATCAACACGGTATTAAAGTATTTATTGACGAAGCCTGGTTTGCTTACTCTTTGTTTCACCCGAGCCTGCGTTACTACTCAGCCATTCATGCTGGAGCCGATTATGTCACTCATTCAGCACATAAAGTGGTATCGGCGTTTTCACAGGCGTCTTATATTCATGTGAATGATCCAGACTTCGATGCAGATTTTTTTAGAGAAATTTACAGTATTTACGCCAGTACATCACCCAAATATCAGCTTATTGCCTCGCTTGACGTATGCCAAAAACAATTGGAAATGGAAGGCTATAAATTACTTAATGCCTTGTTAAACCATGTCGACGAATTTAAACAACAAATGGCATCGTTGAAATACATTAAAGTGCTGGGTAAAGACGATTTTATGGAAATATTTCCACACTTTAGTGAAGATAATATGGGTCACGATCCACTAAAAATCCTAATCGATATTAGTGAATTACCCTACTCATTAAAAGACATTCATAAGTTTTTATTAGATGAAATTGGCCTAGAAATAGAAAAATATACTCACAGTACAATTTTGGTGTTATTAACGCTTGGTGGTACTCGTTCGAAAATCATTCGTTTATACAATGCATTAAAAAAACTTGATAGTGGGAGAGTAAAACTAGCCAAATCAACAAGGCGCTCTCGCTTGCCAGAAAGTTTACCAGCCATCGATTTAGCGTGTATTCCGGGCGATGCTTTTTATGGCGAACGCGAGTCGGTGCCTATTGCTAAAAGCAATAATCGTATTTGTGCTGGCTTAGTTACCCCCTATCCTCCTGGTATACCGCTATTAGTTCCGGGGCAACACATCACAGAAGAACATATCGAATACTTAAAAGAGCTTGCCGGGCAAGGGTTAACTATTCAAGGTAGCTTTGATGGTGAAATTTATGTTTTAAAAGGTAAAGTAGAAAAATAACGAGTTGTGTACCCACTCGCTTAATTAAGTGATCTATTTTGAGGTTTGAAAAACGTGTTGATAGGTAGGCAAAAATATCGGTATTTAGTTGCTCTAAATGAGCGTTTTTTAACGCAAGTAGCGACACGTCTAGCCCCAAAGATGATTAAATATTTTGTGGATTGGTATTATATACAATATTTTTCGAGGAATTAGTCAGCAGTTTTTAAATACTGCTGACGTTATTTTCAATACCAAATACTCTATCTTGGTCAGGCCTTATTTAACATAGCCAACATTAATTAACCGTTTAAATACAAACAACGCCTGAGTGTGCCATATAACTCGTTGATATCGATTGGTTTAGGAACATGAGCGATAAAACCTTGCTGGTAGTAATGTTTTACGTCTTTATCCATTACATTGGCTGTTAACGCAATAATGGGTATGTGTGGCAGTATTGCTTTTATTCGTTGATTGGCTTTAATCCCATCCATAACCGGCATATGAATATCCATAAATACCAAATCAAACAACTCTAGTTGAACTGCCTCAAACGCAAGTAAACCATTTTCGACAATTGTGATGTCGGCATTCGTTTTAGCCATCATGGCTTTAATCAGCACTTGGTTAATATTGTTATCTTCAGCAATAAGTATTTTTTTACCCTTTAAATTAGGCGCTTTAAAAGATTTTTTAGGGGCTTTATCTGCTATGTTATTTGCTTTAGGTAGTGGTAATTTAATCGTGACAGTTGTGCCAAGCCCTTGCTTACTTTGGATATCGATTTCTCCGCCCATCATTTTAACTAAACTAACAGTGATAGACATGCCAAGTCCTGTTCCCCCGTACTTTCTAGTTGTAGATGAGTCTGCTTGAGTAAACCGCTCAAAAATATGATCGGTGACCTCTTTGCTCATCCCTATTCCTGAGTCCACAACCTCTAAAAATATAGCCTCTTTTTCTCCAAATACTTCACTGCTTACGTTTATTATCACACTGCCTTTTTCGGTAAATTTAACTGCATTTGAGGTTAAATTTAATAGTATTTGTTTTACCCTAACTAAATCACCAAGCCAGTATTCATTATAACTTTTGCTTTTGTTTATAATAAAATCAATGCGTTTTTCACTCACTAAAGAGTCTAAATCATAAGTAATAGAATCTAATACTTCAGTTAATGAAAAGCTCACTTTTTCTAATTCTAACTGGTTCGACTCTATTTTAGAGTAATCTAAAATATCGTTAATAATGGTCAAAAGGCTTTGTGCTGAGAAGGATGCATTATTGAGAATTACACTTAATTCGTCTGGTAAATTAATATTTTTTAACAGCTGTAGGCCGCCTAAAATTGCATTCATGGGGGTACGAATTTCATGGCTCATATTGGCCAAAAAGTCACTTTTTGACTGTGCTGCATTTTCAGCAGCTAATTTTGCATCAAATAACACACCTATCGCATCAACTTGTTCAGTCACGTCGTAATTCACACCAACTACTTTAATAGCGGCTCCATGCGAGTCTTTTAATATTTCGGCGCTGGCTTTAATGGTTCTGACGTTACCGTTAGAATGAACAACCCTAAATTCAGGATCATACGTTCCCACCCCGTTGATTGCATTTTCTAACTTCTTTTTTGCACCTTCTAGATCATCTGGGTGCACACAACTCAACCATGCATCATACGCACCCGAAAACTGAGATTCGGTAATACCATACAATTTGTACATCCAGCTATCCCACACAAGCTGACCTGTAATTAGATCCAACTCCCAAACACCAATACCCGCAGAATCATTGGCTAACTGCATTCGCAGTGCTAAAGAGTCTGCTTTTTCTTTTGCCTCTTTAATTTGTTGTTCGCTTTCTTTTTGATGAGTAATATCTTGAACAACCGACCAAATAAATGCTTCCCCCTTACTATCTGTAATTTTTATTCCAGAGAGTAAAACGGGATATACATTTCCATTTTTATGAATGTATTCTTTTTGATAAGGCCCATATTGGCCATATTTAGCAAGCAACTCCAATTGCTCATGCTCTTGTTTTTTGTACTTCTGTGGAGTTAGTCGCCAATAATCCATTTTATTTAGCTCTTCAACGCTATACCCAGTTATATGGCTAAATTCTTCATTAACAAATTCAAAACTACCATCTAATATTGAATTAATCGCGATGCCTACTGGGGCTAAATCCACAAACTTTTCAAACTTTTCCTTTTCACCCAGGTATGCGCGTTCAAAACGTTGTCTTTCTTGTGCCTCTGTACTAACTTGGTTTTTTATCGTTTCTAAGTCTGATATGTCTCGCCCTACAGCCAGAACTAATTGGGCATTACCAATAAAAATAGCGGTTAAAGAAACCAAGCAATTAAACTTTGAGCCATCTAATCGTGAGTGTGTCCACTGAAAACTCTGAGACCCAAGTTGTACAGCGTTTTCTATATAGTTTTTAGCTAAAATATCGGAGCGTTTACCACAGGGCTGTAATTCTGGTGACAAATCAGCGGGGCTAAGGTTTAAATAGTTGTTCATGCTATTAACACCATGCATGTCAATAGCCGATTGATTGCACTCTATAAACTTGCCTGAACTTAAATCAATAATTGAATAGGCATCTGCTGATACGTCAAAAATTTTTTTGTATTTATCTCGTTGCTTGGTTAGCTCAGCAATTGTTTGCTTTAATTTTTTGTTTTCTTGCTCAAAATTATTTTTACCGGCAGGCACTGCTTTTAACCCATTAACAACACGTTTTACTTAGTATAGAAGCGATGAAAAGATATGGCACCTTAATTACAAAAAAAATCAATCATCTAAATAGCTTATGTATAAAGACCATTAAAACATTAATGGCTAGCTGCACACATACAACACTTAGTAACTAACTTTCTATCTGCTCAAAGCTATTTAGAATCTCAGCCATATTAACCAAGTGCTTGCCAACTATAAATTGAATACTGGCCTTAACCCACTCCTTAGAAATGTTTTTATAATTTAATTTAGCCAGTAACCACACTGTAACTATAAAAAGTAATAGTGACGACAAAGAGTAAAACCAAATCATGTGCTGCTCTAAATACTGATATAAGTCAATGCCAAAAAATAGGTCAAACCCTATAAACACATAGGCAAGATAAAAGGGAACTGACATAAGTAGCAACTTGGTTAGCTGTAATTTATGTGCACAAACTCGGTAAAAATCAGTTTGTAGTTGGCTAATTGGTTTTGAGTAGTCAATGTTTGAAATTAAAACAATTTGGCCAATATTGCCTGCAAGCCCAATAATGGCAAACACAGTGAGAATAAAAGCTGAAATTATTGGCGCTGAAAAAGTAAAGCCTGCTGCAATGTATTTCCACAACATAATAATGATGACTAAAAAAACAACACTTTCAATTATTCGTGCCCATTTCATTTTATTAAGTGCTTTCATCTGTTTATTTATTTTTATTTCAGCAAGCTTTGCTTGATTAATTTCAATAGCGCCATGTGTACCCGTGCTTTGTTGTTGCCAAGCGCTTTTAAAGTTATCTATATTCATATTAAGAATCCTGTGTTTCAAATTGAAGTTTTAATGTGTGCTTAATTCGACTAATTCGCGTGGCAACATTGGTTTTACTAATCCCTAAGCTGGTAGCTATTCCTTCATAAGGTTCACTTTCTAAATAAAGGAGCATAATTGCCTTATTTAATTTATCGAGTTGGCCAATAAAGTCATATAACTGTTTTACTGCCTCACTGCTCTCATCTTCTTGCGATAAATCAGCAATCTTTACTATGCACTCTTCATTTGCTTTATCTTCTCGCCGACTGTCTTTGCGGTAATAAGATATGGCTACGTTCAGCGCAATTCGGTACATCCACGTTGAAAACTTATAAGCGCTATTGTAATTATCATAAGCTAGCCACATTGTTGTTAATATTTCTTGGGCTAAGTCTTCTCGATCATCTTTGTTTTGACAGTATGAATTCACAATTTTATAAATAATGCCTTTATGTTGCTCCATTGCTTGAGCAAATAGCGTTTTTTTAGTTGAGTTCATTTACTGGTAAATCCATCACTTTTTCTTAATTTCATAATATTGAGGCTTTAAAGTTTATTTATCTAATAGCATAAAGCACCCTAGCCCTATTTACGGGTATGCCTTTGAAATGCTTTAAATACTATTTAAATGTAAACAACAACCCTAAAGTAATATCTGCTTAATTTATTACCTAGTTATTCGCATCAACTGCGAAATAATCACAAATTTAAATAAAAATATTTTAATTAAAGTATTAAACGTGTTGTTAACTCTCTATTTTTAGTCGATGGTAAATATTGCTGAAGAGGCTTTATTAAGTAGGTTTAATATTTAAACGGTGGCTTTTAACCTCTCTGTTAAGGTTAAATAAACTGAAATATTTTTTGATAGTAGCTAGCCAAATAGGTATGAGCTGCGCAGTATTTAATCGTAAATTTAAGCAAGCAACTGACATGTCCCCTAAATCAATGAGGCTTAACCATGCCGCCATGAAAATAACACAAGGTACCAACTTCAACGTTGCGACCATGGAAATGGGTTATGTAAGCAGTTCTCAGTTCAGCAGAGAATTTAAAAGAATGTATGGCTTGTCACCCAAGCAATGGAGTCAGCAAAAAGAAGCACAATAAAGTCAATACTTTACCGCCATAAACTAGCAAAAGAGCAAAAATTTAACTTTCGACAACTTAAGATTATTAGCTTAGTTATACAAAGTAGCTCTGTATACCTTATGATTCATAAACAATTTTATAATGATCTTTGCCAGACTTTTTAACTTGGTACATTGCGGCATCAGATTTTTTTATTTGATCGTCTATATCAGTGCTATTGCTTGGTGATACCACGTTTAGCCCCATACTTACGGTTACATTTATTGTGTTTTCACCTTCAACTGGCACTTTAAGATTTCTAATTGCATTTATAAGTTTTTCGGCAACGCGTTCAGCATCGTCAACTTCTTTTAAAATAACAGCAAAAGCAAACTCTTCACCACCAAAGCGACAAAAAACATCATCAATTCTCAGTATGTGCGTTAATATATTTGCTAATTCAACCAGTAAACGGTCACCCACATTATGGCCATAGGTGTCATTCACTAATTTAAAGTTATCAACATCAAATATTCCAAATGCAACTGGCCCCCCGTGTCGAATACTAGACCTAACCAGTTTATTGACTTGATCTGAAAAAAAGCGACGATTAGGAATACTGGTTAACGGATCAAAAAACGCTATTTTTTCAAGCTGCGATTTAGCTTGTTGTAGTTCAAATGTTCTTTCTTGTACTAAGTTTTCTAGGTTAATTTTTAATTCTTTTAGATCTTTATTTCTTTTTTCTAACTGTTCTGTTTGAAATTTACTTTTTGAAACGTCCCGTTGAATCGCTGCAAAATGAGTAACCTCATCAAACTTATTTTTCAACGGGATAATATTCATTTCAACCCAGTATGGCCTTCCTCTCACGTCATAATTTAGCAGTGTTTCAGTTACTTCTTCGTGACGCTCTAATGCAGAATAAATTCTTTGCTTAGCTTGGGGGTCGGTTAAGTTGCCTTGTAAAATTCTGGGTGTTTCACCAATTATCTCTGACGAACTGTAGCCTGTAAGAATTTCAAAAGCCTTATTTACATAAATTATTTTAGGCCCTTCAGGGTGTTTAATATTTTTTGCATCGGTAATAACCACCATGTCTTGCGTATTTTCTACTACATCGTGAAACGAAATTTGCTGCTTAGCATCAGAAATATCACTAAGAGTCACTACTATAAAATTTTTATCATCGTCATGCCCTTCAAAATAAGCATTAGCCATAAACCAGCTTATTTCCTTACTTGACCCGCCAACAACACCTAAAACTTTATTGACCACTTTCTTTCTTGTTGATTTAACAACATTAACGGGATAGTCCTCAACGGCCATGAGGTTGCCTTGCTCGTCGATGAGTGTCCAATGAGGATCGTAAATATCTCTTCCAATTGCTTGCTCGTAGTCTAATTTCAATAACGCTAACCCCGTCGGGTTTATGTAAACAATCGATGTATCCCAGTTATGAATAACCACGCCTACCTGAGCGTATTCAAGTAGGTTTTTAAAATTTAAATCACTAATATCTTTCATAATTTTTTTATAAAAATTAAGTTCATAATAAAAAGATAGGTTAAAACTAAAAAAATAAAAGTAATTAAAAACCATTCGTATTAAATAAATGATGCGTTACTTCGCAAGTTAAACTTTTAATACCCTCCTCAATTAAATAGTTATTTTTGAGACACCTAAACCTGATCAGTAACCAGGCAAATGCTTTGCTATGCGGCTGCCCTCTTCAATACATTTTTTAGCACTGTTAACATCAAATTTAATTGTAAAAAAAAAGCAAGCCGTAATGGCTTGCTTTTAACGCCCGTTCAAAGGCTACACACTTTCAACATAAATTTTAAAAACGGTAACTAGCACCAAACGTAATACGACGGTCAGTAAGGCCTTGGAAACATAATAGCGAGCCTTCGTTAACACATGACTGACTAATTTCAGACTCTGTGATATTTACGGCCTCTAAACCAATATTAAGCTGCTCGTTTACATCATAGCTAATACTTGCATTAAGCTGACCACGGTCTTCTTGCACCACTGGAAAGCCCCATGGGAAGCTAGATGTACTACCGAAATCATTAGAACGGTAACCTTCACGCCATGTGTAACGCATACGTGCTGATAAACCAAATTTTTCATAGTACAGAGTAAAGTTATAGGCATTTTCTGATAAGTTAAGTAGCCCTTGTATTTCGCTTACTTCAATACCCGGTGTACCGGTACTTGCAGCAAATACATTGCTTGCTCTTGAAGTGGCCTTATTGACAGTTTCACCACCAGAAAACTCTTGAATGGTATAGTTAGCCAATACACCAAAGCCCGACGCCCAACCTAAATCTTTTTCAAAGCTAGATAGGTCATACTGGAACGCAAACTCAATCCCTTTTTGGGTTGTTTCGCCAGTGTCGTTTACTTTAGTTTCAGTCCCCACACACACACCACGACCATTTTCAGGGCCAAATACGTTAATGTCGGCAATCGGGTTGAAAATTCCCCCACCTTCACATGGGTCTGTTAAATCTCTGTATCCTGTTACTGGGTCTTCTACCGGCGAAGTTAGCTGATTAACATGAAGTTCTTTACGTGTTTTATGAAATATACCTACGCTAAATACGCTCGCTTCAGTAAAGTACCAATCAGCTGATAGATCGTAAGATAATACTTCTTCTGGTTTTAACCCGGGGTTGCCAAATTCAACTTCATCATTTGGGCTGGTGCTGTAAGTGATAGAGGTAGATAGGTCATTATAATCTGGACGACGAATATCTTTACCTGCACCAAAACGAACCACTACATCTTCTGACACATCGGCAACTAAATTTAAACGTGGTAACACAAAGCTATAATCTGATTCATTGGTAATACGCGTTACAAGCTCGTTACCACTGCCATCTTGTGTTACTGAGTTACCTGTAGATTCAACATCGGTTTGAATATAACGTAAACCAAAGTTACCGCGGAACATGTCGTATTCAAAGTTAGCTTGCGCGTAAAAAGCGTGGGTAATTTCTTCTATGTCAAAAAAGCCAGAAGAACTTGAAGTTGGTGCATTTAGCGTGCGGCTAGAACCATGAGTTTGTAATGCTTGCTGAAGTGTTGCAAGTACTGCATCTGGGTCTGAAGCCACGAGTTCTGGGTCAATAAGTAAAAAGTCGCCAATATATAACGAGCGGCCATCAGCCTCATTAAAGTTATCCGGGCCAGCTACTAAAAGGTCAGCGAATAAATCACCTCTTGGGCTATCTGCCATTGAACGCAAACCCACACTTGATGTGATCTCATTCTGCTTACTCGCTGATTTGCTGTAGCGATAACCAAAATCAACAGAAGTAACAATTGAATCTGTGTAGTATGTTGAATCTATACGGAACGCATCTTCAGAGTTCTCAACGGTATCTTGCCCAATGTTTACGTCACGTAGTACCACATTTGCCGGGTCAAGTAATTGCTCAACCGTAGGCGCATATTCAGCACCCTCTGCAATACCAAAAGCTAATGCACCACCTGATAGGTCGTATTCAAATGGCACGCTGTTATCGTTACCGCCACCAGCATCTAAAGGGGCATTTGGGTTAATAAAATTAAGCGTAGTATTAAAGCTTGGTGTTGTTGTATCAGAAGATGACGATGCAACCTCAGCGCTTACAAACCATTTGTCACCTTGCCATTCACCGCCTAATCTAAAAATATTACTGTCGGTTACGCGTGAGTTTGTGTCACTCGAAAAACGTAAATTTGGATCGTCATCATCATTTGCTAAATTTACCGGGATTACACCGCGTAAAGCCGCTTGAATTGACCCTAGGTTAGTACCACCTAGCGAACCTAAGTTAACTGTTTCAAAAGCATCTGGAACAGAGATGTCATTGAGTGCACTGACACCTGACGCCTGAACACGAGAGCTTTCTTGGCGACGCTCTTGGTCGTTAACTACCGCATCAAAATAAAACTTAGTATTGTCATTTGGTGCCCACTCAAGCGTACCTACAAAGTTTTTAGTTTCGTATTCGTAGTTATCGTAATCTTGCACAAAGAACTGAATAGGCAAAAAGTCGAAAGACTGTGCACTCGCGACCCCGCTATCAGCGGTAATTATGTTATCTCTATCTGCACGAGGGCGAAATGCAGTGACATCTTGCTCGGCATAACTGCCACTGACTAAAACACCAAATTTACCAAAGTCACCTTCCCAATTATCTGCAAAGGTACCTGAAAAACGAGGTTGTAAACCGCTATCAGTGCTTAGGCTACTATTCTCGCCTTGCACTCTAATTGTGGCTAACTGTTCACCCAGTTGAAGTGGGCGAATTGTTTTAAGGTTTATTGTTCCACCAACAGAACCTTCAATTGTTTTAGCTTCAGGAGATTTGATGACCTCTAAACTAGATATGATCGACGCTGACACATCTTCAAAGCTAATACCACTTCGTCCAGAGCCTGAACCGACTGTTGATACACCGTTTATTTCGGTACGGTTTGCATCGGTACCACGAATTTGTACACCCGTACCAACACCTGCTTGACGTGTAATTTGAATACCCGTCACGTTCTCAAGTACTTCAGCTAAGTTTTGGTCAGGTAACTTACCAATATCCTCTGACTGAATAATTTCTACAAGGCTATCTGCTGAACGTTTTTCAGCAAGTGCATTAGTTAAAGACTGACGTATACCAGAAACTTCAATTACCTCCAGATCATCCTTAACCTTTTTGGTCTCTTCTTGCGCATGAACAGAGAGAGACATATTCATAGCTGTTGCAGATATAACCGCCAGTGTGATTTTTGATAAATTATAATTCATAGTTTTTTCCTGTGTGTGTGAAACGCTATGCTACTTGTTACTTTTCATACAAAAAGTGAATTAGTGTATTACAAAAAGTTAACTGAATATTTACACCCAAAACCAAAAAGGTCAACCACCTTGTAAGTCAAAAACCACAAATCAACCTGAATTTGTTATTACCAGAAATCATGTTTTTAAACTTATTCACAACAAAATTATAGTACATAAATACAACCAACTGTAATTTAAATGGTTTTTAAAATAATAAATCAATACTATATCACTACACGCTAGGTATTTTTTGGTTACTTGATCGGTTATATTATTTAGCTATAAACTGTGTTTTTTTGAGTATAAAGTGAAAAAGCCAATAAATTGGTTAACCAATTAAAAGTCTATTAGACTTCTAGCTACATAAAAAAAGCAATTAAATTAGATAATGACTCGTTTTATGATAACTAGCTCAATTAAGTGATTTGTTTTGAGGTAGGAAAACATGCCTAGAAAGAGTGAAAATATATTAATTGATTATGCTAAATGAGGGTTATTGTGCGCCTAGCATCAAATGGGGTGACTAAATGGGTAAAGCACTATTGCGCATTGATACTTCTTAACCTAAACGCTGCTTAAGAGGTTTAATAACCAGTTAAATATTGATGATATTTAATTATGTTTTCTAGTTAGCATTTTAACTAAAAAACAAAGCAAATTTGCACGTCAGTAACGAGTCAATAGCAGAAATATTCAATACCGTTGGCGCTAGCATAGCCGCTTCAAATCAATTTATTACCCAAAGTTTGGATTATTTATTTTATTGGTATAACTAAACATAAAAAGCCCCAATGGGTATAAACCAATTGGGGCTTTTTAAGTTATAAACTATTACAGTTTATAACTTAAACCTAAGAATAAGCGTGGGCCGTAGTCGTTTACTTCACCTAAGTTGTCTTCAACGAAGAAATCTTGCGACTTAGGAGCACTAAATAAATTGATTGCTTCTGCTTTAACTCTAAAGTGCTTATTAATTTTGTACGATGCACGCATTTCCCATACACCTACCGAATCAACATAACGTAAGCGTGTACCATTGCTTGTATAAGGTTGGAAATACTCACTACGGTATTTGTAAATAACCGCAGTATCAAAGCCACCTATTTGGTAATAAAGTTGGCTACTAAATACATGCTTAGAAAACCCTGGGACAGAGCCTGGCTCAACAATACCCTCTTGCAGCTGCGTCGTATTGCCATCAACGTCTGTTACAAATGTATCACCGTATAAGCTGTCTTCAAATTCAAAATCAGTGTCAGCATAGTTATAACCAAACTTAACACCAATGCCACTATCCCAACGGTATGAAAAGGAAGTTTCTAGACCTAAGATCTCACTTTCTTCGTCGTTTGTTACTGAATTTGTAATAGGCAATGAAACGGTTTCACCCCCAACAACAAAATCTTCAATAACTGTGCGCTGTTGGAAGCCGCCTTGGAACTGCTTATAGTAAAGGCTTAATGCAAAAATTGAATCTTCATTAGGATACCACTCAAATGCTGCATCGTAGTTCCATGACATTAGAGGCTGTGTATCTGGGTTACCAGAACCGTTAACACCCACTAACAAGTCACTAATTGTAGTGGCTGTATCAGATGTGTCTTCTTGAAAAGAGCGGCTATAACCCAAATCAGATGGATCTGCACGCGACATACCACGGTAAATACCCGCACGTAATAAAATATCTTCGCTGTAATCAACCACTAAGTTAAAACTAGGTAAAAACTTGGTGTAATCACCGCCACCCTTTATTTTATCAAGTGTGCCAGTGTCTGATTCAACCAGTGAAAGAACCCCTGTATCACTGGTAACAACATCAAAACTATTTCTAAAACCAATTGATGTTACTTCAGTATCTACAATACGCAAACCAAAGTTACCACGAATGAATTTACCAAACATTTCTGTATCGTAATTAGCCATTAAGTAAGCAGCAGTTGTTTTTTCAGTTACATCAATGGTTCCTGCGTTTTGGTATTCGACCTCAGGGTATTCAAATACGCCACCCTCATTAGACGCGACAACTGCACGAGAAAAACATTCGTTGTCGTAAGTCGCCCATGAAGAGCCCGTACCTGAATCTACCACATTACCGTCGCTATCTACATGCGTGATGATATTTCCATCTGACACGCTAGACAAAAAGCCTGATTCAGGAAAGTCAATTTGACAACCCTGAAGCACGTCGAGTGCCTCAGCGCCTGAACCTAATGTAAACTGATTACGAGAACCGTTACCGTTAGTACCACCAAATTGTGTAAAGCTAAGCTCTGAAGTACGAATGCCACCTTGAATTGTAGTGAACATGCCGCTATCAACTAAATAGTCAAAATCTAAACGCGCAGACACTACCTTATTATCACGAACATTTTCGCGGTCTATGCGTGTTCTTAAGCTGTCAGTAAAGTTAGATATATCTGTTACGTCAAAATCAGTAAGCGTAAAATGTGGGATGTTTTCGCCCATATCCCACGAAAAGTAATTACGGCCAGCGGTTCTGCCTCGGTTAGAAATTTGCAGCTCTTCACGCGACGTTTTTGAATACGCTAAATCTAAATCAATGGTCAGTCTATCATTGACCGTATGTTCGATATTTAAACCGTAACCACGGTAATTTTCTTCACGAGAAAATTGCTCACCAGCTGACTCAATACGCTCTTCACCTTCCCAATGTAAAATACCCCCTACATCGTTAGTGACAAGTGATGGTCCTGTAACGCCTGGCGTTGCACGCTTTTGTAAAAAAATTAAATCATGGCGTGCTTCTCGTTGCGTTCTATCAGAAATTTGGCTATCAAAATTAATATCCCATTCTGCAGACGGTTGATACTGAAATGCAAAAAATACCGCATCACGCTCGTCAGACGTTTCGTTTTGACGAAAGCTTCGACTGCTGCCAGTCCATGCGTATGGAGTACCATCACTAACCGCTTTTCCTGTATCTGGATCGATCTCAGTGTCATAACCTTGGTTATTACTGCCGTTTACTTGATCCTCACAATCCCCAGCGCTACTTCTGTAAAAGCCTTCATTGGTATTAGTAGGATCGTTTAAACACGCCCAAAGTGACGAACCAGATGGGCTAGAACTACGATACTCTGCTTCTGGCTGTGAAATATCTTGGCGCTGTACACCAAAAGAAAAACCAACTGCTTGGCCATTGTCGAATTCAAACTGGTCAACATAACTAAATGTTCCGCGGTAACCTAAGTCACTTTGTAATGAGTTATCTACATTACTTTCATCCGGGTTATAGTTTAGTTTAACTTCACCTTGCAAGCGCTGCTTGCCAAAATCTAGTGGGGTTACAGTTTCAAGTGCAATAACACCTGCAACCCCCCCTTCAATCATTGAGGCATCTTGGGTTTTATAAATAGCTACTTTTTTTACAAGCTCAGATGGAAATTGTGAAAAGTTAACTGAGCGGTCACCACTACCATTCGTTGCTTCTCGGCCATTTATATGTGTTGCACTTAAAAATGGGCCAAGGCCACGAATGGTAATTTCTGTTGCCCCGCCATTTTCACGATGCGATGCTGCGCCTGTAATAGACTCTAATGCTTCACCTATCGATAAAGCGGGTAAATCACCAATATCTTCAGATGAAAGACCGTCAACAACGGTTGTGGCTTCGCGCTTTATGGCTATTTGATCTTGAATTGTTCTTCGTGTGCCTGTAACACTAATGATTTCTACATCAGGCTCGACCTCAGTCGCTTTTGCTTGTTCTTGTTGTGCGTGCGCTGAAAATACACATGAGCTTGCTACACTCGCAATTGCGGCTGTTCGTACCCATTTAGCTACAGGACTCAGTGCGAATTGGCCTGAGCGTACTTTATTATTCTTTGAAGACTTCAACGACATTTTTATGCTCCGTTGTTTATTGTTGTGTGAGTGTTGTGTGTTGACTTGTTATTCATCTGTATATGTTATGTGACAACTGCTGTTAATATACTCAAGTACATACAGATGATCAACCAATTTCACGCAAACAACATGACCATAAGGTATACCAATTACAACAAAACAGCATTACCAAGGGGTCAGGCGATTTTGTAGTGAAAAATAATTAGAAATGCATGTATTTTCTTCGATAGCATTTGGAGAACTGGCATAAAAAAACCCCTAGAAAAGGGGTTTAATTTAAGGTTTTTCTAAATACTAGTCGTTGCTAACAACCCATGTTGAGCCAACACCTACATCACTTGCTTGAATGTAGTAAAGCGATTTAGCACCTGCCACAGCTTGTAAGCCAGCAGGATCTGTTTCGAGTAAAGTGCTTGTAGCCGTTACATATTCAAGCACCTCTTTCCCATTTGCTGCTGGATCTTGGTCAATCGCACCATCTGTATCAAACGAGCCGTTACCATTTAAGTTTCTAATTGCAACCCAATCGCCACTTGTATCACCCGATACCCGGCTGTCCATGTAACCAAAGTTGTTGCTTAATACCGACGTATCATGCTTGATTAAATCACAGTCGTATTCAAATGCATGGTCGCTATCAAGCGTATTTGAATAAAATAACCCTTGTGTTAAGGCGCTACTTTCAATGGTATCTGCATCAGTTTGATCACCTAAGCCATTAGCAATAAGGTTGCCATCAAAGTTAACAACAAATGCATTTTTAGTTAAACCATAAAGCACAGGTGCATTATCCACTGTAAGTTCATCACAATCACCCACTGGGGCACGAGAACCTATTTCAGTACTAAACACGATTGGTTGCTGAGAGTTCAAAATCGTGTTGTTTGTTACAGTCAACGTAAAGTCACCCGCCGCGTCTAATACAGCTTGGTTGCCAGAGTTTGGAACACCACCATCAGCTTGAGAGAATGGATTTGCAGTAAATACAATACCACCTGCTTCTTTGTTACCAGAGCGAATACCCGCAATATAATTATTGCTAATAGTATGCCCAAGAGGCGTAATTAATACGCCAGCAGGACGATCGCTAGAGCTTGCAATATCAGTAGTACGAATAATAACGTTGTCTGTCACGCTGTTAAAACCACCATCCTCTAGTGAAATCCCGCCATTAGGGTTAACAACAGTGTTACCTTTGATAGTTGATCCCGATGTTTGCACACGCATTAAACGACGACCGGTTACAAAGTTTTCTACGCGGTTATATTGAATCGTAAAGTTTGCATCGTCAGCTGCATCTGAACCAGTAGTACTTCCCGCATTAATTAAATGAAGGCTTGAGTTACCAAAATTTGGATTCGCACTGGTGCCACTAAATAAATTGTATTGAACAACATGGTCGCTGCCTGATGAAGCAATTTTAATAACGGAGCCATTTTCAGCATTATCACGGTTACTAAATGTATTTCGCTCTATTAGCGCGCCCGTACCTTTGATCATTAACCAGTGGTAAGTCGAATTATTTAACTCGGCTTCATCGCCATCCATTGTATTTTGAGTAAACTCGAAGTTATTACCTTCAGAATAAATAATTGCACTTTCTTCAGTCTCACAAAATGAGCCTGATTTTGTATCTATATTTTTAAACGTAAGCCCTGTTAACGCAGCACCTTCTACCCCTGCGGCAACATGAATACATACTTCCCCGCTAATCACTGGCGTTTGCTCTTCAACAGCGCGAAGCGTTACACCACTAGTCAGTAAAACTTCATCCATATCAGCGTAAACACCGGTATTGAGGCCAACAACATCACCATCAGCAAGGCCGCCACTTACCGCACTTAGTAGCTCTGTTGGTGAGCTAACAAGTTGAGAATAAATAACCGTTTCTAGTGAACCAGTTACAGAACCCTCAAATCCGTCGTTATCGGTGTAAGAAGCACTCACAGAAATAATCGCACCTGCATATGCCGCAGGTGAAAACGTGTTACTGTTTGTATCGGCTACTTCAACGCCATCGGCAAACCAGCTGTAGGTTACATTTGTTTCTTCAATACCATTATTATCTGTTAGTTGCGCTGTCAATTCACCGCTAACTAGGTAAGGTGACGTGCCTATAATTGCAATACTTCCCGCTTCATCAACCGCAACGGCAGATACGGGAATTGTTTTTTCTGATGTATTATCTTCTACAAAACCATTGTCATCTGTATAAGTTACCTGTACTGATACAGCTTGCCCAATTAATGCAGCCCCTACAATATATTCGCTTTGGGTTGCACCCACTATTTCTTCATCATCAGCGAACCATTGATAAGTAATTTCTCCGGATACGCCATCCATGTCTGTAATATCGGCGCTAAGCGTATTGCCGACTGTCGGTGTGCCACTAATTGCTACATCACCTTGCGCATTAACGCGCGCAACAGGCGTTGTAGCAGCTGAAGTCACAGACTCAGCAAACCCGCGTTCGTCTTCAAACGATGCTGTAACTGTAATCACACGGTTAAACTGTGCTTCTGTAAGCATGAGTGAAGAAAGCACTTCTCCCTCAATAACCACGTCATCTGCTAACCACTCGTACACAACAGTTAAGCTATCAAAGCCGTTTTCGTCTTCAACATTTGCTGTTAGCTCAGAGCCAATAAGTGCATCCCCTGTTATTGTTACACTTGCTGGAAATGCAATGGCGGCAACATCTGAGGTAGGATCTGAAATATGCGACTCGTTAACCCCCCCATCATCGGTGTATTTAGCTTGAGCTGTAATAGCTAAGCCAATTTGATCGTCTGTTAAGGTAAAAGATGCGCTATTAGCACCTTCTATTACTTCGTTATCTGCATACCAAAAATAAGAAACAGTTCCTGATATACCATCAGGATCTGACACGTTTGTTGTTAATGTTTGACCACTTGTGGCTGTCCCTGACAAAGCAATGGCGCCCAATTCGTTGTCATTATTATTTGCGTCAGTGTCACAACCAACTATTGCAGCTGCAATAGCGCATAGTGCAAAGTGTTTTAAATTCATGATGCCTCTATTCTCCATTTTATAGGTTAAATATTTGGCCAGCTATTGTGTGTGTTACCAAATAATCGTACTAGTTGTTACCAAATTTACTTTACTTGAAAATAAATTGTTAACCAACTTGGTCATATAACCATAATGAGTATGATATTTCCAGCTTATTTACTGAATTAAGTGCGGCTTTGCATAAATAAAACATAGGTGGTGAAAGTAGAAATGAAATAAGGTATTTACCAATTGGTTTTACAAAGCCATATAAAAATACAAACGAATACTGAACGAGTTTGTATAATAAAGAGTTCCTAGAACAAGAAGATTTGTAATTAGTTGAGGAGGAAAGTAACAGAGAAAAGCGTTCTCTGTTACTAAATAACCGAAGTGAAGGGTAATCAATTAATTTAGCGCTGACTTGTTAAAATAATCAACCGGTTCAGTTGAACCTAGAGTAACGGGTACTCGTTGGTGTAAATCGTCAGGGGCGATCTCTAAAATTCGAGCGCCACGTGATGTGGCTTTACCGCCTGCATTTTCTACAAGCATTGCAAGTGGATTGGCTTCATATAAAAGTCTAATTTTGCCATTATCATTGCCTACCCGCTTATCTTGCGGGTATAAAAATAAACCACCGCGACATAAGATTCGGTGTACATCGCCAACCATTGCCGCATTCCAACGGATTGAACTTTTTTCAAAGCTTTCAGATGTGTAAAGCAACTTGTCAAAATAGACTTGTGTAGGCTCATCCCAATAACGGTAATTTGCCATATTTACGGCAAACTCACGGCTTTGAGAAGGAATGTGTAACTGTTGGTTTGTTAGTAAATACCCGCCATGTGTTGAGTCAAGCGTATAACAGCGTGTTGGCCCACCGGTGGTCATTACAAGTAATGATGAAGGGCCGTATAATACATAACCTGCACACACTTGGCTTACACCTGGTTGGTTAAACTGCTCATCACTGTCAAAAGGTACGTCGTCTCTTGCCAAGTAAATAGTAAATATTGTGCCTATTTGACCATTTACATCAATATTCGATGAGCCATCGAGCGGATCAAAAGCAACGATAAATGCACCATCAGGGTGGCCACCTACCGCGTGATCTTCTTCCTCAGAGGCCACTGTTCTGACCGAACTGTCCTCAAGAAGAATATCTTTAAGCAATTGATTGGCAATAATATCTAGTTTTTTTTGAACTTCACCCTGAATGTTTTCATTCATTGTGGAGCCTAGCACCCCTGCAAGTTCACCTTGACCAACCCTAAACGCAATCTCTTTACTTGTTGCTAAAATGGTACGGATCAGCAAAATTAAATCCGTTCTTACGCCGTCTTCTTTTAATACTGTATTTAGTCTTTTCATGAGCTATACCGATTTACACAATTAAGATCTTTAAAGCATTGGGTTAGTCTAGAAACCATATGCTGCTCAGAGTGGCGAAGCCACACGCGTGGGTCGTAGTACTTTTTATTTGGTTTATCGTCACCGTTGGGGTTACCAATTTGACCTAGCAAGTAGGCCTGGTTGGTGTTGTAGTAATCTAAAATACCCTTCCAACATGCCCACTGCGTATCGGTATCAATATTCATTTTAACTACACCATACGTTAATGACTCCGCAATTTTTTCTTCCTCAGAGCCACTGCCACCATGAAACACAAAGTTAATTGAATTACTTGGTAAATTGAATTTTTTAGACACGTAAGCTTGTGAGTCTTTTAAAATAGTAGGTGTGAGTACAACGTTTCCTGGTTTATATACACCGTGAACATTGCCAAAAGACGCAGCAATAATAAAATTAGGGCTAATAGCAGTTAAGCGTTCAAATGCGTAAGCCACATCTTCTGGCTGAGTATAAAGCGCTGAACTATCAAGGTGTGAGTTATCAACACCATCTTCTTCTCCGCCTGTACAACCAAGCTCAATTTCTAGTGTCATCCCGATTTTAGCCATGCGTGCTAAGTAGCGCTCACATATTTCTATGTTTTCTTCTAAAGACTCTTCAGATAAATCAATCATATGCGAACTAAACAGCGGTTTACCAGTTAGTGCAAAGTGTTTTTCGCCTTCATCTAACAAACCATCTATCCATGGCAATAGTTTTTTAGCGGCGTGATCGGTATGAAGCATAACAGGCACTTCGTAATGTGCCGCAACACTGTGAACATATCTTGCCGCGCTCACAGCACCAAGAATTGCACCTTGTTGTTCAGGCAATGAAAGCCCTTTACCACAAAAAAACTGTGCTCCGCCATTAGAAAGTTGAATAATAACTGGCGACTTCATTTTTTTAGCCGTTTCTAAAGTTGCATTAATAGAGGTTGTGCTAACCACATTAACCGCAGGCAGTGCATACTGATTAGCACGCGCATGACCATATATTGCACTTACCTCGTCACCCACTATTACACCAGGTAAAATAGTTGGAGATAAATCATTCATTTTAGTGCTCCCTGCTATTTTATTGCTTGAATGCATGAATCAGTAATAGCTTGCCAGTTTTCTTGTGCAACCCATTCCTTTTTAGCAACCCACGTTCCACCCACTGCAAATACGTTATTTAAAGAAAGATAATCCATTTTATTACTTTCACTTACCCCACCCGTTGGGCAAAAGCTAACTGCTCTAAACACACTTGATACAGCTGATACAAATGGCGCTCCACCAGCAAGTGAAGCTGGGAATAACTTTTGCTCCTCAAAACCATATTCTAACGCCATTAAAATATCACCGGTATTTGATACGCCAGGTAACACAGGCACGCCACACTTTGCTAACGCGCTAAGTAATTTAGGTGATACTGCTGGGGTAACAATAAAATCAGAACCAGCATCAATTGCTTGCTTTAAAATAGTTTCGTTAATAACGGTACCTGCGCCAACTTTAAGCTCAGGGACTTGCTCTTTAATCGCTTTTAAAGCATCAATTGAGGCGTCTGTTCTTAGCACAACTTCAACCAAAGTAAGGCCTGCTTTAGCCATTGCTTTTGCAATCTGTACCCCCTGCTCTGGTGTATCAGCTTGAATTATAGGTAGCAGTGTTTGCCCTGACATAAGTTCAGAAAAGCGAGTCATAACGTTGTTCCTTTATTTTAAGTAATTTGGCCGAGGTATGGAGGCCTTAAATTTTATTAAATGCCAGCTTCAACCATTGCCTGTTGAAAAACATCTTTTGGTGCAATGGCACCCGGTTGTTGAATAACAACTCCGGCTGCTTTGGCTCCCAATTGAACTGCATCTGCAATTGGCTTACCTGAAAGTCGAGCGCCTAAATAGACTCCGTTAAAGGCATCGCCCGCGGATGTTGTATCTATGACTGTAGTAACAGGTATTATTGTGTGACTTTGAAGTGTATTGTCTAATTGTGTAATAACAGACTCAGGACCATTTTTAACAACGATCTCGTTAATTTGATATGGTTTTAAGTATTCGATGACCGCCTCAACACTATGCACATTATAGAGTGTTGTTAAATCTTCAACCCCTGGAAGGGTTACATCGGCAATACTAAACGCTAAATGGTATTGCGCTTTAGTGTCTTCAACACTCTCCCACAAACGGGGTCGGTAATTAGGATCGAATACAATTTTTACACCAGCGTCTTTAAGTTGCTTTAAAACATCCCAAAACTGGTCGCGTGATGTTTTATCTATAATCGCTAAAGATATTCCTGAAAAAAAGAACATGTCACCTTGGCATAGTTGGTTAACACAATCGGGGGTTAAAAATTCAACGGTTTTTTTTGCTGCTGAATCACTGCGCCAGTAAATAAAGCTTCGCTCGCCATGTTCATCTGTCTCAATGTAGTACATACCCGGCACTTTGCTTTCGTGACTAAATACGAACTGTGTATCAAGCTGTTCACTTTCAAAGCGTTCGCGCATTTTTTTACTTAGGTTATCTTGCCCTAAAGCCGTAATTACAGATGTTCCTACTTCAGGAAAACAGCGTTTCAAATATACAGCTGAATTGTATACATCGCCTGCAAAAGATTGATGCAGCGTAGCAGCGCTCATAGCCCTGAGCTCTACCATGCATTCACCCATAAAATAAATAGTATTCATTTTTGAAAGTATCCTTTGTAACTAACTGCTATGCGCAGACACTGGCGTGTTGGCATAGCAGTTGAAGCAGATTAATCAGGCTTTTTAAGAGGTTCAATTTTAGGAATTAAAATCCACACTGCAGCCATAGCAATAATGGCAAGTGATGCACCAATTATGAATGCCGGAGCATAATTACCATCAGCAGTTAATATTGGTACCAGTGAAGTAAGGCCTACCGCACCCAGTTTTGCAGCCATACCTGAAAAACCAGACAAAGTACCGACCGCCTTTTTACCTAGTAAGTCACTTGGTAAAGTTTGGACATTACCAATAGCAGTTTGAAAACCGAACAGAATAACAGCCATTATAAGAACAGCCGTAGTCGGGCCACCTGGATTTGCCATAGCTAATAATGCAGGGAGCATAATTAAACAGCCAAGCGTAATTGTCAGCTTACGGGTTTTATCTGTATTCCAACCCGATTTAAGTCTGTTTTGAGCCAATAGACCACCAAACCATGCGCCAAACATTGCACCTACATAAGGAACCCAACCATATATACCAATAGATTTAACGTCCATTGCATATACTTCGTTTAAGTAAATTGGTATCCAAAAAACAAATAACCACCAAATAGGATCTATCGCTGCTGATGCAATAATGACACCCCAGCTTTGTTTACGAGAAAGCAACTCGCCAGTAGAAGGGTTGTACTCTTCTTCGTCTTCACCTGTCACGTCGCCGTTGTCATCAACGCGTCTTTGACCGGTTAGGATATATTCGCGCTCTTCTTCGCTTATCCAAGGGTGAGAGCCCGGTGGCGCTTTCACTAAAATCAACCACGGTACTAACCATAAAAAACCCAAGGCACCAACAAAAACAAACACCATTTGCCAGCTAAAATAAACCGTTAAGTAAGCAATTAATGGTATTGCTATAATGCCACCAATTGCAGCACCTGAGTTAAAAATACCCTGTGCAAGCGCACGTTCTTTAGTTGGGAACCATTCAGCGTTACCCTTGGCTGCACCTGGCCAGTTACCGGCTTCAGCTACACCTAAAATGGCACGAAAAATACTTAGACTTAAAACACCTTGCGCAAATGCATGAGCAATTGTTGCCAACGACCACACACCAATTGATAACACAAAACCAAATCGGGTACCCACCCAGTCAAATATTTTACCAAAAATGGCTTGGCCAAATGCGTAGGCAAATACAAACACGATAGAAATGTTTGCGTAAATTTGTTTACGTTCTAATGCCGATTCATCAGGGAACATTTCTTCTACTATATCTGGCCAAAGTACACTTAGTGCTTGGCGGTCAATGTAATTTATGATGGTTGCTAACGCGATTAACGCAATAACCCACCAGCGTAAGCCTTTAAGTTGCATAATTATTCCTCAAGAAAGTCTTCACGGGCTGGACTAAAGGTATCGATTAAAATACCACCTGTTGGGCACGTAGCGCCATGATCGGCAAATGGAGGAATAAAACAGCTATCACCCGGTTTTAAAATTTCAGTTACACCGTCAATATTAAAGTGAAACTCGCCTTCAACTACGTAAGTTACTTGTGAGTGTCTATGCGCATGGTTATAACCAATTGCGCCTTTTTCAAACCAAATTTTAACGGCCATTAGCTCTTCGTTAAATCCTAACATTTGACGCTTTAAACCATTGCCTAGATCTTCAATTTCAGTTTTTTCACCAAATGAAAAATGTGCACTTTGCTTTTGCATCCTAATTACTCCTAATTATTCTTCAACGCATAAACGCCAAGTCGGTCGCTTAAGTTGAATGACTTATTTCTAAATGTGAAATCGTTTTTAGCTGCGCTTTGTGACTTATTAATTGCAACTAAATATGGCGTATTCTTTACGTTTAGTTCAACAAGTATTAAGTCACCCTGTGTGCTGTACGTTAACTCTGAAACACGGCTAACAGCCTCTAATGTGTATTCTTTGCTTGGGTTATATTCACCATGAGGCTCTAGAACAGACACAAACGTGTGTTGTTTTTGCCCTTCTACGCGACGAATAAAACCGTTTTCGTTGCGTAGGTTAAAGTTAAGGTCATTTGCGCCTATTTGAGTAAATAAAAATAACTCGTCGCCGTTAACTAGGCTTGTTTGTGTATAGAAGCGGCCATTATCATTTAACCATGTTACCTTTGCTAACCCCTTTTCAGGCGTTGCTTGTCCTTTTAACCATAGGTGTTGATAACCATTGCTTTCACCTAGAGCCTTTAGCTGATTTGTATTAGCACGTAAGCTAAAGTTGGTATCAATCAATTGGCCTTTATAGTGTAAAGGCAAATCAAATTGATGCGCTTTATTTGCATCTATATCGAACACGTCAAGTGCTACAGTGCTTTCTAGCCCTGGTAAGTTAACAAGTGCTAAAATACGTTTTAATTCAATCCCTTTGTAGGCTGTGGTTATTTCCCCACTTGCGACAGTGCCAAACTCATTGGTTTCAAAAAAGTTAAGCTTAGGATAGTTATTATTTCCTACTTCTACATTGGCATTAAAGTGAGATGTTTCATCTACAACAACAGTGTTATGCGCAACAGTATGTTTTGCATAGGTTTCGTTCTCTGGAAGATAACGGCCACCATACTTAGCCTCTACATTTAAAAAACGTGCTGCGCCGTAGTCAGATACAATTTCGTTACCATGGTCGTAAAACTGCCATGTAAGCTTATCAAAGTGACCATGACCTAAACCTTGTGCAGCAGGTTTAAACAAAAGGGCTTGATCGCCGCCTACCTTAGTTCGCATAACCACTAAAGCGCCTTGCTTTCCATCGTTACCGTCGCCAAAGGCAACTGATTTGAATATGTATGGCGCTTCATTCTTATCATCTAGCGCTTGAGCCACCTTTAAACCGTCGCCTGTAAGGACTACCTGATCTTGATACTTAGCAATGTCTAGGTAACCCGCATCGTTAGTTAAACCATAAGCAGCCGTTACGCCTTGTACTAATTCAATCGTGTCAATACCTTTACTTTTTATGGCATCGTTAATCGGGAAGAACAAACCGTTATAACTAAGCTGAATCGTCGTATCAATTGCTTTTAGTAAAATACCATCGCGGTAATCGAAAATTTTTCTTTGTGGCTCATTGTTTTCAATTGCTTTTGCAAAGGTAACAAACGGCAGTAATGCAAAACGCTGATAATAAGGTCCTTCGTTGTAATAGCCTTGTGGAGAAAACAGCATTTCTAATTGCTTAATGAAACCACCTTTGCCCGATTTGTTTAAATCATAGAGTGATTTTTCTACCCACTCAGGTTCATCTAACACATAACCTGCCATACCCACGCCTGCAGTAGCCCAGGTACCATGGTTATGCACTTTATTAAATGTTGAAGGCTGACCCACTGACGTAAACAATGAAACAGGACGTAATAAATCGTCTTCTATCACTTTTTTATTTTCATCACTTAGCGAATCATGAATTAAGTCATATGCCTGAATTGTATAAACAAGCCACATTGCTTCATTCAAGCTTTGCCAAAAAAACTTACCTGGGTTTTGAGAATTCATTTTACGTTTTGGGTGTAACCCTAGCGTAGGGTAAAGCTCAGCGTATTCAAGCAACATATCGCGGACATAATTTGCGTATTTATCATCTTGGCTTAATTGATAAATAATCCCAGCGTTATACATTAACTGGTAGTTCTTTTTATGACGTTCGTGCGTATAGCCGCCCCCACCATCTTTAGGCACGGGCACCGTAATAGGTTGCGTTATTTGCTCGTCTACTTGTGTTTTTAAATTTTTATATGCCGCTGTAAACTGACCTTCGCCTTTTATTGCTTGGCGCATAAGCTTTACGTCGTCAACTGTAATAACCAGATTTGGATGCGATGCTGCACTCACAACTGACGACAATAATAATGAAAATAAAGCTAAAGTAGCGGCTTGTATGTGTGTATTTCGTTTAAATAAATTCATTAGTTCACAGCGCCTTATTTATCACGTTGTTATCTACAAGTATTGCGGTATGAGGGCCTGCGATTCTAAGCTCTTTAACACTTGGGGCGGATGTTGCATCAAATGTGTTGCGCGATACCTCAGTGATTGGCTCGCCAACAGTGTGCTCAATTACAACGGGGGCTGAATTAACAAATGCGTTATTTTCAATTTCAGTTACCTGCACTCCATGAACATAAATACTGGCCTTTTCTTTGTTGCGTTTTCCAAGGCCAACATTATTTAGCGTGTTGTTTTTCATTTCAAAGTGAGGACCAAATGTACTCTCATCGGAGCCGCCTCGGTATAGCTTTAGCAAGCCGCCTTTTACATCATTAAAGTTGTTACCAATAACAGTAACGTATTCAGCGTTGTAAATACCTAAGTCTTCTATTTCTGTGTTAAGGCGTAATATGTCACCGGTTACGTTGTTAAAAGTATTATTTGTTAGTGTAATTTCATCAGCCATTGCACCTTTACCCGTTACAAAAAAGTGAAACGAGTGATTAATATCTAACTTAATTAATTGTGAGTTATGAATTTCAAAACGGTAGTTATCGACCATACCCCATTTTTGAGTACGAACTACACTGTTGCCTATGGCATCGGGTGCGCTTTCACCAGAGATAACTAAACCATCTAGCTTTAAGCTACCGCCATCGTGAATTTCAAATAAAGTAGAACGCTGATAAGTGAGCTTTGCTTTACCTGGGTTTTTAGCTTTAATAGTAAGTGCTCTTCTAATCTTAATAAGTTTTGATACATCGTATTGGCCATCAGCAAGCGCTAGCACATCTCCGGATTGGGCGTTATTAATTGCATTAAGTAAGTCGGTTACATTTGCTTTAACTTGATGCGTTTTACCTGAGTCAAACTCAACAACCTGCGCTATTTTTGGATACCAACTGACGCCGGTATCGTCCTTTTTTAGCACCGTTAAACCACGTTTAGCACCTGCTTTCATTTTACTTGATTTAGGGTAAAGTAAGCCGTTACTTGCTTTGCTAAGTGCTACATTTTGCTTTTTAACACCATAAGCAAGCTCTTTTAATACAGTGGTATTTGCAACGTTGTTGGTCAAAGCAATACCACTTACATCATCAAATGCAGTAAATGGCTGCTCGCCATTTTGATTAATAATCAGGTTATTTTTCATTACGCTGTTAATAGGTGCTGCACTTCGCTCTGCATCACTACCTGCAGCAAGTTGTACATGGCTTACATTTACAAAGGTGTTGTTTTCTATGGTTGCATTTTCAACTTGGTGGTAACGGTTAATTGGCGAGTTTGGTACACCGTTCATCACGGTAAACCCGCTACCAAATCGGTAACCTGTGAGCCCTTCAAGGTAGTTATTTCTTACAACTTGGTCTTTATTGATAATACGAATACCGCCAGTGTGGTCTGCGCCATTACCAAAGAAAATGTTCTCTTCAATTACATTGCCATTACCATGGCGAAGGGTTAACGTACCGCGAGATTCAAAAAATACGTTATTACGAATTTGGTTTTTACCTGATTTTACCGAGATGATTTCTACTTCACCGTTAGTGCGTTCAAAATAATTGTTTTCAACTACTGTAAATGAATCACTTAGTGAGTAATGACTGGTGCCAATACGCAGGGTTTCACCACCATTAGAGCCAAAAGTAGGACGGTAACCAAAAAAGTTATGATCTATTTGATGATAATTTTGCTGGCTTTGTTCGCTATTTAATCTTACAGCAACCGTAACACCTTTATTTCTTTTACCTACTAGGTGACTATGATCAAATCGGTTGTGTTGGCCATACAACGCTATCCAGTAATCTGACTCTCGTTTATCTGGATTATTATAATTATCGATTACAACATTGGTAACTCGTGAATGGTAAGCTAACTCTTTTTTATTGCGACGAAACTCTATTACCGCTGAACTTGGCGTATAACCCTCTTTGAAAACTAAGCCCGAAACCTCAAGGTACTGGCCCGCAAGACGAAGATTAGATTGGCCTGATAAAATAACCTTGCCGTGTGTTTCGGCTGTTAACGTAATAGGTGCATTTTTTGTGCCTTGACCTTGTAATAAAATTTCGAAATCAAGCCAAGTTCCATCTTTAAGAACAACGTTATCGCCTGCAACTAAGTTTGCCGCAATATCGTTAAAATCCTGTTTGTTGTCTACAAAATAATCTTTGGCCGCTATTTGTGTAGATAGGCAACCGATGAGAACTAGACTAAGCTTTATTGTACTAATCAAACGCATAGTTAACTCTTTTTCGTTGTGACTAAGTAAATGCGCTGTCAGGCGTTATTGTGCTGACAATACATAAAGACTTAAATCGATTGGTGTCATGAGTGTTTGAGCGCTTTAAATTAAAAACCTAAAGCGCTTTAGAGCTAAAAATTACTTTTCTAGTTTTTTGAAGTAATCGAAAATTTCTGGCACGTTACCTTGGCCCATACCTGCGTCAAATGCTGCTTGTAAGTTAGCAGACGACCCTTCAGCAATTTTTGATTGAGTACCTAAGTCTTCAACCATTTGTAAAAAATAACCAAGGTCTTTATTTGCATTAGCAATAGAAAAGCCAAGGTCGCTTACGTTGTCTACTGCATAGTTTTTACAAAAATGCATGAATGGAGAATTTGACGGGCCGGTAGACATAATGTCGAACAACTGTTGACGGTCAACACCTGCAAGTTCTGCAACTGCAAATGCCTGTGACATTGCACATACGGTTGTCATTCCCATAAAGTTATTGATCAGCTTTGTCGTGTGGCCAGCACCTAAATCACCTAAGTGAAAAACGTTCTCGCCTTGATCTTCTAACACTGACTTCACTTTGTTAAAAGTTGCCATGTCGCCAGAAGCCATAATATTTAATAAACCATCTTTTGCATGTGCAGGTGTACGACCAAGCGGTGCGTCAATCATACCAGCACCTTTTGCAGCTAAATCAGCGCCAATTTTTTTAGTTGAAGATGGAATTGATGTACCAAAGTCAACAAGTACTGCGCCTTCTTTAATGCCCGCTAAAATACCGTCGTCAGCGTAAACTATTTTTTCAACAACAGCTGACGTTGTTAGACAAAGCATTACTATATCTGCACCTGAAGCTAGTTCCTTTGCTGTGCTTGCTGTTTTTGCGCCTCGAGCGACACATGCAGCAACTGCATCCTTACTCAAATCCATAACAATCAGCTCATAGCCTTTGTTTTGTAAATTTTCGGCCATATTGCCGCCCATAAGGCCTAGACCGATGAAACCGATTACAGGTTTTGACATGAATAACTCCTAGATATGATGGCGCAAACTTTTATGAGAGTGAGTAGTTAGTTACCCCATAAAATAGGTACGCTCTGTCTTTTTTTAATTCAGTAGAGCCACTTTATTAGATAAATAGAATAAGGTTTGTACTTTTTAAAGTAAGTAAAATAGCTTGTCTAACTCTCATTAAACACAGCATTTTTTTATCTCTTATTTACTTATATAATCATGTGTAACTCTGATTATTTACTAAGCCATTTAGCAACAACGCTTAGGAGGTTACCAATTGGTATGTAAAAACATTATTACCAAACGCCTTTATTGTCAACCAATAAGTTATTTTTGTAAGCTGGGGAGTTACAACCAAAAGTTAATAGAAATAATATAATTCAATAAATACAATATGATAAAAACTATTAAATTAAATTTTCATATCAAAACGATTTTAAATAATATTTAAACGAATAGGCCTTGGGAGGTTGACCAATAAGCACAAATAATTGGCTAACCAGCCATATGAAAAGCCCAAATTGGTAATTAAGTTAAACTGTTAACCCATATATCAACAACAGATGATTCAATTCGACAGACTTTAATATTAAAGAAAGCTTTTTTGCTTGTAATACACATTTCCTGCCCTCATATAATTTAAAACTTATAAAATAATCAGCTGTCTCTAAATATGTTTTTAGAAATCGATATAGCCGATGAATTACATCAAAATAAAGCCTGAGGTTCCTTAAATGCGCTTATTACACACTATGCTTCGCGTTGCTGATTTAGAAAAATCTATCGCGTTTTACACCCACATTCTCGGCATGAAAGAGCTTAGACGCTCTGAAAATGAAGAGTACCGCTACACTTTGGCTTTTGTTGGTTATGGCGATGAAAAAGATACAACGGTACTTGAGCTCACATATAACTGGGATCAAGATAACTATAGCCAAGGTGATGCCTACGGACACATCGCAATTGAATTTGATGATATATACAAAGCATGCGATGACATAAAAGCTGCTGGTGGTAATGTAAGCCGAGAGCCCGGTCCAGTTAAAGGTGGAACAACTCAAATTGCATTTGTTAAAGACCCTGATGGGTATTCAATAGAGCTTATTCAGAAAAAGTCATAAATAATCACGGGTGGTATTTTACCCATAAAAAAAGGTGCCTTGAGCACCTTTATCGTAATTGACTATCTTTACTACCACGGCGATTAAACGCGTTAGAATTACTTGGTAGCCCTTCTAATTCCGCTTGGCATGAAATGCAGTAGCGCACGCCTGGCAACGCTAACCTTCTTGCTTGTGGTATCGTCTCGTCACACTCATCACAAAGCTCAGCGCTCGCTCCTGAAATTAGGTTACTTCTTGCGTATTGCACTGCATCATTAACACTAGCATCTATTTGATCTTGAATTGCGCCATCACGCGCCCATCCACTTGCCATAAATCCTCCTCATTCTTTGGAAGTTTTATACATGCTAACAAGTAGAATATTTATTAGCCCTGAATAAAAAATACAGATACTTTAATTAATACCAATTCGCTTAATTTATTGAGTTATTTTGAGGGTAGAAAAATGTTTTAGTAGCAAGGCAAAAAATCGTTCTTTATTTTTTCTAAATAAGAGTTTTTAACGTGGGTTGTGACACGTTTAGCTCAGCAAAATGATTAAGTATTATTGCGGGTTGATATAAATGTTTTTAGAGCTGTGATCTGATAGAGCTAAATATTTAACTTTGAAAGGTAATTTATATATGACTATGGGAAATGCTTTGTGAGGTATGTTTAAATCTTAATAACACTGACCTACTTTAGAAAAGTAAATGCGTCCCCAAGAGATCAGCACTCTTGATAACGGCGTGCATAGAGAGTGCGGTGTCACACTGCTTTAATACTGTACTTAAAATAGTAGATGGCGTCCCCAAGGGGATTCGAACCCCTGTTACCGCCGTGAAAGGGCGGTGTCCTAGGCCTCTAGACGATGGGGACACTAAAAAGTGTCACTAGGACAACTGAAAATTTAGACTCGATTCAGACGAGCTTTAATTACACTACCCTACTCTATAATAGTAAGTGGCGTCCCCAAGGGGATTCGAACCCCTGTTACCGCCGTGAAAGGGCGGTGTCCTAGGCCTCTAGACGATGGGGACACTAAAAAGTGTCACTAGGACAACTGAAGGTTTAGACTCGATTCAGACGAGTTTTAATAACACTACCCTACTATATAATAGTAAGTGGCGTCCCCAAGAGATTAGCACTCTTGATAACGGCGTGCATAGAGAGTGCGGTGTCACACTGCTTTATACTGCACTTAAAATAGTAGATGGCGTCCCCAAGGGGATTCGAACCCCTGTTACCGCCGTGAAAGGGCGGTGTCCTAGGCCTCTAGACGATGGGGACACTAAAAAGTGTCACTAGGACAACTGAAAATTTAGACTCGATTCAGACGAGCTTTAATAACACTACCTTACTGTATAGTAGTAAGTGGCGTCCCCAAGGGGATTCGAACCCCTGTTACCGCCGTGAAAGGGCGGTGTCCTAGGCCTCTAGACGATGGGGACACTAAAAAGTGTCACTAGGACAACTGAAAGTTTAGGCTCGATTCAGACGAGCTTTAATAACACTATCCTACTATATAATAGTAAGTGGCGTCCCCAAGGGGATTCGAACCCCTGTTACCGCCGTGAAAGGGCGGTGTCCTAGGCCTCTAGACGATGGGGACACTAAAAAGTGTCACTAGGACAACTGAAAGTTTAGACTCGATTCAGACGAGCTTTAATAACACTACCCTACTATATAATAGTAAGTGGCGTCCCCAAGGGGATTCGAACCCCTGTTACCGCCGTGAAAGGGCGGTGTCCTAGGCCTCTAGACGATGGGGACACTAAAAAGTGTCACTAGGACATTTGATAAGTTTAACTCATATCGTGAGCTTCTAAGGTAATGCGTATTTTACAAGTAAAGACTCGAGCTTTAAGTGTTACGCTACTCTCTTGGTATAACCACCTCTAGTATAAACTAGATGGCGTCCCCAAGGGGATTCGAACCCCTGTTACCGCCGTGAAAGGGCGGTGTCCTAGGCCTCTAGACGATGGGGACGCAGAAAACTGCTACCCTAGGACAAACACTAATAATTGGTGGAGCTATGCGGGATCGAACCGCAGACCTCTTCACTGCCAGCGAAGCGCTCTCCCAGCTGAGCTATAGCCCCAACTTAATCAACACTCGCCGTAATAAATACGTCGTGTATTGCTTAGTGCGGGGCGCATTCTATGCACCACCCAAAATAAAGTCAACAGTTTTTTATCCAGCTTTATTTAAATGGTTTAATTTTCAACAAACTGGCTATCAAGCATGCTAAAAAACACAATTTGATTAAAATCATTACCCTAATGCGACTCCCCTACACTTTTATTTTATGTGGCGTTACCAGTCAGTGAATTGTAATTCACTACTCTCCCCTCAAAAGGTATACATTTATATGCAATTCAAACTTTGCAAATATAATTTAAAGAAAACTCACCTAACATCGCACTTTCGTTCCGACAGACCAATTAACTAAACGTAGTAAAACAATAAATGATTTCTATGATTGCGCTTTAAAATATTTTTCTTTGAACCGTATTTTATTTGTTAACTTCTCAAGCCGGTAACAAAAAGTATATCCCCTCATTAGGGAGCGATTAAATGGCCAACAAAAAACAATCGCTTGTACATTCCCCCTAAGAAGAACTGGATAGATGCAAATGATATTTATAAATACCACAAGTGCGCCACATTTTTATACTACCCAACATATTCTGCCTATTAAATAGACGCAAGCTATATCCTGTTGTTTATAAAACCTTCATTCAGTACATTTTTATCATTCAAGTGTTGACACATTTCCAACTCTATCTATAATAGCGCCCCACAACAACGCAGCAATGTGATGTTGTTTAGATGCGGGTGATTAGCTCAGTTGGGAGAGCATCGCCCTTACAAGGCGAGGGTCACTGGTTCAAGTCCAGTATCACCCACCACTTTTTATAAGTGTTCGCATCTAAATTCTACATGAGCTATCAGCTCAGTTAGAAAAGAGAATATCACTGCTACTGACATGTAACAGCGATGTTTACTGGTTAAAGTCCAGTACTATTTATTATAATAGTAGCGCTATAAATTATATGTGGGTGATTAGCTCAGTTGGGAGAGCATCGCCCTTACAAGGCGAGGGTCACTGGTTCAAGTCCAGTATCACCCACCACATATAAAGCCTGTTATATAAATAGTCATTTAAATTGTAATATGAGTCGTTAGCTCAGTTACAAGAAAAGAGAGCATCACCGCTTTTTATAAAAGACGGCGAAGTTCACTGGTTAAAGTCCAGTACTATCTATACAGATAATAGTATGTAATATGGGTCGTTAGCTCAGTTGGGAGAGCATCGCCCTTACAAGGCGAGGGTCACTGGTTCAAGTCCAGTACGACCCACCATTCTTAGAATGGTGCATATTACAAAAATTTATATGTGGGTGATTAGCTCAGTTGGGAGAGCATCGCCCTTACAAGGCGAGGGTCACTGGTTCAAGTCCAGTATCACCCACCACATATAAACCTATTATTATATTAATAGTCACGTTTTAAATTTAATATGGGTCGTTAGCTCAGTTGGGAGAGCATCGCCCTTACAAGGCGAGGGTCACTGGTTCAAGTCCAGTACGACCCACCATTCTTAGAGTGGTGCATATTAAATATATAATTTGGGTGATTAGCTCAGTTGGGAGAGCATCGCCCTTACAAGGCGAGGGTCACTGGTTCAAGTCCAGTATCACCCACCAAATTATATTAAGTCATACCTATTATATGTGGGTGATTAGCTCAGTTGGGAGAGCATCGCCCTTACAAGGCGAGGGTCACTGGTTCAAGTCCAGTATCACCCACCACATATAACTACCTCTTTAATATCTACTCTAAATTATTTCTCTACTTTTTATAAACGCTTATCTGCATAATTAACTCAGCCATCAGAAAAAAGAGCATCACTGCCCTTTAGGCATAATAATTTAATCACCACAGCCTAATATTTAATCCCTATTAAAATTGCAAATATAACCCGTCATTACAGCACTGAATAAAAATGACACTTTATGACCATATAAACGTATTAGTTAAACCTAATTACCTAATAAATACAGCTAACATTTAAATTCCCTTGTAAGCAGCTAAACTGTTGATTATAGTCTGTGTTAAAAGTGATAACGCTTAAGCCAATGCCAACTAAGATATTTTCAAAAGCCAAAATACTAATAGTCGAAGAGCAGCCACTTGCTCAAAGCTATATGAAACAATCGTTAGAAAGACTTGGCTTTCGGCAGTTGAGCTTTGCTGATCATGCCAATTCAGCAAAAGAGCAATGTTTAAGTGAATCGTTCGATTTAATTGTGTGTTCCTTCAACCTAAATAAACACCAAGACGGTTACCAGTTATACGAAGAGCTAAGAGTTAAACAACTCATAAAAAACTCTACTGGCTTTATCTTTATTTCAGCTGAAACAAGTGGCTCATTAGTACACAGTGTACTTGAGCTTCAACCCGATGACTTTTTGGTTAAGCCTTTTACAGCGCAAGAACTAAAGACCCGAATTGAACGTATATTAAAGCGTAAACACGATCTTCAAACCGTATACACGCTCATCGATGATGGTAACGACTCAAAAGCCATAAAATATATTGATGCGGCACTTGAAAGAAAAGACAATAATTACAGCCCTATTCTACTTCGTCTGAAAGGTGATGCTCTTCTTCGGTTAAAACGCGCCCAAGAGGCCAAAGACTTTTTTAAATCTGTGCTCGATATTCAAAAATTCGCCTGGGCTAAAGTGGGGCTAGTAGAAGCGCTTATAGCCAATAACGAGCATATTTTGGCGCAACGCATGTTAAAAACCATGCTAGAACGTCAAGAAACCCGTCTTGTTGCATTAGACTTACTAGGCCGGTTAGAAATTAAACTGAATCAATTTGAATTGGCCCAAGACTTTTTGAGCCAAGCTGCCACAATTGCGCCACGAAATATATCGCGTCAAAAATCGCTAAGCACGGTCTCGTTAATTAATCACGACTACGAAAAAAATTACCTAACACAAAAAGATATAGCAAACTTTGCTAAGCACTCTATTTACGATCATCCCGATATATACTTAAATGCGGCTCGAGCAGGAATTGACTTTGCATTAACGACAGATCAAACCGATCAGGTGCAGCGCATTTCTAGGCAAACAAATAAATATATAAACGATTTAAAAACCCAATTTCCTAACAGCACTAATCAATCGCAAATTGATGTGCTTAATGCGCGGCTTCATTATTTAAAAGATGAACATCAAAAAGCGAAGAAGCTCATTGAGCAATTAGAAGATGACGACTCAATAATCCGTTCAGTCGATGGCGCACTTGATAAAGCAAAAGCCTTTCATGAGCTAGGGTTTCATCAAAAAGCACAAATGTTATTTACGCAAATAATTAATCATTGTGAAAGACACCCGACTACGAGCGAACCCACCTATTTACGTTATATACAGCAACAGCAAAGTGAAAGACGTGATATTAAAATGGGGCCAAAAGAACTTAATAACCATGCTGTGACCCAGTTTAACAAAGGCCAACTGAATACAGCACTAGAAGCATTTACGCATGCGTTCAGAGTGATGCCACGTAATCAAAGCATTGCACTTAATTTATTACAATGCTTATTTGATTCAACCAAACAAAGTGGCAGTTCATTGAATATCGGGCTTGCTAAAAAGTGCTACACCTTATTAGACAAATCCGATTTGCCTGCCGATCAAACGCAGCGTTTAGATAAAATTATGAATCAAGCAAAAGAGATGAAGCTAAACCTCAAAGACTAAAGCTTTTTCATTGCGGCGCCATTAACACAGTATCGAAGGCCCGTTGGTAATGGGCCATCTGGAAATATATGCCCTAAATGCGCATCACACACATTGCATACAACCTCTACACGCTCCATGCCATGGCTAACATCACGTACGTAGCCAATTGCTTCTATACTTGCCGGCTGAGTAAATGAAGGCCAGCCAGTTCCGCTTTCAAACTTTTCGTCAGCATCAAACAATAAATTATCACAACACACACACACATATTTACCAGGCTCTAACAATGTACAACTACCAGACATATCAGGGCGCTCTGTTCCTTTCATACGCGTTACATAGTATTCGTTTTCTGACAATTGTTTACGCCATTGTTCGTCTGTTTTAGTAACTTTTTTACTGGGTGTCGGATTGCCATTTTTGGCAAAATTAATCACATCGTTCCATTTCAACATAGTAACCTCATGAAAACCTGTATTACGAATAGGGTAAATAATCTAAGCTCTGGATAATTAACGTTTATAAATCAAAGATCAGGTTATATAACTAGACCTTTTATTACGAGGTCAAATGGTGCGTCGATCAAGCTTGCTCAAAGGTAATCGTTTGCTTTTCTGCAGTAGTAAAAATCCGCTGCATGAACGCCTCTAACTCCGCTTTTTTAACTGGTAAGCTAACGCTTAGTTGCCGATCATTATTGCTACAAATAATAAGCTCATCATCTTTGCTTACTACGCGCTCAATACTTTGTATAACCAGCCAATTAGGCCCATGTTTTTTATCAAAAAAGCCCATTAAGCTAAATACTAATAAGTGCTGCGCATCGCGTTGAACAAAATGCTCTAAGCGGTTTCGCGCTTTAAATAATGGAGTAAGCCTGTACATGCTAGAACAAAACACAAACACCCATACACCTATCAACACTTTAAACCACATAACGTCTGATAACTCATAGGCAAGCATTAAACCAACAAGCACAAAACCAATAATTGCAATTATTAATGCTATTTTTTTGTTTACTGCGTCCACTATGAATCCTTTTTAAGCTGTTTTTTATCATCTGATGCTTTTTCTGTTGGCTCAGGCCAATCTTTAAAAAACACAGTTAAATACCGACTTTTAACTAAATACCAAAGCACCCAAAACACAATAACCATTTGCACCGCTAAAAAAAGCGAAAACCGATAATGGCTATGTGCCGCTTGTACTATTAACCACGTTAAATCTATCAGCGCACAAACAATTAATGGCCAGCGCATATGCCGCCAAATACTTGCCAACCGGTCAGTGGCTTTATGTGAATCACGTGGACGGCGCAAACAAAATAACAATGTAGGAATTATCGCAATACTGCCAATAGCAATGGCAATAAAAAAGTCGCTTTTAGCTCTAAAAAATAACGACATTAAGTCAAGCTCTGGTCGGCGGCTTAGTGCCGCAATAACCCAAATAAAATAAGCACGCAGCAACACCACTACACTTAAGTGAAACGCAACGGGCGTACGATAACTCCCGTATTTATCCCAGTATTGGGGTCCGTATCGGCTCATTACTACTTCCCTAGCCGTTATGCTTTTTAAGCAGCTCGATTAAATCATCCTCTGTCAGGACATCTATTCCTAAATCTTGAGCTTTTGTGAGTTTAGAGCCCGCTTTTTCACCCGCTACTAAGGCATCGGTTTTAGCAGATACACTGCCTGACACCTTCGCACCTAGCTGTTGTAAGCGCGCTTTTGCATCATTGCGATTAAGTGTGTTAAGCGTACCTGTAAGTACATAAGTAAGCCCTGCTAGCGGTTGGTCATCCTTCGATGGTGCACTCAGCGCAGGCCAATGTATGCCTTGCTCAATAAGCGCATTGACGACCGCTAAATTGTGCTCTTCGTCAAAAAAACCTCGCACATGCGATGCCACAATATCACCTACATCGCTTACTTGTGTCAGGCTATCGACACTGGCACTAATAATATTCTCAAGCGTTAAAAAGTGATTTGCTAAATTTTGTGCCGTTGCCTCACCTGCCTCTCGTATACCCAATGAATATAAAAATTTAGCAAGCGTGGTGGCTTTTGCTTCGTTTAAAGCAGTGACCAAATTTTTAGCCGATTTTGGCCCCATGCGTTCGAGTGATTCAAAATGGCCTTGCTTTAGTATAAATAAATCAGCGGGTGTTTTTATAAGCTCACGGTCCACTAATTGATCAACAATTTTATCGCCAAGGCCATCAATATCTAATGCTTTGCGAGATGCAAAATGCTTTATAGCTTGCTTACGCTGTGCCGGGCACACTAAACCGCCAGTACAACGAGCTACAGCTTCACCTTCGACTTTTTCTACATGGGAATCACAAATTGGGCAAGCTGATGGAAACACAATATCTCTTGCATCTGCGGGTCTGCGATCGAGCACTACCTGCGTTATTTGCGGAATTACATCGCCAGCACGGCGAATAATCACCGTATCACCAACTTTAACACCTAAGCGAGCAATTTCATCACCGTTGTGAAGCGTTGCATTAGACACCGTTACACCGCCTACAAATACAGGCTCTAAACGAGCAACAGGCGTAATTGCACCCGTGCGCCCAACTTGAAACTCTACATCAAGTAGTTGAGTAACTTCTTCTTGCGCCGGAAACTTATAAGCAATAGCCCAACGAGGCGCACGCGCCACAAAGCCCAAACGCTCTTGTAAGGCTTTATTATTAACTTTTATTACCACGCCATCAATTTCATATTTAAGCTCACTACGACGCGTTAAAATATCACCATAGTAATCTAAAGCAGCTTGTGGCCCTTCCACCAGCTTTGTTTCTGGGCAAAGGGGTAAACCCCAATCAGTTAGCTTTTCTAATTGCTGAAAATGATCATCAGGAATTGAGCCATCGGCAACCAAACCAGTGCTGTATGCATAAAACATCAGTGGGCGTTTGGCGGTGATTTTAGAGTCTAGTTGACGCAAGCTACCTGCGGCTGCATTACGTGGGTTTACAAATACTTTTTCGCCACGCTTTTGCGCTTCACTATTGAGCTTTTCAAACCCTGCGCTATCCATGAATACCTCGCCACGCACTTCAAGCTCTTTCGGGAAGTCTCCACGTAATTTAAGAGGCACGTTACGAATTGTTTTTACATTTTGAGTGATATTCTCACCAGTAAAGCCATCACCCCGCGTTGCAGCTTGTACCAACACCCCATCACGATAAATGATCGACACAGCCAAGCCATCTAACTTGGGCTCACAGCAAAAAGTAAGCTCATCGGTGCTCATTAAGCGATCTTTGATTCGGCGATTAAAGCCTGTAAATTCGTCTTCGCTAAATGCATTATCGAGCGATAGCATGGGCACTTGGTGGGCGACTTGCTCAAACTTGCTAAGCGCTGCGCCACCTACTTTTTGAGTCGGTGAATCGGCAGATAAAAATTCAGGGTTTTGTGTTTCAAGCGCACTGAGTTCGCGTAATAGCCTATCGTATTCAGCATCTGGAATGCTTGGGGTATCAAGCACATAATAATTGTAATTGTGCTGCTCTAATAGGGTACGAAGATGATTAATTTGCTCACTAATGCTGCTAGACATTTAAACCTCAAAAAACATAAAAAAGCCACTTTGACGATATCGCCCAGTGGCTTATAAAAATTATATATTACAAATTGTTACGCTGAAAAAGCACGAACCTGCTCAACATACTGTCTTACACGCTCAACACTCATTTCTTCGCGCTCTGCGTCTAATATATGCGCGCCGAATTCGTCGGCTATTTTTTTAGCCGCACTGTGCAACATATTAAACGCTGCTAACCCGTCTCCGTCAAACGGTAAGGTCATGAATAAGCTGACCCCAGCGGTGCTAAACTGTTCCATATTATCTATATCGAACGTCCCTGGGTTGTACATATTAACCAATCTAAACAACACGGGCCCTTGGCCAGCAGGGTCTAAATGACGGTTAAAAAAGCCTTCCTCTGAGTATTTAAAACCGAGCGTATTTACAGCGGGTAATAACTTGCTGCCTTGCATAGTTAACCCTTCAGGCATTTGTATATGTACAATAACAAAATCCGGTACTGGCTCTTGTGGTTGTTGATCAGTTTGCTCAACCGACTCTAAATCATCAACAACACTTAGATCGTCCTCAATAGGCACCTCTGGCACGCTAGACTCTATTTGGGGCTCATTAGCATCAAAGTTAAGTTCCCCTAACTGTGGCTCGTCACGCTCACTAATAACCGGTTCTTTTTGCTCAGTTTTTTGACTATATGAATGAGATGAAGCTGCGGGGCTTTCTTGGAGTGGTTCAACCCGTTCTTTAACAGACGTATCTGGGCTGTCTTTTTTTCTTACAGACCATAAACCATGGACTAATAAGCCACCAATGACAATCACACTGATAATGATTAAAACCCATCTTAATTGTTCGGCCATCCCCTCACCTTTTATTATTTGTTATGCCTAAACTCTGTATAGTAATCAAAAACTAATACACGTGTTATAAAAATTTATGCGTGTGCAAGTTGCACCGCTTGTTCAATATCTACAGCAACCATTCGTGATACACCCGGCTCTGCCATGGTAACACCGGTTAAACGCCCCGCCATCTCCATTGCAATTTTATTATGGCTTATATAAATAAACTGCACTGATTGTGACATTTCTTCTACCAAACGGCAAAAGCGTACAACGTTTGCGTCATCTAATGGCGCGTCAACTTCATCCAGCATACAAAATGGCGCTGGATTTAGCCTGAATATAGAAAACACTAATGATAATGCCGTCAGCGCTTTTTCTCCACCACTTAACAAGTGAATGGTTGAATTTTTCTTACCTGGCGGCCGTGCCATTATACTAACACCACTTTCAAGTAAATCGTCACTGGTTAATTCCAAATACGCACTACCGCCGCCAAAAACTTTAGGAAACAGCTGCGCAAAATCTTCGTTTACTTGATCAAACGTGGCTTTAAAGCGTGTTTTTGTCTCGGTGTCAATTTTTCGAATAGCCCCTTCAAGGGTATTTAACGCTTTGGTTAAATCCTCTAACTGGTTATCTAAATACTCACTTCGCTGTTTTGCAACGTCAAACTCTTCTATGGCCGCTAAGTTAACCGCACCAAGCCTGTCTAGCTGATTTGTAATACCTGTTAATTGGTTTTGCGCTGCATTTAAGGATAAGTCGTCAGGTAATATTTCAAGTACTGCTTTTAGGCTTTGTTTAAGCTCATCTAATGGCTCAAGTGAAGCTTGCGCCTTTATTAATAAGCTCTGCTCTTCAAGTGTTAATTTTTGATGTTGTTCTTGAAGTCCTTGCAGCTCACCCTGAGAATTTTTAAGACTAGCTTGCTTGGTATTCAAGGCGTCTTTGGCTTGTGATAAATCGTTTTGTAATTGCGCTAGTAATTGCTCGCCATGTTGATGCGTTTCTAATAACGTTAAAATTGATTCACTGAGTGTTTCTTCTGGAATAAGTAGCGTCTCAATTTCCAAAACTAATTCTTCAGCTCCTTGTTTCGCCTCATTATAGGCTTGCTCTGCATGACTTAATTTTGTTTGGCTTAATTGCCACTCACTGCGTGCTTTTTGCTGACTTAAACTTGCCTGATGAGCCTGCGTTTTGTATTGCTCTAGCGCACTGAGTGCTTGGCTATAGTTTTTATGGCTTTGCATGCGCTCATCATTAGCAGCCTCAGTTTCATCTATTAAATTAAATTGCTGCTCAGCAAATAGTTCATATTGCTCTGTTTGTTCTTCAAGCTGCTTATTAAGGTGCAAAAGTGACGCACTTATCGTTTGCTCTTGAGTTTTTATTTTTAATAGCTGGTGTTGATATTGAGTGACCTGCTCTGTGAGCATATCGCTTCGGGTACTTGAAATAGCAATCTGTTGGGCAAGCTGATGAATAACCTCTTTAAGCGCTTTTTGCTCGGTATTAAGCTCTGCTTGTAGTGCAATGTATTGTTCAAGTTCGCTTGTTACCTTTTCAAGTTCACTTTTAGTCTGTGTGATCTCATGGGTGTACTCGTGAAGTTGCTTATGTTTAATTAGCAATGAGTTGTTTGTGTTGCTATCCGCGTTTACGTGCCAATTACGGCCATGCAACGCGCCGTTTTTATCCATCACCGCAATGTAATAGTCATCGTTTAACACCGTTAAATCGGCGTGTTCACTGTAAACAATTCGTGTGAGTAAATCTGGGTATACGCCAGCGGTAATATAATCAGCCAGGCTTGGCTTAAGTAAAGACTGACCGCTTGGCCATACGCTATTAGGTGATTGCTGCTCTGTGACGCTTAAATGTGTAAGCGACTTAAGTGCTTGCTCTATTAATGGCTCAAAACCATCTTGCACTATTAGTTGACTTAAGAGTCCTGCTGAATCAGTGACGTCTTCATCCAACCCCAATGCACTTTTAAGGCCTGCAATACGTGCGCTCAGCTCGTTTTCTTTTTGTGTCAGCGTTGTATGGTGGTCTTGGGTTTCATCAACCTGCTTATTTTGTTGGGTCAGTATAACTTCACATTGCGAAAGCGCACTTTGATTTTTTGCAAGCTCCTCAGTAAGTGTTTGGCGCTGGCGTTGTTGCTCGACCAGCTGCTGTTCTATATTATTATTTTTTAGTTCATCAAGCTGCGAATTTAACTGGCTGAGTTGCTCATTGACATGGTTTATTTGCTGTTGCGTGTGCTTTATTTCACTACTTTGCGACTGCACCTGAGTATTAAATTGCTGCTGTTGTTCGTTGAGTGTTTGCCAATGCGAATAACTCTGCTGCTTAGCGGTCTGTAGTCCCTCAAGTTCAAATGACAGTTCATCCACTTGCTCTTCGCACATTACACTGCTTTCTATTGCCGCTTGCAGTGCTTCATCAAGTTCTTCGCATATATGCTGCTGTTGCGCTTTTTGATCAAGGCTGTCTGTTTGACGTTGTTGTAATTTTATTAAGCTTTGTTTAAGTGATTGTATTTGTTGTTTAATACTGATTTTTTGCTGTTCGGCTCGAGTTAACTCGGTATGAGTAATATGTTGCTGGTGCTGCGCATCACTTAATTTATCTTGCTGAGCTTGTACTTCGCCTTCAAGTGTTGCAAGCACATCATCGTGCCCTGAGTGGGCCGTTTTAAAAAAGCTAATTTGCTCATCAAGCTTTTTTATTTGCTCGCTTTTGTCTATTTGTTGCTGATGAAGTTTTTGCCATTTTAAAACAGCTATTTGACCTTTTAATGTGCGCTCTGTTGCTTTAAGTTCACGGTATTTTTTAGCGTCAAGTGATTGAACTGCCAATTTATCGAGTTGACTTTGCAGCTCTTTACGAACATCTAATAAACGTTCTAAATTTTCGCGGGTACTTTTGATCCGCGTTTGCGTTTCGCGGCGGCGCTCTTTGTATTTAGATACGCCTGCGGCTTCTTCTAAAAATACGCGCAGCTCTTGAGGTTTACTTTCAATTAAGCGCGATATCATCCCTTGCTCAATAATCGCATAACTGCGAGGACCAAGACCCGTGCCTAAAAATATATCGGTTATGTCTCGTTTACGGCATTTGCTGCCATTTAAAAAATATAACGATTGCCCATCGCGTGTTACTAAACGCTTAATCGCTATTTGATTTCTATCGGCGAAGGTATTTTTTAATTCTTGCTCGCCTAATGAGTTATCAAAAATTAGCTCTACAGAAGCTTGAGAAATGGCTTTCCGATTAGTTGACCCATTAAAAATAACATCAGTCATGGCATCGCCACGCAAGTTTTTAGCTGAGCTTTCGCCTAGCACCCATCGCACTGCATCAATAACGTTAGATTTGCCACAGCCGTTTGGCCCAACAACGCAGGTCATTTGATCTGGAAACGGTATTTTAGTGGGCTCTACAAACGATTTAAAGCCCGCTAATTTAATAGTGCTTAAGCGCATCTTGTTGTTTTACCAATTTATTATTGTTGTTATTCATGGGCAATTTAACTTAAAAAACATGCGTTTGTTAAGCTTGGCGCTTAAAATTATCTAAAATAATCCCTGTTGCCATAGCAACATTGAGCGACTCGGCCTCGCCAAATGCAGGAATTGTTATTTTATCGGTCACTAAACCTGCACAAGCTTCGCGTATCCCATGCGATTCACTGCCCATTAGCAAAACACCCTCACCACTGAATTGTGTTTTATGCACACTTTCACCATCTAAAAATGCGCCATATATTGGCAAATTTAAAGTCTGTAAATATTCAGGTAATTCAACTTGGCTTACAGATACTCTTACAAATGACCCCATAGTGGCACTAATTGTTTTTGGGTTATAGGCATCTGCGCTGTCTGTGCTAGTAACAATATGTTTAATCCCATACCAATCAGCAACTCTGATAATAGTGCCTAAATTGCCTGGATCAGACACGCCATCAAGAGCCAATATTAACCCATTCATATTGGGTAAGTCGGCTTTGGGCATATCAACAATTGCAATAGCTGCATTATTACTTACAAGGGTGCTCGCTTTAGTCAACGCGTCTTCGTCTGCTTCAATGATATGGGTGTTTGGAAAACGGCTTTGATGAACATTTATAAACGCCTGCGTAGCAAATATAACAACTGCGTTTAAAGAACTATTTAAACACTCAAGTACGTTTTTTTCGCCTTGTACAAGGTATTGATTATATTGCTTTCGGTACTTTTTTTGGCCAAGTTGGCGAATAAGTTTGAGTTGGTTTTTTGAAATCATAGCAGCCCCATAAAATTATCCGCTCAGTATAACAGAGTTCATTATAAAAAATGTATCACCTAGTTTGAACACACCTTATAGTGAGAAAAAACAGCGCTATTGCTGTGATAAATATTGAGTTTTGCACTTAAAATCGGTAAATTAACAAAAAAACAACATGGAATGGCTTTTAATGGAATCAATACACCCAACCCCTTCACAATCAAACGAACCTAACGGTCAACCACTTACCCCACTATCTAGCTCCAAAGTGCAATTTAGTGGCAAGGGCGGTGAATTTTTTGGTATTTGGATAGTTAATATCTTACTAAGCGTACTAACATTGGGCATTTATTCTGCCTGGGCAAAAGTGCGTACAATGCGCTATTTTTATGGGCACACTCGTATAGATGGCCACAGCTTTGACTACTTAGCTACTCCAATGCAAATTTTAAAAGGCCGTATTTTAGCGGTCATTGTATTTTTAATTTACACCTTTGCTGTCAGCTTTTTTCCACTGATAGGCTTTTTATTTGCCATCGCTTTTATTTTTTTAATGCCGTGGATTATTAACCAAGGCCTGCGCTTTAATATGCGTATGACCCGTCATCGTAATGTGCGCTTTGCATTCAAAGGCGATTACGGCGAAGCCTTTGTTAACTTTATACTGTTACCGATTGCCAGTGTATTTACACTTTATTTATTAATGCCTTATGTTTTAAAGCGCATAGATAATTACATTCACAGTAATATTAGTTACGGCAATAAACCATTAGCCGTAAAGCTCAAAGGTGAAACTTACTACTTAACAGCGCTTATTTGTTTTGTAGTGAGCTCTATCACTATGGTGATATTTATGGCTATTTTAGGACTTTTTGGACTTGATTTACTCAATGTTGAAAATCAACAAGCGGCTCAAGACCCAGTCAAAATGGGAATTATGTTTGGTGGATTAATGATTGCCTATGTTGTGATGATTGCCATAGTAACCGCAGTGTGGAAAGCGGCCATTCGAAATCATATTTTTAATAACAGCCAATTTGAAGATGTTGCATCGTTTAAGTCTGAACTTAAACCTATTCCTTATGCCATTTTACTTTTAACGAACATGCTAGCTATTGTGTTGTCATTGGGGCTTGCTTACCCCTGGACACAAATTCGTACATCAAAAATGCTTGCCGAGGCCACAACTGTTGATATATACCCTGGCGCATTAAACTTAATCGATACAACGCAAGAGCAGCAGTCATCCTTTGCCGAAGAAGCGGCTAATGTATTTGATATAGATTTATCGCTAACCTAAGAGATTACTATGCACGTACAGGGACATTACTTCCCCAAAGCATCAAGTAATTATCAACAGGGTGCCGCTAATATTCGCGACACTTTGGTTGAAATTAGCCACGATGATCAGCTTATTTCAAGCTATGCAATAAGCGATATAACACTCACGTCTGGCCTGGCCGGGCTTGCTGATGAACTGCGTTTTAATGATGGCAGTCGCTTCATTCCAAGTGATGTAAATTATCGCTGGCCTTTTAAAACCAATAAGCACGACCTATTAGAGCGCCTTGAAAAAAGTAAATGGGCTATTATAGCGGCAATTGTAGCTACACCACTTTTTATGTGGTTAATGCTATACAAAGTTGTGCCCGCAATTGCTGTGTACAGTGTTGATACCCTACCGCATAGCGTTGTTGAACAAATGGGTGAGCAGAGTTTTGCTGTAATTGAAAAATTAGCCCTCGACCCAACCGAGTTATCTGCCGAGCAACAAGCCACAGTGCAGCAGAATTTTAATACCATGCTTGATGCGCTTGCACTTGAAAAGTCGGTGTATAGGCTTTCGTTTTATAAATCCCAAAGCTTTGGGGCTAATGCGTTTGCACTCCCTCATGGCCGTATTGTGGTTACTGATGAATTAGCTAATTTACTAGCCGATAAACCCAATGCGCTAAAGGCTGTGTTACTTCACGAAATTGGTCATATCGTCCACCAGCATAGTGTTCGCATAACAGCACAATCGGCTGCCAGCACAATTGTACTTGCCGTTATATTTGGTGATTTAGAAGGGATTGCAGAAGTCGCTTTAGGTACGGGGGCATCGTTTGCTCAACAAGGATTTTCACGAGATATGGAACGAGAAGCCGACAGCTATGCATTGACTCAATTAGAATACTTAGGCTATTCAAGCAACGATTTTGCCGATGCAATTGAAGCATTACAGGGTGCGCATACCACTGAGAACGAACACCTTAAAAAGGTGAATAACTTACTCGAATATTTATCGAGCCACCCCAGCTCACAGGAGCGAATAGACAATGCTAGGAAATAACCGCGGTTATATACAAATGGCACGCTATATCGTGGGGCTGAGTTGGATGTATCATGGCTTTTTCCCGAAGATTTATCATATCGCCCCTCTTGAAAAATTAATGACTGGCAGTGCAGGCTATTCTGAACAGGTGTCTGATTTAATTACGCGTAGCGCGGGTATTGCCGAGGTTATTTTTGGGCTGTTAATAATAATATTTTATAAAAATAAACAGCTGGTTTGGTTAAATATTTTCGCACTATGCGGCCTGCTAGGAGCCGTTGCGGTCATGCAGCCTAGTTTACTCATAGAAGCATTTAATCCAGTTACTACCAACGTGCCACTTATTGCCTTAAGCTTTATATGGCTAAAAGAAATTAAACAGTTAAGTAATCGGTACCTCTAAATAATAAAAGAGGATTTTATCCTCTTTTATTATTGGGGCATGTTTAGAGTGAGTACTTGTTCTTGTGGGTCCACAAATGCAGTAATTCGCTCGCAATGGTTGCTGCCGCAATTGCGGTAAGCTCACTTTGATCGTACGAAGGTGATACCTCTACCACATCCATACCCACCATATTTATCCCTTTTAGCGCGCGCAGTACTTTAAGTACTTTATCAGATGTTAAACCACCGCATACAGGTGTGCCGGTGCCTGGTGCAAATGCCGGGTCAAGGCAGTCTATATCAAACGTTAGGTAAACGGGTAAGTCACCTACTCGCTCACGTATTTGCGCTGCAATGTCATTTGCATGCAAATCGTTAGCTTGCATTGCATCAATCACTGCAAACTCATGCTTTGATTGATCAAAGTCGGTACGAATACCAATTTGTATACTGTGCTCTACATCAATCAGCCCTTCCATGGGTGCATGATAAAACATAGTGCCGTGATCAAAACGCGAACCGTTGCTGTAAGTATCGGTGTGCGCATCAAAATGAACCAAAGCCATTTTGCCGTGAATCTTTGCATGTGCCCGCAGAAGCGGAAGCGTTACAAAGTGATCGCCCCCAAGACCTAACAGCGTTGTTCCTTGACGAAGTATTTGCTCTGCGGCCATTTCTAGCTGTGCAGTAAAATACTCTGGGTCGCCGACTGGATAAGTAAAGTCACCTGCATCTGCAACCGTTAAACGCTCAAATAAAGGAAATGTCCACGGGTATTTAGTGTCTTCCCAGGCTAAATGTACTGACGCTCTGCGAATAGCATCGGGTCCTAAGCGAGCACCGGGACGGCCCGATGTTGCTAAGTCAAACGGTAAGCCTAATACAACGACATCTGCATCAATGGCATTAATATTTTGCACCATAGGACGACGTAAAAACGTCATCCCGTTTGAATACAACGAGTGGTCAACATGACCAAACAAGCTAGACATTGCTTATAACTCTTCTAAATAAGTGTAGCCATTAAGGCCGCTTTGCAACTCGTCTAAAACGCTTTGCTGTTCTTTTTTATCTATTTTTGCAGACACTAACTGCGCATACGACTGCTGAAAGCTCTCAACATCTAAATGTACATAACGCATCATATCAGCTACGGTATCACCCTGATTTATTTCGCTAATACTGGCAACGCCTTGCTCATCCATATTGATAATGGCGCTGTGTGTATCGCCAAATAAATTGTGCATATCACCTAAAATTTCTTGATACGCTCCCACTAAGAAAAAGCCCATTAGGTAAGGTTTATCAGCACTGTACTCAGGCACCGGTAATGTGCTTTCAATGCCTTGGCCATCAACATAGTGCTCAAGTGCGCCGTCTGAATCACAGGTTATATCAAGTAAAACAGCACGTTTTTTTGGTGCTTCGGTTAAGCCACTTAATGGCAATACCGGAAACACTTGATCAATCCCCCACGCATCAGGCAATGATTGAAAAAGCGAAAAGTTTACAAAAAACTTATCAGCTAAACGCGCATTTAACTCGTCGATAATCGGGCGATGAAAACGGTTTTTGTTATCCATGTGTTTGTTAAGCTCATAACAAATACGTAAATTAACTTGCTCTGCCCACGCACGCTGCGTTAAATCTAAAAGCCCAAGTGCAAACTGGTTATGCGCCTCTGCTAAGTCGCCTTGGCTATCGTGATAAATTTCAATCAGTGCACGGTCGTCAGTTAAATCGGTTAGCTGAACAAATGACGCCCACATATTATTTAATAAAAGTGGTGCATCTGCTGCAGGCGCTTTTAGCTCCTCTGGTACGTAGCTTTCTGTGCCTATCACGTTTGATATAAGTACCGCATGGTGCGCCGTTAGCGCACGCCCCGACTCAGAAATAATAGTCGGCATGGGCTGCGCGTACTGCTTACACGTATCGCCTATGGTGTACACAATATTATTTGCATACTCTGCTAAGCTATAGTTCATTGAGTTATGAGATTGGCTGCGTGTACCATCATAATCAATCGCTAAACCGCCCCCTACATCTAAGCACTCAATACTTGCGCCTAATTTGCGTAACTCACAGTAAAAACGCGCTGCCTCGCTTACACCTAAACGCACATCGCGGATGTTTGCCATTTGCGAGCCTAAGTGAAAATGCACAAGTTGCATTAAATCAAGCTGGTCGGCCTCTTTTAAACGGTTCACCACATGCAGTACTTGCGACGCAGATAAACCAAATTTAGATTTTTCGCCGCCACTTGCTTGCCACTTACCTTTACCTTGCGATGCTAAACGTACACGAATACCAATACGTGGTTTAACATTTAGCGCTTTTGCTTGGCTAAGCACCATGTCGAGCTCAGAGAGCTTTTCAAGCACTATGTATACTTTGTGGCCTAGCTTTTCGCCAATAAGTGCTAAGCGCACATATTCTTTGTCTTTGTAGCCATTGCATACAATCACTGCACTGGTTTTTTCTGCCATTGCCAAAACAGTTAAAAGCTCTGGTTTGCTGCCTGCTTCTAGGCCTAATTGTTTTTTTTCTAACTCGGCTTGGCTTGCTACTATTTCTTCAACTACTTCGCGTTGTTGGTTTACTTTAATTGGGTAAACTAATAAGTAGTCTTTTGGGTAGCCATAGTTTTCAATCGCAGTATTAAATGCACCACATAAACTGTGCACACGATGATGTAAAATTTGTGGAAAGCGTACTAAAGCCGGTAAGCTCAAGCCTTTTTCTTCTAGTTGTTTTGCAATATCTGTCAGTGCAATAGTTTGCTCTGGGGCGTGAGCCTTTGGCGCAACATACACATCACCTTGATCATTAATACCAAAAAAACCTTGGCTCCAATGACGAACATTGTAACTCGTGCGAGCTTGTTCTAGTGATGTTGTCTCTTTCATTTATCTTTCTCTTTTATTTAATGAATGCCGGTTCGGCTAATTGCGCGCATTAAAAGAAAAATAGACTTTTAAGTCCAACAAGTATTTTTACTCGTAACGAGTGATTTTTAAGATTACAAATACCCACTTTATTACACAGTCAACGAGCCCTTAATTAATAAGGCTTAGCTGCTAATTAACTTTATGATTGAGCAGTATATAGCGGGTTATGATGGTGAGTTTCACTTCCAAAATTATATAAATTCTTGCTTAATTAATTACTACTTTGGTTATTGAGTCTGCTTTTGAAGATGTAGATCCAAGGTTGCGCCATGCCTCGTACTTCTCACTTTTGAACCATGTAATACCTATGTACTCTTCCCAATTAACAAAATCGAGAGTTCTATAGCGCTCATCTGCGCAGCCACCAGCGCCAAATGCCACCCTGCAAAGCGTTAATGTAAGATATGTGCCATCGTATTTAAGGCGTTTATTGCTTTGATTTTCTGGGCAGCTAGACAATAACCGAGTTGGGATATTTAAAACAATGCTTGCTGTTTTTATACTGCCTTCACTAGCAACACGGGTTACAGACGAGCAACCTTGTAAATAAAATTCATTGTTATTAATAACAACATCAGGCGTTAATGGCTCCCACCAAGGCGTAGGTATCGAGGTAGTAACAATGGTTTTTAAAGGATCTTTGCTACAAGCGGTTATCAAAGTAAGGCAGCTAAAGAGTAAAAGCAGTGATTTATAAATATTCATAATTGGCTTCCTATCTCTGCGGTTTAATTTATTTAAGAATAGGGTATTTTAACAAAAAGAAGCTGAACAAGATTAAGCACTTTTAGGAGCAAAAATAATAATAGCCATACCCAGTAAGGCAACCGCTGCGCCCACTACATCCCACACTGTAAGTTTTACGCCATCAACTACACATAACCATAGTAAAGCAACGCATACATAAACGCCGCCATACGCGGCATAAACACGCCCAGCTGTCACAGGGTGTAAAGTTAGCAACCAAGCAAATAATGCCAAACTGATTGCAGCAGGAATCAAAAGTAATATGGATTTATCTTCTTTGAGCCACAGGTAGGGCAAATAACAGCCAATAATTTCAGCAAAGGCGGTAATAATAAATAGCGCGATAGTTTTTACTTCAAACATAAAACCTCACGTAATTTAAATGAGAGCACATAACAAAGCTAAGTAACCAAAAAGTTACTTAGCTATATAGCCCTAAATATGAGTAATAAATCTCTTAACCACTATTTAGATTAAACAGATTACTCAGCTAAGGCCACCTCGGCTAACTTCATTGTACTTTCGAACGACTTAGTACCGGCTATAAATAACCCATTATGGCAAAATACAGCGTCGTCTAAGCCTGTTTCAGCTTGAAACTCTTCATCAGATAAACCAGCCCATGCTTTAGGTAAAGACTTTCTATCTTCAAACGATCCAGGCTCTACAGGTACTGTTTGTAGTATCCATTGACCTGAGTGTGAAGGATAAACCATGTACAATGCTTCGCTTGACAAGATATGCACTGTTTTTTTCCATGGAGTGTATTTTTCAAGCACAATAACGCGTGGGTCTTCTGCACTTTCTATAGCTTCAGTTACAATTGCTTTTGCATTAACACTGCCACTGGCTGACGCTATAAATCGAGTCAACATACGAGAAGCAAATTCGACAGCCTCATCAAAGCACTTATCAAACTCAGGGCTCTCTTCCCACGTTGGGTTATACATTGAAATTGTTTGACTTAAACTTATGCCTTGCTGCACCCCTTCAACATGGCCACAATCAATTGCATCAATGGTTGAGACCAACCCGGCATCTACTCTGTCTGCAATTGCTTGGTTATTGCCACACAGTGATAAACCATACTTTTGCCACACCAAACCAAATGACGAGTACGGTATTCCATTTTCACGCTCCCCGGCGCCACCGCGCTGGTGGTGATCAAAACGCCCGGTATCTGGATCGTATTGCCCACCTACATCAATCACGATATCAGCATTATCCATTAGCGCTTTATCGCGGGTACGTACTAAATTAAACGAAGGAAGAACATGTTTAAGCACCGCGATACTAAATACATCATCGGCATGAAAATTACCATTGTGGGTAACTACTGTTAAATCGGTCGTTGAACTGGTGTCTTTATTAGAAAGGATAAGGAAATCTCGCTCTGTATTGCGTTAATTATGAAAACTAAAGGACGTTATGTGGTGAATTTTATATGAATGCGATTAACAAGAACAGGGTTCTTGTTAATCGTTTTGATATTGCGACTGAGCCTAGCCTAATTGCTAAGGTATGTTAATTTTGTATTTACAGTATCTACCTCTAAAAAGACTGATGCCAGTGTAAATAATCTTCAAAATGCATTGGTTTAGCAATTAAATAGCCTTGAATCATGTCAACGTTCATTGTTTTAAGTATGGTAAATTGCTCTTCGGTTTCAACACCTTCAGCAACAACTGTTAAGCTAAGGCTTTTACCAAGGTTAATAATGGTTTGCACAATGCTAAATCCAGTGCCTTTGTCTAATATTTTATCTATAAAGCTTTTATCTACTTTTAATTCATTCACCGAAAACGAGCTCAAATGCGTTAAACACGAGTAGCCTGTGCCAAAATCATCTATCGAAAAAATAAAACCTTGCTGTTTTAATTCATCAATTTGCGATATCACGCTGGCAATATCGCCGCTAAGCATAGACTCTGTGATCTCTAACTTAATATTCGATGGGTTAACGCCATAATCGTTAACAACATTTAATAATTCAGTTTTTAACGTCGTTGAATTGAACTGGACCTGACTTATATTTATAGACACTTTAAATGAATCATCAATCAGCTTCTTGCTGTTAAGCTCATTTATTAAAATACAAATATCACGCAGCACGGTGTTTTGAAGTTTTTGAATAACCCCATTTTGCTCAGCGATTGGAATAAAGTCATTAGGCGCAATCAATCCCTTACTTGGGTGCTGCCATCTAATTAGAGCCTCTGCCCCCGTAATTTTTCCATTAGCGTTTATTTGCGGCTGAAAATAAGCACTAAATTCATCGTGTGCTATCGCTCTGACAATATCGGTTTCAAGTTCTGCCTGATTTTCTAGTAGAGCTTGTAACTCTGGATCATAAAAGCTGCAACTGTTGCCATTTTTCATTTTAGAACGGTACATGGCCGTATCAGCAAATTTAAGAATGTTATCGGTTAAATGATTACTTTTATCTATCAAACAAATACCGATACTACAACTAACCTGAAAAGCTAAACGACCCACTTCAAATTTATCATAAAAGACACTTTGTATTATTTTAGCCTTTTTTTCTGATTCTAAAATCGCGCTTTCGGTGTTATCACCAACATATTCAAGCAATATAATAAATTCATCGCCGCCAACACGCGCTAATGTATCTTTTTCACCAATAACACCGTTAAATCGTTTTGAAAGCTCTACAAGTACTTCATCACCTGCACTGTGACCAACTGAGTCGTTAATTCGCTTAAAATTATCTAAGTCTAAAAATAATAATGCACCGGTCACATTGCTTTGGTGTATATTCTCAACATAGGCTGCTAATTTGTCATTTAGCATTCGCCTATTTGGTAAACCTGTTAATGGGTCATAGAAGGCGAGTCTTTCTACTTCTTTCTCTGCTTTTTTTCTTGTGGTTATATCGCGGGCAACCCAAACAATATAACGCTGAGATGGGTTATCTGATTGGTAATCTTTAATTGGCGATGTACGACCTTCAAAAACCATTATTTTGCCGCCAATATCTAGCTCATATTCAAATACTTGCACATCATTTGTCAGCAATGTTTTATCTATTACCGCCATGATTGATGCGGCATCTTCTACAGGCAACACATCGCTAATTTTTTTATTTATCAAGTCAGATTGTGATTTGTATAAAAGTGCATCAGTGGTGCCGTAAATATCCATATACTCACCTTCTTCACTAATAATGAGGGTCAAATCAGGCATCACTTTCGTAAATGCCTCAAATTTTTCATTACTTTTTTCCAAATCATTGATCAGTTGATTAGCTTTTATGTACTCATGGTTTTTTTCAAGCGCAATACTGGTAAAGTGAACAAAGTAGTCGATTAATTCAAGTTCGAAAGATGAAGGCTTTTTAGGTTTATCGTGGTAAATAGCAAAAGTACCTAAAATATTTGATTTAGTTGAAATAATAGGAGTAGACCAACACGACTGTAGTCCAAACTGTAAAGCGATTTCTTTAAAGTCTGCCCATAAAGGCGACTTAGCTATATCTTCAACAATCACGCGTTCACCTAAATACGCAGCAGTACCACACGAGCCAACATTTGGACCTATATGAACCCCATTAATTGCTTGGCAATATTCATCATCAATATTGGGCGCAGCACAATGAAGTAGTTTTCCTTTATTTAGTGATAGGATTGAGCATTTAGCTGAATTTTCATCAATAAGTTCTTCTATAGACAAACATATCTCATCTAAAACGTCTTCAAAGGGAAGCCCTAGCGCTATTTTAGATAAGATATCTTGCTGATGGGATAACAACGTGTTTAACCTAACTGCTTCCATTTGACACCACACACTTTCATTATTGTTTTTAGCTTAAATATGTTTTTAAAAACAGTACAGTATTAAGTACCGAATAAAATAATTCGCTTAAGTAACGTAAAGTATAGTTGTAAATAATCGACTTTTACTGTTAATTAATGTTTTTTATACAATAATAAACAGCACAGCGTTAGCCTATAAAAACATAGGCGTTCAGAAATCTGCTTGTTATTGGCTTAAGCCAAGCTCCATAAACACACTTTGCGGGTTATCTTGATAAGAGCCAAAACAACCACAACACTTAAACCCTAAATTTTCATATAATTTAATCGATTCAATTTGTTTAGGGCCGGTTTCTAACCTAATTAATGGGATCTCTTCTTCACCTGCGTAATGCAAAAGAATTTGCATTATTCTACGAGATAGCCCTTTTCCACGGTAACTTGGGTTTACATAGAGGCGCCTTATTTCTGCGTAAGATGGCTCCCCTGATTGCATCACAATTGCCCCACAAGCAACAATCCCATCATCGTTTTTTAAACCAATTGCATAAACATTAGGTTTATCAAGCTCACCTAACGTGAGAGATTGTGCGGTCGCTACTGGGTACAAAGAATTTATAAGTCGGTCGATATCAGCAAAAACATTAATCACATCCTGGTCATTCGGTTTTAAATCAACTAACTGCATTGAGTATCTCAAATTTATATTAATTATATGTTGTGAAACTATACCGAATTGTAACAAATGAACAACCTCTGCGTGTTGTTTTAACACAATTACAGGTTTAAATAACTCAGACTCAGTGCTTTCAAATTAAGAACTGATAAAAATACGTATACCTGGCTTTAAACACTTTGTTACGCAAAATAGCTGTTCAAAACTATTAAGCTATTTATACTAACTTGAGTTGTAAACATTGATTGAGGTTGTTGTGCAGATCATACAAGGTATGGAATATTTTTTTTCAGGGTTTAAATTAATAAGCCAAAAAGGTTTAAAGCGCTTTGTGCTCATTCCGCTTTTAATTAATATTTTATTATTTGGTAGTTCGCTCTTTTTTTTATTTGGCTGGCTTAGTGAAAGCTTTAGCTACATCAATAATATGCTCCCTGATTGGCTGAGTTGGTTAGAGTGGCTAATGTGGCCGATTGCGGTATTGGTCGTACTATTTAGCTATAGTCTGGTATTTACAGTAATAACAAACTTTATTGCCGCTCCATTTAATGCACTTTTAAGCGAAAAAGTAGAGTTATACTTAACTGGTCAAAAAATTAATGATGACGGCTTTGCCGAGTTAGTTAAAGATGTACCTCGCATGCTTGCCCGCGAATGGACCAAGCTATGCTATTACTTACCACGAGCTATTGGCTTTTTTATACTGTTATGGATTTTACCGGTAATAGGTCAAATATTATGGGTTTTATTTACGTGTTGGATGTACGCGGTGCAATATGAAGATTACGCGTTTGATAATCATAAAATTAGCTTTAATGAGATGAAAAACGACTTAAAGTCTAAGCAAGGGCTTTCATACGGGTTTGGTTTTGCTGTTATGCTGTTAACAGCCATTCCAGTTGTTAACCTAATTGTTATGCCTGTCGCGGTATGCGGTGCTACGCGTTTGTGGGTAGATAATTACCGCCCTAAGTACCGAAGCTAACTCTTAAATGAAGTTATTGCCTTAGTAACAGTGTGTATATAAAAATGGGCCTAGTGGCCCACTTTTATCGTTAATCAACTGTATAAGCTTTGAGGGACTTTAGTCACATTTAAATGTACCGTGATCTCTTCTCTATCATGGTATAAATGCTTAGCTTGTAATTCGTAGCTAATACCGTACTTAGCGAGCTCTTCTTTTATCATTGCTAAACATTCATACACACTGTCAAAGCGCTTTTTCATTGGTAACTTAAGATTAAAAATAAGCTCTTTTGCATAGGCATTAACAGCCCAATCAATCATTAGGCTTGTTACTTTGGTTGGCTTTTCTACCATGTCACATACAAGCCAAGTAATGTTTCTTTTCTCTGGGCGGTATTTAAAGCCATCTTCTCTAAAGTGCTTAACTTGGCCTGTTTCCATTAAGTCATCATTCATTGGGCCATTATCTATTGCATTAACAAACATCCCTCTGCGCACTAGCTGATATGTCCAACCACCTGGGCATGCACCTAAGTCTACACATCGCATACCTGCAGCAACGCGTGTTTCTCTTTGTTGCTCAGGTATAAACACGTTAAACGCTTCATCAAGCTTAAGTGTAGAGCGGCTAGGCCCGTCACTTGGCATGCGCAAACGTAAAATACCCATAAAATTGGCTGAATTGTTATAGCTGTATGAATAGCCAACATAAGCGGTATTATTTGCCAAAAATAACACATGCATAACAGGCCGGTTCACTTTTGGCTCACGCAACACGGTGTTTTGTTTCTCTAGTGCTTTTTTAAGCGGTGTCGATATTTTTTTACAAAAGGTAAGTAGTTCTTTTCCTTCGTTTGTATCGGGTGTCTCTACTCGCAGTTCAGAGCATAACGGAAAATCCTTAGCTGCTTGCACAACAGCACCTACACGGTCTTCCAATGGCATATTTTCTAACAATGTGCCAGCAAACCATTGGCGAGCAAACACCATGTTTTTAAAATCTATTTTTTTGATTATTTCGTCACTATGCTGGGCTTCAAAACATTCATATATAACGTAACCTGTATTTGGTTTTGCTTTTACATACCCTGCAAACCCCTGCTCCGCAGCATGAAATGTTATTTCAGCAGCTGCATCGTTTTCAAACCCACTGCGACAATAAATCACAACACTAGACATAATAACCCTTAAACTTTTTAAAACTTAAATCGTGCAACTTGCACTAAAATGATAATCCAACCAACAATAAAGCACATTCCACCAAGAGGCGTAATTGGCCCTAGCCATTTCATTCCTGTCAGTGCTAATAAATATAAGCTGCCACTAAACAGCAACGTCCCTATTATAAAAAAGTGACCAGCCCAATTTAGGTTAATACCCCACTTTATGAGTAAAGCCACTGCAATTAATGCTAAACCATGCACCATTTGATACTCAGCAGCAGTTTTAAACACACCTATCGAATATTCTGATAGACGGTTTTTTAGTCCGTGAGCGGCAAAAGCCCCCAACATAACCGAAAGCATACAAAATAAGCTTCCCGTCATTAAAAATAGTTTTGTCATTATTTATCCAATATTTTTTTTATAAACTGTACTGTGCTTGACGCTGCTATTTGGCGGTTTTCTAATTCAGTAATTCCACTTTTTTTACGCGGTTTTAATGAGTGATCACCGTCAGTTAGCCATACAAAATTTGGCTGCTTTGGTATAGACAGGGTTTTTAGCTCTTCACGCGTACCAAATGTATCTCGCTCACCTTGTAATACTAAAAAAGGACAATTAACATCAGCAAAGTGCTCTGTGCGCAGCTTTTCTGGTTTACCAGGTGGGTGAAATGGGTAACCAAACGCAATAACCCCTTTAACAGGCTGATTTGTTGTGCATGCGAGCATAGATGCCATTCGCCCGCCCATTGATTTACCGCCAATAAACAATGGTAATTTAGACTGAGCATGCGTTAATACTTGCTCGTAGTAAGCAAGTAACTTGGGTGCACGCTCCGGCGGGCGTCGTTTATTAGTTTGTTTGGCAATTTGCATATATTCAAAATCAAATAAACCAACATCAACACCTTGATCACTGATCAGTGCAGCCACGTGCTGCATAAAATCAGAATCACTTCCAGCACCAGCACCATGAGCAAAAATAAACTGTGCAATTGCGGGTTGGCTTTGACTTTTAAACCATTCAATCATGATTAATACTCTTGCTCTTGTTCAACCAAACTTAGCATCCATTCTTTAAATGACACTATTTTCCCCAGTTCAGTTTGTGACTCACGAAGCACCAAATAGTAAGCGTTTTTACTTTCTAGACTGTGGCTAAATGGAATAACTAATCGTCCTGCATCAATATCTGGTTTAGCTAACACACTATTCCCAATTGCAACGCCTTGGCCATGAACAGCGGCTTGCAGCACCATAGAAGAGTGGCTAAATATAGGCCCTTGATTTACTTGTACATTACGTACACCTGCAGTTTTCATCCACGTTTTCCAATTTTTACGTGTAGTGTCATGCAATAAGGTGTGCTGTGCTAAATCACTGGGTTGATCAAGCGGTTTAGGACCGCTCAATAACATAGGGCTACACAATGGCACTAAATACTCTGTATGTAGCTTATAAGCTTGCACCCCATTCCAGTGGCCGCGCCCATAGTAAATAGCAATATCAACATCATCGCTTAACGAATTTTCGTCTTGGTCTTGTGCTTTTATTCTTACGTCAATTTCAGGGTGTAATTCATTAAATAAACTTAAACGAGGCACTAACCATTGAATAGCAAAACTAGGGGTTAAACTTACCGTTAATGAGCCTTTAGCCCCTCGCGCAAGTAACTTTTCTGTGGCATCAATAAGTTGCGTAAAAATTTCTTTAATATCTAAAAAATAGCCTTGGCCTTCTTCCGTTAATAATAACGAGCGATTTTTTCGTAAAAATAGCTTTAAACCTAAATGTTCTTCTAGTGTTTTTATTTGATGACTAACAGCTGCTTGCGTTACATAAAGCTCTTCTGCGGCTTTAGTAAAGCTTAAATGCCGCGCTGCAGCTTCAAATGCTTTGAGTGCGTTTAATGGGGGGACTCGTCTTGACATAATAACCAAGCTTTGAATTAGTTTTTCTTATGCATGAATTATATACCCATGACGAGAAAGAGTATATTTAAGGTGTAAAAAAAGCGACTAATGTCGCTTTTTATTATACGGTCACTTTTTATAAATCACTAGCGCTAGTATCTAACGGCGCAAAACTCTTGACCAAATCATCTACCGCCTTCATTTGCGATAGGTAGCCTTCTAATTTACTTAGGGCTAATGCACATGGTCCATCACACTTTGCTTCATTAGGGTTTGGATGTGCTTCTATAAATAAACCAGCGATCCCTAAAGCCATTCCACTTCTGGCTAACTCTGCCGCTTGAGCTCGACGCCCATCCGCTGAGTCTGCGCGACCACCTGGGCGTTGCAGCGCATGCGTTGCATCAAAAATCACTGGCGCCATTGCTTTCATGTCATCCATACCTAACATATCAACAACCAAGTTATTATAACCAAAGCTAGAGCCACGCTCACAAAGTGCAATATTATTATTACCAGCCTCATTAAATTTAGTAATGATGTGGCGCATTTCATGTGGTGCTAAAAACTGCGGCTTTTTAACATTAATAATGGCACCTGTTTTTGCCATAGCAACAACTAAGTCTGTTTGACGAGCTAAAAAAGCAGGCAACTGAATAACATCAACCACTTCAGCAACCGGCGCCGCTTGATACGGTTCATGAACATCGGTGATCAGTGGAATATTAAAGGTGTTTTTAATTTCTTCAAATATTTTTAAACCTTCTTCCATTCCCGGACCACGGTACGAGTTGATTGAAGAACGATTAGCTTTATCAAATGATGCTTTAAACACATATGGTATGTTTAGCTTAGTCGTCACTTCTACATAATGCTCTGCAATGCGCATGGCTAAGTCGCGCGATTCTAAAACGTTCATACCACCAAATAAAACAAACGGTTTGTTGTTTGCTAATTCAATATCATTAATTTTGATAATTTGATCTTTCATTTTAATTCCTTAAGGTGCAACTGCTTGCAACATTAATCCACAAATATAAGCCATGTATGTACCCACTCCGTAACCTAATACAGCCAGTAAAACACCGACAGGCGCAAGTGAAGGATGAAATGCTGACGCAACAACAGGCGCAGACGCAGCCCCTCCCACATTAGCTTGTGAGCCTACTGCCATATAAAAAAGCGGTGCTTTAATTAACTTTGCAACAAGCAACATTAAACCAGCATGTACTAGCATCCAAATAGCGCCCACTAAAAACAAGCCCGGGTTATCAAAAATAGCGGTTACATTCATATGTAAGCCAATTGAGGCCACTAAAATGTATAAAAAGCTTGAGGCGACTTTAGATGCACCAAATGCTTCAATCTGTCTTACTTTAGTAAAAGACAAACTAATACCAATGGTCGTTGAAATGACTATTAACCAGAAAAACTTACTGGTTAAACTGTACTCTTTTGCCCACGCATAATTATTAGCGAAAAACGGCCCTAAAAAGTCTGCGCAAAAATGGGCTAAACCAGTAAGACCAAATGCAATAGCAAGCAATGTCATGTAGTCATTCAGTGTTGGCATGCGCGCATGCTCTGCATGGTATTTTTCAACACGCTGCTTTAAATCTTCAATGGCGCTGGTGTCTGCTCCCGTAGCAGCATCAATTTTCTTGTGGTTAGCTGCCATTAGTAACAAAACTGCCATCCAAATATTAGCCACTATTACATCAACGGTGACCATTACTGAAAAAATATCGCCACCAACCTCAAACATTTCTTTCATTGAGGCTTGGTTTGCCCCACCGCCAATCCAGCTTCCAGCTACGGTTGTCATACCGCGCCATACGGCATCTGGCCCATGCCCACCTACAATTGTGGGGTCTACCGCGCTCACAACTAAAATTGCGAGGGGTCCGCCGATAACAATACCGAGCGTTCCGACTAAAAACATAATAAGCGCTTTAGGCCCTAAGTTTAAAATTGCTTTTAAATCAATGCTAATAGTTAACAGTATTAAGCAGGCCGGTAATAAATAACGCGAAGCCACGTAATACACATTCGATTTATTGCCATCAACAATACCAAACGTATTAAGCAAAGAAGGTAAAAAGTAGCAAAGTAATAAAGCCGGTACATATTTATAGAACGTTTTTAATGCTGGGCGCTCGCTGTTTGAGGTTTTAAATATAAACCCCAAAATAACGGCGAGTAAACCAAGCACAACTGCATCATTAGTGATTAATGCGCTTTGTGTTTCAACCATGGTATTCCCTAATATTAATGGTGAGTTTTATTATTATCTTCTAATTCTTCAATTTGGTGCTGGATGATTTCTATTGCTGGATCATCTGGGCATTCATCTACAAAAAATTGTAGATCATCTCGGGCCATTTTAGGGCAATCGAGCTGATTTAATAAATATCCTCTGTCACGTCTTTCGTAAGGGTCGTCGCCAATTAATTCCATTAACATTTCAACGCATGTTAATGCATGGCCAAATTTGTTCTCGCTGATGAATGACCACTTTTGTTGTGCTAAGAAAAGCTTATAAACTTCATCGTCAAAAATAAGTTCCAATGGCTCTTGTTCTTGCCCGTCTGCTTCATCAGCATTTTCAGGAATAATATACCAGCTTTGTTGGCCGCTACTTGGCTCAACCAAATAGCCTTCTTCATCGCTCATAGCAATGTGTACACCTATATCGCCTTGATTTAGGCTCATACTGGCGTCTAGCTTAGCCTGCTGTAAAAAATGACAAAGTAAAATTGCCAGAGTGGTTGGCGAGCCGCTACGCATAGTTAACGTGTAACTTAAGCTATTTAGTTTATGCTCAGGTACTTTTAAACTCGAAGCGCTAAATAGCCATGCACTGTAAAAGGTGTCTAGTAACTTATCTAAGCGTTCATGAGAGTCGGGTACGGCAACACATAATGCATTAATTTGTTTTTCAAAATCAGCAAGAACATCTAAAGCGGCTGTTAAGTCTAGTTGAGGATCCCATTTCGATTCAGCCTTAATGCAGCGATAAATTGCCGCAGGGGCAAAGTCATCGTAAGCATCATCAATATAAGAGTCATCGTGTTCATCAAACCTAAAAGTGGTCATCAATACTGCAACATTTCTAGAAAACGAACGCGTAGTTTACCTAATTCTGCCAATATATTCCAATAACGAAATGTACTTGATCAAATCAATGGAGGAGCATATTCGAGCCTCAGAGATACTGAAGCTCGGTAAATTTATTTTAGGTTTAAAGTAACAATGCTGACTTAGCTGTTGCCAAGTAACCAATAGCTAAAATAACAAACGTATTTACAGTAAGGTACGATATTTTAGCCAAAAAGTTAGTTTGTTTTGCACTAATAACACCGATGGCAATATACGCGATAACCAATATAATTTTTTCTAGTAGCCAAAATTGCTCAAATGGATTAATTTTACCCATGAACATCAGTGTAAATGCAGAGATCAAAAGTAGCGTATCTATACCGTGACTGCCAATAAATACTATTTTGTTCCGAGCTAGCTTACCACTTCCAATTCTCGAAAAAGATCGAATATAAAATAAAACGACACTCAGTACGGCTATCGCCATGTGTGAGTGTTTTACTGCTAAATAATCCATATGCCTCTATTCTTCTAGTTATAAAGTTAATCGGGGTAACGTTTAATAATAGTTTCAAGTTCATTGAGATTTTCGTTAAAAACATCAACTAATTTTGGCTCAAAGTGCGAGCCTTTTTGCGAGTTTATTTCTTCTACTACGCGTTCAAGTGTCCATGAGTCTTTGTAACAACGCTTATGCCTTAATGCGTCGTAGACATCAGCCAATGCTACAATACGACCAAATATGTTAATTCGGCTTCCCTGTAAGCCTTGAGGGTAGCCTGTGCCATCCCACTTTTCATGATGCTCTTTGGCTATGGTAGCCCCTGCACTCACAATTTCGTGAGCAGACCCTTTTAAAATCCCGTACCCTTTGTCTGTGTGAGTTTTCATTACTTCCCATTCGGGGGCATCAAGCTTTGCAGGTTTATTTAAAACCGAATCGGGTATACCTACTTTACCTACATCATGCAAGGGCGCAGCCAACCTAATTAAGTCGGCTTGTTGTTTTGATAATCCATAGCCAATAGCAAGTGCGTGGCAAATATGTGCAACACGTTTTACATGATTACCTGTTTCAGTAGAGCGTTGCTCAACCGCCTCACTTAATCTGTAAACAAGTTCTTGCTGGGTGGCTTCTATTTCGCATTGTAGCTGAACATTTTCAAACGCTAATTGCACATTTTGGGCAAAAATTTCAACTAAGTTTCGTTGTGTATCTGTCAAAGCATTTGGAATGCCAGTAATGAACAACATCGAACTATGGTTATATTCACTGCTACAATAAGCAAATAAATAATTGTCTTTGTAGATAATAGTCTGATTAGCTAAAGCTTCTTGGCATGCACTTAGTTGTTCTGCGTGAAGAACCTCTTCTAAGTTTTTACCTTCGCTTTTTTCAAACTCACCGGTACCTGAGCAAATAATCATTTTATTATTTTGAGATGCCGGATTTTGTGCCACAAGCGTAGTGGCGTACATAGCTTGATCTGAAATGCCCAGTAAAGATGTAAGTTGCTGCATTACACCTTCAATAAAATGCTCAATCGAATGCGCAGAAAATATATTACGCGAAGCGGTTATTATTTTTTCAAGACCAATTCGCGACTGCTCTATTGAAATAATGTCGCGGTACGAGCGAAGGCTCGACATGATAACTGTAAATAATTTTTGTGCTGTCAACTCGGTTTTCGATTTGTAATCGTTAATATCATAATTAACAATAACTTGGCGTTCTGGTGCCTGGCCAGGTTGGCCGGTACGTAAAATAATACGAATGTGGTTATTTTTTGCGGTTTCACGAATATATTTTACAACTTGTAAACCTGCATCGTCTGTTTCCATGACAACATCAAGTAGTACGATTGCAGCATCCTTGTGCTCATCGATTAGTTTTTTAGCTTCTGCGCCTGAATAGGCACTTATAAATTCTAGACGTTTATTTTGAAACTCAAAATCACTCAATGCTAATTTTGTAACTGCATGAACTTCAGGTTCGTCATCAACGATTAATACTTTCCAGGTGCCCAAATCGGTATTGTCTACTGGTACTTCTGGCTCATCTGAAAATAAAAAGTCACCCATCATAATTAGAAATTCCTACATGACACATTTAACACACGGATGCAGTAATAATTAAACTTATTATGGCCACTGTGCGAGCGTTACACGGTCATTTTCACCAAGATCTTTTATCGTTTTAACATTAACAAAGGCCATCGTTTCAAAAAAATCACGTACAGCAAAACCTTGGTCATAACCGTGCTCTATTAGAAGATAGCCACTAGATAGCAAATAGTCACGTGATTGTGTAATTATTTGTTTAATATCAGACATTCCTGAATCTTCAGCAACTAAGGCAGATAAAGGTTCAAATCGCACATCGCCTTGAGCCAAATGTTCGTCACTACTTTCTATATACGGTGGGTTGGTAACTATAAGATCAAAATATTCATTACTAAGTGAGCTAAACCAATTGCTTTGTTTAACACGCACATTACTAATTTCTAAACGCTGTTGATTACGAGTTGCAAGCGCTACAGCATCACTTACTCTATCTACCGCTGTAATATCCCAAAGAGGCATTTCACTGCCCAATGCCAATGCAATGGCGCCCGTTCCCGTGCCTAAGTCTAGTACTTTGGCCTGCTCTGGGATCCCTAGTTCAAGCGCTACTTCAACTAAGGTTTCTGTGTCTGGGCGCGGAATTAACGTTGTTGCATTCACTTCTAAGGTTAAACTCCAAAACTCACGTTGCCCTGTAATATGCGCGACAGGCTCGCCGTTCAATCGCCTAGCGCAAAGAGTGTCAAAGGTGTGTTGTTGCTGTTCACTAAGCAACCTTTCTGGCCAAGTAAAAAGGTAACTACGAGGTTTATCAAGAACATGAAGAAGTAATACTTGTGCGTCTAATTTTGCACTATCGCTGCTTTGCACTAATAATTTAGTGCCAGCAGCGGCAGCTTGCTCAAGGGTTTGCGTCACGATTACTCATCGCCCATTGCAGCAAGTAAATCAGCTTGATGCTCTTGCATTAACGGATCGACAATCGCACCTAAATCGCCAGCAACAACTTCATTTAAGCGGTATAACGTTAAATTAATACGATGATCGGTAATACGACCTTGCGGGTAATTGTAAGTACGAATACGCTCAGAACGATCACCACTACCTACTAAATTACGGCGTTCAGACGCCTCAGCAGCATGACGCTTTTCATCTTCTGCTTGCTGTAATCGTGCAGCAAGGACTGACATCGCTTTTGCACGGTTTTTGTGCTGAGAGCGCTCATCCTGACACTCAACAACCACACCTGTAGGTAAATGCGTAATACGAATTGCAGAGTCGGTTTTGTTTACGTGCTGCCCACCCGCACCAGATGCTCTAAAAGTATCTACTTTTATATCGGCAGTGTTAATTTCAATTGCTTCAGCTTCTGGGATTTCTGCCATTACTGCCACGGTACAGGCCGAGGTATGAACACGACCTTGCGACTCAGTTTCTGGTACACGTTGAACACGATGAACACCAGACTCAAATTTAAGTTTACCGTAAACACCTTCACCACTAATGTTAGCAATGACTTCTTTGTAACCACCATGTTCACCTTCATTAGTGGTTACAACTTCTAATTTCCACTTTTGTGTTTCGGCAAAACGGCTATACATTCTAAATAAATCACCAGCAAAAATAGCGGCCTCATCGCCACCTGTGCCCGCACGCACCTCTAAAAATACATTGTTATTATCTTTAGGATCTTTAGGTAGCATCAACACTTGGATTTCATCTTCAAGTGTTAGTATTTGTGCTTTTGCCTCTTTGTACTCTTCTTGCGCCATTTCACGCATATCTGGGTCTGAATCTTTTAACATTTCTTCAGCACTGGCTAGGTCATCTTTTGTTTGTTGATATGCTAAAAAAGTTTTAACAATTTCTTCAAGCTCAGAATATTCTTTTGAAAGACCACGAAAGCGATTTTGATCGCTAATAACCGATGGGTCGCTCAAAAGTGCTTGTACTTCTTCGTAGCGTTCTACTAGCGTTTCTAATTTATTATAAACAGACTCTTTCATTTAACTGTTATTCCTGGTCAATACCTAACATTTTTTTCAACTGATTTAATTGAGCAACTTCACCTTTTTTAGCCGCATCTTGGATTGCACGTGTAGGCGCGTGCATTAAGCGGTTGGTTAATTTGTTGGCCAATTCTAAAATTACTTTTTCTGCATCTTTACCATTAGAAAGCTGGCTAACCGCTCTTTCTACTAATTCAGACTTAATTGTTTGAACATCATTTCGATAGTGGCGGATTAGCCCCACTGAATCGAGTGAGCGCATCCACATGCAAAACTCTTTGGTGCGCTCAGTAATAATTATTTGTGCTTGCTGTGCAGCTTGTTCTCGTGCTGCCATATTTTCACTTACAATCGTTTGTAAATCATCAACCGAGTAAAGATACGCTGCATCTAAATCCCCCACTTGGCTTTCAATGTCGCGCGGTACCGCAATATCAATAAACAGCATAGGCTTATTCCTTCGCTGTTTAAGCGCCTGTTCAACAACACCTTTACCAATAATGGGTAAGGTGCTAGCCGTTGAACTTATTATAATATCGGCGTTATGCAAACGCTCTGGCAACTGCGCGAGTGCAATAACGTCTGCAGATACTTCATCGGCTAAATTGCGGGCTCGTTCAATGGTTCTGTTTGCTACGGTAATATTTTGGGGCTCGTTTTGATACAAATGCTTAGCCACAAGCTCTATTGTTTCGCCTGCACCTATTAATAGTACATTCGTTTTATCTAGTTTACCGTAAATGTGTTTGGCTAAGTTTACCGCCGCAAATGCAACCGATACCGCACTGGCGCCTATATTAGTTTCAGTTCGGACTTCTTTAGCAACCGAAAATGTTTTTTGAAACAAACGATCAAACGTAACACCCACTGCATCATGAGTTTTTGCACTATTATAGGCTTGCTTAATTTGTCCTAAAATCTGCGGCTCACCTAACACAAGTGAATCTAAGCCACAGGCTACACGCATTAAGTGATTAATTGCTTGATTGCCCTCGTGGCAATAAATGTTCTTACTCAGTTCTTGTTCATTTAAACCGTGGAAACTGGCAAGCCATGCTAACAGTGTTTGGGAATTTTGCTGAGCAAGGCTACAATAGATTTCTGTTCGGTTACAAGTCGACACAATCACAGCTTCATTAAAGTCGGCATGCCCACTTAATTGCTGTAGCGCCTCTGAAATTTGCTCAGGCGAAAAAGCCACTTTTTCACGTAGTTCTACGGAAGCGGTTTTGTGATTTATACCTAGTGCTATTATGGTCATATTTGCCAAATATTGCTGAGCCCTACTTTAAAGGCGGCAATTTTACCAAAAATCATCGGAATATGGAAAGTAAGGAACAACATTTGATTCGACATTATGTAATTTTAATCATAACATTTTTGTTTTTAGGCGGTTGCGCGCAACAATTATCAGATAAAACAGCTATTTATGATAATTGGAAGGGTCAACTTACCAATCAAAAAACTTGGCGTGTGCAAGGCAAACTTGCTTTTATCAGCCCCGATGAGCGTCAATCTGCAAACTTAAATTGGCAGCAACAAGAAAATAGCAATAATTTAGTGCTAACTTCGTTTATTGGCACACGTATTTTACAGCTTAAGCAATCACGCGATATTGCCGAACTTGAATTCGACGATAAAGTTTACGTCGATAGCAACGCATCAGCCCTACTAAAACGTTTAACGGGTTTTGCAGTACCTGTTAATAATGCAAGCGATTGGCTTAAAGGAACCATCGATTCACACACTTTACAGGTAGACGAGCTTGGCCGAGCCAAACAAGTACTATGGATTGATAACGAAGGGAAGCAATGGCAAATAAATTACGCTAATTATATACAAAGTGCAGGCTTTTGGTTACCCACAAAATTGACACTCAAGCACCAAAAAATAAGAATTAAAATTCAACTTTACGACTGGCGATTTAATTAATTATGAATAGCAACACGTCTTTTTCACTCATTGCACCTGCAAAACTCAATTTATTTTTACACATTAATGCACGCCGAGATGACGGATATCACGAATTAGAAACCTTATTTACCTTCTTAAACTTTGGCGATGAGCTCTCTTTTGAGTTGATAGATAAACCGTCAATTTCAATCGATGGTGATACTAAAGACATACCACTTGAAGATAATCTAATCTATAAAGCTGCTTTAATGTTGCAAACCCACTCTAAAACAAAGCACGGTGTAAAAATAAATTTAATAAAACGATTGCCAATGGGAGGTGGCGTTGGAGGTGGTTCGTCTGATGCGGCAACCACACTATTAGCGCTGAATAAATTGTGGAATATTAATTATGACATTAATGAACTTGCCCGTTTAGGATTACAGTTAGGGGCGGATATACCTGTTTTTATACGTGGTGAAAGCGCCATAGCGCATGGCATTGGAGAAGAACTACACCGTGTAGAGCTTGAACAGAAATGGTACTGTGTTGTGCACCCAAATCAGCATGTAAGTACCGCTGAAATATTTACCCATCCAGATTTAAAACGCGATACACCAAAAATTTTAGGAGATTGGAAAGAGCACGATTTACACAACGATTGTGAGCCTTTAGTTAAAAAGCTATGCCCCGAGGTTGAAAAAACCCTCCAGTGGTTGCTAAAATACGCCCCGTCGAAGATGACCGGAACAGGTTCATGTTGTTTTGTAGAGTTTGATACACAAACTCAAGCAAACGATGTGCTTGCAAACCTCCCCCATACTTGGCAGGGATTTGTTGCGTCAAGCGCTAATACTTCTCCTGCTCATACGGAGCTTACCGCCATATTCGATCAATGAAGTAACGTAAAAGTAATCATAAGTTAACTTGCAATGCTTTTTATCATTGCTTGTTAGTCCAAAATTTCAGTGCCTGAGGAACCCTACCGTGCCTGACATGAAGCTCTTCGCTGGTAACGCAACACCTGAGTTAGCTCAAAAAGTTGCAAAACGTTTATATATTGAATTAGGCGATGCTGTTGTTGGCCGTTTTAGCGACGGTGAGATCAGTGTTCAAATTAATGAAAATGTTCGTGGCTCGGATGTTTTTATCTTGCAATCAACCTGTGCCCCTACAAACGATAACCTTATGGAACTTATCGTTATGGTTGATGCTCTTCGTCGCGCATCTGCGGGTCGTATTACTGCCGTCATTCCTTATTTTGGTTATGCCCGCCAAGATCGTCGCGTACGTTCAGCTCGTGTACCAATCACTGCTAAAGTTGTTGCCGATTTCTTATCGAGCGTAGGTGTAGACCGAGTACTTACGGTTGATTTACACGCAGAGCAAATCCAAGGCTTCTTTGATGTACCAGTAGATAACGTATTTGGTAGCCCAGTATTACTTGAAGATATGAAAGAGCGTCATTTTGATGATGTTGTTATTGTTTCTCCGGATATTGGTGGTGTAGTGCGCGCACGTGCAATTGCAAAACTACTAAACGATACTGATTTAGCTATTATTGATAAACGCCGCCCACAAGCAAATGTTTCTCAAGTAATGCATATTATTGGTGATGTAGAAGGCCGTGACTGTATCATTGTCGATGACATGATTGATACTGGCGGTACTCTATGTAAAGCAGCAGAAGCACTTAAAGAACATGGTGCTAAACGCGTATTTGCTTATGCAACTCACCCTATTTTATCAGGTAAAGCAGCTGAGAATTTACGTGATTCTGTTATTGATGAAGTTATTGTAACCGACTCGATTCCATTATCTGATGAACTTAAAGCACTTGATAAAGTAAAAGTGCTAACGCTTGCTGATATGTTGGCAGAAACTATTCGCCGTATTAGCAACGAAGAATCTATTTCAGCGATGTTTGAACACTAAACACAGATATTTGCTGAAGACAAAAGCGCCTTTTGGCGCTTTTTTTGTATGCTATGTATATTTTACTGAATCACAGTGGTATGATAGCGCGCCTTTTGGCTAGGGACCTTGGTCGCAAAGGCCCTAAACTTTTAAATAATTGGAGACATCATGTCTAACACAACTTATACATATGACGCTGAACTTCGCGTAGAAACTGGTACTGGTGCGAGCCGCCGCCTACGTCGCGAAGACAAAGTTCCTGCAATCCTTTACGGAGCTGACAAAGAAGCTTTATCTCTTACTTTTGCTCATAAAGATATGATCAAAGCACAAGAAGACGAAGGTTTTTACACTCATATTCTTACACTTAACGTAGGCGGCGAGAAAGTTGAAGCTATCTTAAAAGATATTCAACGTCACCCATTCAAGCCTAAGCTTACTCACCTTGATTTCCAACGTGTAGACGCAACTCATAAATTAACAACTAAAGTTCCTCTTCACTTTATCGGTGAAGAAATTGTAACTAAAGCTGGCGCAACTGTTGTTCACCAGTTAACTGATGTTGAAATTTCTTGTCTTCCAAAAGCACTACCAGAATTCATCGAAGTAAATGTTTCTGACTTAGTAGCTGGTGATTCAATCCACATCTCTGATTTACAACTACCAGCAGGTGTTGCATCTGTTGAATTAGGTAAAGGCGAAGGCCATGACCTTTCAGTAGTTACAATCAAAGCAAACAAAGCAGCTCCAGCTGAAGACGAAGAAGCTTCAGACGCTGCAGAATAATATTTAAGGTCTCGCACCTTGAATTCTATTCAAATGCTTGTGGGCCTGGCTAATCCAGGCCCCGAATACGCAAATACACGCCACAATGCAGGTGCTTGGTTCATCGAGCAACTCGCAGCACGCTACAACTGTACGCTAAAACACGATCCTAAATATCACGGCTTAACTGGCAAAGTGATAATTCAAGGCCAAGAATTCAAATTATTGATCCCCACTACTTACATGAATTTAAGTGGTAAAGCGGTCAGTAGTTTAGCCAATTTTTTCAAAATCCCTGTTGAAAATATCTTAGTCGCACATGATGAGATGGATTTAGATCCCGGTGTCGCCAAATTAAAAAAAGGGGGTGGACACGGCGGTCATAATGGCCTAAAAGACATTATGGCAAAAATGGCAAATCAAAAAGATTTTATGCGTTTACGTGTTGGCATAGGTCATCCAGGACATCGTGAAATGGTTACCGGCTGGGTGCTTGGAAAAGCGCCGAAAGTTGACCAAGAAAAAATGGATGCAGCTGTAGATGAAGCAGTTCGTTGTATGGAAATACTTGCAAAAGACGGCGTGCTAAAAGCACAAAACAGACTTCATTCGTTTAAACCCTAGTAAACTTGAGTGCAAGTGCACAGTTTAAACGAATTCTAAACAAGGTATCTTACTATGGGTTTTAAATGTGGCATCGTTGGCTTGCCTAACGTTGGTAAATCAACGCTTTTCAATGCACTAACTAAAGCGGGTATTGAAGCCGCTAACTTTCCTTTTTGTACCATTGAGCCTAATACAGGTGTGGTACCTGTGCCAGATCCTCGCTTAGACGAGCTTGCTAAAATTGTAAATCCACAACGTATTCTTACTACTAGTATGGAATTTGTTGATATTGCTGGCCTTGTAAAAGGCGCATCAAAAGGTGAAGGTCTAGGTAACCAGTTCTTAGCAAACATTCGTGAAACGGATGCAATTGGCCATGTAGTTCGTTGTTTTGAAGACGAAAACGTAATACACGTAGCCGGTACAATTGACCCTGCTGACGATATTGACGTGATCAATACTGAGTTAGTACTTGCCGATATGGACAGCGCTGAAAAAGCCATGTTCCGTAATGCTAAAAAAGCGAAAGGCGGCGATAAAGACGCAAAAGAACAAAATGCAGCACTTGAAAAAGTAAAAGCACACCTTGATGAAGGCCTAACACTTAGATCGTTAGAATTAACTAAAGAAGAAAAAGCGGCTATTAGCTCTGTCAACTTCTTAACTATCAAGCCAACAATGTATATTGCAAACGTAGCAGAAGATGGTTTTGAGAATAACCCACTACTTGACCGCGTTCGCGCTATAGCTGAATCAGAGGGCGCTGTTGTAGTGCCTGTGTGTGCAGCAATCGAATCGGAGTTATCTGAGCTTGATGATGAAGACAAACTTGAATTTATGGCGGATCTTGGTTTAGAAGAACCAGGTCTCAACCTTGTTATTCGAGGCGGCTACGAGTTACTTAAACTACAAACTTACTTCACAGCAGGCGTAAAAGAAGTGCGTGCTTGGACAATTCCTGTAGGCGCAACTGCACCACAAGCAGCGGGTAAAATTCATACCGATTTTGAACGAGGGTTTATCCGTGCACAAACCATCGCTTATGATGACTACATTAACTGTAAAGGTGAAAGTGGTGCAAAAGAAGCGGGTAAAATGCGCCAAGAAGGTAAAGAGTACATTGTTAAAGATGGCGATGTAATGAACTTCTTGTTTAACGTATAAGATTTTATTCCCTCTATTATGGGAAATAAATTTTAAAGGCTCGTTTTTACGAGCCTTTTTTTGTTTTTCAAACGTATATAAGCTGTAATCTATCAGGACAGTTTATAACGCAGGGTTAATTCTAAAAAGCCAAACCTCATACACTTAACTTATAATAGGTGTTAAAAAAACAGCATTTATATTAAAATTTAGCCTGTTAGCTTAATTTTCCTGCAAACAAACACAGTTAAGTGTTTTTTTGCAAAAAAGGTGTTGACGAATTTGGGTCATGTCAGCATAATACGCCCCGCACTCAGCGATGAAGTGCTGACAAAAAAGATGGCTAAGTAGCTCAGCTGGTTAGAGCACATCACTCATAATGATGGGGTCACAGGTTCAAATCCCGTCTTAGCCACCATTTATTTTTTGTTGCTCAATGAAGAGTTTAAAATAACTACCTTGTGTACGGTAGTTGCGGAATTAGCAGTTGTCTTGAATTAGACGCTGGATTTAGGTTCCAAAACAGTATTACCTGTACGCTCGATGCGGGAGTGGCGGAATTGGTAGACGCGCTGGATTTAGGTTCCAGTATCTTAGGATGTGAGAGTTCAAGTCTCTCCTTCCGCACCATTATTCTTGATAAGAATTAAAACTATCAATTGTTTATTGTTGGGATATCGCCAAGCGGTAAGGCACCAGGTTTTGATCCTGGCATTCCCAGGTTCAAATCCTGGTATCCCAGCCAACAATGGCTAAGTAGCTCAGCTGGTTAGAGCACATCACTCATAATGATGGGGTCACAGGTTCAAATCCCGTCTTAGCCACCATTTCTTCTCAGGAATGGCTCTGCAAGAGTTAAATTGCAACTCAATGAAGAGTTTAAAATAACTACCTTCTTTGATTATTCAAAGTGACAATGCGGGAGTGGCGGAATTGGTAGACGCGCTGGATTTAGGTTCCAGTATCTTAGGATGTGAGAGTTCAAGTCTCTCCTTCCGCACCATGTTCTAGATTCGAACTAAACTAATCAGCTAATTCTTTGTTGGGATATCGCCAAGCGGTAAGGCACCAGGTTTTGATCCTGGCATTCCCAGGTTCAAATCCTGGTATCCCAGCCAACTTCTTCTACCAAAGAGCGTTGTTAAAGAATAACTCTGTTATGAGTATAAATATAAAAATTGTTTGCGGGAGTGGCGGAATTGGTAGACGCGCTGGATTTAGGTTCCAGTATCTTAGGATGTGAGAGTTCAAGTCTCTCCTTCCGCACCATGTTCTAGATTAGAACTAAACTAATCAGCTAATTCTTTGTTGGGATATCGCCAAGCGGTAAGGCACCAGGTTTTGATCCTGGCATTCCCAGGTTCAAATCCTGGTATCCCAGCCAACTTCTTCTACCAAAGAGTGTTGTTAAAGAATAGAACTGCGGGAGTGGCGGAATTGGTAGACGCGCTGGATTTAGGTTCCAGTATCTTAGGATGTGAGAGTTCAAGTCTCTCCTTCCGCACCATGTTCTTAATTAGAACTAAAACTCATCCAAATTTAAAGTTGGGATATCGCCAAGCGGTAAGGCACCAGGTTTTGATCCTGGCATTCCCAGGTTCAAATCCTGGTATCCCAGCCAATTTTATAAAAGCTATCTCTATTCCCCCATCACTCACATAAACTTCATAAAAACATCAAGTAAAAATTAAAAACATATAAATTAGTCGCCTTATCACGTAAAAAAAAAGACTCATAAAAGAGCCTTTATATTACTTTACTGTTTTCTAACCAATTTCACCGCTAATTGCATATTTTAATACCCAGTTTTTTACCACTCCAGTACTGTTAGCCATTTTCAAAAATTGGCTACGCGCCCATTTTAGCGGCGCTATTTGGTTTGAAAAACCAAAGTAACAAGCATCCATCATACTCATCATTAATAAGTTGGCCTTTCGACGGGTGCGTTCGAACTCTTGCAGCGTTAACGCGCAACCAACGTCGCTTGCATCGTTCAATGCAGTAGCTAAAGCGACTACGTCTTGGAAACCCAAATTAACACCCTGACCGGCAAGTGGATTTATGGTATGCGCAGCATCACCAACTAATACTAAACGACCACTAGAATACGTATTTGCATGCTGACGAGTAATTGGAAACACAGCATGACTTTGTACTTCAAAATCACCAACAAGCTTTGGAAACTGTTCAATAATATGGGCTTTAAATGCGCTAGGCGATAGGTCTTTAAATGCCTTGAGGGTATTGGCATCGTCGTACCAAATTAAATTAGCATAAGGTGCTTGCATAGGTAGAAAAGCCAGTGGCCCTGATGGCGTAAACTGTTGCCATGTTTTTACCTGTTGAGGTGCATCCAATTTAATCAGCACCCCCATGCAGTGCTGCTGATACTGCCAGCCAGTTACACCAATATTTGCTTTAGTTCGTAATTGCGATTGTCCACCGTCGGCTGCAATCACTAAGCTCGCGGTATAACGTTGCTCGCCATAGACCAAGGTAATTGAGTCAGCATTTTGCTCTATTTTACTCACAGCCTGTTTTTGCTCGATGACTTCAATATCGTACTGCTCAAACTGCACCCATAAACTAGCTTGTATTAAACTGTTTTCGATTAAGTGGCCCAAATGCGTGGTATTAATGTCGGCACAATCAAATAACAAGTTATCGTCGCCGCGCTCGAAAGCTTCTAACTGTTGGTATGGTGCAATCCGGCCTTTTCTTAAAATGGGCATAGCCCCTAACTCATCAAGTAAGTTTTCTGAAAAACGATTAATAGCCGACACTCTTATATCAACCTTGTCATTACCCAAAATATGAGACGGATCTATTAGGTGCTTTTCTATGATACGCACTGATTTTCCTTGTTGCGCTAACTTTATTGCCATTGCCGCACCAACCATGCCGCCGCCAACCACTATCACATTATTTTGAGTCATGTTTTTCATCATTTTATTAATACGTGAATCTACTTTTATTGTACCGTAACTCGCCGCTTTAGTGCGAGAGTATATAACTATCAAGCTATTAAACTCGTCTGAGTTTGATTTGAGATCACAAACATGAAAACTATACTTGGATCTGGGCGGGTATCCAGCTAAAATACGCGTCCTTTAAGTGAGCAAGCTTGCTCCTTAATTCTGTTTCAAGCACATATTTGTGCCATTATCGAATTGAACACGAGGCTAAATTTCAATGAGCAAAAAGCTGCATATCAAAACCTGGGGTTGTCAGATGAACGAATACGACTCTCAGAAAATGGCTGAACTTTTAGATGCCACCAATGGCTACCAGCTAACTGAAGATGCAACAGATGCCGACGTAATCTTACTTAACACCTGTTCAATTCGTGAAAAAGCACAAGAAAAAGTATTTCACCAATTAGGCCGTTGGAAGTTGTTAAAAGACGACAAACCAGAGCTGATTATTGGTGTAGGCGGCTGTGTTGCCTCGCAAGAAGGTGACTCTATTCGCCAGCGTGCACCATTTGTTGATGTTATTTTTGGCCCGCAAACTCTGCACCGTTTACCTGAAATGATTAAGCAAGTGCAAGGTAATAAAGGGTCATCGGTTGTTGATATTTCGTTCCCAGAAATTGAAAAGTTTGACCGCCTACCTGAGCCAAAAGCAGAAGGCCCAAGTGCATTTGTATCAATTATGGAAGGGTGTTCTAAATACTGTACTTTTTGTGTTGTACCTTACACCCGAGGCGAAGAAGTAAGCCGCCCAGTTGATGACGTACTCCTTGAAGTGGCACAACTTGCAGAGCAAGGCGTTCGCGAAGTAAACCTATTAGGCCAAAACGTAAACGCATACCGTGGTGATACTCACGATGGTGAAATTTGCTACTTCTCAGATTTAATTCGTTTAATAGCAGCTATTGATGGCATTGACCGTATTCGTTATACCACCTCACACCCTGTAGAATTTACGCCAGATATAATCGACGCTTACGCTGATGTGCCAGAGCTTGTTGATCACTTACATCTACCAGTGCAAAGTGGTTCAGACCGTATTTTAAACTTAATGAAACGTGGTCATACCGCACTTGAATACAAATCAACAATTCGCAAGCTGCGTAAAATTCGCCCTAATTTAAGCATGTCGTCAGATTTCATTATCGGTTTCCCGGGTGAGAGTAAAGCTGACTTTGAAGCTACTATGAACCTTATCAACGATATTGGTTTTGATATGAGCTTTAGCTTCATTTACAGCGCACGCCCGGGTACGCCTGCGGCCGATTTACCAGACGACGTAACTGAGCAAGAGAAAAAAGAACGCTTATACCTGTTACAAAACCGTATTACACAAATGGCACAGCAAATTAGCCGTCAAATGTTTGATACAGAACAGCGTATTTTGGTTGAAGGTCCATCTAAAAAGAACCCAATGGAATTACGCGGTCGAACGGAAAATAACCGTGTTGTTAACTTTGTGGGCCCACATACGGTGATCGGCCAGTTCGTTGATGTACGTATCACTGAAGCACTGCCTAACTCTTTACGTGGTGACTTAATTCGTACAGAATCAGAAATGAACTTACGACGTGATATCGCTCCTTCAGCTATTTTAACCAAAGCAGCAAGCAATGAGCCAAAACCAGAGACTGTTAACGAAATTGGCGTAGCTACTTTCGTTCCTTAGTCAATATACCCAGCGCCAGTAAATACTGGCGCCGTTCTATAGGAAGCAATTTTGAGTAATCAGTTAAAAACATTAGAGATTTATTTAGAACCTGCCGATAACAAACGCCTTTCTTCATTATGTGGCCCGTTTGACGAAAACATCAAACAAATTGAACGTCGCCTCGCTGTTGAAATTATTCACCGCGATAACTTTTTTAAAGTAACCGGTAAATTAATCAATAGTGCCTCTGCGGTCGAAATCTTAAAAAATCTCTATGTTGATACTCAACCTGTGCGCGGTGTTATTGGTGAAATAGAACCCGACAGTGTTCACTTAGCAATTACTGAATCTAAAGCCCTAGAGCAAGATGCTTCAAATAGTGCATACGGTAAAGAAATGGTTATTAAAACGCGCCGTGGTGTTATTAAACCACGAAACGACAACCAAGGCCTTTACGTTGCCAATATATTAAATCATGACATTACGTTTGGTATAGGCCCTGCTGGTACAGGTAAAACCTATTTAGCAGTAGCTGCTGCAGTAGATGCACTGGAACGCCAAGAAATTCGTCGTATTTTATTAACGCGCCCTGCAGTAGAAGCCGGCGAAAAACTCGGTTTTTTACCTGGTGACCTAAGCCAAAAAATTGACCCATACCTTCGCCCCCTTTACGATGCACTGTTCGAAATGCTCGGCTTTGAAAAAGTCGAAAAACTCATAGAAAAAAACATTATTGAAGTGGCACCACTTGCTTACATGCGTGGTCGTACATTAAATGATGCGTTTATTATTTTAGATGAAAGCCAAAACACCACCGCAGAACAAATGAAAATGTTTTTAACCCGTATAGGGTTTAACTCAAAAGCGGTGATCACCGGCGATATTACACAAGTTGATTTACCGCGCGGAACACGCTCGGGTCTTCGCCATGCCATTGAAGTGCTCGACAATGTAGACGAAATTAGTTTTAACTACTTTAAGGCACACGATGTAGTGCGCCATCCTGTTGTTGCGCGTATTGTTGAAGCATACGAGCGTAACGATGAGAGCGAGCGTCTAAAGCGAATTGAAAAGCAAAAAGCAAAAGACGAGCTAGCTGCTCAACTTAACGCTACTACTAAAGAGTAATACTTTGACGACCGAACTTGATTTACAAATAGCCTGTGAGTTTGACAACCTCCCAAGTGAAGCCCAATTTACTTTGTGGGCCGATAAAGCCTTAAGCCAATATCGTGATGAGTCAGAACTCACCATAGTAATTAGCGACGAAGCGCAATCACAGCAGCTTAATAACGATTACCGTGGTAAAAATAAACCCACTAACGTGTTGTCGTTTGAATTTGAAGCGCCACCTGGAATAGACCTCCCTCTTGTTGGTGATTTAGTTATTTGCCCAGCCATTGTTTTGGCTGAAGCAGTGGAGCAAGAGAAGTCATTTCATGACCACTTTGCCCACATGGTCATCCATGGGTGCTTGCATTTACTTGGATTTGACCATATAAAGAGTGAAGACGCTCTGCAAATGGAAAGCATAGAAAAGCAATTACTTGCAGAACTAAATATAGCAGACCCATATCGGGACGAAATTTAAATTAACGGAGCAATTAGACGCAATGAGCGACGGTAACTCGCAATCTAGCCAGGGTTCTTCTGGCAAAACGTGGTTGGGTAGAATAACCCAAATGCTGCAAGGGGAACCCCAGAATAGAGAAGAGCTGGTCGAAGTGATTGCCGATGCGCAAGAACGAGACGTAATCGATCCAGAAACAAAAGAGATGATTGAAGGTGTGCTTAGCGTGTCTGAGCTTAAAGTGCGAGACATCATGATCCCGCGCTCACAAATGGTCACTCTTGAGATCGACAGCCCGCTTGAAGAGCTAATACCCATGATGGTCGACTCAACTCACTCACGCTTCCCTGTGGTGATTGAAGACAAAGATCATGTAGAAGGTTTTTTACTTGCTAAAGATTTGCTTCCACTTATCTTAAACAAAGACGAACATTTACCTTCAATTCGTGATTATTTACGCCCAGCCATGGTCGTACCTGAGAGCAAACGTGTTGACACCCTGCTTAATGAATTTCGTCAGCAACGCTACCATATGGCTGTTGTCATTGATGAATACGGCGGTGTATCGGGACTAGTAACCATTGAAGATATTCTTGAAACCATTGTTGGCGAAATAGAAGACGAGCATGACGAAGAAGAAGAACAACAAGATATTCGTCAACTTGCTAAACACGTACACGTGGTTCAGGCGTTAACGCCAGTAGATGACTTTAACGAACATTTCAGCACAGGATATAGCACAGACGAGGCAGACACCATTGGTGGCACGGTATTGCATGCATTTGGTCATATGCCTAGCCGAGGTGAAACTATAGACATAGACGGTTACCAATTTAAAGTAACCAATGCCGACAATCGTCGTATCTTGCAACTGCAAGTCACCGTACCTAAGGCTGATGATAACGACAGTGAAGAAACTGCTAACTAGACTTACCCTATTAGCAAAAGATATAAAATCATGGCTCGCATTTATTGCGGGCCTTATTTTAACTTTTAGCTACTCCCCTTTTGAAATTTGGCCTATTGCATTTATTAGTATTGCAGCTGTCATATTTTGTATTAATCCCAACAACACCGGAAAACGCCACGCCAAAAATGCTGCTAAATATGGTTTTATATTTGGTTTAGGCTGGTTTGGTGCAGGTATTAGTTGGGTACATGTGTCTATTGCTACCTTTGGCGGTATGCCGCTTGTAGCCTCTTTGTCGTTAATGGCGCTATTGTGCGCCTATTTAGCGCTTTACCCCGCCTTAGCGTTTTATTTAACAACACGTTTTGCCACCAGCTCAAATAGCTTCGGTTTACTGCTTATTTGCTTTTTTGCCATCAGTGAATATTTACGGGGAGTAGTCCTTACCGGATTTCCGTGGTTAAGCTTTGGGTATACCCAAACTGATGGGCCATTAAATATACTGGCCCCTTACATTGGTGAATTTGGGCTGACCTTAGTGTGTATTGCCATTGGCTTTGCTCTATATCGGTTAACGCAAAAAGACATAAAGACCCCGCTTGTTACACTCATCACATTTACTGTTTTATGTATTGGTTCGCGTGCAACAAGCACAATTGAGTACTCAGGTAAATCAATGTCAACCTTAATGGTGCAAGGCAATATAAAGCAACACCTTCGCTTTGAGCCTAGCGAGTTTTGGACCACCATGAGCAAATACCAAGACATGACACGCCCACATTGGGATGCTGACTTAATTGTATGGCCAGAAGCAGCGGTTCCTGAAATAGAAGCCCTTGCCGATAGCTACTTAGCTGGGCTAGATAGCGCTGCATCATTCAATGAAACCGCCCTTATCACAGGTATAGTCGACTACCAAATCGATACTAAAACCATATTTAATACACTGATAGTACTGGGTAACAAAGAGCGCGGCGACGAACATGGCCACTATCAATACTTAGGTAAAAATCGCTATCAAAAACACCAGTTACTACCGATTGGTGAGTTTGTGCCGTTTCAAGATTTTCTGCGCCCTATCGCGCCTTTGTTTGATTTACCTATGTCGTCGTTTACCCGAGGCGATAGAGAACAAAACAACTTACGTGCTAATGGTTTTAACTTACTACCCGCTATTTGCTACGAAATAGTGTTTGCCGATTTAGTACGCGGTAACTACAAAAGCAACTCAGATCTACTTTTTACCGTAAGTAATGATGCCTGGTTTGGTCAATCAATTGGGCCTTTGCAACATATGCAAATAGCCCGTATGCGGGCGCTCGAACTACAACGCCCTCTAGTACGCGTTACCAACAACGGGGTAAGCGCCGTATACGACCCCATAAGCCACACACAGCAAACCATGCCTCAGTTTGAAGCTACTATATTGAAAGCCAACATTAAGCTTATAAAAGGCGACAGCGTGTACAGCCAATACGGCAATGTATTTGTTTGGGGATGTGTGTTGTTGCTAGGAGTTGGTGGTTTTGGGGTTAGGTTTAGAAGTTAACAATGTCTAATTACTCACACTTAACTTTAGATTTTACTAAGCCCTCCTTTAAATAAAACGAATTAATTCTTTATTGGGGGGAAGTGAACTAATTCAGTTTCAGGGAAGTAAGCTCTTTGTATTTCAAGGTATGCTTCATTTGCTTCGCATCTAAATCTACCGAAGTCATTAATAATACATTTCATTTGATATGTAGCTAACCTAGTAGCAAAATCATTAATTTTTTTTCTGTTAAGATTGATTATACCAGCCTTGATTAGCATTTTTTCTTTACCCTGATCCATCTCTAAATAAAAATCTTTATATTTGATTTCATATTGCTTTAACTCTTCCTTTTTTTCATCTAAGGAATGTTCCACTTCAGATTTACTTAAATCACTATCTTCCATGTTTAATTTTATTTGTTCTATTTGGTTTATGATGTTGATTTTTTCCTTCATAGGCTCCACAGCACTAACCTTTAATAAATAATACTGGTGGAAGGCCTGAGTAAACTCTAAATAATTATATAGTTCTGCTTGTTTTAACCACTGATTCTTTGTAATAAAAGCAAGTAAAAGAAGGCCTATTGTGCTAGCAGCGACTATCCAATCAGCTAGAGGCTGAGGTTTTAGACTTATAATAATATTAATCTTTGGAAAGTTTATACCGACAATAATTCCTGCAATAAATACAAAACTAATTACAGTAAAATAAAACCAATTACTACGGTTACAAAAAAATCCTTTTGAGAGTTCCATAAATATCTTAGTCCAATACTAATTTTGATTAACTATTTAAATTCGCGACGCTAACTTTTTATATATCGCATCTTTATCGCGCTTACCAATTGCGAGTACATAGACCACAATTTCGTCGTCAATAACTTCGTAAGCTAAGCGGTACCCGGCTGTGCGTAGCTTTATTTTGTAAACATTATCAAAGCCCCGCAATTTAGAGGCTGGCACATGCGGGTTATCTAAGCGCTCAGTAAGTTTCTTTTTAAACTGGCTTTTAAGTGGTGGCGCAAGTTTCTCCCACTCCTTTAAAGCTGCAGATAAAAACTTTAACTTATAAGTCATCTATACTAACTTCAACCGCTTGAGATAAATCGCCTCTGCGGCTCTCAACAACTTTAGTTAGTTCATAATCATCCAGTTGTTCCATAATTAGCTCATACATTGGTGCAGGTACTAAGTAAGCTGCCGGCTTGTTATGATTTAATATGGCTATTGCAGCGCCATCTGCTTCATTTAAAAGCGCTGTTGGATTTTTTTTAAGTTCTGAAATACTTGCCGAACAATCAGCTAAAACTTGTCTCATAAAACACCTAAAAAGAACTAAATTAAGCCCTAATTTTAGACCTTTTTTTATTTATAGCTATTCTTTTTTATAATCTTGTTAGTTTTTATTACTCTTTCACTGCATCTACAACGGTTTCAACATTCACAGGTTGATTCAGGTTACCTTTAATAACCACGGTCGCTGATATTTTATCTTGAATGGCTTGTCTGTTTGGATCCCAATATATCTGCAGGAACCCTAATAGCCCGGTTGCAAAGCCTGCACCGTAGCCGCCGTAACGACCAAAACAATCTAATAAACCTAATGGCTCACCGCTTAGGGCGACGACGCGGATATTACATACTTTTTTACCTGGTGTTTGGCCGCGCCAAAGTAATGAGAATAGCGTAAAGTAGACAGCAGCCCAACCAAAACCCAAACCTAAGTCTTGAATAATACCTTTGCCCCACTGCAAAATACTGTGTGTAGTTGTTTGTGCCGGTTTTTCTTCTAATAACTGCAAAGGTTTTATTTCGTTATCCTTACTGAGCACTAATAATTGTAATAGTGCTTTAGCAAGTTGTGGGTTTTGTAGGTCGGCCATGTCTGCTAATTTGGGTACTTGCCCTATCAAATTATCAAGCGCATTTTGCTGACAAGATTGCTCACAGCGTTCGTCTGCTGTTTGCACAAAAAAAGTATTTACGTGCTGCTTTTCCGTGGAGGTAAGCTTAATCTCATCCTGGATTTTTAGGCCCTGAGCGGTTAAGGCTTGATCGACGTTATCGCCCTCTAGGTAATCTATGCCAATTGAAAGCACCGCAAGAGCGCTTACAAATAAAATACCGGCGGCTACTATTTTTAATATTCTTCGCCACACACTCGACATTTTAGGAAGGTATTGTTGTGCCGTCCCTTTATAGAATGCCATAGCCGCAACAAAGGCAATTAAAGTCGCGCTAAGTTTTGCAGCCATAAATATTAAGGCTACATCGATTACTATTGCTATAGCTCGCTTTAGTGGCGTTGCTAAGGGTAAACCTAGTAGGGCGTTATCAATTTTAAACGCGTAAGGGGTGATGACTTCTCGAGTTTCGGTTTTAGATAGCGCTAATTGTTCTATTTCTTTTGCTTTCATTTTAATTCTTGTTATTAAAATAGGTAACGCGGTTAACTTACGCGCTTTTTATTTTTTGCTCAAGCTAATTCAAACCAAGGCCAGTTTATCTTTCGAGGTTAAAAATTTTTATTCTGAAAGTTCACAAGCTCTAGAATATTGTTAATAAATTAGTTTTATATTAAGTGAACAATTCATGTATTTAATCGTATTAGTTAACCAAAGCCTTTAGGAGCAACCCAATGACCACCAAACAACTATCATCTGTTTTTGTATTTAATGCTTTGCTGCTGAGCGCAGAAGTTAACGCCAATCAGCGTTGGTATGTTGTAAACGATTCGGTCATGGGGGGCGTGTCTAATAGCCAAGTAAGTCATACAAAAGATGCTTTGATATTTGAAGGTAATGTATCGCTCGAAAATAACGGAGGGTTTGCTTCTATCCGCACTGAGCTAAATATACAAAGCCAAAACACACGTACTATTAATTTACGTGTTAAAGGTGATGGGCAAACCTATCAACTAAGGCTGCGTACATCTAACTACCTTGACGGGCCTGCGTATACACACTCATTTAAAACAATAGAAAATGAGTGGACTAACGTTAATTTTACACCAAGTGATTTTACACTTACTTTTCGTGGGCGTACGCTAACAGAGCAACCAGAAATTGATTTTAATGATATTAAGCAACTTGGTTTTATGATTGCAGGAAAGCAAGCGGGGAAATTTAAACTTGAAATAGCACATATTGAATTTGCAGATTAGTATAACTTGCTCACTCTAAATCGGTTCAAAGTGAGCAAGTACCGTATATTTATGACTCTATTGCAAGTAGTTCTACTTCAAAAATAAGCAGTGATGCAGGCGGAATACTCCCTACCCGCTTTTCGCCATAAGCTAGTTGATGCGGTATATAAAACTGAAATTTATCACCCGGACTCATTAATTGAAGCCCTTCGGTCCACCCTTTAATAACTTGGTGCAAACCAAAACTAATCGGTGATTTGCGCTCTACTGAGCTATCAAACACGGTGCCGTCGATAAGCGTACCGTGGTAATGCACATTGACCATACTTGTTGAACTGGGCGTGTTGCTGTTTTCTCCTTTGTGCAATACTTTGTATTGCAAGCCAGAGGCAGTCTCAAGTACACCGTCTACTTTAGCGTTTGCTACTAAATAGTCGCTTTCAATTTGCGCATTAGCAATCGCCTGTTGTTTGGCCTTTTTACTGTTTTTAAATATTAAAACGCACAAAATGGCGATGATAACTGCCAAAATAATGTTGATCATAACTCCCCTTTTTCGTCTTCTGGTTTTTCATTTTCTAACTCATCATCTGCATCGTCTTCGTTGTCGCCATTAACAATATCGGCAATCTCCTTTAGACGCGCAAGTGCGATGCCATTAACTGAATTTTCAGGGTATTCATCGTCGATGAGGTCGCCTGCTTCAATATCCATCAGTAAATTTAACGCCTGATCAACCGTCTCTACGGCGTATATGTTAAATTTACCTTGCTCTACGGCGTTGAGTATTTCGTCATCTAGCACTAAGTTTACTTGGTTTGATTTAGGAATAATAACGCCTTGCTCACCTGTTAAGCCACGCATTTTACACAACTTAAAAAAGCCTTCTATTTTCTCGTTTACACCACCAATAGCTTGTACATCACCATGTTGGTTTATAGAGCCGGTAAGCGCAATTGATTGGCTTATTGGTAAGCTTGTAATAGCCGAAATTAACGCGCAAAGCTCAGCCAACGAGGCGCTATCGCCGTCTATGTAGCCATAGCTTTGCTCTATTGCAATATTTGCGCTGAGCGTAAGGCTAAACTGCTGGGCATATTTATTACCTAAATAACCGGTAAGTAACATCACGCCTTTAGAGTGAATAGCTTTACCTAGCTCTGCTTCGCGTTCTACGTCTATTACGCCATCGGCGCCGGCGTATACCGTGGCGGTAATTCGCGCCGGTGTACCAAACGACGTATCACCAATGTGCAATACCGTTAAACCATTTACTTTACCAATGGCTTGACCTGTTGTAGCAATTAACGTGTGGCCTTCTTTGATATCACTGAGCATATTTTCACTAATTTGACCGGTGCGATATTGCTTACCCTCAATGGCTTCATCAATATGATGCGCATCAATAACCGTTAGCGTATCTTGTTTTGCGTAATAACTTGCCTCAGCCACCAGCTCTAACACATCAGCAAAACGCGCTGAGAGCTTATTATGATGCTCAGCTTGGCGATAACTAAATTTAAGTAACCTCACCATAGCCGCTTGCGTTGTAGTGCACTTAAGGTTTTTTTCGCAGTACTCAGTCACCTTAGTAATAAACTGATACTGTAACTTATCGCTACTTGGTAGGTAGTAATCAAAGTCGGCTAGCACTCTAAATAGCTCAGCAAATTCTTCATCGTATTCACCTATGGTGTAATACAAATCGCGCGAGCCTAATAAAATAATTTTTACATCAAGCGGGATCAATTGTGGGCGAAGCGTAAAACTCGTACCTACTGTGCTGTCTTGATACGGCAAATCGTTTTTAATCTGGTGCATTTTAAGCGATAGCTTTAACCCATCCCATACTTGCGGGTTAGCCATTACTTTTTCAGCATCCATTATTAAGTAACCGCCATTTGCACGGTGTAATGCACCGGGCTGAATTGAGCGGTAGCTGGTGATTAGTGTACCTTGTGAAGTGGCATACTCTATTTTGCCAAATAAATTGCCAAAGGTGGGGTTTGGCTCGTATACCACAGGCGCTGCATCCTCTTCCTTAAACTCAACTAAAATATTGGGTGCAAAAAAGTCAGTAAGCATGCCTTTACGATCAAAATCTTCTTTGCTTTCTTCGCTTTCGTCATCGTCATCGTCATCGAGCCATTCGAGTACGGCATCTATAATTTCTACACGTATGTCTTTTAAGTAACGAAGTACACCAATATGGGTGGCGTATTTATGCTCTAAGTCTTTTAGTAGCGGTTTTGTTGCTTGCTCAGCGGTCGACTTTTTAAGGTTACGGAGTTTTTCTTTTGATTCGCGTTTCCAACGTGGCAACTCTATCAGCGCTTCAATTAACGCATCTTCTAGTTTTTCTATTTTCTCAAAAAACGCTTCGCGTAACTCATCTTCTAACTCTGCAAATTCGCTATCGCTCAATTGCTTGCCATCTATTAGTGGCGCAAACCCCACTGAGCTTTTTTCTTCAACCAGTGCAACGCTTTGTTCAAGTGCCGTCACTTCAACAGCGGTAATTGCGCTGTCGTAAGCATCATTAAACTCACGATCAATTGACTTTTTCTTACGTTGATAAGCAGGGTTATCAAATGCGGCTGGAAATGTGTCGAGTACCTCGTCTAAAAACGAGTCTATGTCCTCACTTAACTGCTTGCTTTGCCCTGCTTGCATAAACAGCGCTATCGGCTCGCGGTGGTCGTCGTAGTTGTTAACATACAACCATTCGTTTGGCGTTACTCGACCTTTAGCATGTTGTTTTAGCTTGTCTTTTACTAATGTATAACGCCCATGTGCAGCTTCGCCCATAACGTATACGTTGTAACCAGGTAATTCCATTCCCAGCGAAAAGTCGAGCGCGCTTTGTGCACGTTGTTGCCCAATAAAATTGAGCTGCTCTGGATAGGGGTTATTCATGCACGTCAGTACGTGATTAGCAGAAATACTAGGTGCAAGCGTTGATACAGGTAGTGGCAGCAGTTTTTTCGTCATTCTAACTTCTTTATGTACCAGCATAATCGCTGGCTTTGGGCGTATTAAGTGGCCAGCAGCCACTTAATACATATGCTTAAGGGTGCAGCGCCTTACGACTAAAATAGATTCCATCACACTCAATACACGGTAAAATTTGTGTCGCGTGATAAACATCATAACTATGAGTGCAATTCTTACATACTAATGTGCCCATGGCTATCCATTCGCCTGCGTGATACATCCCATTGTGCTTAAAATCTTGGTTTAGGGATTGCCATTCCAGCTGAGTTTTGTCTTCTATATGCGAAAGCTCGAACCATAAAGACTCTTTAAGCTCTTGCCATGCAAGCGAGTTGTAGTGGGAGTCGTTCTCGCTAAGGTGCTCTATATCGCGCTTCAGGTAATTGCGGTAAAGCTGATACTTTTCTTCACCTAAATTTTTAAGTGCTTGCTCTGATTCAACAAAACGAGTTACCGCATCTTTTACCTCGTGATCTTTTATGTCTTTTAGCCACGCACTCAAATCACTAAGCCATGCTTTATAATCTGCCATTATGAACTCCTTCAAAATTGCTAATAAACGAGTTGGGTTGACGCAATATTTATTAATGTTTACTCAGACCACTAAGTGACATTTCATAGTGTGGTTAGAGAACTCTAAACTGAGCAAATTTCAATCCACAAAGGTCAACACGCCTAACGTTTAACATAGATAAGTATAGGTTAACCTGACCTGAAGGTTAGAATTTAGCAAAACGGTGTTTTTGACGCTGTGAATAGCACTTTATTTGGGTTATCCTATCGGCAATTTTTTATTAGTTTGCAAGAAGTCTGGAATCGTAGATGCAAGAGCAATATAACCCGCAAGATATAGAGTCAAAAGTACAAAGCTACTGGGAAGAAAACCAAGTATTTAAAGTCACTGAAGATGAGAGCAAAGAAAAGTATTACTGTCTTTCTATGTTCCCTTATCCGAGTGGTCGACTGCATATGGGTCATGTGCGTAACTACACCATTGGTGATGTTGTTTCTCGTTTCCAACGTTTGCAAGGCAAAAACGTAATGCAGCCGATGGGTTGGGATGCGTTTGGTTTACCAGCAGAAAACGCAGCTATTAAAAACAAAACAGCGCCTGCAAAATGGACCTACGAAAACATTGATTACATGCGTACCCAACTTAAACAATTAGGTTTTGGTTACGACTGGGATCGTGAAATTGCGACTTGTCACCCAGAGTATTACAAATGGGAGCAGTGGTTTTTCACTAAGCTTTACGAAAAAGGCCTAGTGTATAAAAAAATGTCAACGGTTAACTGGGATCCGGTTGATCAAACTGTACTTGCTAACGAACAAGTAATTGACGGCCGTGGTTGGCGCTCAGGCGCTGTGGTTGAGCAAAAAGAAATTCCGCAGTGGTTTATTAAAATTACCGACTACGCTCAAGAGCTTTTAGACGATTTAGACAAGTTAGAAGACTGGCCTGAACAAGTTAAAACCATGCAGCGCAACTGGATTGGTCGCTCTGAAGGGTTAGACATAGAATTTACACGTACTGATAACAACGAAAAGTTTAGCGTATACACTACGCGCCCAGATACCTTTATGGGTGTAACTTACCTAGCCGTTGCCGGTGGCCACCCTATTGCACAAGAAGCCGCTAAAAACAGCGATGCAATTGCAATGTTTGTTGAAGAATGCAAAAACACCAAAGTAGCCGAAGCAGACATGGCAACCATGGAAAAGAAAGGCATTGCAACTGGCTTTTACGCCACTCACCCATTAACAGGCGAGCAAGTGCCTATTTGGGTAGCTAACTTTGTACTTATGCATTATGGCTCTGGTGCGGTGATGGCAGTACCTGCACACGACCAACGTGACTTTGAATTTGCAAATGCATACGGCTTAGATATCAAACAAGTTATTGCGCCAGTTGAAGGCTCAGACCTTGAAGTAAACCTAGAGCAAGAAGCATTCACTGAAAAAGGTGTATTAGTAAACTCTGGTGAATTTGACGGGTTAGACTTTTCAGCAGCGTTTAATGCGATTGCCGACAAACTAGAGGCGCTAGGTGTGGGTGAGCGTAAAGTTAACTTCCGTCTACGTGATTGGGGTGTTAGCCGCCAGCGTTACTGGGGTTCACCAATCCCAATGCTTAGCGATGAAGACGGCCAAGAACTTGCTGCAACAGAAGATATGCTACCAGTTCGCTTACCAGAAGACGTGGTAATGAATGGTGTTACATCGCCAATTAAAGCAGATCCAGAGTGGGCTAAAACCACAGTAAACGGCGTACCTGCTACTCACGAAACTGATACCTTTGATACTTTTATGGAATCGTCTTGGTATTACGCACGTTACTGTAGCCCGCGCTACGATGAAGGCATGTTAGACCCTGCAGCGGCTAACTACTGGTTACCAGTAAACCAATATATTGGTGGTATTGAGCATGCAATTTTACACTTATTGTACTCGCGCTTTTTCCATAAATTATTACGTGACTTTGGTTTAGTAAATTCAGACGAACCGTTTGATCGCTTACTTTGTCAAGGTATGGTACTTGCCGAAACGTTCTACCGTAAAGATGAGAAAGGTGGTGACATTTGGATTTCACCGAGCGATGTAGAAACCGAAACTGACGAAAAAGGCCGCGTAACTAAAGCATGGCATAAAGACGACGGTGAGCCAGTATTCTCATCTGGCATGAGCAAAATGTCTAAGTCTAAAAACAACGGAATAGACCCACAACAAGTCATTGCCCAATACGGTGCAGATACAGTGCGTTTATTCATGATGTTTACTGCACCACCAGAGCAAACACTTGAATGGTCAGACTCAGGTGTAGAAGGCGCGCATCGCTTCTTAAAACGTGTATGGAAATACGCGGTAGACGTTAAAACTGTTGGCTACCAAACACTTGATAAATCGGCTTTGTCTAACCCGCAAAAAGTACTTCGCCGCGAACTACATAAAGCCATTGCAAAAGTAAGTGATGATGTTGAACGCCGTCAAACGTTTAATACAGCGATTGCTGCCATCATGGAGCTATCTAACAAGTTAATTAAAGCGCCACTTAACGATGCACAAGACATTGCCATTGCAAATGAAGCACTTGAAGCGCTTGTGATTATGCTTGCCCCTATTACGCCGCATTTATCTCACGAATTGTGGCAAGAGCTAGGTAAAGAAGGCAACATTTTAGATGCAGCATGGCCAACGGTTGACGAATCAGCCCTTGTTGAAGATGAAAAGCTCATCATCGTACAAGTAAACGGTAAACTTCGCGCTAAGTTAACTGTGGCAGCGGATGCAACGCAAGAGCAAGTAGAAGCACTGGCTTTTGCAGAAGCTAACGTAACTAAATTTACGGATGGCGCAACTATTCGTAAAATTATTTACGTGCCAGGTAAATTACTTAACGTAGTTGCTAACTAATATGGCTTTATTTAACGCCATTAAAAACGGACTAGCCTTAGCGTTAGTCTGTTTTTTGTTATCTAGCTGTGGATTTCACTTAAAACAAGCGTCAAGCCTGCCTGATAACTTAAAAGTAATAACGCTCATTGGCGATGATGAAAAATCAGCGTTATTAGAACAGCTACAAAAAGAGCTGTTAGCAAGTGGAGTCGAGTTTACCTCGTCATCTAAAAACGTAGCGCAACTGTATTTACGCAAAGAAACCATAGAACGCCAAAACTTGTCGTTATTTAAAAATGGTCAGGTTGCTGAATACGAACTTGCCTATGGCGTATCGTATGTTCTAAAACATCCCAATAAAGATGCAATAGAAAAGCGCTTTGAACTATACCGAAATTATCAAGACGACCCCGATAACGCCCTTGCAAAAGCAAAAGAGCTTGAGCTACTAATTAACGAAATTCGTAAGCAAGCAAGTCGCCGCATTGTTAGAGAGCTGTCGCAACTGTAATGCGCTGTTACGCTAATCAATTACCCAACGAATTAAAAAAAGGCTTAAAACCTTTCTACTTAGTGTTTGGCGAAGAACCTTTTCAAGAAGCGCAATGCGTACAACAAATACGCGATGCCGCCAAAGAACAAGGCTTTGATGAAGTTATTAAGTTTACTTTAATGCAAGGGTTTGATTGGCAAGAAATAATCGCGCAATATCAAAGTATGTCGTTATTTAGCGCCCGCACTATTGTTGAGTTTGATCTAAACCAGCAAAAGCCCGGAGTCATTGGTAGTAATACCTTTAAGCGTGTAGTTGAGCTTGTTAACCCAGACACGATACTAATTATTAAAGGTGCTAAAGCCAGCCAAGAAGTACAACGTGGGGCATGGTTTAAAGCGCTCGACAAACAAGGGGTATTTGTACCTTGTTACCCTCTTACAGGCTCGCATGTGAAACGATGGCTTGATGAGCAATGCCAGCGCTTGGCTCTTAACATGCAAAACGATGCCAAATTAAGCCTTATCAATGCAACAGAAGGTAATTTATTAGCGTGTTTTCAGGAACTCGAAAAGCTTTCTTTACTCCACGGCAATGCACTTATTACCCAGCAATTGGTTATGCAAGGGTTATTAAATCAAGCCAAATTTGATATTTTTGATTTAAGCGATGCTTTATTAAATGGTCACGCTAAACAAGCGATTAAAGTGTTAAACAAATTAGCCCGTGATAACACCGAAGTAGTGAGTATATTGTGGGCAATTACAAAAGAGCTCAACACCTTGTTGAATGTGCAACTAGGATTGTTAAATGGTGAGCCAATCGCCAACTTATTTAAACAAAATGCCATTTGGAAAAATCAACAAGGGCCTGTACAAAGTGCTGTTAATCGCCTAAATATTGCAGTGCTTGAGCAAATAAACAGTGACATTGCTTTATTTGATGCAAGTTACAAGCAAGGCAACTTAATAGCCCCCTATCAAGCACTTGCACATATTTGTATTAAGTTTTGTCAACCGCTCGAAATTTCTATGCCGTGTCACAGCCTTAATTAATCGCTTAACCTGTTGGACAATAAAATGATTGCTATTTTTGGTGGCACCTTCGACCCCGTTCATCTAGGCCATATTAATATGGCACAGCAATGTGTAAGCGCATTTAATTTATGCACTTTGTATTTTATGCCTTGCGCGCTACCAGCTCATAAAGCGGCACCCGGCATAAGCACAGAGCATCGTGTTAATATGCTCAATGCAGCTATAAAATCGTTCCCTCATTTTGCACTCGATTTAAGAGAGCTAAATCGTAAGGGGCCGTCGTATTCATTACTTAGCCTGCAAGAGCTTCGAAGTGAACACCCGAATGAGCCTATCTTATTTTTAATCGGTATGGATTCATTTAATACACTTGATAAATGGTTTGAATGGGAAGCAATTACTGAGCTTTGCCATATTGTGGTGTATCAACGGCCATTACAACAGTGCCATGTTACTGGCAAACTCAAAGCATACATGCAACAGGCTCTAGTGGAAGACCCTGCTAGTGTTTTAAAGCATTCTGGCGGCAAACTTTATTTTTTACCCGGTAAAATGCTTGATGCGGCCTCTAGTACTATTCGTGATGACCTTAAAAAAAGTAACAAAAAGAATGAACTATTGCCCGATGCAGTGAGTCATTACATACAAATGCATCAGCTTTATCAAATTGATGCTTAAAAATGCCTAGCGTGCTAAAATATGCGCCATTAAATTTTAAATTGAGACAAAACCTTGGATTCAAAACAACTACTCGCCTTTGCAATGGATAAAATTGACGATATGAAAGCGCGTGACATCGTTGACATAGACGTAACGGATAAATCAGACATTACCGATTACATGGTAATTTGTACTGGCACGTCTAAGCGCCACGTTCAATCAATCGCCGACCACTTAGCAAAAGAAGCACGTCATGCAGATTCAGAGCCGCTAGGCTATGAAGGCGAAAATGACGGCGAATGGGCACTGGTTGATTTAGGTGATGTGGTTGTACACGTGATGCAAACTGAAGCACGTAGCTATTACGATCTAGAAAAACTGTGGGGCTAACCACCCACTTATTAAAAGCAACGCTTGGAAGTTATTCGTGAAAATACAAATGATTGCTGTTGGCACAAAAATGCCAGCGTGGGTAGAAACGGGATTTGCTGAATATCAGCGCCGTTTTCCCAAGGATATGGCTTTAGAGCTAATTGAAATACCCGCCGGTAAACGTGGCAAAAATGCAGATATAAAGCGCATTTTACACATTGAGGGCGAAAAAACATTAGCCGCTATTCCTAAAGGCAATCGTATTGTTACACTAGAGGTTACTGGCAAAGCGCTGGATACTCACCAACTTGCTAAAAACATGGAAAAATGGCAACTCGATGGCCGCGATGTAAGCTTACTTATTGGCGGCCCAGAGGGACTTGCTCCAGAGTGTATAGCGGCATCGGAGCAAAAATGGTCGTTATCAAATTTAACATTACCACATCCTTTGGTGCGCATTATTGTAGCAGAGAGCCTTTACAGAGGCTGGAGCTTAAATAACAATCATCCTTATCATCGCGAGTAACGCTTGCTATGTTAAAAAAAAGACCCACTATTCGTGACCACTCTGCTGAAGCTAATTTATTTGCGCGGCGAGCGTTTGTGGGTTTTGTTTTTGTACTGGGGCTAGTGGCTGTTTTAATCACTAACCTTTACAATATTCAAGTAAAAGACCACCAAGATTACCAAACCCGCTCTAACGACAACCGAATTAAAGTTATTCCTATTGCACCTAATCGCGGCTTAATTTACGACCGAAACGGTGTGCTGCTTGCCGAAAACAAACCCGTTTACAATCTTGAAGTCATCCCCGAAGACGTTGATAACCTTGAAGAATCACTTGAACATGTAAGCCAACTAATCGCTATTACAGAGCAAGAAAAACAAGACTTTTTACAAGATATAAAAAACACGCGCCGTTTTAAATCACAAGTACTTAAAGCGCGCCTTGATGAAGCCGACGTTGCTACATTTTCGGTCAACCAACATAAATTCCCCGGTTTTAGTATAGAAGCCCGTTTAGCGCGTTATTACCCGTATGGCGACACACTGACTCATGCACTAGGCTATGTGGCAAAGCTAAACCGAAAAGAGCTAAACAAACTCGAACAAGAACAGCAAGCCACTAACTATCGTGCAACCCACGATATTGGCAAACTTGGTATTGAAAAATACTATGAGCAACTCTTGCATGGCCAAGTTGGTTCGCAACGTGTAGAGGTAAATAACCGAGGTCGTGTTATTCGTACCCTGAGCATGCTCCCCCCGCAGCCAGGTAGTGATTTAGTGTTAACGCTCGATATTGGCCTTCAACAAATAGCCCAACATGCACTTAAGGATATGCGCGGTGCGGTTGTCGTTATGGACGCAAAAGATGGCGGCATACTTGCGCTATACTCAAACCCAAGCTATGACCCAAATTTATTTGTACACGGTATTAGTAGTAAAAATTATAAAGCACTTCTAAACCCAGATCGCCCACTAATTAATAGAGCCACCCAAGGCCGATATGCTCCAGCATCTACCATTAAACCGCATATGGCTATTTTAGCACTTGAAGAAAACATGGTAACGGAAGGGACAACTATGTGGGACCCCGGTTTTTTTGAAATACGAAACGTAGAGCATAAATGGCGTGACTGGAAGCGCTGGGGGCACGGCCATGTAGATGTATACAAAGCTATTGAAGAGTCATGCGATACATACTTTTACGATACTGCATACCGATTAGGCATTACAAAAATCAGTAATTTTATGGCGAACTTTGGTTTTGGTGATCTATCGGGTATAGATATACACGAAGAAACCACCGCCATATTGCCTTCAAAAGAATGGAAAGAGAACAGATTTAAAGAGTCTTGGTGGCCTGGCGATACAATTTCTGTAGGCATTGGCCAAGGATATTGGACCGCAACACCCATTCAAATAGCTAACGCAACCAACATACTCGTTAACAAAGGGATTAATCATCCTCCCCACTTAGCGCAAGTGGCTAAAAAAGAGGACGATGTAACCCAAATAAATAATGAAGAAAAACCACCCGTTGTGTTAGACAACCCAGACAATTGGCGTATAGCTATTGATGCTATGCACAATACCGTAACCAAGGTAACAGGCACCGCTCATAAAGCTTTTAAAGGTGTAAATTACGATCCAGCAGGCAAAACTGGCACAGCACAAGTTGTGAGCATTGCACAGGGTGAAAAGTACGATGCAGAATCACTAAAAGAACGACAACGCGATAATGCCATTTATGTTGGGTTTGCCCCTTACAATAACCCTCAAATAGTGGTGTCTATTGTTGTTGAAAATAATGGTGGTGGCAGCACGGTTGGCGCCCCTATTGCCAGGCAGTTAATGGATTATTACTTTGCTGCTAACCCTGTTGAACTGGCAAGGAATAACACCCTATGACCGCCCTGCATGACAAGCGTTCAATTTGGATGCGTATGCATTTAGACTTGCCTTTACTTATTGCCATTTTACTCATGATGGCTGGAAGCATAACGGTTGTTTACAGCGCAAGTGGCCAAGAATCAGCCATGATGATAAGGCACATGACGCGGATGGGTGTGGCCATCATTGCCATGATATTACTTGCACAAATCCCCCCTGCTACACTTAAAAGGCTCACTATACCTATGTACTGCGTTGGATTATTAATGCTGGTTGGTGTGTTGTTATTTGGCGTGAGCTCTAAAGGCGCACAACGTTGGCTTGATTTAGGTATAACTCGTTTTCAACCCTCTGAATTAATGAAGCTAGCAGTGCCTATGATGGTAGCTTGGTATATTGGTCGCAAACATTTACCACCTCGACCACTACACTTAATTTTCGGCTTTGCGATAGTAATGCTGCCTACATTATTAATTAAAGAACAACCAGACTTAGGAACATCAATACTAATTGCAAGCTCTGGCATATTTGTACTTTTTTTATCTGGGTTGAGCTGGCGACTAATTAGCTTTTTAAGCGCGGCGGTTGCCTTAGCAGCTTGGCCATTTTGGCAATACGGCATGCATGCTTATCAACGCCAACGCGTACTGACATTTTTAGATCCTGAGAGCGATCCACTTGGCTCAGGTTATCATATTATTCAATCTAAAATAGCCATTGGTTCTGGTGGCGTTGAAGGTAAAGGCTGGTTGCAAGGTACACAGTCACAACTTGAGTTTTTACCAGAACGCCATACCGATTTTATTTTTTCGGTATTAAGTGAGGAGTTTGGCTTATTTGGTGTTTGCGTTTTACTTAGCTTGTACTTGTTTATTATTGGCCGCAGCTTGTATATCGCAGTAAATGCACAAGACGCGTTTGGAAAGCTGTTAGCAGGCGCACTAACCTTAACTTTTTTTGTTTATATATTTGTAAACATTGGCATGGTATCGGGACTACTACCTGTTGTAGGCGTGCCATTGCCTCTGATAAGTTATGGTGGCACATCGATGATTACGCTAATGGCTGGCTTTGGTATTATTATGTCGGTAGCAACAGATAAAAGGATGCTTTTAAAATAATGCAACGTTACGCTCAAACTCTCATAACCTTCTTACTCGCTATTACTATCAGTGCTTGTAGCAGTGGTTCGAGTGGGCGTTACCACATGCGCCATGATTCAGCCCCCCTGCGTGCGCCAACTGCGCTTGAAATGCAAGACGCTATAGTTACCGAGGTGCAAAAAAGTGCCAGTGCTTCTCGCCCCTACGAGGTACTCGGTAAACGTTACACCCCTATGCTTGACGAAACAGGTTATAAAGAAGAAGGCATTGCATCGTGGTATGGCCGAAAATTTCACGGCTACCACACTTCAAATGGTGAAATATACGATATGTTTGCCATGACCGCGGCGCATAAAACATTACCTTTGCCTAGTTTTGTTCGTGTTACAAACACGCAAAATGGTAAGTCAGTCATTGTACGCGTAAACGACCGTGGGCCTTTTCACGATGACAGAATTATTGACCTTTCCTATGCAGCCGCATACAAGCTTGGCTATTACAAACATGGTACAGCAAAGGTTAAGCTTGAAGCGGTTACGCTTCCTAGCTCTGCAGCTAATAAAACGTATATTCAAGTGGCTGCTGGCAGCACATTGGCAAATATTGAAGCCCTTGCACAGCGTTTACGCCAACAATACAAATTACCGACAAATATTGTTAAGAAAGACACTATTTATAGACTGCATTTAGGGCCAATAAAAAACGCGCAGCACGCAGAAAAAGTATTAAAAAAATTAAAACAAGATCAATTTCAAAACGCGTTCTTGCTTTACACTCAGTAAGACAAATACCCAAACTAGCCCAACGAGGCTCGCATCCCAGGGGTGTTTGGGTATAGAATGGCATAACGCGAATTTTTAACTTTAACCATTAATGAGTATGATGAAATCAATTAAACATAAAATCCTCAAAGGTGTATGTGGCTTAGTTTGTTCAGCCGCCGTATTTTCAGCCAGCGCCCAAATCATTCCGGCACCACCTCAAGTTAATGCAAAGGGTTATTTTTTAGTCGACTTTACAACCGGTAAGGTTATTGCAGAGGGCGAAGCCGATACTAAACTTGCGCCAGCAAGCTTAACTAAAATGATGACCAGTTATGTAATTGGTACAGAAATTAAAGTAGGTAACATAGCCCCTACAGATATGGTTACAATTAGCGAAAAAGCATGGGCAAAAAACTTCCCAGAATCTTCAAAAATGTTTATTGAAGTGGGTAAACAAATTAGTGTAGATGAGTTGAATCATGGCATTATTATTCAATCAGGGAACGACGCCTGTGTTGCTATGTCGGAGCACATAGCAGGCAGTGAGAGTGCTTTTGCCGACTTAATGAATGCACATGCCGCTAAATTAGGTATGAGTAATAGCCACTTTATTAACAGCCACGGGTTAGATACAGACGAGCACTACACAACACCTCGTGATATGGCCACATTAAGCGCAGCACTTATCAGAGATGTACCTGAAGAATATGCTATCTACAAAGAAAAATCATACACCTACAACGGTATTAAACAATATAACCGTAACTCGTTATTATGGGATGAAAGCCTAGACGTTGACGGCATAAAAACAGGCCATACTTCTGAAGCTGGTTACAGCCTTGTTACCTCAGCCACTAAAAATGGTATGCGCTTAATTGCTGTTGTTATGGGTACATCAAGCGAGCGCGCTCGTAAAGTAGAAAGCAAAAAACTACTTAACTACGGCTTTCGCTTTTTTGAAACAATTACACCTTACAAAGCGGGCGACAGCTTTGCAGAGCAGCGCATTTGGATGGGTAACAAAGAAAATGTATCGTTAGGCATTTTAGAAGATACACCTATTACTATTCCACGCGGTCAGCATAAAAATCTAAAGGCTAACTTTGAATTAGACAATACACTTGAAGCCCCACTAGCCAAAGGCACTAAAGTAGGCACCTTGTTCTTGCAACTAGAGGGTGAAGACATTGCACAATACCCACTAGTAACACTTGAAGAAGTGGAAGAAGGCAGCTTCTTTAGCAAAATCTACGACTATTTACGCTTACAAATAATGTAAACGTAAATATAAACCCACAGTTGCTGGGTTGTAAAAAAAGCGCCTCTGTTATGAGGCGTTTTTTTTTGCTTGAAAAATGCTAGAATGCGCCCCATATATGCAACACTGCTAAACGCCTATCTGTAATAAGCTTCGAGCTTTACATAGAGTTCACACTTTTGTATGAGGAGTCACTATCGTGGTTCAACCAGTTAAAAATACTAAATTTGATGAGTACCTAGAGTACCCTTGCCCATTTACATTTAAAATTATGGGTTTAGCCAATGTTAATTTAACAGATCAAATATTAGCAAAATTACAACCTATTGCTCCAGGTGATTACGCACCAAAAGTAAAACCAAGCAGTAAAGGTAATTATGAGTCTGTAACGCTAGTAGCTACTGTTACAAGCGGTAAGCACATTGAAGAAATTTACAACGTGATCAGCAATATCGATGACGTACGTCACATGCTTTAAGCCATAATTGAGATTTATTGTGAACGAAAACACCTTGATCGTACGCCAACTAGGTCGTCAGCGTTACATGCCAATTTGGCAAAAAATGCAAGACTTTACCGACACCCGAGATGACAGCACTCCAGATGAAATTTGGCTTGTAGAGCACGAAAGTGTATTTACTCAAGGCCAAGCAGGAAAAGACGAGCATTTACTCGCCCCAGGCGACATTGAAGTGATTAAAGTTGATCGCGGCGGCCAGGTAACTTATCACGGCCCTGGCCAACAAATGATGTATGTATTATTTAATTTGCGCCGCTTAAAAATTGGTGTGCGAGAGCTTGTAACCTGGCTCGAAGAGTGCATTATTGAGTCGCTTGCTGAATACGATATAAAAGCATACGCTAAAGCCGACGCACCGGGTGTTTACGTTAACGACAGCAAAATTGCATCATTAGGTTTGAGAGTTCGCCGCGGCTGCTCATTTCATGGTTTAGCATTAAATGTTAACATGGATCTAAGCCCGTTTTTACGCATAAACCCGTGTGGTTATGCCGGCATGAATATGGTGCAAACGAAAGAATTGAATGGTCCTCAAAACCTACAAAGCGCAGGTGAAGGCCTAGTAAAACACATGATAAAAAAGCTTAATGCAGCACAGGTTAAGCATACTGAAGGGTTTGAAAACGAATGAATAAACCAGTCAAAATGGAACCAGGTGTAAAACTACGCGACGCAGAAAAAATGGCGTTGATCCCCGTTAAAGTTTTACCAACAGAAAAAACCGAAATGTTGCGCAAGCCAGAGTGGCTTAAAATTCGCTTACCTAAATCAACTGAGCGTATCGATGGTATTAAACAAGCAATGCGTAAGCATGGCTTACATTCAGTATGTGAAGAGGCCTCGTGCCCTAACCTATCTGAGTGTTTTAACCACGGTACAGCAACCTTTATGATTTTAGGTGCTATTTGTACGCGTCGTTGCCCATTTTGTGATGTTGCCCATGGTCGCCCATTAAAACCTGATGCAGCAGAGCCAGAAAAGCTTGCACTAACAATTAAAGACATGAAGCTAAGCTACGTGGTAATTACCTCGGTTGACCGTGATGATTTACGTGATGGCGGCGCACAACACTTTGCCGATTGTATTCGCGAAATTCGCAAACACAATCCAACGATCACCATCGAGATTTTAGTACCCGATTTCCGTGGCCGTATGGACCGTGCGCTTGAAATTTTAATTGAAACGCCACCTGATGTGTTTAACCACAACTTAGAAACAGCGCCACGCCTATACAAACTTGCGCGCCCAGGTGCCGATTACAAATGGTCTTTAGAATTACTTCGTCGTTTTAAAGAAGCACACCCAGAAGTAAAAACTAAGTCAGGCTTAATGGTTGGTTTAGGTGAAGAGATTAGCGAAATAGAAGAGGTACTGCGTGACCTGCGTGCGCATAACGTAGATATGCTTACTGTTGGCCAATACTTACAGCCATCTAAGCATCATTTACCAGTTAAACGTTACGTGCCACCAGCAGAGTTTGACGCATTAAAAGAGTACGCTGATGAAATTGGCTTTACTCATGCAGCCTCTGGCCCGTTTGTGCGCTCAAGCTATCACGCTGACCAACAAGCCGCTGGTAAAGAAGTAAAATAATTACTTTTTTTAACACATTAAAAAAAGCCCTTAACAATTTAATTGGTAAGGGCTTTTTTGTGAGTGTTCTACATCCATCCTTCGGCTACTTTGTTAAAACACCTTTTTTAATCACAAAATCAGCAAATCGTACCTGCTCTTCTTCAGCGCGAAGGCTGTCGGTTTCTACTATTGAGCGATAAATCCCCCATTTAGGGCGAGCAAAGTCATCATCGCTAAAACCACGCCACATATCTATGTTTTGCTCGCTTATATTAAATAGCTCTTCGTTGTCACTTAAGCGGGTGAGGGTCATATCAAACTTACCTTCTTCGCTAAAGGTCGCTTGAACAAATACCGATACCCATTCATCAGTAATAAGTGACCAGTCGGTTTCTATGAGGTTTTTATCAAGCCCAGTGCTGTTACCATTTTCGTCAAAGCCTGCGCTATAGCGCACCTGTAGTTGATTCCCGGTACTGTTTTTTTGCGCACCCGAGAGCGTAATAATAGGCTGGTCGTCGTTGCCATTGGTGTTGTCGTTACTCTCGTTACGGGCTTTTATTTGAAAAAAATGACTAAATTTGCTCGTTAATTCAAGCTCACTACTTACTTTAAACTTCCAACTGTATTGTACTGTTTCATTTTCAAAAGCAAGGGTTGTAGCAGGTGACTTGTCGTAAGCTTTTATTTCGTTGCGCTGCCTATCAGTCAACCCTTTATCTCTATCTTGGTCTTCATCGCGATGCGCTAAAAAAACAAAGTGGTTACCTACAATCGAGTCGGTATCTTCAATTATATGGGTAACACCTTCATGGTTACCAGCGTACATATCTGGCGACTCTATAGCCCCTTCGCTAAAAACAGTTTCTATTAGTGCATATGCGCTCAGCCCTGAATTAACACCGTCAGCATTAAGTGTTGTTTCATCGGTTACTAAAAAATCATCAGCCGAGGCAACACCTAAGATAGTGACAGTGATAGTTGCTTCAGTCCCATCGGCTGAACTGACTGCTATTTCGTCAAGTAGGATTTCATTTTCATCTAAAGAATTAATATTTGCATGGTTTGTATTTAAGGTATAAAACCAACTACCGTCACTTGTAAGGCTAAATTTACCATAACTCGTTTGAGTATCATTTTGAGCATTAAATACATCTTCACTGGCTTGAGCATCAGATATAGAAAGCTCGCCGGTTACCGCACTATCACGGTCACTGTTAATACTGACTGAAGTTTCACCGCCTATTACAGCAGGGGTTTGGGCTGTCAAGGCAGTACTTACTGATTCGCCTTGTGAGCCCGAACTACCACAAGCGGCCAATCCGCAACCTAAAAAACACACAATAACAATTTTTAAAATACCTAAACAATACATTGGCATAATACCCCACATACAAAACCATTGGTCATCTACGAACTTAAAATACAACTTACCAATTTTAAATTTAAATAACCATTAATTTATTACCAATTAACGCTATTGTTCTTAATGTTAAATTAAGTAGCTTAAATTTAGGAGTGTATGCCTGAGTAAAAATATAATTAGGTTAAAGCCAAATTACTTGAGATAATCAAGCTGAACCCATTATTTAGGTTAAATATGAAATTATTAGTTCGTAATTTGTCTCGCACAACATCAGAGCAAGACCTTCGTACGTTGTTTACAGCTCACGGTAAAGTGACAACTTGTAACTTGGTACTTGATAAAGAAACTGGCCAATCTAAAGGTTTTGCCTTTTTAGAAATGCCAAACGACATTGAAAGTAAAAGCGCGATTAAAGCACTTAATCAATCAACCGTTGATAAAAGTAAGATTCGCGTAAAATACGCAGATGAAAAATAGCCGCTTGCTATGCACTTTTAAAACCAGCTAAATGCTGGTTTTTTCAATTATTAGTATTGCTGTATTTTCAGCTCAAAATCCTACCTAAGTTTGCTACTTTTAGACTACGACAAGTGAACGTTTATACCCCAACTTACTATTTTATATTAGATTTGTTAAAAGCTACTTCCAACCTTGACGCCATTTTTCAGTGTTTTTAAGATCTCGCCAGCTAATGGGATATTGGTTTTTAGAAAACACCGACTCAATAATACAAGCTATTACATTAGCATCTTCGTCGTACTCTACTTCTACAATTACAAAATGCTTTTCTTTATTAATGGCAGGCGTTGCAGTCCATTTGCTATTAAGTAATTTTTTTGGATTGAGGTTATTCATAATAATTTAAAGCTTATTATTAATTTATAGAGCCTAATACGAACAAATATGCATCTAAGCTCAATTAAAAACTTCTCATAAAAGCGTTAACTGGTTTGCCATTAGCAAAAAACCGAATAAATTTCTTTATTCGGTTTAATATCGATAACGCTTTGCTTTAACGTAAACTTAATAGTTTACTAATCAATAAAGCTTAATCATCCTCAATATTGTCCAGGCCTTTGGTGCCCTCTTTTGGTTTGAGTTTATGATGAATAGCCGACTTAATTAACATATAGCCACTAATTGGGGCCGTTATTAATAGAAATATAGTGATCAGTATTTCTTTAACACTTAAACCCGTTTTAGAGTTTGCAAAATACACCATAGCGGCAATTAACATACTTGCCATACCCAACGTTGTTGCTTTAGTTGGGCCATGTAAACGCATAAAAAAGTCTGGCAATTTTAATAAGCCTAACGAACCAATTAAAATAAACGTGCCACCAAATAACAATAAAATTGATACAACCCATTCGCTAATCATTTTGCCACCTTATTCAATTATATCGCCACGTAGTAAATACTTACATACAGCTACTGTGCTTACAAAACCAAGCATAGCTATTAATAATGCGGCCTCAAAGTACAACCCTGTTCCCATGCTTATACTGTATAAAACAATGAGTGCAATAACATTTATGTACATAGTATCGAGCGCTAATACTCTATCGGGGATTGATGGGCCAATAATTAAACGCCATAAATTAAGCAGTAAAGAAAGTCCTATCATTGCGAAAACAATAAGTAATACAGTATCTAACATTGAAATATCTCCTTTAGTGGAGCTTCGTAGCGTTTTTTAATATGCTTGATAAGCTCAGCCTCGTCGTCAAGGTCAAGTACATGTATGAGCAAATAACGCTGCGTCATTTCCTCTCCCTCAGCTAACGACTCAGGAATAGGATACACCTCAGCACTTACAGTACCGGGAGTTAACGACACACTGCTTGCTAAAATTGTAATCGGCATATCGTGAGTTAAGTCTAAAGGGACTTTAATAAATGCTGGGCGTAGTTTTTTGGAAGGCCCAACAATTAATAACGCAACCTGTAAGTTAGCAACAATAATATCATAAAGTACAATTACAAATTGTTTTAGAGCTAGCCCTGGCTTTAAAATTAGCGGCTGAGGATCTCTAAATGAAAAGCTTAGAATAGGAATAAAAATAGCAAAAAATGTTGCCAGTACAATATGGCCAACCGACACACTATTGTTAAGCAACAACCATACTATAAACAAAAATAAACTACGAAATGGCGTTGGTAACCACCGAAAACGGGCTTGTAGTCTCATTACATGCCTCCTTTAAGTACAGCGTTTATGCCGCCGCTAATATCATGTAACTGCGTAGCAGCACCTACCATGTACTCGCTAATCGGCCCACCGAAAATCACTAACAGCGGCGAACAAGCAAGTAAACCTATTATTACCGTCACTTGCAATGGGTTTGCATCAGCGCAGTCTGCGCTTTCGCTGCGTTTATCTTTTCTTTCCCAAAACAAACTTGTACCCGCCCGAGAAAGTGCCACTAACAGCGCAAAGCTTGTCACTAAATACACTGGCCAAAATACTAAGGCTTGCTCACTATTTAACGTCGATTTTAGTATCCATATTTTACCAACAAAGCCCGATAGTGGCGGCATACCTACCACAGTTAAGGCTGCTACAACAAAGCATGCCCCAAGTAAAAGCGGCTGTTTAACTGCGCGCCCACCAACAAGCCTATCAGCAACTTTACCGCGTTGCTTAGCAATTAAGTCAGCTAGTAAAAATAACGCCGCACTCACTAATGTTGAATGCACTAAGTAATACAACAATGCAGCCGTTGCATTTACATTTTGTAAAGCTACTAGTGCAACTAAAGTACCTACCGACACCAAGACTAAATTAGCGGTTAACTTACGCAAATCTTGCGCAGCGATAGCGCCCATGGCGCCAACCACAATCGTTGCAATCGCTAATCCCCAAAGCCAAGGTTGTACCATGTGCTCAAGTGCACCCGCCTGTTCACCAAATATAACGGTGTAAACACGTAGCATGGCATAAACACCCACCTTAGTCATAATAGCAAATAAGGCTGCTACAACAGGTTTTGCGCTAGCATACGTATTTGGAAGCCATAAATGTAGCGGCAACAATGCGCCTTTTAAAGCAAATACAATAAGTAGTAATAAACCGCCGGCTTTAGCAATAAATACATCATCGCCATTAAGTTGTGATACCTTTTGCGCCATATCAGCAATATTCAATGTACCTAATACGCCATATAAAATACCTAAACCGATTAAAAATACACTCGAGCCCACTAAGTTTAGAATTACATATTGTAGTGCTGCACGTGTGTTTTGTTTGTCGCCACCGTGCATAAGTAATGCATACGATGCAATCAGTAAAACTTCAAAAAACACAAACAGGTTAAACAAATCACCGGTTAAAAAAGCGCCATTAACACCCAGCACTAAAAAATGAACCAGTGGGTGATAAAAGCTCCCTTTTTCATCATCGCCTGCACTGCCATATAAAATGGCTCCAAGTCCTAAAAACGAGGTTAGCGCTACGAGTAATGTTGATAGATTATCGGCCACAAGTACTATCCCGTAGGGGGCTGACCAATCACCGATGGCATAAACACTAATGCCTGTGTTGTAAATATGTATTAATAAAAACACACTAACAGCAAATGTAATAAGCGCCATAGTATTTGATGCGTATCGACGAATTTGTACACTTTTACCGCAAGGTGGGAGTAACAAAATTACAGCTGCAAGCATAGGCAGTAAAATAGGTAACGAAGCTAAATGTTGGATCATTTTTGCTCCTTACTTGCTGCAGTTGATTTAACGGGGCTTCCATCAACGTGGTCGCTTCCTAAATCAGCACGTCCACGAATAGCCAAAATAACCACAAATGCTGTCATTGCAAAACCAATTACAATTGCGGTTAAAACCAAGGCTTGAGGAAGTGGATCGGCGTAATCTGCACCGGTACCTAGCACCACGGCTTTGTTTATAGTTAAACGCCCTGATGAAAATAAAAATAAGTTTACTGCATATGAAATCATGGTAAGACCCAGTACAACAGGAAACGTACGTGCTCTTAACAGTAAAAAAATACCGCAGCTAACTAATACACCAACGCACGATGCGTATAATAGCTCCATTAAATATTCACCTCTTTTTTAGGGGCATCGGAAGTCATATTACCCAAACTAGCTAAAATCATTAATGTGGCACCTACAACTGTGAGGTACACGCCAAGATCAAACACAATTGCACTAGCAAGCTCTGTTTTACCTACAAATGGAATATCAAAGTAATCGAACCACGTGGTTAAAAATGGTCTACCGAAAAACCAACTACCCACACCGGTAAACATTGCGATACCTATACCCGAGGCGATAATTTTACGATAGTTGATATCAAAGCGCTCGGTGATCCAATTAGAGCCATGCGCCATGTACTGTAAAATAAAGGCAATTGACGTAACTAAACCAGCAATAAAGCCACCGCCGGGTAAGTTATGACCACGCAAGAATATATATGCTGATACTAACAATGCCAGCGGTAATAAACTTTGTGAAATACTTGCAAGTAAAATTGGGTATCGTTCACGCGCCCAAGGACGCCCTTCACTGTCGCTAGCTGGCATAAATAGCGGAATACGCGATAACACTTTAAATATACCTAGTGCAGCAATGCCCAGTACCGTTATTTCACCTAGGGTGTCAAACCCTCTAAAGTCGACCAGTATAACGTTAACTACGTTTGTGCCACCGCCACCCGTTTTAGCATTAGCGACAAAGTAATCAGAAATAGAATTTAATGGGCGCGTTAGTATTGCATAACAAATACTTGCAACCACAACGCCAATAGTAGAAGCAATTCCTAAGTCGCGTAGCACTCGCAACGAGCTCGACTCTTTAGGCGTATGCTGCGGTAAAAAGAACAGCGCAAGCATTAGCAATATAATGGTGGCAACTTCAACTGTTAGCTGAGTTAACGCTAAATCTGGCGCAGAAAAACGAGTAAATAAGACCGACACCATTAAACCAACAATAGAAAGCATTAACAGTGCGACCATTCTTGATCTGTGCCAAATAACGGTGGCTATTGCCCCAATTATTAATAAACCAGCACCAATCGCATTATGTACATCAACAGGTGTGCGCGGCATACTGCCGGCTAATTGTTGCATTTCAAATAATGGCCAACCTGCACAGAGTAATACCACGCCCAGCATAATAACCAAGTAGCGCTGTAAAGAACCGTTTTCAGTACTGTTAATTTTACTTTGACACCATGCAACAACACTCAGCACAGCACGCTCAAAGGTTTTTTTAGCATTCAGTGTGGGTAATGACGCCTGAAATTGAAATAAATATTTGCGATTTACGTAAATGAACAAACCACCGACAACAGCCATTGCACTCATCAGTAACGGCAAATTAAAACCATGCCAAATTGTTAATTTATACTCTGGCATCGCCTCCCCTAATACTGCTAATGAGGCTGCGGATAAAATACTATCAACAGTAAAGCTTGGGAAAATACCTACCAAAATACACAGTACAACCAGTATTTCTATTGGCACTCGCATATAGCGTGGAGGTTCATGCGGTGTTCGCGGTAAATCTATTGGGTCACCGTTAAAAAATACATCGTGAATAAAGCGGGCTGAATAGGCAACTGCAAATGCACCAGCCACCGTCGCAAGCACCGGTATTAACCATGACATAGAGCCAAGTACTTGCTGATGGAGTGTTTCGGCAAAAAACATTTCTTTAGATAAGAAACCATTGAGCAGAGGCACGCCCGCCATAGCTGCAGCAGCAACCATAGCAAGGGTTGCAGTATAAGGCATAAACCGCCACATACCATTGAGTTTACGCATATCACGCGTACCAGTTTCATGGTCAATAATACCGGTTGCCATAAATAGCGAGGCTTTAAATGTCGCATGGTTAATTATATGAAATATGGCTGCAACCGTTGCAAGTTCAGTATCAAGGCCAAGTAATAGCGTGATCAACCCTAAGTGGCTAATTGTCGAATATGCAAGTAACCCCTTTAAATCGTGCTTAAATAACGCAATGTAAGCACCAAACAGCAGTGTAGCTAACCCCGTTAAACCAACTAATAAAAACCACATCTCGGTCCCAGCTAAAGCTGGATAGAAACGCGCAAGTAAAAAGATACCTGCTTTAACCATTGTTGCTGAGTGTAAATAAGCGCTAACAGGCGTAGGCGCAGCCATGGCATGGGGTAACCAAAAGTGAAACGGAAACTGAGCCGACTTAGTAAATGCACCCAGCAATACTAAAACAAGTGCTAATTCGTATAAATCATGGGATTGTATAATGGCTTTGCTCGCTAAAATAACATCTAAGTCGTAACTGCCAACAATGTCCCCTAACAACATTAACCCGCCAAGTAGTGCTAAACCGCCTGCACCCGTTACAGCTAGCGCCATTCGCGCGCCCTTACGCGCTTCAGATTTATGCCACCAATAGCTTATCAATAAAAAAGAACTGATACTGGTCAATTCCCAGAATAACCATAGTTGTATAACGTTATTAGACATAACAATACCTAGCATTGCCGTCATAAATAACATTAAGTAGCTATAAAGCTTAGCCATTGAGTCATTAGCGCTGAGGTAATAACGTGTATATACAATAACAAGCAAACCAATGCCTAGTATCATAAACATAAACAAGAGGCTTAAACCGTCTATACGAAGTGACAAATCAAGCCCAATAGATGGGATCCACGCTAATGAATAGCGAATAGTTTCACCAGAAAGAACCGCAGGCGCGTGGTATAAAGTAATAGCCAAAGCGGTAAACGGTGCAAGCACAGTAATAAATGTACTTTGATTGCGAGAAAGTTTGCCTGTGAATGCAGAAATAACACTGCCAATCAAGGATAACAAGGGTATCCAGAGCAAAGTCATAATGTAGGGCCTTTTATAATCATAAGTTTATCAGGGCGCCACTTTTATACATTAAGTGATGCTTTTACTGCCTGTTTTTAAACGACATTAATGGTAATAGTTATACTCAATAACAGATATTTTGTCTATAAAAAGCGAAGCATGTTGAGTTAATTTAAAGAGGGAAAATAGGGACTTAAAAACCTATGGTTATAAACATATTAACGCTTAATTTTATCTATATGTGCCAACCAAAGGGCCCTGTATTGATCAGAAAGCGTGATCTGCTGATATTCTAGAATTGACCAGTCTTTACTTGGTTTGTAGGCTACACCGCCAATCTGGCAGCTTTTACTTTTATGCCAGCCATTTGGTGATTTTTCTCCTTTTTGTGCAATATACAAGTTAGGAGCAACTAAACCTCTCCTTTTACACAACCACGCTTGCTTAGACTTGGGTAAAATATATTCATCTTCAAAGCCATTAAAGTGCATTAGCTCGTGCAAAAAAATACCATAATTAGCGCCTGAATTTAATTGCATAACACCACGGCTAACATTAGCACTTCCATATTTGGACATCATCACAACAAAATCAAATTTTCTTAAAAGCTGTTGATTTATTAACGCTGATTGCCAATCACAATTAGCCGCTTTACTCATGCTATTGCTGCATTTTAAAGCACCTGCCATATATACTGGTTTACTAAAACAAAAAGCGCCCGGTCTTGGTTCAGGTTTTTTATTATAGGTTTTTATTAATGCCGACAACTTATAAAGTCCACTTCGATGATCGCTCATCGTTAAAACATTAAACTGGCATTTTTTATTTGCCAAAATATTAGAGTCTAACGATAAAAACTCCAATGAATGTAAAAATGGCTTAGGGATCTGTGTGTGAATAACACCATGGTGTAAATTAAAATGATTTAATACAAAACCAGGCTTAAGGTACCCTAACGTGTTTAATATATTAAGATCGCCCCATTGCTCAGTAGCGAGTAGTTGCTCCGATAAGTTAGTAATCTGAGCATTATTTATATTGGGTAAACTTGCACGCCAAAATAATTTAGCAGCTTTGATCTGTTTTACCTTGAGCAGATGTAAAGAATACTCGTATTGCGCAGTAGGAATTTGATGCCTAGCAAGTAGGCCAAGGGTGTTTTTAGGCAGCTTATTTATACGTGCTAAAAAGTAGTGTGGAAATTGCCAATATAATTGTAACGGATTGGCCTTGGCATTTAATACCTGCCAAAAACCAATACCGCCATAACTGTTACTCGACCCTGCTATTGATAAGCTAAAAAGTAACGCGATTGTTGCTCTTAACACACTAACTTGCGTCTGCTTCCATTAACAGCTCAAGTTCTAAACGTGCATATTTGTATTCTATGAACTCATGTACGTTGGTAGACAGTGCCAATCTAAAATAATCCGCAGCAACATAGGTATCACCTGCAGCTTGATGTAGCTTAGCTAAGTAAAAATAAGCTTCGCACAAACGTTGTGCATATTCTTGCTCTGACTTAACGCCATCGCTAACGCCAGATAAAAATGCATGCTCATTCATATCACCTGCAAAAAGTGAAATTAGCTGATAAGCCCATTGTGAGTCATCAAGCGCTTTAGAGTTGGTTTTTAGTTCGGCGAGCGCTGAGTCTTTGTCTAATTTAGCTTGTGCTAAATAAACCCACAACACACGGTAAGGATCATTGGGAGAACGCGCTAAAAATTGGCTAAAATCGGTCTTTGCAATACTAGGCCTATCGCCATAGTACAATGCAATGCCCCGGTTTAAATAAGCATACTCATGTTCTTCATCCAGCTCTAAAGCAGAATCAAAAAGCTCATACGCTTTTTCGTATTGCTGCATTAATGTATGTTGAATACCTAAAAAGTTATAAACTTCGGCTAAGTCTGGCTTAAGCTTTACAGCACGGTTGAAGTCAATACGCGACAATGTCGTCATACCTAAGCTGTCAAACAGTACTCCCCGATCATAATATAATTTAGCTTGTTGCTCGGGTGTTAAATCAGCTCTGTTGAGTAACTCAGAATAACGCGCGATGGCTATTTCACTGCGAAAGTCAGACGCTAATGGTGCTGTAAAAGGCACATTCACCACTGGTGTTGGTTCTGATTGAGTTGTTGTTTGGCAAGCGCTTAAAGACAAAATAGCAAAAGACGCCAAAGCAATGTGTTTGAATATCATTAAAATCCTTAATACCAAGGTTGGTAGCTCTAAGACTGACGACGACCAATTTGGTTCATAATCACATATACACTGTATATCATCGTAAGTAATCGAACCTCCTTGAATAATCTTTGTTTAAATTCAAGTTCCTCATTAAAGCATAAAAAAAGGGGCTAAACAGCCCCCTTTTATATTATCCAGTAAATATCTGGATTAAGCATTAGCAATTACGCGTCAGTTGGCGCATCAGCTGCTGGTGCAGCAGATTCCATTGCTTCTTTAATACTTAGACGTACACGGCCTTGGCGATCTACTTCTAGTACTTTAACTTTAACTTCTTGACCTTCGCTAAGGTGGTCAGCAACGTTATTAACGCGCTCAGTACTAATTTGAGAAATATGTACTAAACCATCTTTACCAGGAAGAATGTTTACGAACGCACCAAAATCTACGATTCGTACAACTTTACCTTCGTAAATAGTACCTACTTCAAGTTCAGCTGTTAGTTGCTCGATACGGCTGATTGCATTTGCAGCACTTTCACCGTCAGTAGCGGCAATTTTAATTGTACCGTCGTCACCAATCTCAATCGTTGTACCTGTTTCTTCAGTAAGTTGACGAATAGTAGCGCCACCTTTACCGATAACTTCAGCGATTTTCTTCTGTGGAATTTTCATTGTGTAAATGCGTGGAGCAAACATTGAAAGCTCTTCAGAAGGAGCAGAAATAGCTTCGTCCATAACTTCTAAGATGTGTAAACGTGCTGCTTTTGCTTGTTTAAGCGCAATTTGCATGATTTCTTGCGTGATACCTTCAATTTTAATATCCATTTGAAGTGCAGTAATACCTGCAGCAGTACCCGCTACTTTAAAGTCCATGTCACCTAAGTGATCTTCATCACCTAAGATGTCAGAAAGAACAACGAATTTCTCGTCTTCTTTTACTAGACCCATCGCAATACCTGCAACAGATGCTTTAATTGGCACACCTGCGTTCATCAGTGCAAGTGAAGTACCACATACAGACGCCATTGAAGATGAACCGTTTGATTCAGTGATTTCAGATACTACACGGATTGAGTAAGGGAAATCTGTTAGCGTAGGCATAACTGCTGCAATACCACGCTTAGCTAGGTTACCGTGGCCGATTTCACGACGCTTAGGAGAACCTACAAAACCTGTTTCACCTACACAGAATGGAGGGAAGTTATAGTTAAGCATAAAGTGGTTTTTGTGTGTGCCAGTCAAGTCATCGATTAACTGTGAGTCACGCTCTGTACCAAGCGTAGCCGTAACTAATGCTTGAGTTTCACCACGTGTAAAGATAGCAGAACCGTGAGTACGCGGTAATACGCCAGTCATTACGTCTAGTGCGCGGATCATATCTGGTTCACGACCATCGATACGCTTTTCGCCTGCAGCGATACGGCCACGAACAATTTTCTTCTCAAGTGAACCGAATACCTTACCCACTTCTTGCTTATCAAGCGTTTCGCCTTCAGCAAGCTCGCTTGATAGTGCTTCGATAACTGCATCTTTAGCTACGCCAAGTGCTTCTTTACGCGCTACTTTATCAGTGATACGGTAAGCTTCGCCTACTTTATCAGCAGCAAGTTCAGCTACTTTCTCTTCAAGAGATACGTTTTTCTCAGGTGCAGTCCAATCCCAAGTAGGCTTGCCTGCTTCTGCTTTAAATTCGTTAATAGCGTTGATGATAGCTTGAGATTGCTCATGGCCATATACAACAGCGCCTAGCATTACGTCTTCTGCAAGAACGTCTGCTTCAGATTCAACCATAAGTACCGCGTTATCTGTACCCGCTACTACTAAATCTAGTTGGCTTTCTTCAAGTTCTTTTAACGTTGGGTTAAGAACATATTCGCCACCAATGTAACCAACACGCGCAGCACCAATTGGACCGCTGAACGGGATGCCAGAAATAGCAAGCGCCGCAGATGTACCAATCATTGCAACCATATCAGGTTGGATCTCAGGGTTAACAGACACAACCGTTGCAATAACTTGTACTTCGTTAACGAAACCATTTGGGAAAAGTGGACGAATTGGACGGTCAATAAGACGTGCTATTAGTGTTTCACCGTCGTTTGGACGACCTTCACGCTTAAGGAAACCACCTGGGATGCGACCTGCAGCGTACATACGTTCTTGGTAGTTAACTGTTAGTGGGAAAAAGTCTTGGCCAGGTTGTGCTTCACGCTTACCAACAACAGTTACTAAAACTGACGTGTCGCCAATGCTTGCTAAAACTGCACCATCTGCTTGACGCGCAATTGCGCCTGTTTCTAGAGTTACAGTGTGTTGACCTAGTTGAAATTCTTTTATAATTGCTTGCACTTAAAATATCCTTTAAATCTAAATAAGTGTTCCATCAAAGTACCAATTACAGTACATAATTGTATTCAGTTGGAAATCAATTAAGTACTACAATTGGCAATGATGTTATTAACTGTAGATAAACCTTTTTATCTACGCGCATAGTATATACCAAAGCCACGTAAAAATGCGAGTCTAGCAAACAGTTTATAGTATGTATGTTTATCATCTAAATGGGTTGAATTAACGAGAAAAACTGCGCACAGCTTTATAGAAGACTTTTATACTAATCCGCTTAATAAAGTGATCTATTTTAAGAGTGGAAAAACGTGTAAATAACTAAGCAAAAAAATTGCTATTAAGTTGTTCTCAAAATAAATTTTTAACGCGAATAGTGACACGTTTAGCCCCGCAACATGGTTAAGTATTATTGCGGATTGGTGTAAATATTATGGCCAGTTACTAGTCGATGTTATTTTCTAAATTTCAGGCACAAAAAAAGGAGCTATAAAGCTCCTTTTCTCGTAATCAAGTTCTTAGCGACGTAGGCCAAGCTCTTGGATTAACGCAGTATAACGCGAGATATCTTTACCTTTAAGGTAATCAAGCAATTTACGGCGAGTGCTTACTTTACGAAGCAGACCACGACGTGAGTGGAAGTCATGCTTGTGATCAGCAAAGTGACCTTGAAGCTTGTTGATATCAAAAGTAAGTAATGCTACTTGTACTTCAGGTGAACCAGTGTCGCCTTCAGCACGTGCGAATTTAGCAATGATATCGATTTTTTCTTGATTGCTTAGTGACATAATAACTCCAAAAATTAAATTTAAAAGGTGTCTTAGCCGATCACTAATTCAGCCAAAACGATTAAGCGGGCGTATTCTAACAAGTATAAGAATAACTACAAGTTAAACTTTACTCTGCCTGCTGATTAGATAGGCCGCGCTTTGATTTTAAATGCCCGTCAGGATTTTTCTCACCAGTGCCTATAAACACGCCATCTGCTAAGACTTTTATCGCACCGTCTGGTAATTCTTTACCTAGCACCACAGCTTGACCATGGCTAAATGCAATGCCCTGCTCTTCACTTATCTCTACAACAGGTAAATCAACTAATGCTGTATCCATGGGTAGAAGCAGTTCATCAAGGTAGCTTGATGGCAAAATTTCTTCGTCTTTCGCTTTAGCTAATAACGACTCTAGTTGCTCGAGCGATACCATTTTCTCTGCAGGATAATGCCCAACAGCTGAACGGTGAAGCATAATTACATGAGCACCACAGCCTAAATTTTCACCTAAGTCATCAACAATAGTACGAATGTAAGTCCCTTTAGATACATGGGCCGTCATTTGTACTTCATTATTTGCTTCATCAAACTCATCAAGCGTTAAACTAAACACATTTATTTTTCTGCACTTTCTTGGAACTTCAATACCTTCGCGGGCATATTTATACAAAGGTTTTCCTTCGTATTTAAGTGCAGAATACATTGATGGATACTGATCCGATTCACCTAAAAACGCTGCAATTTCTTTTTTCAGCTGTTCTATAGTTACATTTACATCTCGTGTCTGAACTATTTCACCATCAGAGTCTGATGTTGTTGTTCTTTCACCTAATTTAGCGCGCACAACATAAGTTTTGTCAGTATCAAGTAAAAACTGGGTAAACTTAGTTGCCTCACCAAAACAAATTGGCAGCATACCAGTCGCTAGCGGATCAAGCGCGCCTGTATGCCCCGCTTTTTGAGCAAAATATATACCTTTTGCCTGTTGTAATGCTTTATTTGACGAAATGCCTTGCGGTTTGTTTAACAACAAAATCCCATCTATTGCACGGCCTTTACTGCGTCTTGCCATCGCTACATGCCTTCTTAACTGTCTTTATCGCCTGCTTGCTCGATATTGTCATCGTTATTTTGCGCTTCATCAACGCTGTCTTCATTGACATGTTTTGCGTTATCTTCTCTGATGATTGTGTCCACTAAGTTAGAGATACGCATCCCTTCCATTAATGAATTATCAACCACAAACTTTAGCTCTGGCATAATACGAGCACGAATACGCTTACCTAGTAACGAGCGAATATAGCCTGTTGCTTCGTTAAGAACTTTTGCGCTTTGCTTAGCTGCATCTTCATCTTTTGTATTGAACACCGTGATGAAAATTTTTGCATAAGATAAATCGCGCGATACTTCTACCGCAGACACTGTCACCATGCCTAAGCGCGGATCTTTAATTTCGCGTTGTAAAATCACAGCAATTTCCTTTTGGATTTGCTGGCCAACACGATCAGTGCGAGAAAACTCTCTCATGAAATTTGTCCTAAAAATGTAACTTATTGAAATTTAATAATAAGCTAATTAAGTTATAGATACACAAATGGGGGCTAAGCCCCCATTTATTAGTTTAGTGAGCTAACAATTATAAAGTACGTTGTACTTCAACTGTTTCAAATACTTCGATTTGGTCACCAACACGTACGTCATTGTAGTTCTTAACACCGATACCACATTCCATACCGTTACGCACTTCTTGAACATCGTCTTTAAAGCGACGAAGTGACTCAAGTTCACCTTCGTATATAACCACGTTATCACGTAGTACACGAATAGGCGCGCTGCGCTTAATAATACCTTCCGTCACCATACAACCGGCAATTGCGCCAATTTTTGGTGATTTGAATACGTCACGAACCTGAGCAAGACCGATAATTTCTTGCTTAAATTCTGGTGCAAGCATACCTGACATCGCTTGCTTAACTTCTTCAATTAAGGCGTAAATAACGCTGTAGTAGCGTAAATCTAAGTTTTCAGAGTCAATCACTTTACGTGCAGATGCATCAGCACGTACGTTGAAACCTACAACAATTGCGTTAGAAGCTGCAGCAAGCGTTGCGTCTGTCTCTGTGATTCCACCAACGCCAGAACCTACTATCTTCACTTTTACTTCGTCAGTAGAAAGCTTAGTTAGTGAATCAGAAATTGCTTCGATAGAGCCCTGTACGTCCGCTTTAAGTACCACGTTAACTTCTGAAACGTCACCTTCTGCCATGTTAGTAAACATGTTTTCAAGTTTCGCTTTTTGCTGACGTGCTAGTTTAACATCACGGAATTTACCTTGACGATATAATGCAACTTCACGCGCTTTACGCTCATCTTTAACTACCGTTGCTTCATCACCCGCTGCCGGAATACCAGACAGACCTAAAATCTCTACTGGGATAGATGGACCTGCAGACTTGATGTCTTTACCGTTCTCATCGCGCATTGCACGAACACGGCCATACTCAAGACCACACAATACAATGTCACCTTGGTTTAGCGTACCTGACTGAACAAGAATAGACGCTACTGGACCACGGCCTTTATCAAGACGCGATTCAATTACAACACCTGCAGCCATACCTTGGCTTGGTGCAGTAAGTTCTAATAGCTCAGATTGCATAAGTACAGCTTCAAGTAGTTCATCAATACCTAAGCCAGTTTTAGCTGAGATATGAACGTACTGCGTGTCGCCGCCCCATTCTTCTGGAATAACGTCTAGCTGTGCTAGTTCGTTTTTAACGCGATCTGGATCTGCGCCTTCTTTATCCATTTTGTTAACAGCAATGATTAAAGGAACACCCGCTGCACGAGCATGCTGTACCGCTTCTTTAGTTTGTGGCATTACACCATCATCAGCTGCAACAACTAGGATTACAATATCAGTCGCTTTAGCACCACGAGCACGCATTGATGTAAACGCGGCGTGACCCGGTGTATCTAAGAATGTGATCATGTTGCCGTTAGTTTCAACGTGGTATGCACCAATGTGCTGCGTAATACCACCGGCTTCGCCTGAAGCAACTTTAGCTGAACGAATGTAATCAAGCGTCGATGTTTTACCATGGTCAACGTGACCCATAACAGTAACTACTGGAGCACGCGGCTCAGACTTGCCATCTTCGTGGCGGTCATTTAGTACTGTTTGCTCTAATTCGTTTTCTTTAACAATGATAACTTTATGACCCATTTCTTCTGCTACTAGTTGTGCAGTTTCTTGGTCAATAACTTGGTTAATCGTAACCATGTCACCCATTTTCATCATTGTTTTTACAACTTCAGCGCCTTTAACAGCCATACGTGATGCAAGCTCAGCAACTGTAATTGTTTCGCTAATACGCACTTCATTTTTAACATCAGCCGTTGGTTTTTGGAAACCATGCTGTAATGAAGCAGGTGCTTTTAGCTTACCTTTTTTACCTTTAGACGCTGCAAACTTATCTTTTGCTGGCGCTTTTTTCTTCTTCTTCGCACGGCGTGAGCCTTGCTCTTCGCGAGCATCAGCTACATCTTCTGCTTCACGTGCGTAAGTTGAAGTCGTAAGGTGGTGATCTGCTGTTTCTTCACGCTTCTTACGCTCTTCTTCTTCTTTCTTCCAACGAGCTGAATTTTCTTCAGCTAGTTTTCTTGCTTCTTCTGCCTGACGTTTCGCTTCTTCTTCAGCTTTCTTCAATGCGGCCTCTTCTGCTTCTTTTTGCAGACGCTCAGCTTCGATGCGATCTTTCTCAGACTTAGCACTTTGCTCTGGGGTCATCTGCTTTTGTTTCGCTTTACGCTCAGCATCAGCTTTACGTTTAGCTTCTTCTTTGGCTTTACGATCAGCGTCTTCTTTCGCTTTACGTTCTGCCTCTTGTTTTGCCTTTAACTCAGCGGCTGCTTGTTCAGCTTTTTGCTGCTCTTCAAGACGCGCTTTTTCTTCAGCGGCTAAGCGTTGCTGCTCTTGCTCTTGTTCCATTGCGCTTTTCTTCACGTAGGTACGTGTTTTGCGAACTTCAACTTGAACTGCTTTCGCTTTACCTGTAGAGCCAGTCACATTTAGTGTGCTTTTGCTCTTACGTTGTAAAGTCATGCGTGCAGGGCCTTCAGAGCCCGTGCCACCATGTGACTTGCTTAAATGATCAAGTAACGTTGCTTTTTCTGCTTCAGTTACATTATCAGTTGCCTGCTTAGTGATACCCGCTTGCGAAAATTGCTGTAGCAATTTATCAACAGTTGTACCTATATCGCCGGCTAGTTTTTCAACATTTACTTCTGCCATAGTGTGTAATACCTCCGTTAATAAATTACTCGTCTGCAAACCAACAAATATTTCGTGCAGCCATTATAAGCTCACCTGCTTGTTCAGATGAAAGCTCTGTGATATCAACTAATTCGTCAATACCTTGTTCTGCCAAGTCTTCAAGTGTTACAACACCTTTGCTTGCCATTACAAATGCTAGGTGACGCTCTAACCCTTCAAGCGCAAGTAAGTCTTCAGCTGGCTCTGCGCCCTCTAAGCTTTCTTCTGTTTTAAGCGCTTTTGTTGTTAATGCATCTTTAGCACGTGAACGTAATACGTCCACTGTCTCTTCGTCAAGACCGTCGATTTCTAAAAACTCAGAGGCTGGCACATAGGCAACTTCTTCAAGCGTTGAGAAACCTTCGTTGATAAGTAGTGTTGCAAACTCATCATCGATATCTAAATTTTCAGTGAATAAGTTAAGTAACTTATCTGATTCTGCTTCATTTTTGGTACGCATCTCGTCAACTGTCATTACGTTTAGTTCCCAACCAGTTAACTGGCTTGCTAAACGAACGTTTTGACCATTACGTCCAATGGCTTGTGCTAGGTTATCGGCTTCAACTGCGATATCCATTGAGTGAGTATCTTCATCTACTACGATTGAAGCAACTTCAGCCGGCGACATTGCATTGATAACAAATTGAGCTGGGTTGTCATCGTAAAGTACAATATCAACACGCTCACCACCAAGCTCAGACGAAACAGCCTGAACACGGGCACCACGCATACCTACACATGCGCCAATTGGATCAATACGCTTGTCATTAGATTTAACCGCGATTTTAGCGCGTGAACCAGGATCACGCGCAGCAGCACGAAGCTCGATCATTTCTTCGCCAATTTCTGGCACCTCAATGCGGAATAACTCCATCAGCATTTCAGGTTTAGAACGCGTTACAAATAATTGTGCGCCGCGAGCTTCTGGCTTAACTTCATATAAAAGACCACGAATACGGTCGCCTGGGCGGAAGTTTTCGCGTGGTAACATGTCGTCACGGTAAATAACGGCTTCTGCGTTGTTGCCTAAGTCAAGTACGATTGAATCACGCGTTGCTTTTTTAACAACACCTGTTACTAACTCACCAACTTGGTCTTTATATGCGTCAACCACTAAAGCACGCTCAGCTTCACGTACTTTTTGTACGATTACTTGTTTAGCCATTTGTGTGGTGATGCGGTCAAATTTGATTGAATCAATTTGCTCTTCAACAAAATCACCAAGCTGTAAATCAGGCTCTTCAACCTGCGCAGCTTCCAAAGTTATTTCGCTGTACGGGTTTTCTAATGACCCATCTTCTAAAACTTCAGCAATCTGCCAGCGGCGGAACGTGTCGTAATCACCTGTTTTACGGTCAATTGATACACGTACTTCAATTTCACCATCGTGTTTTTTCTTTGTCGCCGTCGCTAGTGCGAACTCTAATGCTTCAAAAATCTTTTCTTTTGGAACCGCTTTCTCATTGGAAACGGCTTCAGCAACCAATAATATCTCTTTTGCCATGGGTAATGCCTCGCTTGCCCTATTCCTTCGCACTCGAATTTAAAACTTTGCGATTAAATTCGCACGTTCTATATTACTAAGCATGATCAAATGCTCTACACCATCGCTTGATAGTGTGATCATATCGCTGCTAACTGCTATTAAGTCGCCTTTAAAATTTCGACGACCGTCTTGTGGAAGCTTAGTACGCACGCGTACTTCCTCTCCTTGCGCCTGCTCGTAGTGATCTTGTTTGAATAATGGACGATCAACACCAGGAGACGACACTTCCAAATCATATTCATTTGTAATTGGGTCTTCGACATCTAATATCGCACTAATTTGGCGACTAGCGTCCGCACAGTTATCAACTGAGATCCCATCCTCATGAGCAATATATACTCTTAAGGTAGAATGGCGACCCGCTTGTACAAATTCAAGACCATGTAACTCAAAGCCTAACATTTCTACCGCAGGCGTTAACATGGTTACTAAATCTTGTTCAAGTTTTGTCACGAAAATCCTCCATACAAACAAAAAAAGGGCTTATAGCCCTAAAATACTGAGTTTAAATTTTAATTTAATGACAACCGCCATAAATTAAGAAAGGTGCAGATACAACAACGCCCCGAACCAAGCGGGGCGTCACACCAATAAAGCATAAAACTGTGTGGCCTAGGGCCGAGCTTGGTTGCGAGTCAGTAAATGACCAAATTAAACTGCATTAGCTTAAACGCAAAACGCGCATTACGTAGAATGCGCGATATAAAATAATAAGTTTACACTTATTAGTAGAATTGGTTGCGGGAGCCGGATTTGAACCGACGACCTTCGGGTTATGAGCCCGACGAGCTACCAGGCTGCTCCATCCCGCGCCAATAGATATCAAACCTTGATTTAATATCGCTGTTAGTTGTTTTAAAACAGACTAAACAATGGCCGCTATTATAGGGATGTTGGGGATGATTAGCAACCATAATAACGAATAACTTTTTAAATATTGTGCCCAAAGACGCTAAATAAAATACTCATTATACCTATTAAAGGTATAGAGCTATTCTCGTTGATGTATGATTTACAGTTTAAACAGAGCAAATACAGTAAAAACGAATCAATAACCACTCTCATTTTTATTTTTAAATGTATAAAACTCAAAAAGTTATTTCTTAATTAATACTTTTTCATCAAAAAAACGTGTGATTTTTGTTACGCAAACTATAATAATAAAAAAGAATTATAAAAATAAGTTTTTCCTTTCTGTGAGGCTATGATGAATTCACATAAATCCGTTTTGTTAAAAAGTCTTGGTATCATAAAACCAAACTTTCACGCATTTACTGCACGATTCCACAAAAAGCTCGAGCAATCTAATGTATCAATGAAGATACCGAGCGCTGAGCAATTTAACGAAAAAAGTTACATTTTATATTGTACCTTAGAGCGCATAATCAAAAATATAGATAACCCATCATCTGTTGCGCCATTTTTGAGTCATCATTTACAGTTTTTAAAAAAATTAAATATTCAGCAAAGTGATATAAAGCCCCTTACAGATATATTTTATATAACTTTAGTAGAGCACTTGGGTCGACTATTTAAGGAAGATACCCATTTAGCATGGCGTAATGTTCTGACCTATTTTGAACGCTTTACGAATGACACACTGTTTAATGTCTCTAATGTGGTTTGCTTAAGCGAACTTATGCAACAAAAGCGAAGTAATAATTAAAGTAGTTTTAGGGTCTGTTAACCTTTTAAGGATAAATTTGCAGCAGTCTGTTTGGTATTCAGAAAAGGCAGAGCTTATGCAGTGCAGTTATTCTCCATAAATTGGCGATAACGAAGCATTAATGCTAAACAGGCGCTGCCCAAGGAGGTCTTTCTAAGGACTATTCACGCTTTGTTGCCTGCATGGACGCAAGTAGGGGCGTGAGCAAGACGCGGAAGCTTTAATCGGCTTTGACTTATACTTACATGAATGAAGGCCAGTAGAATAATGCATGGGTAGTTATCGAGCCCACTAGTTACAAATATCGCGCCGCAATTAAACAGCCCCTAGTTTGAACAAGTTTCAATCCGAAAAGATCAACCTTCCCTAATTAAACCCTCTAAAGTTGATTTAATAATATAACTAGAGCGTACATTGTAAATTAAGTTGTTAAAAAACAGCGATCGGTTAGGCAAATACCTACGTATTAATTTTCATTTTTGGCTTTATTATGGCGGCTTATAAAACGCTAAGACTCATTTTAGGCGACCAACTCAACCCTTCTCATTCTTGGTTTAAAAATAAAGACGATGACGTCGTTTACCTTATTGCAGAATTAAAACAAGAAACCGACTACGTTAAACACCACATACAAAAGCTGTGTGCTTTTTTTAATGCAATGGAAAACTTTGCAACCGCGTTGAAATCAGCAGGTTTTAATGTCTTACACTTAACACTTGACGAAACACATCAGGATGAAAACCTACCTGCACTGCTGAATCGTATTGCAAAAGAATATAACTGCACTTCTATAGAATACTTATACCCGGACGAATTTAGGTTAAAAAAGCAATTGGCTGATTTTGAAAAATCAAACGCAATAAATGTGTCAGCATATGACTCTGAACATTTTTTACTGCCTTTTGGCGATATTAAAGATCGATTCAAAAAAGATAAGCACGTAACTATGGAGCACTTTTACCGTGCTATGCGTAAGCAATATGATCTGTTGATGGAAGGCGATAAACCAGCTGGCGGTAAATGGAACTACGACAGCAATAATCGCAATAAATTTTCTAAGCAAGACTTAAAATCTATCCCAGAGCCTAAATTATTTAAAAACGATGTCAGTCAAATCCTCGCTCGTTTAAAAAAGCATGATGTAGCTTATTTCGGTGAAATAAATGTAGAGAAACTCGAATGGTCGACCTCTCGTAAGCAAGCCAAAGAATCTCTTGAATACTTTTGTAAATATTTACTTGTCAATTTTGGTAAATTTCAGGATGCAATGACAGATCAAAGTAAAGACAATACCAGTCTTTACCATAGCAGGCTCTCTTTTGCCCTAAACACTAAACTTCTTCACCCCTTGTATGTAATCAAACGTGTAATATCTGAATTCAAGCAACGGCCTGACGAAATATCACTTTCACAAGTTGAAGGGTTTACCAGGCAAATACTCGGTTGGCGAGAATACGTTCGTGCTGTTTATTGGGTAAACATGCCCGACTACGCGACTAAAAATCAACTAAAAGCCAATAATAAGCTACCTAAATATTTTTGGGATGGTAATACAAAAATGAACTGTTTGAGCCACTCGTTAAAGCAGAGCTTAGACACCGCCTACGCTCATCATATTCAGCGCTTAATGATTATTGGTAACTTTTGTTTACTCAGCGGGATAAACCCTGATGATGTTGATAACTGGTACTTAGGTGTCTACATAGATGCCATTGAGTGGGTTGAAATGCCCAACACACGTGGAATGAGCCAATTTGCAGACGATGGAATTATTGCTACCAAACCTTATGCTGCAAGTGGTAATTACGTCAATAAAATGAGCGACTACTGCAAAAATTGTCAATACGACGTGAGACAAAAAATGGGGGATAAAGCTTGCCCACTGAACAGTTTATATTGGCGTTTTATGCAAACACACCGCGAAAAACTAGAGAAAAACCCACGCATAGGCATGGTTTATAGAAATTGGGATAAGCAAGACGATGAATTACGCGAAGAGACACTTAATCAAGCTACACACTACATAAATAACATTGAGTCTTTATGACACAAAAAAGCCGCCTCAAAAGAGGCGGCCAAATAATCAGGGGAAAATAATGTTGTTAATAACGAGGTTAGCTGTCTTCTAGTAGTCGACCTTGGCCAATCTCAATTTTACGCGGCTTTAAAGCTTCTGGTATCTCGCGCTTTAGCTCTATTGTTAGCAAGCCGTTTGCTAAGTCGGCGCCAAGTACTTTAACATGGTCTCCTAGCTGAAACTTTCTCTCAAAGTTGCGTTCTGCAATTCCTTGATGAATAAACTTACGTTCTTTGTTTTCATCTTTATTAGCTTTTATACCCGCTACTTTTAATGTGTTATTTTCTGACTCAATGCTTAGCTCGTTGTCGCTAAATCCGGCAACAGCCATAGTGATTTGGTATCTGTCTTGATCGAGTGCTTCAATATTGTAAGGAGGAAAGCTCGGCTGTTTGTCTGTATTCGCCGCAGCATCCATTAAAGACGCTAAATGATCAAATCCAATGAATGAACGATAAAGTGGTGATAAGTCTACTGTACGCATAATAATATCCTCGTATTTAAGCGATATTTTGTTTGCACTTTTCATTTGAACAAGCGCTAACAAATATAAATTAATAATATAAATTTCAATTGTTTAAGTTTAGTTTAGGACCCATCAGGCGTCCTACTAAACTATATATGGACGGTAAAAATATTTTCAAGTAAATAAATTAAAATATTTAAAAAAATTCCTCATTTTATAAACTAGTGAAATTAGTAACCCATTTTGAGGCATTAAAAAGTCAAATGCTTTTAATTCCTCAAAATGGTTGTTCAATATTGTAGATTAGCGCTAAGTATTCATCGCTAATTAGTGTGTTAATGTGCCACGAATTGGATAATCGTTTTCGCGAATAAACTCAATACCAGCCAACAAATCATTTAAATCAGGGCGTGAAAAGGGTGCATTTGATTTATCTAGTATCTGAATTTGATCATGCTCGTTAATTACAAAAATAGCAGGTTCAGCAAATGGGTGATCGGTTTCTTTTTCACTGCGTGGTTCACTAATATACAAACCTAAATCCGTCATTTGCGATAAAGATAAGCCACTGTAAAGAGGAAAGTTAACCTGTAAATCATTTAGATGCTCGGTTAATTGTGCATGGCTGTCGCCACTAACGGCTGCAATCTCTACCCCTGCATCTTTAAATTTATCTTTCATTTTAGCAAGTGCATTAAGTTGTTTAGTACATAGTGGGCAGTGCTTTCCGCGATAAATTACTATCATTTTCCAGGGTAAATCTGTCTGTCGAGCAGAAACGTCAGCAAGGTTATTCTCATTATCTTTAACATTAAGTGAAGGCATTTTCATTGCTGGTTGTAAATAATTGCTCATGATCTAGGTCTCCTTTGCCAGTTAAAAAACATACTCTATATCTGCATCTCAAATATAGAACTTAGGGTTAAATTTATAAATTCAACTGTTAAAATGTAACCAGAAAGTCATTACCGTTTTCTGCTGAACCTTTTCACTAGAAGCATATTTTGTGTAAAAGAGTAAGTTTAAAATAGATGCTTTATTGGCAACTGGGCTTGATACACATGCAAACGCTAAAGCTCTGCCTATCAAATAACAGTGGCTGCTTAGCATTTATGTTAGGGTTGGCTTTTAATTATAAATAGGTCAGACAGAATCAATGGCATTAATACGTAGCACGTTAATAAATTTAAGTTTAGCAATACTCGTGTTTTACTTAGCAAGTGCCTACCAAACGCGTAATTTACTTGAAACAAACCACACTCCTGCCCCTTATTTTAACTTGCCTGTTTTAAATGAAAGCGGCGAGCGGTTTAGCATTGCAGAGCTTCAGGGAAATACAACTATTGTGTATTTTTTTGCTCCTTGGTGCTCGGTATGCCGTTATAGCATGCCCAACTTACAAAGCACGTTAATAGACTCTGACATTAATGTAATTGGTATTGCCCTTGATTATAAAAATGAGCAGCAGGTTATTCAATTTATAGATGACCTAAACCTTAATATCCCTATACTACTGGGTAATCAATACACCCAATCAAATTATAAAGTAAGCGCTTTTCCAACTTATTACGTAATAGATTCAAATTTACAGATAACGGCACACGCAATGGGCTACTCAACCCAATTAGGAATAGCAGCAAGAACGTGGTGAATTAAGCCGTTCATAACTCGCTCAGCTTAATGTCCATTGTAATAATAGAATGGAACAATCACTTTTTTGCGCTTTATTATATTTTTTAATCATTTAAACTTAAGTCAATTAAATAAAGGAGAGCACCATGCTTACAGTAATTTTTGGCCGTGAAGGCTGCCCATTTTGTGTTCGTGCCAAAGATGTTGCAGAGCAACTTGCTAACGAGCGCGATGATTTTAAATATCGTTACATCGACATTATAAAAGAAAGTATAAGCAAAGCAGATTTAGAAAAGTCAGCCGGTAAACCTTGCCCTACTGTCCCACAAATTTTTGTTGATCAAAACCACATAGGCGGTTTTACCGAATTTGAAGCTTACGCAAAAGAAAATCTAGGCTTGTATAAGTAATCTTGTATCAAATTTGTTAACCAGTTTAATAATCCAATTATTCGACTGGTTAAATTTCAACCAACATCAAGCACATACAAATTAGTTTCAATTTATACAAGCATTTGCCTCGCTAATCCTATATAATGCGCGCCTCTTTAAATTCGTTGAGGCGTATTAATGTCAGAACCAGTCACGTTTGAATCTCTAAATCTTTCTCCTGCAATTTTGAAGGCAGTTGAAGAGTTGGGTTACAAGACACCATCTGAAATCCAAGCTCAATGTATACCGTTATTGCTAGAAAGAAAGGACGTACTGGGACTAGCACAAACGGGTACAGGTAAAACCGCAGCATTTGCACTGCCGTTACTAAACAATATTGACCCGTCTGTGAAACAGCCACAGATCCTTGTACTCACACCTACACGTGAGCTTGCGATCCAAGTTGCTGAGGCATTTGAACAATATGCAAAAGGCACCCGTGGTGTTGAAGTATTAGCACTATACGGTGGCCAAAGTTACAGCATTCAATTAAGCGCACTTCGTCGTGGCGCTCAAATCATTGTTGCTACTCCGGGTCGATTAATCGATCACATAAACCGTGGCACTATCAAGTTTGACGCTCTTCAGGCACTTGTGCTTGATGAAGCCGATGAAATGTTACGTATGGGCTTTATCGATGATGTAGAAAGCATCATGGAAAAAACACCGCGCGAAAAGCAAACATGTCTTTTCTCTGCGACTATGCCTAAGCAAATTCAAAACATCAGCAGCAAGTATATGAATAACCCTGAACAGGTTCATATCTCTGCGCGTAACTCGACAGTATCGTCTGTTGAGCAAGTGTTTTGGAATGCAAGCGTACATAAAAATAAAGCGATTGTTCGCTTTTTAGAAGCTGAGCAATACGAAGGTGCTATTGTTTTCGTACGTACACGTAATGACACAGTTCAACTTGCTGAGTTATTAGAGCGCGAAGGTTTCTCTGCTGCTCCACTTAACGGTGACATGAACCAGCAAGCACGTGAACGCACGGTTGATCGCTTAAAAAGTGGTATGCTAAATGTTGTTATTGCAACAGATGTAGCAGCACGTGGTCTTGATGTTGACCGTTTAAGCTTAGTTATCAACTACGATATTCCACAAGATTCTGAAGCCTACGTTCACCGTATTGGCCGTACAGGTCGTGCTGGTCGTACTGGTAAAGCAATTTTATTTGTTAAGCATAACGAACGTTACTTACTTAAAAATATCATTCGTCATACTAAGTCTGAAATTGCACAGGTTGAATTACCTACAGCTAAAATTGTTGAAGAAAAACGTATCGCTGCGTTACAAGCAAAATTAAGTATTGCGCTTGAAAACAAAGACATTACGTTCTTTAACGACGTTGCTACTAACATGGCTGAAAAACTTGACCTTCCTCTTGAAAGCTTAGCGGGTGCTTTACTGTGTTTAGCGCAGCAACAGTCGCCAATCAAAGTTGAAGAAGTTAAAATTCAACCACGTGAGCGTAACGAACGCAGCCCACGTAATGACCGTGGTGATCGCGGACGTCGTAACGAACGTGGTGGTGAACGCGCTGAGCGTAAACCTCGCGAGCGTAACAGCCGTGATGCAGGCCCTATGGATACCTACCGTATCGAAGTGGGTCGTGAGCATGGTGTTCAGGTTAAGAACATCGTTGGCGCAATCGCTAATGAAGCTGATATATCAAGCAAGTTTATTGGTGATATTCGTCTTCACGATCAGCATAGTACGGTTCAATTACCGCAAAACATGCCTAAAGATGTACTAGATCATTTCCAAAAAGTGTTTATTTGTAAACGCCCAATGGGTATGACAATTACACAAGATCAAGGCCCATCTGAGCCACGTGGCGAACGCCCATCTGGTGATAGAAAACGTAACGATGGCCCACGCGGTGATAAGCGTAGCGGACCTCGTAAAGAACGTCGCCCAGTTAGCTTTACCGCTAAGTAAGCAACACGTCTTTATTAAAAAAACCTTGCCACGACAGTGAGCAAGGTTTTTTTATGTCTTGAGTTTAAGTATCAGGTAAGCCCAATCGCTGCAAAAGCAAGCCACTTTTATCTTCTAAACGCAGCGACTCTAAATCTCTCAATAAATAATTCACTTAAAATAAAAAGGCCTAACCAATGAATGGTGAGGCCTTTACTTTATTATGGTGATTGTTTTTTACGGCGCTACAGCTGGATACACGTAACTTGCATCTAACCCTAATGGAATACCCAATGCCCAATAACCGAGTAGAAACAAGCTCCAACCTATTAAAAATGCAACCGAGTATGGCAGCATCATCGCTATTAGCGTACCAATGCCGGTGCTTTTAACGTATTTTTGACAGTAAACTACAACCAAAGGAAAGTAAGGCATTAGTGGTGTAATAATATTAGAGCTAGAGTCACCAACACGATAAGCCGCTTGCGTTAAATCGGGGGAAATACCCAGTTGCATTAACATAGGCACAAACACCGGACCTAGTAAGGCCCACTTGGCCGAACTAGAGCCAACAAATAAATTTACAAATGCGGTTAAAAATATAATGCCTACCACCGTTACCGAACTTGGTAGTGCCATGGCTTTTAATAACTGCGCCCCTTCGATAGCAAGTAAAGCCCCTAAATTTGATTTACTAAATGCGGCAATAAATAATGCACAGAAAAAGGCCATTACAATATAATAAGCCATACCGCCCATTGCTTTGCTCATAGCATCAATCATGTCTTTAGAGCTTTTAAATGTGCCGACTGTGAAGCCATATACAGCGCCTGGGATCCAAAATAATAAAAAGATCAACGGCACAATAGATTGCATTAAAGGTGAACGGAAATTAGTTAAGGAGCCATCGCTACTGCGCATTGCAGAATCAGCAGGAGCAGAGACATAAGCAAGTAAAGCAATACCTGCAATCATCACACTGCTTGCTATAAAAAATGCACGTTTTTCATCACTACGAGCATCTTCAAAAACAGGTAAATCTTCACTGTTTCCATCAAGCGGCGTATTTTGTAAACGAGGCTCAATAATTTTATCGGTAATATACCAACCAAGTAATACAATAAACATACTTGAAGCAGACGCAAACGCCCAGTTATTTAATGGGTTTATCGACATATCAGGGTTAATAATATGGGCAGCACTTTGCGTAAAGCTTTGCAGTAGTGGGTCTATTCCTGATGGAATAAAGTTGGCGCCAAAGCCACCACTTACACCGGCAAATGCCGCTGCAATCCCGGCTAAAGGGTGCCTTCCTGCTGCATAAAAGATTACGCCAGCTAACGGTATCACCAACACATAACCTGCATCAGTCGCTGTGTGACTTACAATAGCAACTAAAATAATAGACGGTGTTAACAGCTTTTTAGGTGTTACTTTTAACATCAGCTTAAGGCCAGTATTAATAAAACCTGAGTGCTCAGCTACACCCACACCTAACATAGCTACAAGTACCACGCCCAAAGGAGCAAAGCCTGTAAACGTTTTAACCATAGATGATAAAAACGTGGCCAGTGAGTCACTTGCTAACATGTTGTTTATTATAATGGCTTCGCCAGTTCGCGGATCGATTGCATCAAAACTTACGCCAGAGAACCACCACGACAAACCCCATATCAATAACATGGCAAATAAAAATATAATTGCAGGATCGGGTAATTTATTACCAACCCGCTCAACTACATTCAAGAAGCGCGCAACAACTCCTGAAGGTAAAGCATCTTGATTATTATTCATTGTATTTCGCTCATTAAAATTTATTTAAGTAACAATATCGCATTAATACGCAACAGTAAATTAACGTAAAAAGCTATTTTAGGAACGTTAAACAAAAAAAGCACGATTACCTATGATAATCGTGCTTTTTTTATTCATTTGGCTATTAAGCGAGCGCTTTCACTTCTTCCCATAACCGAACAACTAATGCTTTGTCTTCTTCGTTAAGTTCACCGTTACGGTAAGCTTTTACCAAGCTTTGCTCTACTGTTTCGTTTAGCTGCTCAATACTAATAGTAAGTTGCTCAACTTCAGCATAGCCTACAGCTAGATCAAAATGACCCCGTAAGTAGCCGCCTGCAAATAATTCGTCATCCGTTGCTTTGATCACTAAATCGTCATAATACTGTTGGGCCGCGTCAATATAGTTTACTAAGGTCACTTGCTTATCTCCTGATTTTGTATAGCACCCGTTTCATCTTGGTATTGGTGCCCTACTGCATACATAATATGGTCGTTAAATCCGGTGGTTACTTTCATGTAACCTGTTAATTCATCGTCTAATTCACTGTCGCCTGTGTCACAAATTAATGGGCGACCATTCAGCGCTTGTAATTTAGTTTTTGTTGCAACAACAATAATATTTTCTTTGCCAATAGCACGGATCAGAGCAGGGCTTAATTGCTGATTCCCACGACCAAAAATATGCCCTTGTCCACCGATTAAAGTGATCACAAGTTTTGTATTTTGCTCATGGGTAAGTTCTAGTAACTCAGCGGCTGTTAAATCTTGGGCTATAAGTGTTTGGTCTTTTATTAAATCAACACCTAGCAAAGTGTTCTCAAGGCCCATTTCTTCCATTATAGCTTCAACGGTTGAGCCACTACCCATAATGTAAAGTGTGTCTTCGTCCATTTCGCTCACTACGTGGGCCGCTATATCTGAAAGTACCAATTCGTCAGTTTCTTTACCGCCATTTTTAACGGCTTGCACATAACGTACTTCGCTGGGTATTTGCATCTCGCCAAAACGTTTTGCTTTTACCGTGCCTTGTCTAAAGGCATCTTCATCAATATCCATTACATCGGCATCAGCCAAAGTGACTAACTCGCCATTTACGAGCATCTCAACAACACGCCCGGCGGCTTTAGGCGTAATAGCATAGACGCCAGAATGGATTTTACAGCCTGCGGGAATTCCTAGTACTGGAGCGGTGTCTTCAATAGCATGACACACATTACGTGCGGTGCCATCGCCTCCGGCAAACAACAATAGGTCAACACCGGCATTTTTTAATAGCTTTGCAGCCTGCTCCGTGTCATCTGGTGTAGTTATCGTGTCGGTGTTGTAAACAATTTCTACGTTAAAGCCTAGAGCTTTTGCAGTGTGTTCGCCCATATCGCCATTTACAGTATAAATTGTGAGGTGTTCTTTATACGGAAGTAGTACTTCGAGTGCGGCTTTAGTGCGGCTATTTGCTTTAGGCTGTGCACCTAGTTCAATAGCTTTTGCAGCGGTTTGCGCTCCATCGCTTCCTTTCAAGGCAACGCTTCCGCCTAATCCTGCTACAGGGTTTATAATTAAACCTAATTTAAACTGCATCACAAAACTCCTGAGGATGTTGCCAATTAAACTGCTTTGCGGTCATTGGCCATGGTGTATTGTAAAAATTGGCAAGAGCAATTAATAGTGATTCTGTTCGTGGGTTAAATCCGTTTTCTATCAAGTTAATTACACGCAGGTGCACTCGCTGTTGAAAATCAAACCGGCATGTTTGCTCACCATTTAAATTATCAACCGATACATTAAAAGAAAAACCTGCAGCAGCGCTTAATAACCATTCTATGGCTTGCGGCTTAACTTCTACACTTTCAAATTCAGCCTGCTGGTGTTTATCACGGCCATCAGGGCAATACCAATATCCATAATCTTCTTGTTGTCGACGATCAATGCCCGCCACTAGCCAATGGGCTATTTCATGTAAGGCACTAGCATAAAAACCATGCGCAAACACAATTTGGTGATAAGGGGTGTTGTGTGTTGCGGGAAGGTATACGGGCTCGCAATCACCTTTGATCAGCCGTGTATTGTGGCTTTGATAAAAAGTGCCTTCAAAAATAGAAATAAGATCAGCTATTTGATACATAAAATATGGCTAAATTCGTCTCGGTTACAGCGCCCAGCGGCACATTAAAAACGAAACGAATTGTACGGGCTTTTACAGCTAAAGTAAAAGTCGCTTACTTGCTATATTTTTAAATCAACGCCGGCTTCATCAGCATCTACTATATCGGTTTCTTGTAGAGCTTGAGTTATCCAGCTCTGTAATACAGGGCATGCTAATACATGTTGGCAGTAACTATTGGCGGCTTTGGACAAGGTTATGTGATACGTTTTTAACCGCAGTACAATGGGTGCATACATAGCATCAACAATACTGAAATCACCAAACATCCACTGATTTGGGTAAATTACCTGTTGTTTACTAAAAATGTCGTCAATGCGGGCTATGTCTTTTATAGCATCATCAGAGAGTATGATTTTACGCTTTGCACGAATATTCATTGGCATTTCTCTTCTAAGCGCTATAAAGCCTGAGTGCATTTCAGCGCTTAAAGCACGTGCTGTTGCACGTTGTGTAACATATTTTGGCCATGCAGCTTGTGAGAGGTACGCATCATTAATGTATTCACAAATGGCAAGTGAATCCCAGACTTGTAAATCACCATCAATTAATGCTGGCACTTTAAGAACTGTAAAATGCTTTTTTAGCTCGCTGTAAAAGTGTGGAGTATCGAGTACAAGCTGGCTTTCATCAAACTCCAATTCAAATTTACTCATTAAATACCATGCGCGTAACGACCAGCTTGAGTAGTTTTTATTGCCAATAAATAGTTCCATGACCTATTCCTTGTTAAAACGGACTCCCCAACTGTACATTAATCAACCACGAAGTTAATACTAAAAATTACTCAATATTGTCTTTATTTAATTGCTTAGTAATATGCTTTTTTAAAATGTGTGTATTACGGGTATTCGCTTTAAAAAACGCATCAAATATATCGCCAAAAAGAGGAATTGATCCGACAAAAAAGTCTATCAGCATATTAATAATTATCCGTAATTTAATATGCCAGCTTATACCTAGCTTTTGAGCTTCAAATAATACGTAACTAGATAAAATAAGCCCTATCACATCCCCTACAACTGGCACAAAACCAATAACTGCCTCAATGCCAAACCTAAAGTTTGTAAAAGGAAAACGAATACTACTGTCAGTAAGTTGACTAAACCTTTCTAAGCGTTTTAATGCTGCATTTTGTTTAGCGTATTTACTATGTGTTTGAATTGAATCTTGCATAATTTACCTCTATAGAAAATTATATAACGGTAAAGTTGAACTGCGCCTTAAACCACTTTAACTCTTTTACATAAACAAAAAGCGCGAAAAACGCGCTTTTATATGACTAACTTCAAACGTTAAACAGAGCCGTTAATTGGCCCGTGTTCGTGGTTCACATGCGGGTTTTGACCGCGTTGACGCAATAAATGGTCCATTAGCGTAATGGCCATCATTGCCTCAGCAATGGGTATGGCACGAATGCCCACACACGGGTCGTGACGACCTTTGGTGATCATCTCTACCGGTTCGTTGCTAGTATTAATACTCTTACCTGGAATAGTAATGCTTGATGTAGGTTTAAGCGCAATAGAGGCAATAATATCTTGTCCTGTAGAAATGCCAGCTAAAACACCACCAGCATGGTTTGATGTAAAACCTTCAGGCGTTAGTTCATCACGATGCTCTGAACCTTTTTGCTCTACTACATCAAAGCCATCACCAATTTCAACGCCTTTAACGGCGTTGATGCTCATTAGTGAATGTGCAATTTCAGCATCTAATCGGTCGAACACAGGTTCGCCTAGCCCTACAGGTACGTTGCTCGCCACGACTTTCACTTTAGCGCCGACTGAGTCACCTTGTTTTTTAAGGTCTCGCATATATTCGTCAAGTGCTTCTAGCTTGCTAGCATCAGGGAAAAAGAACAAATTGTTTTCAACTTCATCCCAATCGTAACTTTCGGCTTTTATTGGCCCTAGCTGGCTCAAGCATGCTTTTACTTCAATACCATGAAATTGTTTCAAGTACTTTTTAGCAATGGCCCCTGCCGCAACGCGAATTGCTGTTTCGCGTGCAGAAGAGCGGCCTCCTCCGCGATAATCACGAAGACCATATTTGTGCCAGTAGCTGTAATCGCCATGACCTGGGCGAAACACATCTTTGATTTTGCCGTAATCTTGTGAACGTTGGTCGGTATTTTCGATTAATAAACCAATACTTGTACCGGTTGTTTTACCTTCAAAAACGCCTGCTAATATTTTTATTTGATCGCTCTCACGGCGCTGCGTTGTATAACGGCTTTGCCCTGGCTTACGGCGATCTAAGTCTATTTGTAAGTCGGCCTCTGTTAATTCAAGACCTGCTGGAGTGCCGTCAACAACGCCGCCTAAAGCAACACCGTGGCTCTCTCCAAAGGTGGACACTTTAAATAACTGCCCAATGCTATTACCTGCCATTAACTTTCCTCATTCCTAATGACGACTAATAGCCGGGCTAACATGCCCAGCTATATATTTACACTCGTTTTAGTTAATACAAATCCAAAAACAAAAGAGTGCTATTTTGCAAAATACTCATCTAACTGCTTTTTGCTAATTACAAACACACCTAAGCCACCTTGCTCAAACTCAATCCACTCAAACGGTGCATTTGGATAAAGTGCATCCATATGTACCATAGAGTTCCCCACCTCTACAAATAACAAACCGTTATCAGTTAGATGATTACTGGCTTCACTTAAAATAGTACGCGTTACGTCAAGCCCGTCGTGACCTGATGCAAGGCCTAGTTCTGGCTCATGGTGAAATTCGCGCGGCAAGTCTGCCATGTCTTCAGCGTCAACATAAGGTGGATTGGCAACAATCAAGTCGTACTTTTGACCTTCTACACCACTAAATACATCTGACTGGATAGGTAGCACGCGATCACTTAACATATAGTCGTTAATGTTGATATCAGTCACTTCAAGGGCTTCATACGAAATATCAACAGCATCTACTTGCGCTTGTTCAAATGCTTGTGCAAGTGCGATGGCTATACAACCCGACCCTGTACATAAATCTAAAATGCGATTTACCGAGCTTGGCTCCAAAAGCCAAGGCGTAAAGCGATTGCTAATAAGCTCTGCAAATGGTGAGCGGGGAATTAGTACACGTTCATCTACGTAAAACGGCATGCCTGCAAACCACGCAATGTTAGTTAGATAAGGTACTGGTGTGCAGTCGTTTATACGCTCTGCGATAAGACCCGCTAGACGATTTTTTTCTGTACTTGTTAAACGTGCATGCATTAATTCTTTTGGTGCATCAACGGGTAAGCTAAGCGCTGGCAAAAGCAGGCTTACCGCCTCGTCCCATGCGTTATCAGTACCGTGTCCAAAAAATATACTACTACTTGCAAATTGGCTTGTAGTCCAACGTAACCAGTCATGTAAAGTTGACAGTTCTGCAACAGCTTCTTCGAGTGTTGCTTCTTCTATTTGTAAATCGCTCATATATGTTTACCTGTATTAGCTTACTGACTGTTTTGAGTCTTTAAGACGATTGCATTGCCTATGTGCGCTAGGCAAATTACAATTGCCCATCATTTAAGTATTGTACCGCCTTTTGCGCTGCGTTTTTACGTTTTTTTGTTTAGGTAATAGTTATGAAAAAAGACTCTCCATCACAATCGTCCCTAAGCAATGACGACATAGACTTATTTCGTCAAACGATCACAGGCGCTAAAGTATTTAAACAAGATACTCATCGTTTTGATACAAAGCCTAAGGTGTCACAAGCAAAGCAATTTGCCCAGCAAAAAAAGCAGGCTCAATCTGAATTTTATTTCTCAGATGAATATATTCCCGATATAGACACCCATGGCACTGTCAATTACGTAAAAGAAGGGCACGACACTTATTTACCCAAACAGTTACGCCGAGGCGACTTTGCACCTGATTTAACACTTGATTTGCATGGCTTAAACAAAGAAATTGCTAAAGATGAATTAGCAGGGCTTATTCATGAATGTAAAAAGCAACATTATTACTGTGCATGCGTAGTGCACGGAATTGGTGGAGGAATACTTAAACATAAAATTCCTCAGTACCTAGTCCAGCATCCAGACGTTATTGCAATGCATCAGGCGCCACTTGAATACGGTGGTAAAGGCGCGGTACTTATTTTGATAAACTTACCACAAAGCGATGAATTTAGACGCTAACCCAACACATTACTAGGAAGTAATTACGTGCATATTGTTTCTATTATTTTTCCACTTATATTCATTGTCGCATTGGGTTATAGCTGTTGCCGACTCTCGTTTTTTGACAAACAGCACATTGCAGGCCTAAGTAAATTCACATTTTATATAAGTTTACCGGCTTTTTTGTTATTGAATATGTCGCAAATAGACTTAAAACAAAGCATTAGTCTTTCTGCGTTTTTAAGCTTTTATATTCCAGTGCTGTGTGTTTTTGGGTTAGGTATTTTAGTTGATCGGTATTATTTAAATAAAAAACATCCAAAAAACTACCAAAAGCATGGCGTATTTGGCCTTGCTGCTAGTTATTCCAATATGGTGTTGGTAGGTATCCCAATTATAATTGCGTCCTTGGGCAAAGAGATGATTGCAATTGCTTTTATGATCATCACGTTTCATAGTACTTTATTATTTGCACTGACCTATTTAATTGGGGCAAAAGGCAATAGCAGTTCGTTCTCGTGGCTACAATTTAGTAAAAGCATGGTGCTAAACCCTATTGTTTTGAGTATTGGTTGTGGCTTAATTATTAATATATCTGGGGTTGAACTATTTAAAAACTTAACGGATAGTTTGGCATTATTAGCGACCCCCGCCATTGCCTGTGCGCTATTTGTATTGGGTGCAAACTTAGCGTTTTATAAAATAGCAGCAAACTGGCAACCTGCCTTACTTGCATCTATTCTAAAAATTATAATACTCCCCGCAGGCGTATTAATAATTGGGTCGTATTTGTTTAAGCTCGACCCTCAAATACTTACCGTACTTGTTTTATTAAGTGCCTCACCTGTTGGCGTGAATGCTTATTTAATAGCAAGCCAAATTAAACAGCATGAAGCGACGCTTGCTGGAGCGGTGGTGCTATCAACTATTTTAAGTGTAGTTAGTTTATCGTTTTGGTTGGCGGTTTTACTTTAATTTATAAGCCACCAGCTACATCAATAAAAGCGCCAGTAGTAAATGAGGCAGAGTCTGAGGCTAAAAAATTGATTGCAGCAGCCACTTCTTCAGGTTGCCCACCCCTACGCAGAGGAAGATTACTTTTAAGCCGCTCTACTCGCCCCTCTTCTCCGCCATCTGTGTGCATATCAGTATAAATAAGGCCAGGCCTAACACAATTAACACGTATCCCTTTGCAACCAACCTCTTTAGCAAGACCCATAGTCAACGTATCAATCGCACCTTTTGTGGCTGCATAATCAATGTATTCATTTGGTGACCCAGTTTTAGCCGCTACCGAGGACACATTGACGATACTACTGCCGGATAACATTCGCTTAATAGCTTTTCGGCTGCATATAAATGCACTGGTAATATTTGTAGTGAGTAATTGGTTAATTCGCTCAGCGTCCATATTTAGCAGCGGCATTTGCGGTTTAAGCACACCGGCATTATTTACAAGCACGTCGAGCCGACCAAATACTTCATCTATACGTGAAAATAAAGCGCTAACATCACTCTCTTGAGACACATCGGCTTTTACTAGTTCGGCCCTTACGCCACAACGTCTTATTTTATCGGCAACCTGTTCTGCTTAAACTAAATCAGTCTTATAGTTAATACATACATCATATCCATGGCGCGCAAAATAAACAGCGGTGGCAGCACCAATCCCTCGGCTAGAACCTGTTATGAGTACCACCCGCGCTTTGTTCATACAAAATTAGTCCTTGAGTGCTGCCACAACCGAAATTTCGACCAATAGCGCATCGCGTGCCATTTTAGCTTGTACACATGCACGTGCTGGTGCGTGTCCTTGCGGAACCCACGCATCCCATACGGCATTCATTTGTGCAAAGTGCTGCATGCTTTTCAAATAAATTGTTGCGCTTAACATATGCTGTTTTGAACTACCCGCTTCGTCTAGTAACGCTTCTACTTTATAAAGCATGGTTTGCGTTTGCTCTGTTATGTCTTTTTCAGCATCAGCACATACTTGCCCACACAAATAAACAGTGCCATTGTGTTTTACTATACGGCTCATTCGGGCACCGGTTTGAAGGCGTTCAATCGTCATATTTTTCTCATTATTTATAAATCAGCAGGGGCGTTTATACTTATATATTCGCTGCGGTGAGTATCATCATTGTAATGTATGACAGCCACAGCACCCGTGTTAAATATTGGCATGTTGCCAGGACAAAGCTGATCAACCAAATAACTCACTATTGGCATGTGAGCCACAACTAACCAGCAATTACACTCTGGGTGCATTTGTATTAATGTTTCAAGGTAATCGGCAGCAACATGGGGTTTGCCTTCTGGGATGACATCGTTACACGTTTCACTGTATTTAAACGTTATAGTTTCAGCCACTCCATTTGCAGTTTGCTGAGCGCGTGTGTAAGGGCTAACTAACAGCGCGTCTGGAGAAAAGTTTTTGGCAAGCCATAGCCCCATTTTTTTTGCTTCTAAATGACCCACTTGGGTTAAATTTCTTGCCGCATCGTCAGCCTGCATAGGGGCCGCTTCGCCGTGACGCATTATTAAGATTGTTTTCATAAAAAATCAACCGATTTAAGAATATAAACAGTAGCCAGTTTGCTCACTTGTCAGCTATATTAACAACATAAAGTTATTTTTTCTAAAAATAGTTCTTTCAAGACATTCAGGTAAATCTTTTAGCATATTCTCGCTACCCTGAAGTTATCCTCTATTGTTATCTAGTAAGTATTTAGTTTCAGGAGCATCATTTGAATATCAGCCGCAATGATAATAGAGCATACCACGCCCTTACACTGGACAATGGTCTAAAAGTGCTGCTTGTGCAAGATAAAGATTCGACTAAGGCCGCAGCATCAATGGCTGTAAACGCGGGCCATTTTGACGATCCCTCTGACAGGCAAGGCCTTGCTCACTTTTTAGAACACATGCTTTTTTTAGGCACAGATCAATTTCCAGACTCAGGCAGTTTTAATAATTTTGTTTCTCAAGCTGGCGGTAATACCAATGCATGGACGGGTACAGAACACAGTTGCTATTTTTTTGATATAAACAATCAAGAATTTAAACATGCTTTATTACAATTTAGCCGTTTTTTTATTGCCCCCTTGTTAAGCGCCACAGAAACAGAAAAAGAACGCAATGCCATAGAAGCTGAATTTAAACTAAAAATTAAAGACGATGCACGCCGTATTTATCAGGCCCATAAAGAAACCGTTAACCCAGCGCACCCTTTCGCTAAATTCTCTGTTGGTAACCTGCAAACATTAGCAGACAGAGAACGCTGTATTAGCGACGAACTTCGCGACTTTTTTAATGATCACTATCAAGCCCAGTGGATGACACTGGTTATATGTGCAAATGAAGAGTTAGGCACACTTCAAACCTGGGCAAACAAATACTTTAACGACATTATTGGCAATAAAAAGGCTGTAAAACCCGAGATCAACGAACCCCTTTACAGAGAGCAAGACCTAGGGAAAATTTTACATATAGAGCCACATAAGCACATGCAAAAGCTAATAGTAAGTTTTGCAATGCCCAATATTGATGACTTTTACCGCCACAAAACAGTGAGCTTTATCGCGCATTTACTTGGCTATGAAGGGCAAGGTTCGCTCTATTCTATTTTAAAAGAACAAGGTTGGATAAACGCCCTTTCTGCGGGTGGTGGCATTAACGGCAGTAACTTTAAAGATTTTAATATAAGTATGGCTCTCACCGATGAGGGCATTGAATACTTTGAAGACATTATCGAAATGCTCTTTGAGTACATTTGCTTAATAAATAACAACACAGAAAAGTTACCACGCCTGTACCAAGATAAAAAAAACCTATTACAAATAGCATTTGATAACCAAGAAAAATCACGCCTTATTGATTGGGTAAGTAGTTTAAGCATAAATATGCAGCATTACGACGAATTTAATTATGTGCAAGGTGACTACCTAATGGAAGGCTTTAAAAAGGCAACGCACGAAATGGCGATGCAATGGTTAAAACCTAACAATATGCGCATTGTACTTATACATCCTGATGTAGAGCCTGAACATAAAACAGCGTGGTACAACACACCTTACAAAGTAGAAAATGTATCGCCTAGCTGGCTTGACGCACTTAGCGACATTAACAAACCTCTAAAAAATATGCTGTTACCCACGGCTAATCCATACTTAACTAAAAATGTTGAGCTTTTTGATGTAGAAAAGCCTCAAAACCAACCTACTCTTTTAGTTAAAAAACCGGGTTTTGATTTTTGGTTTAAACAAGACAACACATTTAGAGTAGCTAAAGGCCACTTTTATTTAGCCATGGACTCTCACTTTGCTGTGAAAGACGTAAAGCACATGGCCTTAACTCGCTTATTTAGCGATTTATTTATGGACAGTGTTGGCGAGCAGTTTTACCCTGCTGAGCTTGCAGGGCTTAGTTATCATTTAACATCTCATCAAGGCGGGCTAACACTTCACACCGCTGGATTATCGTCGAGCCAACTGGAGTTAGTAGATGAGCTGCTCGACGCGTTATTCAATGTAGATATATGTGCCAGACGCTTTGCTGAATACAAAAAACAATTAGTAAGGCACTGGCGTAATAGCAATCAAAATAAGCCTGTTAGCGAATTATTTAGTATTTTAGGTGCTAAAATAATGCCTTGGAATCCTCAGCCTAACGAACTTGCCGCAGCTTTAAAAACAACTAGTTTTCAGCAATTTAATGAATTTAGACAAGACTTTTTTAAAGCATTACATGTTGAGTCGTTCCTACACGGTAACTGGCAAGAAAACCACGCTATTGAATTTCAAAAAAAGGTGGCCGTTCACTTACGTCACACTGCAACAATTGACGATTTAAGGCGCCCTTTATTTGAAATTAAAAAAGCAACACGCTATGAAATTGAGTTACCGTGTAATGATCACGCTATGGTGGTGTATTACCAGGCTCAAACCGATGACGTAAACGAAAAAGTTAAAATGATGGCATTAAACCATTTGATGAACCAAGACTACTTTAACGAATTACGCACAACACAGCAGTTAGGCTATTTAGTTGGTGCGGGTTACGCACCTTTTAACACCCGAGCAGGAATTGCCTTTTATATACAGTCCCCTAAATTTGACGCAAAAACTTTATTGCATCGCCATAGTCACTTTGTAAATCAATACTTGAGTAATATTGGTGGATTAGACGAGCAAAGCTGGCAGCAACAAAAGCATGGTTTAAAGACGCACATTGCAGAAAAAGATAAAAACTTACGTTTGCGTTCACAACGATTGTGGCTTGCCATAGGTAATAGGGATCATAATTTTGATATGCAAAAACGATTACTATCGGCATTAAATATGCTGACTTTACAAGAAATTAAAGATTATGCGCTGGTACTTTTTACTGAAGATAGACCAAGATATGAGCTATTAAGTAACGCTAAAGTTAATAAACCTCAAAAAACACCCGTTTACTCGCATTCTCTTTGACTCTGGGTTTAGCTTGTTTTAAATTATCATTTGTAAATTAGAAGTAATAAAAAATGATAATAAAAACAATAAAACTAAGCTTGTCAGTTGTATTACTTGCTTACTCATTTGATCTTTTCGCCTTTGAGTCTTCATTTAAATACAATTCAGATACCATACTCTTTTTCTCAAGCGCTATTATAGCGCTCGTTCTTCCGTACCTGTTATTTGTGATATACAAACTGAGGCGTTCTCGCCGCCAGCTTCGATTGTCTGAAAAGCGCTTAAAAAGTACTGTAGAAGGCAGTGGTGATACCCTGTGGGATTGGAACATAAAAACGGGTGAAGTTATTCGTATTAACGATAAATATATGATGAACTCCCCCACTATTATGGGTTTCCCACCAAATAAAGGCCTTATACACCCGCAAGATATTCCACATGTTGAGCACCTACTAAAAAAACATTTTGCCGAGCAAAGCGTGTTCTTTGAAGCAACATACAGAATTAAAGATACTTTTGGTAAATGGCATTGGGTACTGGACCGCGGCAAGGTTATCGAAAAAGATGCAAACCTAGCCCCACTAAGAATGACAGGAACAGTACGCGACATCTCACAGTTAAAATCAACCGAAGAACGATTAAATTTGTTTGCAAAATGTGTTGAATCGTTTACAGATGCGCTAGCAATTTACGATAAAAACTTTAAATTAGTCGATATAAATCCCAGTTTTTTAACGTTATTTGGGGGTATGCGCGAACAATACCTAAATAAAGGTTTTAATTTGCCTGGATACGATACAAGTTACGTTGAAAACATTATCGATGTAGTGCGCCAAACTGAGCATATTCAACAAGAAATTAAACTGCGCAATAATGAGCGTGTATTGCTGCCAATAGAAATATCGATTGATGAAATTAAAAACGAGCAAAATCAGATAACTAACTATGTGGTTGTTTATTCAGATTTAACAGAACGTAAAAAAGCAGAATCGCAATTACACAATTTATCAAACCGCGACCGTACCACGAGCCTGCCAAACCGTAATTTATTTTTTACTAACTTACATAAACTAGTAAAACAAGACGCCCATCACGCATTACTGGTTTTTGATTTAGATAATTTTAAAAAAATAAATGACTCATTAGGCCATCAACTTGGTGATAGCTTATTAGCCAAACTCGCTATGCGATTAAATAAGCTCACCCGTGAAAACGATGTATTTTATCGTTTAGGAGGCGATGAATTTGCGCTTGTTATGTCAAATACAAACGACATTCATGTCATAACTCGCACTGCAAAACAGTTTTTAGCCGCTATTTCGACCCCATTTAAAATGGCAGGACATGAGCTGGCCATTACCTCAAGCGTTGGTATTGTGCTATTCCCTGAAGATGGAAACACCCCTGAGGTATTACTTAAAAATGCCGATACCGCTATGTATCACGCGAAAAAGAAAGGTAATAGCTACCTGTTTTTCAACGACACCATGAACCGCCAAGCTGTTAAACGTTTACAAATAGAAAACCTAATGCGTTTTGGTTTAAAAGAAGACCACTTTGAAGTTTATTATCAACCAAAAATGAATATACGAACCGGTAAGCTAACCGGTATGGAAGCATTAGTACGCTTTATTACACCTAAAAAAGGCATTATAAGCCCAGGTGTTTTTATTCCTATTGCTGAAGAAACAGGTCAAATAATAGATATTGGTGAAGTTGTTTTAAACAAAGCCTGTCGAGATGTAAAAAAATGGCTGGACGATGGGCTGTTTAATGGGCGCGTTGCTGTTAACTTGTCTGCTAAACAATTTAGCCTCCCCGATTTAACGTCGCGAATAGATATTATTTTGCAAAAAAATGCATTGCCATCGTACTTTTTAGAGTTAGAAATTACCGAAGGCACAGTAATGGACGATCCAAATGAAGCCATTAACATTATGCGTTCACTAAGCGCACGAGGTATACATTTAGCCATGGATGACTTTGGTACCGGGTACTCTTCTTTAGCTTATTTAAAGCAGTTTCCGCTTAATACACTTAAAGTAGATAAAGCGTTTATTGATGACATGAAAAATGAGCGCGGGCGCAATATGGTCGATTCAATTGTGACAATAGCGCAAAACCTAGACCTGCATGTGGTTGCAGAAGGTGTTGAACAAGCATACCAAATAGACACTTTAAAAGCACTTAACTGCGAAACGGTGCAAGGCTATTACTACTCAAAACCGTTGTCTAAAGACGAATTCACCGAGTTTTTAAAACAACAACAAAGTAAAGCAACACCAAGCTTAATAAGATCTAAAGCAAGCAATGTGGCGTCTCTTAATTAAGGGCGCCATATGCACGCTTTAACACCCACGTTACGCAGCCAGGCTCGCCTGTAGTGCACGTTAAACAAACACCAAGCCAGTGGACCAAGCAGCGCACTGAGTACAAGCCAGCGCTTTACAGGCATGCTTTTTTTTATAGTGTTTAAGTACATGAGTGAAATAAACAAACTACTGAGTAAAGCCAACCACAAAACCACATACCCTCGCCAATTGAATTAAGGCGCGCAGTTTAACGTTTCTTCAATTAAATTTAAAGCAATACACCTTTAGCAAAAAAGCCGCGTTTTTAGTGGCTGTTGACCTTTGCGGATTGAAGTTTGTTAAAACTTGGAGGATTTAATCGCGACGCGAGGTGTGAAACCTAGTGGGCTCTATAACGGCTACTGCATTATTCTACTGGCTTACATCCATATAAGAATAAGTAAAAACTGAGTGAAGCTTTCGCATCCTGCTCGTGCCGCTTACCTACATCCATGTAGGCAACAAAGCGTAAATAGCCCCCCTAAAAGATCAACAGACCCTATTGAGAGCGCAGCTTTCAAATTTAATTAATAACTTGATAAGCGCTACTTTTCAGCGCGCCCCATAAACTTGTTTTCAACCGTATTGATACGAATGCGATCGCCCGTTGAAATATGCTCAGGAACAGATATATTCAGCCCTGTAGACATACGTGCTGGTTTTGAACGAGCACTGGCTGAAGCGCCCTTAATAGAAGGATCGGTTTCTTCAACAACAAGTTCAACGCTTGAAGGTAGGTCTAGCCCTACAGGCGCTCCATCAATGACAATAACGTGCAAACCTTGGGTTTCTTCATTAATAAACAAAATTTCTTCACTAATCGCGTCTTTGTTTAAGTTATACGGCGTGTAGTCTTCGCTATCCATAAATACGTATTCATCACCGTCTATGTACGACAGCATAGCTTCACGACGAATTAAATCAGCAAGCGTTAGCATATCGCTGTCTTTAAACGTTTCATCAACTTTACCGCCGGTTACTACATCGTATAAACGCATGCGGTATAAGCTTCCACCAGCACGGCCTTGAGGAACAGAACGTACAATATCTTTTACTACTAATACACGACCATTAAATTCAATAGCTGTGCCTTTTTTAACATCACTCGCCTTTGGCATGTGTAAATCCTATTATTTTTTTGATTGCCAGAAACATACCACGAACTCAACTTTGTTCAACAATAAAGTGAGCTAAATAGGCTTATACCTTGTATTGACTTGTAAAATCTCTATTTATACTAAAATACATATAATCAAATCATTAAAAAACTGCTATGGTATATCTACCTAGTATGACTTCAAGGAATGGATCATGGATCAAATAAAAGTACATGAGTATTTAATCAAAAAGCCGCTTGTGTTGGTTACAAAGCCATTTGCTCAAAAGGTTGATGTCTATAAAGTGAATCATAAAATGTTCGCCACCCTTGCTGTTGGTAACGATGGTGAAACAAACGAAAACGGTGAAGTAATTTGGTGGCTAAATTTAAAGTGCGATCCTGATGAAGCACTTTCATTACGCGATATTTTCCCCGCGGTTATACCTGGTTACCACATGAATAAACGTTTATGGAATACGGTTATTTTAGACGGGTCAATTCCCCAAGGTGAAATTGAACGCATGATTGATAACTCGTTTAATTTAGTTGTGGAAAACATGCCTGAAAAAGACCGTAACATGATAGAGCAACATTTAAATGCGAATTAAATTCGCTTATAAGTCTATTATTTAGCCTATGTATGGCACAAAAAAACCGCATATAAATGCGGTTTTTTAATACGTGTTAAACGTTATTTAGTATCATCTTTAGCAACGTCTGATTGCTCTTCAGATACATCGTCTGCTTCTGGCTCTAATGTTTCTAGCTTTACTACTTCAGCAACGGTTTCGTTTTGTGTTGGCTTTTGGCCATAAAACGTTTCACCTGACTCAGCCATTGATACTAGCGACTCACACGGTGTAAATATAGCGTTGCTATTGGCAAGCGTAGACATATCCGAACTTACTTTACTCGCACCGAGTTTGTCCATGTAGCTAAATGGACCACCGAGGAATGGTGGGAACCCAATACCAAAAATAGCACCAATGTCACCATCACGTGGGCTTGCAATAATGCCCTCGTCTAAACAACGTGCAGCTTCATTTAGCATTTGCGCTACACAACGCTGTGCAATTTCACTTTTGTTTAAACGTGAATTAGGTGTTACATCTAGTAGCTCGTATACTGACTCATCAACCTTTTTGCCTTTTTTCTCGTAATCATAAAAACCACGACCCGTTTTACGACCAAGGCGTTTTGAATCAATCATACGTGAAAAGGCATTAGGTCCTTTAAAGCGTTCACCTAATTCTTTTTCAAGAATTGGCGCAATCTTAGAGCCAATATCAATACCTACTTCATCAAGTAACGCAAGCGGTCCTACCGGGAAACCAAACTCTACAAGGGCTGCATCAATTTTTTCAATTGGCTCACCTGCAAGCATTAAGTTAGCTGCTTCATTTAAGTAAGGTGCAAGTATACGATTTACGTAAAAACCCGCCATGTCTTTAACAACAATGGGGGTTTTACCCTGCTTACGCGCAAAATTAACAACACGTGCAATTGTCTCTTGAGACGTTCCTTCATGCGGAATAATTTCAACCAGTGGCATTTTTTCTACTGGTGAAAAGTAATGCAGGCCAATAACGTTTTCAGGACGTGCAGCGTTTGCCGCAATCTGTGAAATAGGCAACGATGACGTATTACTTGCAAAAATTGTATTCTCTTGGCATTGCTGTTCCACATCAGCAACCATACCTTGCTTTAACGCTAAGTCTTCAAATACCGCTTCAATAACTAAATCAATGTGTTTAAAGCCACTGTAGTCAGTTGTACCGGTAATACGGTTCATTGTTAACTGCATATCTGCTTTAGACATAATGCGGCGCTTAAGGCGCTTATCAAGAATTTTGTAGGTGTAGTTCATTGCATTGCTAATGCCTTGCTCTGCTACATCTTTAATACGAACAGGCAGTTTCGCTTTTACAGCACTGACGTGGGCAATACCCGCGCCCATCAAGCCACCACCTAATACTGCCGTTTTGGTAATTGCGGGTGCATCGTCGTTGCGCCACTCTTTTTTCATTTCAGTGGTAGCAAAAAATAAGCCACGAAGCGCTTTAGATTGCTCACTCATTACAAGTGTTGCAAAACCCTCAGCTTCTGTTTTGTAAGCTTTTAGCTCATCAAGTTCTACGCTTGCACGTACCGCTTTAATAATAGCTAATGGCGCTGGATAGTGCCCGCCCGTCTTTTTCAAGACGTTTTCTTTCGCTTTTTTAAAGATAAAGTTACGGCCAAATGGATTTGACTCTAATAACTTGCTTACTTTATCGAGCTTTGGCTCTTTAGCTTGTGGCTTTTTCTTGCCGGCAAATTCTTTTGCCACTTTTAAAAGTACGCTATGCGGTACACACTCATCCAACACGCCTGCTTTTTTAGCCTGCTTAGGACGTATTTGCTTACCGGTTAGCATCCACTCAAGTGCTTTTTGAATGCCCACGATTTTTGTTAAACGCTGCGTACCACCGCCACCAGGTAATAAACCTAGTTGAACTTCAGGCAAGCCAATTTTCGTCAAATCGCTATCTGTACCAACACGGTAATCACACGCTAATGCAAACTCTAAACCACCACCAAGCGCCGCACCATGAATGGCACTTACCGTGGTATAAGGTAGTTTTTTCATATCAAAAAAAGCTTGATGACACAGCTCACTAATGGCAAGCGCATCTTCACGTTTTTCTACGCTATCAAGCATTTTCACGTCAGCGCCTGCAATAAAGTTATCACTCTTGCCGCTAATAAAAACCATGCCTTTAACAGCATGCTCTTGTGCTTGTGCTAATAACGCTTTTAAATCGTCTGCAAACGAGTCGCGCAGGGTGTTCATTTTTTCACCCGGCACATCGATAGTTACAACGGCAATTTTGTTTTCGTCTACCGCTAAATTAAAAACTGAATCTGTCATTACGCGCTCTCCAATACAAAGGCTGCACCTAAACCACCAGCAGCACACGCTGTTGTTAATGCTAAACCGCCACCACGACGTTTAAGCTCGTTTAAGCTTTGTGTGATTAAGCGAGCACCTGTTGCTGCAAATGGATGACCATATGCCAGTGAGCCACCATTCACGTTAAACTTATCCATGTTAATTTCGCCAATTGCTTTGTTACGACCTAGTTTTTCTTGCGCAAACTTGTCTGAGGCAAACATTTTCATGTTCGCAAGGGCTTGCGATGCAAATGCTTCATGCATTTCAATTAAATCTAAATCAGCAAGCGTAATACCGGCTCTGTCTAGTGCGATAGGCGTTGAATGCGCAGGACCCATTAGCATGTCTTGCTCTACACCAATAGCAGAAAACGCAAAGCTGCGAACGTAACCTAAAATTTCGTAACCAAGCGCGCGCGCTTTACTTTCGTTCATCATTAATACCGCAGCTGCACCATCTGTTAGCGGTGTTGCATTAGCAGCTGTAACCGAGCCATGTTGACGGTCAAATACAGGTTTTAGCTTTGCGTAACCTTCAACAGTAGAGTTTTTACGAATATTGTTATCTTCTTCAATAAAGCTTTTATACGGTGGTAAATGAGCCGTCATTACTTCATCTTTAAGCTTGCCATCAGCCCAGGCTTGCGTTGCAAGCGTGTGTGAACGATGTGCTAATGCATCTTGATCTTCACGGCTAATATTATGTGTTTTAGCCATTTGCTCAGCCGTTTGACCCATTGAAAGACCGGTTGAATACTCTGCAACTGCAGGCGGTACTGGCATTAAGTCTTTTAAACGTAGCTTTGAAAAAATTTGTAAGCGTTGGCCTAAAGTACGCGCCTTGTTTAAATCAACTAAACTACCTGCCAATTTTTTACTTACGCCAATAGGTAATACAGACGATGAATCTGCACCACCGGCAATACCTACACTTACTGAGCCCGCCATAATAGACTCAGCTACGTTAGCAATTGCCTGAAAGCTGGTAGCACATGCACGTGACACTGAATAAGCATCAACACCAACTGGCATGCCTGTACCCAGTACAATTTCACGCGCAATATTCGGCGCTTCTGGCATTTGTACTACTTGACCAAATACAAGTTGATCGATTTCTGATTTGTCGAAATTTAATCGCTCAAGCATTTCGTTAACCACTAATTTACCCATATCAAGTGCTGGTACGTGGTGGAATGCTGTTGCTTGTTTTGCAAACGGTGTACGAAGGCCACTTACTATGGCAATACGATCACCCTTTGGTGTTTTTAGTATGTTTTGCTCAGACATTTATGCTCTCCCGCTGACAGGTCTGACCTGTTTGTTTTCCTCGATTCTAAACAACCCGTGTGCTAAAGCCAATAGATAAACTGAAATTTATACAAAGTAGTCATGTTTACATATCACACAATAGGCTTTTTTAAACGCATTTACAAAGATTTGTGGTACGCTAAAAACCGTTAAAAAATAACGAACTATTTTAAAAAATACAGTCTAACTCTTGAGTTACCTAATTATAAACCTTATAAATAGGTCAGTATTTGCAACCTAACCCATTTAGGTACTAACCCAGCTGACGAGGACAGTCCACTTATTATGGCAGCTAACGCATTTTCACAATTAAAAACGTACTTAGATACACAAATCATTGGCCAGCCAGAGCTTACTCAAGCACTACTTATTGCTATTTTAGCTGACGGCCATTTATTAGTTGAAGGCCCTCCAGGGCTTGCAAAAACACGCGCCGTAAATGCGCTTGCAAAAGGTATTGAAGGTTCGTTCCAACGTGTACAGTTTACACCCGATTTATTACCTGCGGATGTTACAGGTACTGATATCTACCGCCAACAAACAAGCGAGTTTGTATTTGAAAAAGGCCCACTTTTTCATAACCTTATTTTGGCTGATGAAATTAACCGCGCCCCAGCAAAAGTACAGTCAGCTTTACTTGAAGCCATGGCTGAACGTCAAGTTACGGTAGGTAAAAATACGTACCCACTTAGCGACCTATTTATGGTTATGGCAACTCAAAACCCGCTAGAGCAAGAAGGCACCTACCCGCTACCTGAAGCACAGCTTGACCGCTTTTTATTACATTTGAGTATTGGTTATCCGGGCGCCGAGCACGAGCTTGACATTTTACGCCTAACGCGAGGCGAAGCATTAAAAGAGCAGCAAGCTGTTTTACAAAAAATTAGCCAAAGCGAATTATTTGCTGCCCGCCAAGCAATTTTAGGTTTGTACTTAGCCGAGCCACTTGAGCAGTATTTAGTTCAACTTATTATTGCAACGCGAGAAGGCGCTAAACTAGATGTGCAATTGGGCCGCTGGATTGAATTTGGCGCAAGCCCTCGTGCAACTATTGCGCTAGATAAATGTGCACGTGCTCATGCGTGGTTACAGGGCCGTGACTTTGTAGCCCCTGATGACATACAAGCCGTTGTTCATAATGTATTACGTCACCGTATTATTTTGAGTTACGAGGCACAGGCCGATGGCATTACTAAAGATCAGGTCATTAGCCGAATTGTTGAATTGGTAGCTGTACCGTAATTTATGCAAAAACAATTAGACCCTCAGGCATGGCTTAAACAAAGCCATAGCCATGGTGTTAATTTAGCACTAAAAGAGCTGATGTATTACAAAGCCAAAGCGCAACTGCTTGAGCTTGCCCCTAAGGTAAAGATTAAAAATACTTTAGCGGGGCAATACCTTGCACCGCACAAAGGCCGTGGTATGGAGTTTGCCGAAGTACGTCATTACCAGCAAGGTGACGATATACGCTCAATTGACTGGCGAGTTACAGCCCGTACAGGCGAAACCCATACAAAACTTTTTCAAGAAGAAAAAGAACGCCCAGTTTTTGTATTTACCGATTTTTCAAACTCTATGCTATTTGGCTCAAAGCTACTGCTTAAGTCAGTACAAGCTGCGCACATTAGTGCATTAGTTGCTTGGTCTGCGTGCCAGCGTGGCGACAGAATTGGCGGTATTGTATTCAATCAGCATGCACACCTAGAACTTAAGCCGAGTGCGCGAGAAAAAGCAGTATTAAAGCTTTGCCACAACCTATGTGCAAATCATCAGCAAGCCCTTACAAATATTGATGCTAAAGCCAGCAATAACTTTAGTGATAACCTAAAGCGCCTTAATCATTTAGCAAAGCCTGGGAGTTTAGTTTATTTAGTCTCTGACTTTAGCGCCTTAGATGACGCAAGCTTTAAACAGCTTGAAATACTTAGCCGTCATTGTGAGCTCATAGGGTGCCATATTAGCGACCCATTTGAACATCAATTACCCGCTTTTAAAAACACAGTAACGGTTAATGCGAACGGACAAAACTTTGCCTTACCGCTCATGGATAATACATTTAGGGCACAGTTTGCCAAAAATGCAGAAGATGCATTTAATACACGCCTTACTCGCTTAACTAAATCGGGTCTTAATTTAATATCATTCAATGCAGCCGACCCACTTGAGCTGCAGCTAGTGAGAAAATAAACCATGCAAACCAATCCTCTTGATGGCCTGCACGATGTAATAGCACCAAACCACGTTGACTGGTGGCCACTTGCCCCAACATGGTGGGTGATCATTGCTCTACTTTTTATTGCGGTATTGAGTGCTGTTTATGCAATTTATAAAGCGTATCAATATAAAAAAGCAAAACGCTATGCCGTTTTATTGAGTCAAAATGAGCAGAGCCCTCAGCAGTTACATATTATTTTAAAGCGCCTAGTAATTGAATATTACGGTAAACACCTTGCCGCGCAGCCTACAAAGCAATGGTGTGAAACGCTAAACACACTCAGTGGGCTGACTTTTACCGAGCAAGAAATTTTAAGCCTATACAGCAGTGATAACAGCGATTTAGCATTAAGTAAAAAATTTAGCCAAGCAATCAAATGCTTTAAAGTAAAGGAACCACTACATGTTTGAATTTAGTTGGCCGTGGCTATTTTTATTAATTCCATTACCTTTGTTGCTTTTATTACTAAAACCCATAGCAAGCAATAGCAATACGCGCCTGCGTATTCCGGGCTTTGCTAAGCATGCCTTAAATAACCCAAATTCAGCACCTCAATCACGCCGTTTATCTATATTTGAATGGCTACTTTGGCTATTACTTGTCAGCGCAGCAGCAAACCCAACATGGCTAGATGAGCCAATTTTATTACCAAATGAAGGGCGAGATATCATGCTTGCGGTGGATTTATCTGGATCAATGACCGAACAAGATATGGCTTACAATGGTCAATACGTTGATCGCTTAACCATGGTAAAAGCCGTACTGAGCGATTTTATAGAACAGCGGACTGGCGATAGGCTCGGACTTATTTTATTTGGCGATACCGCTTTTTTACAAACCCCTCTGACACGCGATTTAAAAACGGTAACCAAAATGCTTAACGAAGCACAAATAGGGCTAGTGGGCCGCGCTACAGCTATTGGCGATGCACTTGGTTTATCGGTTAAACGTTTTGCAAGTAAAGAAGACAGCAACCGAATCGTCGTGCTATTAACCGACGGGCAAAATACTGCAGGTAACCTAAATCCTGACGACGCTCTACTTCTAGCGCGCGAAGAAGGTATTAAAGTGTATACCATAGGTGTTGGCTCTGATAACCCACGTGGATTTAGCCTATTTAATATGGGCGGCTCAGGCGGGAGTAATTTGGATGAACGCCTTCTAAAAAATATCGCCGACGATACCGGGGGGCTTTATTTTAGAGCAAAAGATGTTGCGGGACTCAAACAGATTTACGCTGAGCTTGATAAACTTGAACCCATTAGTGCAGATGAAAAAACCTTTCGCCCGCAAAGCTCATTATTTTATTACCCATTACTCATCGCTATTTTTTTAATTAGTCTAAATGTAATGCTAAATACACTGCGCGCATTAAAGGAGCCAAATTGATGGATTTTGAATTTATTCGTCCTGCCGTTTTATGGCTACTTATACCGGCAATTGGACTGTTTTTTGTGGCGTTAATTAAGCACAAAAAAACCACAAGCGAGCAATTAATTGCCCCTCATTTAGCGCAATTTATTATGACTGATACGGACACCAAAACCAGCCAACCGCTTTGGCTTGTAGCTGTATTTTGCACTTTAGGGGTTTTATTTAGTGCAGGCCCCAGCTTTGAAAAAAAACACGTGCCTGTTTTTCAAAGTAAAAGTGCACGTGTCATTGTAATTGACATGTCGTATTCAATGTACAGCACTGATATTTCGCCAAACCGTTTAACACAAGCACGCTATAAATCTCTTGATATGATTGAGCTATTTAAAGAAGGCGACACCGCCTTAGTCGCATATGCGGGCACGGCCTATACTATATCGCCGCTAACCAACGACGCCACAACACTCAGTAATTTAATACCCAGCCTGAGCCCTGATATAATGCCCGACAAAGGCTCTAACGTACTAGCAGGCCTTGATATGGCAAAAGAGCTATTAACTCAAGCAGGATATATTGATGGCGATATTATTTTAATAACCGACGGCATAGAGCAAGAAGAACAAACGGATGTCACACGCTTTATAAGTAACACAACGTTTAGACTCAATATTTATGGGGTAGGTTCTGAGCAAGGTGCACCTATTAAATTACCTGAAGGCGGTTTTTTAAAAGATAGATACGGTCAAATTGTCATCCCGACTATGAATATTTCACAACTGAAAAGTTTGGCCACCCGCAGCGGTGGTAAATTTGCGCGCTATCAACCAAGTAATAGCGACATAAATACGTTTTCGCCAATGGCTAACAGTGAATTAATTAAAGATGAGACGCAAAGCCATGCGCTATGGCGTATTGATGCGGGTATTTACGGGCTTTTACTTTTATTACCATTTGGTTTGTATTTATTTAGGCGCTCTGCCTTTTTAGGGGGAGTTTTATTGCTTGCCTTTTTACCGCAGCAAAACGCTTATGCATTTGAGCTCCCTACGATATTAAAAAATACAGACCAACGTGCACTCACCGCATACAACAATGAAGAATACGACAAAGCCGCTAATGCGCAATCAAACCAATTAAAAGGCGCAGCGTTATACAAGCAAGGCAACTTTGATGCTGCACTGGATGCATTTAGCCAGGATAAGTCAGCCACAGGTTATTACAACTACGGCAATGCACTTGCCAAAGCTGGCCAACTAGAAGAAGCCATAAACGCCTATAAACAAGCTCAAACGCTACGAAGTGATTTTAGCCAAGCCGCAGATAATCAGGCCTTAGTTGAGCAGTTGTTAAATCAACAAAAACAACAGAATCAACAGGAACAAAGTGGTGATGAATCCCAAGACCAAGAAAATCAGCAAAAAGGCGATCAAAACCAACAACCAAATAGCGATCAATCTGAGCAAGAGCAAGAGCAACAAAATAACGACCAAAACAACTCTCAAAAAGGTGACAAACAAAGCCAAAGCGATGCAAACGAAAAATCTGAGCAGGAGTCAGAGCCCTCTGAAGATCAGCAAGGTCAAACAGGTGAGCAATCTCAAGAGCAAAATAAACCTGATATGCAAGCACAGCCACAAAATAAGCAAAGCGAAAGTAATAATGCTGAACAGTCTGACCAGCCAAAACCGCAGGCAATGAGCGAGCAACCAGTCAGCGATGAGCAAAAGCAAAAAGCGCAACAACAGGCTATGCAAGCCCAAGCAAGTGAACTGACAAACGAAGAAAAAGAAAAAGCGCAGCAGCTTAATCAATTACTCAGAAAAGTACCGGACGATCCGGCCATTTTATTACGGAATAAAATGCAACTCGAAGCCCAAAAAAGACAATATCAACGCCGCCCTACAGGAGTAGAAAAATCATGGTAATGCGATTATTTTGCTGTTTATTGCTACTATGCGCGATGCCGTCATTCGCAGCGACAAAACTCGAAGCAAGCGTAGATAAAAACCCAGTATTAGCGGGTGAGTTTTTTATGCTTAACATTTCAGTAAACGATACCGTTCATGGTGAACAACCCGATACATCTGTATTGTTAAAAGACTTTGTAGTCGGCCCCACAAGTTTAAGTACCCGCACAAACATCATAAACGGCAGCATTAATAAACAAACCACTTGGAGCGTTAAGTTAATGACCCGCACTGAGGGGCAGTATACAATCCCCTCGTTTAGTGTTGCTGGGCTTAGCTCTGAACCCATTGATTTAACTGTCGCCAAACGGGCTGTAAACGCAGACAAAAATAACGATATTTTTGTAAAAACATCACTTTCTAGCAGCTCGCTATACGTCCAAGAAGCAGGCGTTTACACGTTAAAACTGTACTTAGCTAAAGAGCTACTTGATGGCAGTTTAAGTACACCCAGCATGGAAGATGCACAGCTAACCCAATTAGGTAAACAAACAGAGAGTTATGAATTAGTCGACGGAAAACGATACCTGGTTATTACCCGAGAGTATTTAATTCAGCCCCAAAAAAGTGGTGCTTATACTATTGCAGCTCCGGTATTTCAGGGCCGAGTTCAACAAAATTATCGTCAGTTAGAAGTATCTGCTCTTGGCGACGATCTAGAAATAGAAATTAAACCTATTCCAAGCGACTACAAAGGGGATTGGCTACCCAGCGAACTGGTGAACCTAGATGAAGAATGGCAACCTAACGATAGCACCGTAGAAGTAGGCACTCCCATAACACGCACTATTACACTCACGGCTTTAGGGGTAACTAAAGAGCAACTTCCTGATATAACAATGCCTACCATCGAGGGAATTCGTAGTTACCCGGATCAAAAAGAAAACAACAACGCTGTTCGTAATGGGCGTGTAGTATCGCAACAAACGACATCTTACGCATTACTTCCACAAAAACCTGGAACATATACATTACCCGAAATAAAATTGCCGTGGTTTAATACAAAAATAAACCGTATTAGTTATGCGACCATTGCAGAGCGAACAATTACTGTTATTCCAAGTAGCAGCAGTGTTAACACACCAATTAATACACCACAAAATATGAACGACTTACCTTTGGATGAAGCTAATACCGAAAGTAATAGTGCTGGTAAACCTTTGGCACAAACAGCAACGGTTATAAACCAATCTCCGTTGTGGTTTATTGGTGTTGCAATACTGGGTTATGTTTTATGGATCATTACTGTAATGTTTTATTGGTTTAACCGTTCTAATATTAATACAGTTGAAAATGTGCAGCCTTCACCTACTTCACTTAATCAACCCAGCTTAAAAAAATTGATAAAAGTACATAAAACTGGTGATATTAAAGCGTTTTATAACGAGCTTACTCATTATGCAATGCAAGTCACACACGAAGAGACAGGGGCAATTGATAAGTTATGCCAAAGTATAAATAACCCGCAGCTAAACAATGCAATTATTCAATTACAAGCACAACTGTATGGTAATAAGGCTACAAATAGCGATCTTGGTGCTATTATAAAAATACTAGAGAGCGAGCAAACTCAGTCATTAAAATTACAACCAACTGTATTAAAAGACCTTTATAACTAAAGTGAAGTTAAAGATGAATCTTTTTTAATTAAATAAAAATAAAGTAGTAAAAAGTGCTTATGTTGGGAAATAAAAAGTCAAACAATCAGGTCTTAATCGATATGGCAGAGAAACAAAAACGTTATGAAGCCTTGGTCCACGTTTACAATAAGGAGCTTTATCGCTTTGCTTATTGGTTATGCCGTGACCCGCACATAGCAGATGATTTAGTACAAGAGACATTCTTGCGTGCTTGGCGCTCACTTGACTCATTACTTGATCAAAAAGCCGCAAAACCATGGTTACTTACTATTTTGCGACGAGAGAATGCGCGCCGATTTGAACGCAAACAGTTTGACTACAGCGATGTAGAAAACGACACGTTGGTTGATGAAACCAGCCATTCGCTTGATGATGAAATGGAGCAAACCGTTATTCAACGACAAATTGGATTATTATCTGATGAATACAGAGAACCACTATTGCTACAAGTTGTAATGGGGTGTACTGGCGAGGAAATTGCCGACATTCTCGATTTAAACAAAAACACAGTTATGACGCGTCTATACCGTGCCAGAAACCAACTTAAAGAGGCTTTAAGCCGTGATGATGAACAACTTAAAGGGGCATCAAAGTAATGGATGAACTTGAGTTTCGTCGCCGCACTATTGCGCAGCCAAACGATATTGACAAAGAACTTCAGGAGTTTGCCCAAAGCAATCCTGAACGACAGAATTTTATTAATGAAATGAAAGATTTTGATAAGCATATCCAAGATGCACTCGATATACCTGTACCTGATAATTTAGCCGACCGTATTATTTTAAATACCTCGTTAAAAGAAAAGGCGTTGCAGGAAGAACAAGCTGCTGGTACCAATGTGGTTGATGCCAAATCTCGGTTTAAGTTTGATCGTGTGCACCTTGCTTTAGCCGCGTCATTTATGGTGGCTGTAAGTGCGTTCTTTTTTAGCTCAGAGCAACATATTGGTCACGAAGCAGGCGAACATGCACTCGCACATGTTTACTACGAAATAAATGCGCTTGATAAAAAATCTCCTATTAGCCTGCAAAGTGTGAATGATAAGCTGGCTATATTAGGTGGCCACATAGACGAGCTACCAGGTGATATAACTTACGCTATGTTTTGTGATTTTAAAGGTGAAAGAGGCTTACACTTAATTTTTGAATCGGACTTTGGGCCAATGACGGTATTTATTGTTCCTTCTGAAAATAAATCGTTTGGTTTGGGCAACGACCATTTTCAAGACGAGCGATTTGAAGGGCAAATTAATCGCGGCACCCAAGCCGATACTATTTTAGTAGCCAGTGTAGGTGCACCGCTTGATACTTATAACGAGCGAGTAACTAACGCAATTCGTTGGCTTTAAACCCCAGTAAATAAAAAAACCGCTTAGTCCATGCTAAGCGGTTTTTTGTATCTACCTTTTATCTATTAAAAAACGATTGATTTACCTCTTCCTGAACTTTCAGACGCAGCGTCTAATTGCCCGTTTTTATTGATAATTACATGCAAGTCACCAAAGTGGCGCTCGTCAATAGTGTAACCCATTTTTTTAAGTTCTAGTTTTACTTCATCATTCAACCCTACATGAGCACGTACAACGTTTTTAGGCCAAAGCTGATGATGAAAGCGAGGTGAATTAACGACTTGCTCTGCACTCATATCAAACTCAATAGCATTTAAAATTGACTGATAAACCGAGCTAATAATAGTTGTACCTCCGGGTGAGCCTGTAACCATTTGTACCGTGTTGTCTTTTAATAAAATAGTAGGCGTCATAGAGCTAAGCATACGTTTGTGTGGCTGTATTTCATTGGCTTTGCCGCCAATAGCACCAAACACATTCATAACACCAGGTTTAGCACTAAAGTCATCCATTTCATCATTTAAAATAAAGCCAGCGCCGTCAACCACTACACCGCTGCCAAACCCTAAGTTTATGGTCGTAGTATTTGCAACAGCATTACCCATTTTATCAATAATAGAAAAATGTGTGGTTTGTTCGCTTTCTTTTAACCCAGGCTTTATTGTTTCGGTTGTAGTAATGGCTGCCAACGAAATACCGCTGCTACGTGTTTGCAAATACGGTTCATCAACTAATGCATTTACCGGCACATTAAAAAAGTCAGGATCACCTAAATACTCCGCTCGGTCGGCAAACACACGTTTACCTATTTCAGAAAGTAAATGTACGTAGGGTGTTGAGTTATGAGCTATGTCGTTAACTGGTTTTTTTAGCTCATACATTTTAAGCCATTGTAAAATTGCAATGCCACCAGAACTAGGCGGCGGCGAAGTAAGTACTTCATAGCTGTTCCAACGTGCTTTTAATGGTGTGCGTGATTTAGCCGTATAATTTTTTAAATCAGCCTTAGTTATGATTCCCCCATGCTGGCGCATGAACTTTTCAATAATATTAGCTGTTTCGCCTTCATAAAATCCTGCTTGGCCATTATCACGAATTCGCATTAAGGTTTTTGCTAGGTCGGGTTGCTTAAATATTTCATTAGCTTTTAAACCAGCAAAATACTTTTCGAAGTTAACGTTTATTTTTTGCTCGTTTAAATAGCTGATATAATTACTAGCTCCTTGCGCTAGCTTTGGTGGCACAACAAACCCCTTCTCAGCCAAAGTAACTGCGGGTTGCACTAGCGTTTCCCAGTCAACCGTGCCATGTTTTTTATGTGCTAACCACATACCCGCAACACTCCCGGGTACACCGCTTGCGTGGATGCCATAAATTGATTTATTGGGGATCACATTACCTTGTTCATCTAAATACATATCACGATGAGCAGCACTTGGGGCAGTTTCTCGGTAATCAATAAAATCACTTTTGCCATCTTTTTGGATGAGCATAAAACCGCCACCACCAATGTTACCCGCTTCGGGAAGCGTCACAGCTAGTACAAATTGTGCTGCTATAGCTGCATCTACTGCGTTACCACCTTGCTCTAATATGTTTTTAGCCGCATCTGCACTGAACGAGTCAGGCATAGCGACAGCACTTTGCACAACCTGCTTAGCCGCTACATTAAATGCACTAAATTGCAGCATAACTACGCTAGTTATCACTAACTTGCTTGGCGAGAAAAATAAGCCCATACAGCATCCTTAAATTATTGTTTTAATATTGGTGTTATTGAAAAATTAATTAAAAAGTAAACATCTTAAAAATAACTAACAGCATAACCTCACGCTTATTTATGCATAGCTTTAATGGCTAGGTCAATCGTTGCGTATTCAGATTTTAGTCTTACCTTAAACGCTTAGAATAAAGAACAGCAGGTAGCTCACCCTGTTCATCGGTATGTGTGTAGGTTTTAATAAACAACAGTCCAAGCTTTTCCATTACTTTTATAGAACCGACATTATCAGCCAGAGCACTGGCGCTAATTTTTTTTACACTAGGTTGTTTTGCTAACTCTCCACACAGTGCCTTAGCGGCTTCAGTAGCGTATCCATGTCCCCAACTAGCTTGTTTAAAGCGCCAACCAATTTCAATATCACTAAAGTTTGGTGAATCACTAAAAAAATCCATAGGCCTCAGTAGAATCCAGCCAATAAACATATTCGTGTCTTTAATTGTTATTGACCAAAGCCCCCACCCTGTTTGCTCATTTCGATAAGCAAGCATACGCGGTATACCTTCCTCTTTAATTTGCTCTTTTGAGGTAGGAACCCCGCGTGTTAAAAATTGCATAACTACAGGGTCTTGATCAAGTTCATACAATTTATGCCAATCATGCTCGTCCATTAATTTAAATTTTAACCGTTTTGTTACGGGGGCGTTCATTTTCATTAGTGTATAGTTCCTTTAAATCAATTATTAATCTCTTGAGGAGATAACACATGAACAAATTAGCAGGTTTAGCATTATTAGGCACTTTAATAACTTTAACGGGTTGTGAAGATGCAAAAGAAGTAAAAGAAGAAACAAAAGAAAAAACCGCTCAAATGCAAGAGCAATTGGGTGATGCATGGAATGAAGTAAAAGAAACAACAAACGATCTTAAAAATGATGAGTCACTAAACGAACTGCTGCAAGAAAGTAAAGCAATGGGCTTAGACATGTACGACGATGGTAAAGAAATTGCTATTGATGCATGGATAAAAAGTAAAGAAGCCGCAGGTGAATTAACAGAAAAAACGAAGCAAAAAGCGCAAGAAATTGCTGATGAAATTGAGCAAGCTCGTGAAGAACATAATAAGGGATAATAAACCTTGTAATAAAAAAAGGTAAGCCATTACGGCTTACCTTTTTTGTATCGTACAAAACAACTGTGAGTAATTAAGCTTTATATTTGCTCATTACCAGAGTGGCGTTTGTACCACCAAAACCAAAGCTGTTAGACATTACTGTATTAAGCGCTACGTCTTTGCGTTCCGTCACAATATCTAAACCTTCAGCTTGCTCGTCTAATTCATCAACATTAATAGATGGCGCTACAAAGCCATGCTCAAGCATTAGCAAAGAGAAAATGGCTTCATGCACACCTGCAGCCCCTAATGCATGACCAGTCATTGCTTTTGTTGCACTGATCATTGGCGAGTTACCACCAAATACATCTTGAATTGCACCAAGCTCTTTGACATCACCCACCGGTGTTGATGTACCATGCGTATTAAGGTAATCAATGCTGTCTACATTTTGCATTGCTTGGCGCATACAACGTGCAGCACCCTCGCCCGAAGGTGCAACCATATCGTAACCATCAGATGTAGCACCATACCCTACTATTTCAGCGTAAATATGTGCGCCACGTGCTAATGCATGCTCAAGCTCTTCCACAACCACAATGCCACCACCGCCAGAAATAACAAACCCATCGCGGTTAGCATCATAGGTGCGCGATGCTTTTTCTGGCGTTTCGTTGTATTTAGTCGACAGTGCACCCATTGCGTCAAATTCCATTGCAAGCGTCCAGTGAAGTTCTTCACCGCCACCAGCAAACACAACGTCTTGCTTACCCAGTTGAATTTGTTCAACCGCATTACCAATACAATGCGCCGACGTAGCACACGCAGAGCTAATTGAATAATTAACGCCTTTTATTTTAAAAGGGGTCGCTAAACATGCTGATGTTGTACTGGCCATAGTACGTGGAACCATATAAGGCCCTACGCGTTTTACGCCTTTTTCACGTAAAATATCAGCAGCTTCAACTTGCCATTTAGATGAACCACCACCAGAGCCAACAATAATACCCGTGCGCTCGTTTGACACTTGGTCTTCTGATAATCCAGAGTCTTCAATTGCTTGCGTCATAGAAATGTAAGAGTACGCAGCTGCATCGCCCATAAAACGCATTGCTTTACGGTCAACGTGATCTTTAACATTTATGTCAATTATACCCGATACGTTACTGCGTAAGTTATAGTCGGCAAACTCTTGGTTGAAAGCGATACCACTTTTACCTGTTTTTAATGACTCTAAAACTTCTTCTTTGTTGTTACCAATGCTTGATACAACACCGATACCGGTAATTACGGCTCTTCTCATGGGTGATTCCCTTAGCTTAATACTTAATTGCGTTTTATTTTACGCGAATTTAATCACTTAAGTGGTCAGCTTTCTAGCGTACACTTGTACTCTGAACTGCTAGCTTATAAATAACGCCAGACTATTACAAAGAAAACCCGTAAAATAATGAAAAATATATTCTATAAATTTGTTAATTATGATCAAAAACGCACATATACACTTTAACGATTTAGGTACACCGTTTGCTGATGACTTTGGTGATATTTATTTTTCGAATGACGACGGCCTTGCTGAATCGCATTATGTGTTTTATGAGCAAAATAATATAGACACTCGATTACAAACTCATGACCAATCCCATTTTGTAATAGCAGAAACAGGGTTTGGCACAGGGCTGAATTTCTTAAATACATGGCAACACTTTAACGATCATATTGCACGTCAACAATCACAAAATCAATTAGATAAAGGTGTTAAACGCCTTCACTTTATTTCGTTTGAAAAATATCCGTTAAAAGTCGACGATTTAAGCCGAGCACTTCAAGCATGGCCTACATTACAAAAATTAAGCAAAAAACTCGTTAACAGTTACCCTATCAACTTACAAGGATGCCATCGCCTTGAGTTTGACAGCGGGCGTGTTGTGCTCGATTTACGTTTTGGTGATGCGCTGGCGTCTATTAATACAATGAGCTACCCACAAACAGGTATTGTTGATGCGTGGTATCTGGATGGCTTTGCCCCAAGTAAAAATCCTGAAATGTGGCAACAAAGCTTATTTAATGGCATGGCTAACATTTCAAAAGCAAAAGCAACACTCGCTACATTTACCGCCGCAGGTTTTGTTCGCCGTGGCTTAATAGAAGCCGGGTTTAATACAATCAAAAGTAAAGGCTTTGGCAAAAAAAGAGACATGCTAATTGGCCAAATAAATGATGCAAATACAGCGCAATCTGCGCCGCCTTACTTTAATCAAAATGCGAGCAAACTCGAAAAAATTGCTATTATTGGTGGCGGTATAGCAAGTAGTTGTATTTTATATAGCCTTGCTAAACGTGGTATTGCAGCTGAATTATTTTGCCAAGACCCACGTCCCGCTATGGGCGCGTCTCATAATGTGCAAGGCGCGGTGTATCCTCACTTACAAGCTAAAAACTCGCCACATAGTGAACTTTTTGCTCATAGTTTTTTATACGCAAAGCGTGTTTACCAACAACTGCTGGATGAAGGCTTTAGTTTTGATCATCAATGGTGTGGTGTTTTGCAACATGCAGTAAAAAAACCGCTGGCTGATAAACACAAAAACCTAGCTCAAAAGCAACTTTGGCCAAAGCAACTTATGCAAAACGTAACCGCAGAGCAAGGCGATGAAATAGCCGGCGTTCAAACTGGTTACCCCGGTGTGTTTTTTGAACAAGGGGGTTGGGTTAATCCACCACAACTCGTTAATGCAATGCTAGCCGCAGCCAATAAACTAGCGCCTCACAACAGCCATTTTAATTGCAATATCACAAACCTAAAAAAAACAGAAAACGGCTGGTTTTTAACAAGCAATCACCAAAAGTTTGGCCCATTTAGCGATGTTATTATTTGCGCTGGTGAGCACAGCGACGCATTTGAGCAAACAAAAGCACTTCCTATTGTAGGTGTACGCGGGCAAGTGTCGCATGTGCAAGCAAGCCCTGAATCTCAAAAGCTTAAGACGGTGCTTTGCCATAAAGGCTACTTTACGCCAGCTTATTTAGACCAACACTGTATGGGTGCTACGTTTGATAAAAACAGTAAAAGCCGTCATGTTTCAGATGAAGATAACCAAACCAACCGTGATCAACTCATCAACTTTTACGAACATAGCGACTTTGCCACAACGTTAGGTAAAGTAAACTCAGCAAAAGCCGCTGTCCGATGCACATTCATCGATCACCTGCCAATGGCTGGGCAATGGTGTGAACAAAGCGATTATACTAACGCATTTGCAAATCTAAGGCTGGGGAAACGTTACCAATACTTGCCTCTGGCGAACCCTCAACAAGGACTGCATATTTTCACAGGTTTTGGAGCTCGCGCTTTATGCAGCGCACCACTGTGTGCCGAACATTTTATTAGCTGCTTAGCAAACGAGCCGCGCCCACTCAGCGAGCGAGTAAGCCAAGCAATACACCCCGCTCGTTTTATTGTAAGAGATTTAATCCGCAATAAAATATAAATGACAAAGCCCCTAATTTAGGTAAACTATTCTTAATAAAAGGAACTTATAGAGCCACAATGAAAAAATTAATTGTACTATCGCTGATATTGTTTACCTCGTTTAAAGCACTTAGCATAAATGTTATTAACATTGCCCTGCCTGATGAGTTTGTTACAACGATGGAAGTAACAGATGAATACCCACTTGTAAAAACAGGGTATTTAACGCAATCTATTTCGTCCATTACAGACTTTTATCAGCAACAGTTAGGTGAGCCATTAAGCGTAACCGGCAATAAAAATTACCGTACCCTTCATTACAATTACCAAACTCGTAAAGTGCGTATTAGCTTATACCACCGTAACTATGTGACCGAAGTGAGTATAATGATCGAATAAACGTTATAAAAAAACACCAATATAGCCACTCATTTTCATACTCAGTTAAGGTGCTCGTTTTAAATTAAACGTTCTTTAAAATTAACCAATTAATATCTCTTTTTACCCTTTAAAAACAATTTTTGAGCCCAAGCTCTATTTGTAAGCAAACACATTTACTAACAAGTGAAAGGAGTTAATTATGAGTAAGACCTTAATTATTGGCGCTAGTGGTCAAATTGGTAAAATGACAACGGAGTTATTACTTAAGAACGAACAAAATGTTACCGCCCTTGTTCGTGATAAAACTAAACTAAGTGATTTAGAAAGCCCGTTTTTAAATATTGTAGAGCAGGACTTAGAAGGTGACTTTAGCGAAGCTGTAAAAGGTTGCGACCAAGTAATTTTTGCAGCGGGTTCTGGTGGTAGTACTGGGGATGATAAAACATTATTGATTGACTTATGGGCTGCTGTTAAAGCAGTAAATTATGCAAAAGATAATAAAGTTAAACACTTTATTATGGTCAGCTCAATCGGTGCAGACAACCCGGACGCAATAGAAAGCGATTTAAAACCTTACTTAGTTGCTAAACACATGGCCGATGAATACTTAACCAATAGCAGCTTAAATTACACCATTGTTCGCCCTGGTACGCTTACTGATGAAACAGCCTCAATGGAAGTGACAAAACAGCGCCCTGATGATCAAGACAAAGCCAAAATCAGTCGAGAAAATGTAGCCAATGCGCTACTGCATATTGCAACTAACTCATTTGAAAAAAATCGTATTTTTGAGTTATTTGATGGTGATACAGCAATAAAATCTGCGGTTAAATAATTTAAGCGCTCCATTAACCTGAGCGTTAGTGGGGCAGCACTTTCATCGATTACCAAGTAAATTAAACAGCCAACATTAAAACAAGGGCGTAATATTGAGCCTAATGGATCTAAATAAGGAATAGGCAATAAGGCACCCATTTGCATGCAACAAACAATTACCCCATTACTTCGCAAAAACTTTAAACCCAAAGTAGTCACGATGAGATTCAGTAAACTAGACGACACAGCCCCAAGATTAGATCTAAGTGAGTGCCGCTCTAATAGTTAAATGTAAAATAATCCACGTTTCCTTCCCTACTTTGCAAATTTTCTTCTTATGAACCCACTTTTCTGTACTAATTTTAAGCACAGTAAATTATTAATGAAAAATCATTAGTGAGGATTATAGATAACCGTGCTCCAATCTGTTAAATTTATGTTATGTATCTAAAATAAAAACAAAGCTTCTTTCTGGGATGTTAATAAGGGAATTAATGTGAGCGCTACATTTAAAATTATTTTTAATGGCCAATTACACCAGCATGCCAATATTCCATTGGTACAAAAAGAACTAAGTCAGTTTTTAAATATTCCCCATGCTATTGCCATCAAATTATTTGACGGTAAACCCTACGCATTGAAAAAAGATCTAACGAGTATTGAAGCTGTTAAAGCCGAATCGTCACTTAAAAAAATGGGCTTAATAACACGAGTTGAACTGCATCAATCTACCTCTTTAACTGAAAAACAGTATCCTTTAGCGTTAAAAACACCAACAAATTACGATAATGCAAAAACACATAAAACGTCCAATTCAAAACGTATACTACTGCAAAAAAAAGCAATTTCTGTAAGGGATATGATTACGCGTTACAAAAACTACAAAGTAAAGCTGCAGCGCGCGTCACTAAAAAGCCTGCTCTATTTTTGTTACGTATCCCTGTTAGTTGTGACAATTACGGGCCTTACCATTAGCTGTAATTTACTTTCAAACACTGTGAATGAATCGCAAAGTAACACTTTAGTTAACTTAACCTATCAAGATTACAAACAATACATAACTGACCAAAACGCAATTAACAATCAACAAAGCAATATAAATACCGATAATAATGCATCGCAAAACCAAGGTAGTCAGCAATTCAATCGGTTTGCCCTATTAATTAATAGTTATGCTGAAAGTGTAAAACAGCCTAATGTAGAAAAAATGGGAGGAGAAAAATTAAACCTACGCCTTCAAGAAATAGACGAATTAGGTGAAAAAAATGTATTTTGGCTGCAACTCATTAATTTAGCAAAAAACTTAAATAACGACGCGCATGTAATGAGCACTCTTAGTAATGCCGACCCAAACAAAGTTCAATGGATCAACGCCGTAGACTGGATCAGTCAGCGTTATATTAGGCAGCAACAAATCAGCAACTCTCTTCCTAAAGTTAATGAACCTAACAACGTTGTGCTTAATTTAACGCTGTCAATTAGTGTTTTATCACTACTTATATTAATGATCATTGTGATAAAAATGAAGCTACGTACAATTAAAGAAACCTAGTATTTTTTATTCATTGCATAAAAAAACCCGCAACCTGATTACTCAAGTTGCGGGTTATTTAGGGTTTTTAAACAAACGAATTTAAAAACCATTATTGGTGGAGCTGGGGGGATTTGAACCCCCGTCCGAAAAGCCTCGACCGTCGGTACTACATGTTTAGTATTGTCATTTAATTAACCTTTAAATCCCGGACAAACACGGTAAGTAAAGGCGAGGCCGCTTAGTTTTAACGCTTCAACCCCGGCCAGGGTTTCCATCGCGATCAGGTGTTAGGGTGACACTCCAGAATCCAGTCCACAAGAATACATGGAAGGAGCGCTAGCCAGCCTAAGCTGCTAGAGAGTAGTTATCGTCGTTTGCGATTACTTTAGATTGCGGCTTTTTTACGAGGCAAACCGCACCTCGACATGCACCTTGGGCTTCTTGAATTCCGTCGAATCCTAATCAGCCCCTGAATTAGTAAACTCATTCAGAGCGTGCAGGCAGTATAACTGAGTAAAGTGATGATACTCAAGGCTTAATGACGCTTTATTTAATTCACCTATGTTAACTGCGCATTTAATGAACAAATTAACAATAATGTACTAGATACAGTAAACATTTACTTAACAATATGGTTAACCTGTGTTCAAATGAGGGATTAGCAAACTAGTGCTAAAGGTTTAGTTGTAACTGTAAAAGTTAAGAATAATAACAGGCATAAGAAGTAGGGAATTAAAAATGTCGGTTTTTTCATTAGATAAAAGTACAGGATGTGTGTCTTTAACTAAGCATCCTGTTGATAGTGGTTTTCCGGTCACAAGCACTCAACTAATTGAAATGTTTGAGCAATCTGAATTTGGTGAATATGAGATCATTTCAGCCAATATCGGAAAACTTTTTGCGCCTACAAATAACCACAAAGAAGTGTCTTTAGTTGTCGCAAAAGCAGTGGATGCATCTATTGTAATTAATATTGATGAAAAAAACATGGTTGCAGAAGCAACAATAACAACCGCCAAAGGTGGTGCACTGCTTTCAATAGAAGATGCACAAGAGGCGTTGAACAAAGCGGGTGTAAAAAAAGGGATTAGTCCTCGCGCACTTGATAGCTTTTTGGGTCAACAATTTGAACAAGCTTCTGGGTCAACTTACAGCGCTATTGTTGCGCATGGTCGTAATCCAAAAGAAGGAAGCGATGCTAAATTTGTTCGCCTTTGTTCAACAGCACAAGATCGTATTTTAAGCCCTCAAGCTACTGCCGGTGGCAAAGTAGATATGAAAGATCTTGGTGCCATTATTACTGTTAAACCAGGCACACCTCTTATGCAACGTATTGCTGCCACAATGGGTGAAGACGGCTATACCGTGTTTGGCGATATCATTCCTGCAACGCCTGGTAAAGAGCTTGAGCTGCAACCTTTTGAAGGGACAAAAATAGACCCAACAAACCCCAATTTACTAATAGCAGACTGCAAAGGCGTACCTGTTGCGCTACCACGCGGGATGCGCGTTGACGACGTTTTATGTTTCGATAATGTCGATGTGAGCACCGGTCATGTTGATTTTGATGGCAGTGTAATTATCAGCGGTGACATAAAAGACGGTATGCGAGTAAAGGCAAAAGGTGATATTACTGTTTTAGGCTTTGTTGAATCGGCCATTGTTGAAAGCCAAAGTGCAGTTACAATTGTGCTAGGGGCTATAGGCCGTAACCGTGAAAACGAAGAAGCATTTACATGTAGCATTTCAGCTAAGCGCACAATTTCTATAGGTTATGCCCAATACTGTAATATTAAAACCGACCAAAACCTGTTTATTGAACGTCAAGTATTGCATTGTGATTTAACGGCTAAACGTTTAATTCGTGTTGGCAAGGCAGATAAGCCTCGTGGCAAAATTATAGGTGGTAATATATTTGATGCTATGCGTATTGAAACTGGCGAACTAGGTGCACCAGCCGGTACTAAAACGCGTGTATTTTTAGCTCAAAACTGGTTTGAACTGCGTGATAAGCAGAGCCAAATTAACGACTTTGAAAAAGTATTAAGCACTAAATTAGTGGATTTAAAAAATGCGCGAACTAAAGCAGAAAAAATCACGAACCCTGCTCAGCGTAAACAATTTACAGATAAAATCAGTGCTAACGAAAAGCAACTGAATGCTCGCTCTCGCAATGTTAAGCAGCAAAAAGCAATCGTAAAAAGAAAAATAGCCCAGCTATTAGCTTCTAGCCGCGTAAAAGTGAACGAATTAATGCACCCTGGTGTAGAGGTTAAAATAGCAAAAGAAACAAAACAGTTTTCGCGTATTTATCCCCCCCACTTCGTAAAACTATCTGAGGGTAAAATTACTCAGTCGTTTTAGGTTCATTGGCTGCTTCATCTTCGTCACTATCATCAAGTGGTGCAAGCGGCCAACCGCCTAGCTCTTGCCAACGGTTTACGATTAAACAGTATAATTCAGCGGTGCGTTCTGTGTCGTAAAGTGCTGAGTGGGCTTGACTGTTATCAAATTCAATTCCAGCTGCACGACACGCTTTAGCTAATACTGTTTGACCTAATGCAAGCCCTGCTAACGTTGTTGTATCAAAGCTTACAAATGGATGAAACGGGGTGCGTTTTATACTATTGCGTTCAATAGCTGCATTTAAAAATCCGTGATCAAAGGCCGCGTTATGCGCCACAATAACAGAACGCTGACATCCGGCTGCCTTTTGCGCTTTGCGCACTACCTTACAAATCTCTTTAATGGCATCCTCTTCTTTTACTGCTCCTCTTAACGGTGAAAATGGATCAATTCCGTTAAATTCGATTGCCGCTTGCTCAATATTAGCACCTTCAAACGGCTCAACATGAAAATGCACTGTTTGATCTATGCTCAACAAGCCATTGTCATCCATTTTTAATACAGAGACTGCAATTTCAAGTAATGCATCTGTTTCTTTATTAAAACCTGCGGTTTCAACATCAATAACAACAGGAAAAAAGCCACGAAAGCGTTTTGCGAAAAGAGTTTGCTCAGTATTTGCCATAGTCTTCTTGGTTTGTAGGTATAAGCCTTCTATTATGTCAAAAGTATAGGGCTTTCGGCTAGAGGCATTAACTATTATTTACGCCTATAATAATAGGCATATAACTTGCTTTAGAATGACGCTAGCAAAGTTTACGTTGCACTTTAATAAAGTAGTACTGAACAATGCCAAATTTTTGGCGTGTAGGGTTACGGAGAGTTTTATGAAGTTTAAATTATTATTGATGAGCGCCAGTATTAGCTCTGTGCTATTAAGCGCAAGTGCAACTGCAGCCATGCGTAATTACTCTGCGAATCAAGACAGTTCAAGCTGGGAAGTCGTTAGAACAACACGCTTACAGTGCCAATTAAATCATGAGGTTCCTTACTACGGGGAAGCTATTTTTAAAGCCACTGCAAGCAAAAATAAAAACCTAACTTTTAATTTAGATATGGTTGTGCGCCCAGATAACTACTCTATTGCTGGACTTAAAGCAGTTCCGCCTTCATGGCGTTCTGGGCTACCAGCCCGAGATATTGCCAATATGAAGCTACTAAAAAAGTTTGATGGCGAGCTAGGCAATCAAACAGCTTGGGAAATGCTCACTGAGCTTGAAAAAGGATTTTACCCCACTTTTTACTATCAAGACTGGCAAAATAGTGCCGATAAAATTGCCGTTGGTATTTCAAGCGTTAATTTTAAGCAAGCTTATTGGGCGTTTTTACAATGTCGTGACGAACTACTGCCTTACAGCTTTGAAGATATTTCGTTTACAGTAATGAACTATCAATCTAACAGCAGTAAGCTCACTAAATCATCTCAGCAACGCCTTAACAAAATTGCTGAATATTTAAAAAACGATTCAACCATCGAATCAATTAGTATCGACTCTTATACCGATAGCTACGGCGGTCGTTGGAACAATTTAGACCTATCGCGTAAGCGTGCTAAAGCAATAAAAGACTACATGGTTAGCCTAGGGGTAGATGAAAATAAAGTTAAAACAACGGGGTTTGGTGAAAAACGCTTTGTAGACACCAACGATAATATTTTAGGTCGCGATAAAAACCGCCGTTTGGTAATTCAAATAGCTAAAATGTAGGAGCGTATACTCAGCCCACTAGGTTACAAACCTCACGCTGTAATTTGATCGCTCCTAGATTGAACAAATTTCTAGCCACAAAGTTCAACACGCACTAGTGCTAACGCTTTGCTTTTAAATATTTATCGCCAAATTGAAAAAAGCCTAAACTAATAACAATGATAACCGCGCCAGTTATTAGCTCTATACTCAGTGGCTCGTTGTTAAGCCACGCACCTAGTCCAATAGCAAAACTTGGAGTAATAAGTGTGGTTAACGCAACGGTACTTGCATTTAAATTTTGTAAAACATGAAAATACGCTAATGCCCCTATTAACGAACCAAATAATCCTAAATAACCAATTGCCCAAAGCGACCTTACATTCCAGTTTTGTATATTAAGCTCACCATCAAGCAACCACCACGCAATAAAAAATAGTGGCGTTACAAACACGAGTGCACCAAATGTTGTGGCCATAGGGTGAATTGCAATTTTTACTCGCTTTATCATGACACCGCTTAAGCTAAAAAAACACACAGCCATAAATACATATACAAGCCCGAGTCCCTGAGTTTGTGAATTTTGTACTTGGTTGTAGCTTACAAAATAAAGGCCAACTAAAGCGCTTGCTAAAGCAATGAGCTTTATTGGGCTAAATTTAGGCTCATTTAATAGCTGCTGAGCAAGCAACCCCGATAAAATAGGAGTCAACCCAAACATGAGTGAAATAATGCCAGAAGGCACTGTTTTAGCCGCCATATAACTCAATAGCATGCCACCAAAAATACCAATACTTGAGTAAGAATACAGTAAACACGCCGACTTATTCCATGGCACTCTTACATTAGTGACGGCTACGACAAGCGCCCCCATAAATAGCCCCACCAGCATACGCATTAGCACCGCTAATGAGGGCGAAACACTTTCACTACTCCACACAATACCCAGCGGTGTGGTCGACCATATAAGAACCATTAAAAAATAAGAAACTTTAACTGGCACGTGCCATTCCTTTGTAAGTTAAAAATAAGGCGAGTTGAGCTTAGGAAGTAAAAACCAGCTTCACGCATTGATAAATGAGTTACAGGCAAAGCTAAATAGCTTTTGTTAAAACTCGCTAAAAGCACTTAACTGTCAGCTTAATCTTAAAATATAAGCGCCTAAGAACTGGTCATAGGATTATACGCTGTAAAGGGTTTATGAATAGGCGTTTAATCATATTAAAGATTAAAAAACGTGTAAATATACAGCTGTAAATTGTAAGTTACATTTTATTTAATGCCATTTAGAACAAAACTATTTGAGTTTTACTGAAGTAGTTATATCGTGCGTGTAAATTAATAATAATTAAGGTAATTAAGTGCTCAAAAATAAAACAATAGGCAGCATGTTAATCGTAGCTGGTACCACAATTGGTGCTGGCATGCTTGCTTTACCTATCGCCTCTGCTGGTTTAGGTTTTATGACTGCACTTGCACTTATTGTTGCAAGCTGGGTATTAATGACTTACACCGCTTTACTGATGTTAGAGCTACATCAATTTGCCCCACGTGATGCCACGTTAAATACACTTGCTAAACGCTGGCTTGGGAAGCGCGGTCAATACACTGCCAATTTTTCTATGGTGTTTTTATTTTATGCTTTATGCGCAGCGTATATTGCAGGCGGTGGTGCACAGCTTCAAGAACGAATTAATCTTGGGTTTGATTTAGACATGGCTCCCCAATTTGGGTCTGTCATATTAGCGGTCATTATTGCAAGCGTAGTTACACTGGGAACAAGCAAAGTAGATAAATTCAATAGAGTGCTATTTACAATTAAAGTGATTGTTTTAGCCAGCCTATTTTATATGCTTACACCTTATGTACAAGCCAAGCATTTACTCGAAATGCCAGTACAACAAGGATTAATATTATCCGCGATCCCTGTCGTCTTTACCTCTTTTGGATTTCATGGCTCTATTCCATCAATCGTGAAATACGTAGGCCTTGACGTAAAAACGCTTCGTAAAGTGATGATTGCAGGCGCGGCACTTCCTTTAGTAATTTATATTTTTTGGCAATTATTAAGCCAAGGTATTATGAGCCAAAGCGATTTACTTAATAGCGAAGGTTTGAGCGGGTTTGTAGCCAGTGTTGCAAGCATTGCACATAATTCAAACGTGTCGGTAGCGGTAAAGTTATTTGCCGATTTAGCACTAGCAACTTCATTTTTAGGTGTAAGCTTGGGTTTATTTGACTTTTTTGCCGATACATTCAAGCAAGTCGATAACAACGTAGGCCGAATTAAAACCGCGCTTGTTACGTTTATACCGCCTTTGGGGTTTGCCCTTTTTTACCCGCAAGGGTTTATTATGGCTCTAGGTTACGCTGCTATAGCTTTAGTTATATTAGCTGTATTTTTACCTGTTGCTATGGTTTATAAGCAACGAGGTTCAGTAAGCACTGTCACTGGTTATAAAGTACAAAGTGGTAGTATTGGGCTATTAATTGCTGGGTTATGTGGCGTGCTAATAATTGCTGCGCAATTTATGCAAATGGCGGGGTTTATACCCGCAATTGGTTAAACCGTACTTTTGTAACAACAAAATTTAGTTAATAAAAAACCGCATACCATTATTAATGGAGTGCGGTTTTTTTATATTAACTACGCTTATTTACAAACGTCAGCCACTGCATTTGCAAAGTAATCAAGGTTTGCTTTGCTAACACCCGCTACATTTACGCGGCTTGAGCCAACAATGTATATACCGTATTCTTTTTGTAATCGCTCAATTTGCTCTTTATTAATACCCAAGAACGAAAACATACCGTGTTGACGTTCAATAAACGAAAAGTCTTGCGCTATGTCTTTTGATGCTAGACTTTCTTTAATTAAACTACGAAGGCCATTAATACGTGTACGCATTTCATCAAGTTCAGCATGCCACATTTGCGTAAGCTCTGTACTGCTTAGAATAGTGTTAACAATATCAGCGCCATGTGCCGGAGGCATTGAGTAAATACTACGTACCACACTTAACATTACTGAGTTAGACACATCAGCTGTTGCACTGTCTTTTGCGATTAATGAACATGCACCTATACGCTCACGGTATAGACCAAAGTTTTTAGAGCACGAAGAGCAAATAATTAACTCTTCTACGGCGTCGGCTAAAATACGTAGCCCGCGTGCGTCTTCTTCAAGTGAAGAACCAAAACCTTGATAAGCAATATCTACTAACGGTGTAAAGCCAACCTCTTTGGCAAGCTCTGCAACGGTTTTCCACTGCTCTTCGTTTAAATCCATACCACTTGGGTTATGACAACATGCATGTAACAGCACTACATCACCCTTTGGTACTTGCTTAAGGGTATTGATCATTTCATCAAATAACAGATCTTTATTTTCGTAGTCGTAGTACGGGTATTCTTTTACGGTTAAACCTGCCGCTTCAAATAAACTAATGTGGTTTGCCCAAGTCGGCGTTGTAACCCATACGGTTGCATCTGTATTACAGCGTTTAATAAATTCAGCAGCAACACGAAGTGCGCCTGTACCACCTGGTGCTTGTGCAGTACGAACACGATTTGCTAATAATGCTTGGTGCTCACCAAGTAATAGCTGTTCCATTTTTTGACAGTAATCTAAGTTACCTGCTAAACCAATATAAGATTTGCTTGTTTCATTTTCCAAACGGAACGCTTCTGCTTTTTTTACTGCATTTAGTACAGGTGTATTGCCGTGCTCATCTTTGTAAACACCCACACCTAAATCAATTTTATTAGGGTTTGTGTCTTGTTTATAGGCCGCCATAAGGCCAAGGATCGGATCAGTTGGTAATGGTTTTAATACTGAGAACATGGGCTATCTCTTATCTATATTTATGGGTTAGCAATTAAGCTTAGCTTAACATAAAAGCACATCACGTTGACTAGTGTTATTTACACTAGTGAATGAGGAATTTTAATACAACATGCAATTAAAATGGCCAGTGCTTTTTCATCAAAAAAATCATTATTAAATGCTTCCGCATCAATAATACCTACGCAATCATTTTGAGCATTAAACAAAGGCAAACACACTTCAGATTTAACTTTAGGGTCACAGGTATAATATTCTCCACCTTGTGCCAAGTATTGCTCTATATTATTAATAATGCGGCCTTTTTGAGATAAAGCCACTTGAACGTTATTGCTTCCTGCAGCAAAGGCTTGTGTAAGCGGAAATAAAGGACGGCTAGGCACGCCATGATAAGCAAGCTTTAATAGTTGTTTACCTTCGTTAGTGTTTGTTGATTGATAAATACCATACCAGTCAACACCCGTTTGCGAGTGTACATAGTTAACAATACTTTGCAGCTGTGCAAGCTTGTCATTGGTATTGCTATCGTTATTTATGAAATCAGCAAGGTTGAAAGGCTCATCTTGCAAGTAACCAAATAAGCTACATGCTCCGCCTTCGCCTAATTCAGGTATTTGATACTGCCAACGAGTTTCTGGCAAAGATGTATGCGCAAGATAATTCTCGAGCTTTTCAAGCTCGGCTGAAATTAAGTTTGCATCGACGCTTAACTGCGCTTGCGTTAAATAAGAAGAAATCATTTGGCCATCCATACATCTAAAGTTTTGAGGATAATAGCATGGATATTTTCGCAGAGCTAGATCAACTTATAGCACATTTCAACTTGGTTACCGCTTGCGTTGTAAGTCACTTTTTCTGCTATTTCTTCAAGCAATGACAGGCCCCGACCAAATTCATTATTACCACTCATTACATCATTTGACTGACTACTAAACCCCCTACCCGAGTCACAAATCATAAAATGGAGGCTAAGTGTATCTGGGCAATAACGTATATCAATGATGATCATGGCATCTTTTAGCTCACTTATTGCCTTTTCACGCATTTCATAAAATTTAAAAAAACCGTCTTCCTGAAGTTTAATCGCAGAGTCTAATCCTAAAACACCATGATCAAGTGAGTTATTGTAAGCTTCAGAAAGGAGTAAAAATATGTTTGAGCGGTGATCATTTAATCCTTCAATTCGACTAAGAATATTTACAATGTCATAGACGGGGTCAGTTTGTTTAATTTGTTTTGAATTTAGGCTCAATGACAAATTAAAAGCAAGCGTTGAGAAAGGTTCTCTGGGCTTTTCTTCCATCGGCAAAGGCAAGCAGTTTAGAAGCACAATGCTTACATCATCTTGTTGCTGTAAGCCTTGTGCAAAATCGCTGACATGAGCAATTATATCCTCACAGGTGATCATAGGCTTACTTTGCAGGGTGGCTATTAAGCGGTCTTCGGCAAAAAAATCATCTTGTTTATTTGTCGTTTCTATTATGCCGTCGGTAGCAAGCACTAAACGCGTATCACTACTGACTTCAAAATGTATTAAGTCGTACTCAAATTCATGTTTGTCTAATATGCCCAGTGCCATGTGCTGAGACTCTAGCGTTTTTTTTATATTGCCTTCGCTATCAATCAAATATGCATCAGGTAAGCCACCAAGCCACGCTGATATACTTTTTCCAGATGCACTGAGCTCTACAATAGTCGCCGCACAAAACATGTGCCCTGGTAGCAGGTTGTATAAAAGCGTATTTAACTCAAAAGCAATATCATTAACGGCCTTGCCTTTATTTACCATTGTATAAAATGCACGAGATACAGGAAGTGCACCAATAGCAGCTGCTAGACCATGCCCGGTAAAATCGCCCAGCATACAATACAAGTTACCTATTGGACTTTGCGCAACTAAAAACATGTCGCCGTTAAACATAGAAGCGGGAGATAAATTAAAGTCGAGGTGCTGCTTAAAACCATCTTGATTTTCGAGCGAATTATTAAAAATATGCTCAACAATTTCGTGTTCACGCTCAATTTGATTATGGTGATATTCGAGAAGTTGCTTTTGCTGATTCGCTTTTTTACTTAATTCTCGGGTTCTTCTATGCGCTTTAATTTTTGCGTTAAGAATTACTTTATCAAATGGTTTATGAATAAAGTCATCCCCACCAACCTCCAAACATTTTTCAAAACTTGCTTTGTCATCTAAAGAAGTAATAAAAATAATAGGTAGATAAACGTCACTGTGATTATTTTTTATTATTTTGGCGGTCTCAAAACCGTCCATAACTGGCATAATTACATCGAGTAACACAATGTCTATGGGTTCATGTTCGAGGATTTTAATAGCTTCTTGGCCGTTATAGGCCATCGATATTTGATAGCCCTCATCTTTAAGCATTTGACTTAGTAAAATACGGTTTAATGCCTGATCATCGACAATAAGAACGTGTGGTGCCATTAGCTAATGTCAAATTTCTTATCGAAGCGCGATATTTGTAGTATTTTTTTAAGCTGTGGCTGGCAATTAGTAATTTCAAACACAGTCACTTTATCTTCTAATGTTTTTTTCATATTTAAAAGCATACCCAGGGCAGAACTATCCATGTAGTCAGTTTCTCTTAAATCAACAATAACTTTATTAGTGCCGTTGTCTATTTGTGCATAGGCTTGGCGAAAAGACTGAACTAAATTAAAGTCAAACTTTCCCTTTATTTGTATTGTTAGCGCTTTTCCATCGGCTGATGTACGAGTAGTTAAATTCATTGATTTCTCCGTTAAATGTATCTTTGACTAAATATAACCTGTTAAAACTATTTAGCAAAAAGAAAAACACACAACAGCAAATTTGCTATCATTTACGCCATTATTTAATACATTTTGACTGAATAAGGTAAACCATGACAGATAGTCACTTAGTATATTCAACAAGCACTGGACGCATTGACCAGCCAAAACCAGAAAAAGAGCTTGATATTAAGCTCTTCAAAGATGGTTTTGTGCGTATTGAGCGTCAAACAAAAGGCCGTAAAGGAAAAGGCGTAATGCTTGTAGTTGGCATAGACCCAAAAGAACATGACTTAAAAAAGTTAGCTAAAACAATAAAAAGTAAAATGGGCCAAGGCGGCGCTGTAAAAGAAGGTATTATTGAAGTTCAAGGTGATGACCGAGATAAATTAAAAGCGATTTTAGAAGGCTTAAAATTTAAAGTGAAAATTGCGGGTGGTTAACCCGCAATTATAAACTACATTACTTTTTTAAATGGTACTTCACCCAGCTTAGTATATAAGTCTGGTAAATCAGATTCAGGAATTGGGCGGCTGTAATAGTACCCTTGCACTATAAAGCAGTTGTTATTTTGTAAAAACTCTACTTGCTCTATGGTTTCTACCCCTTCGGCAACGACATCTAAATTAAGCTTTTGAGCCATTGCTATGATAGCGGCTGTAATTTCCATATCGTTGCTATCTTCTGGGATATCTTGCACAAATGAACGATCTATTTTGAGTATATCCACCGGAAAGCGTTTTAAATAACTCAGTGAAGAATAACCCGTTCCAAAATCGTCAATTGAAATAGAAATACCTAACGCTTTTAACTGATGAAGTTGTGTAATAGCGGCCTCTACGTTCCCCATTAACATGCTTTCGGTTAACTCTAAATGTAAGCGCTCAGCCGATACACCTGATGTAATAATCATTTTACTTAGGGTTGGCACAAGATTCGAATCTTTAAATTGGCGAGCAGATAAGTTTATAGATACATTATTTTCACGGTTTTGCTCTGTTAATCTCACAACAAAATTACATGACTCCTGTAATACCCACTCACCTAATTCAACAATAAGCCCTGTCGCCTCAGCAATCGGAATAAACTTATCCGGCGGTATTAACCCTTCTGTTGGGTGGAACCACCTTAATAAGGCCTCGTATCCAACAACCTGTTGAGTACGGCTATCGATTTGTGGCTGATAATAAACCACAAACTGGTCTTCTTTTAATGCAATACGCAGTTCGTTTTCAATGAATAAGCGCTCATTTGCGGCCGCATTAAGTTCTTGGCTATAAAAGTGGAACGTATTACGCCCTTTTTCTTTTGCCTCGTACATCGCTAAATCAGCATGCTTTAATAATTGGTCCTCTTCTAGGCTATCGTACGGCGCCATAGTAATACCAATACTGGCACTTATAATGACCTCATTATTGCCCAGCATGATAGGCATACTAAGTGTTTGCTGAATTGTATTTGCCACATCGGTTGCGTGTTCTTGGCTTTCGATACCACTCAATAGTACTGCAAACTCATCACCACCCAAGCGTGCAATAGTATCTTCAGAGCGAAGACGTTTTTTAAGTCTATTTGCAACCTGTATTAATAGTTGATCGCCCGCATCGTGGCCAAGGGTGTCGTTTATGCGTTTAAACTCATCCAAATCAAAGTAAAAAAGTGAAAACGCGTAATGACCGCGTTCTGCAAGTGCAAGAGATTTGCGCAGCTGCATTCTAAAGAAGGTTCTGTTTGCCAAACCTGTTAGCGTGTCAAAATAAGCCAACTGTTCCATTTTGCGTTGGCTTTCTTTAACAAACGAAATATCTTGTGCAGAAGCAACATAACTGGTGATATTGCCCCCCTCTTCACGTATTGGTGAAACGCTTAATGAAACCCATATAGGCTGTTTACCTTTGCTTTCAATTAAGGTATCGCCGCGCCAATAGTTGCGACTACGAAGATCAATATCAATATCTTCAACCAAAATCGCCATATCTGAAGCAACAATATTTAAAAGGGGTGCTCGGGTAAAGTGGCTTTCAGGGTACCCAGTCATTTCTAACATTTTAGGGTTAACGTATTCAATAACAAAGTTTTCGTCAGTTATAACTACACCTGTTCCTGAGAAAGCGACTGCTTTTGATAATCGGTTAGCTGCTTTTTCGGCTATTTCTTTTTCTGAAATTCGCTGGTTAAGTCCGTCAATTAATTTACGAATTTCAATCGTCATATCTTTAAACGAACCGTTAAGCGTACCAATTTCGTCTTTGTTCTCTTCTGGGAATTTAGTATCAAGTTTTCCTTGTCCAAAACTCGACACCGCATAAACAAGTGAATGCAATCGGCGTAACACAAGATGCTGCAATGCTTGATGCAATAACAAGGCAACTAAAATAGCGTAAAGAATAAAGAGGCCAAAAAACTTAAACTTTAAATCTTGCAGTGCAGACAATGTAGAAGAACGCTTTTTATAAACGCCTATATACCAATCTAGCTCATCAATTTTTTGAATATTGATTAAGTGTGCCTCATCATTTTGTAAAAATGAGCTGGCATACTCGGGAAGCTTGGTCGCAATTGCTTCACCAATAATTGACTTTAGTTGTGGGTTTACAAACTCGTCCATAACTACTGTTTTGTTATTTTTTCCGTATTCAGCAAGTAATGAAGCACTTAAATCTGGGTGAGCTAATAATTGGCCTTTGCTATCAAAAACGAGTAAGTTTTTTTCTTTGTCTCCTATAGGTAAAAAAGACACGAGTTTATTAAGCGTAATATCACTGCCTGTAACCCCTATAAATTCATTATTCGAATAAATAGGAACCAGTAAACTGATCACCCAATCATGCCATACCCTATCGTAATAAACCTTTGACCATTCTGGTTCTATTGAGTTACCTAAGCTTTCTCGAACATACTTGTAAGTTGAGCCTGCGCTTACCCGAAAATCAGCAGGGGCATTTAACGCCCAATTAGGAGGCGATATCCTAATAAAGTCATCATTCGTAATAAGGTAAAAATTGTAGAAGTCATAAACTAATGTTGGTGAAATAACATCCCAGAGTGCTTCAGAATTATTAAATAGCTGTTTGTAAAAAGGGCTGTACTTTTCTTGTGGTAAAAAAGCGGCGGATAAGCCATCAGATGAAGCGCTTCGAATCGTACCATCACTGTTAAACTGTAGTTGCGCTTTACTGGTTAGATCAATGGGGGAGTTTTTTTGAAATAACTGCTCATTAACTATGTTGTTAGCTTGCTTAGCAATATTTACTTTAGTTTTTATTCGTTCTTTAAATTGCCTTACTAATAAATCGGTCGAGCTTTTTAGTACTTCATGCTCTTCAAAAACCAGCTGTTTTTCCTCTGATTTAAGCATAAAAAATGCAGCACAAACACCCGCAATTAAACAAATTGAAGATATAAGTAACGACAGTTTTACACTTAAAGAGTTTATTCCAAAACGCGATGGAGGGCGTCTATATAGCACAAGCCAACCTTAATTATTAATAATTGTTATTATTTAGCTGTTAATGAAATATACCAGATTCAAATTCATTATTATAAATTTTTTGTAAACTTTATAAAAAAATTACAAAAGTTGAAATAATCAATACTTAAGCACTATGTTAGTAAAGTATGTTATTGACATTACTCCTAACTCTCCATACATTAAGTGCATGAACATATTTAATTCTCGCACTATTTTTTCTTTTTTTAGCTTCTTTATTTAAAGAGGCTTGTCTGTTTGTGAGATAAATCAATCGAATAGTAAAGCCTCCCAACTGGGAGGCTTTTTTGTATACGCTGCGTTTACGCAGATTAATTTTGGAATGAGGAAACCAAAAATGACCAACGATGTTTTAAACACCTTAAGACATGATATAAACGAAATAGATTCTGACTTACTCGTACTGCTAGCTAAGCGACGTCGTATTAGTCACGGCGTTGTCGAATATAAGATTGCTAATAATAAACCCATTCGTGATGAGGCTCGTGAATTAGCATTGCTTGAAAAACTCATTGGTTACGGTAAATCACTCGGCTTGGATGCGTATTATGTAAATAACGTTTTTCAAACAATCCTGGAAGACTCCGTATTACACCAGCAAGCAATGCTTCAAAAAAATCTAAATCCTGATGCTTTAAGTGAAACACATCGTGTGACTTACCTTGGTGGGCAAGGCTCATATAGTCAGTTAGCTTGCCATAAATACTTTAGTCGTCGTCCAGGAAAGCTTGTTGAAATAGGTTGTTCATCGTTTGAAGAAATCACCTCAAAAGTAGAAAACGGACAAGCCGACTTTGGTTTACTTCCCATTGAAAATACAAGCTCAGGGAGCATTAATGAAGTATTTGATTTGCTTCAGCATGCGCAAGTCTCTATTGTTGGTGAAGTAACACACAGTGTTGAACATTGTTTATTAGCTTCACCGGACACTCAACTAGCCCAAATTACAAAATTATTTGCGCACCCTCAACCGTTTGCTCAATGCAGCCGCTTTTTGCAAGGGTTAGGTGATTTACAACAAGAAACCTGTGATTCAACATCCTCGGCGCTTCAATCTGCGCTAAACACACCAAATAGCGCTGCCATTGGATCAGCCCAAGCCGGCAAGAATGTAGGACTCGAAGTTATTAAATCAAACTTAGCTAACCAAAGCGAAAACCACAGCCGCTTTATAGTCGTAGCGCGTAAGCCTTTACATGTGTCGAATCAAATACCAACAAAGACCAGTTTAATTATGTCTACTAAACAACAGGCTGGTTCACTTGCTGATGCACTGATGATTTTTAAGCAACACAAAATAAACTTAGTAAAATTGGAATCTCGTCCTACTCCGGGCAATCCGTGGGAAGAAGTGTTTTATGTTGATTTAGAGGCAAATCTAGCCGACGGCCAAGTAAAAGAAGCGTTAGAAGAACTTAAAGAACATACCCAATATGTCCGCATATTAGGCTGCTACCAAAGTGAAACATTGCAAGCCGTCAGTGTTAATACTTAAATATAAAACTAAAAGGGGCCAGATTCGGCCCCTTTGAGATTGCATTATTAATGTCACAAATTTAGTCGAGTACTTTAGCGTCATTCGCTTTGTTAAGTAAGCTGCGGCTTTGTGTCAGAAAATGCGCAGTAGAGTCTGAAAAATAAGATTTTGCATCGGCAAATGCATCTATTAACGCCGCTTTGTTGCCATTCCTTAATTTTTCGAGTGTTTGTGCAAACGTATCTTGGTATTGAGCCAATAGACTTTCTACATCGTCAAATTGAGCTAACATAATATCTGAATAAAGTTCGGGAGATTGTGCAAACAAGCGTCCTACCATCATTAGTTCTAATTGGTATATTGGCGACGAACAGCTTCGTAACTCTGCCAAAGTATGGCTTTGTTTTGCTAGAAACTGCCCATAAACAAACGTTGTTAAATGTCGCATTACCTGAATTATTTGCATAGCTTCATCGTGTTTTTTAGCATCTAGCTCTACAAGCTGACATCCCCACACTTGTAACTGCTCTAATAGCCCTTTGGCCGCTTGATGATGCCTGCCTTCACAAACCACCACGGTTTGTTTTACCCAATGTGAAATATCTGGGCCAAACATTGGGTGCAAACCGACAACCGGGCCGCTATGTGCAGCCTTTAGCGCTTTAATTGGCGATTGCTTTACTGATGTTATATCAACAAGCAAACACTCTTCATCTAGTTTCGGTAGTTTAGCAACTACAGATTCTAAAGCATTAATTGGTACACTGATCATAACCAGTTTTGCGCCACTCAAAATTTTGTGAGCATCATCTTGTTGATCTTTATCTAGCACTTTAACTTCGTAGCCCGAGCGCATAAATTGCTGCGCGAATAACTGGCCCATTGCCCCCTGCCCACCCACAATAACTATAGGAGAAAGCGATGGCGCTACACAAGCTAGCTTAGCCTGCTGATTTTGATATGCTTCACGCATCATCCGTCTGAGAATGTCTTCTACTAAATCAGGGCTCACACTTTGGCTAATTGCTTCTTCCCGCCTTGCTGCTAGTAACTCAGCTTCACGTTCTGGTGCATGTAAAGGCGCACCTGTTTGCTGTTTGATTTCACCGATTTTTTGGGTAATACCATTACGTTTAGCTAGTAAGGCAACCAGCTGCGTATCACATTCATCTATGCCTTTTCTCAGCTGGGCTAAATCACTTATATCTGCCACGTTCAATCTCACCATAAAAACCAAATATCGTAAATATAAATTTACATAAAGGTAAACTAATCAATACAATAAATACTAACAGGATATGTAAACCGTTAAAAGAGCAGAGCAAATATAGATTAGTAAAAACCGAAGTTGTAGCACAGAGGTAATAGAGAAATAACTCACTGACTGTTAACCAACTTAACATTAGATTGCAAAGCGTATGCTCAATAATGTTTTAAAAAATTTACGCATCGCAAAAAAACGGCTTATAACAACAAAAATTTTCAATAACATCTAGGAAAGTTTTGGTTGTTAGAGTAATTAATACCTATTTGATTAATCGAATAATCTATTTGGTAGTTATTAAACCCTGTTGGTAGCACAAAAACTTATTGGTTGTTCTGCATCATAATTATTAACGCGATTAGCGTCAGTAATTCCCCCCTCAAACAAGTTAAATATTACAAAACACCTGAACTCTTATTCAAAAAAGTGTTCCTTTATAAAAACGAAAACGGGTTGCAATCCGAAGACTGCAACCCGTTTTTTTGCGTTGATATACAGCGCGTATTAGTTAAGTTTTTCTCTAATACGTGCAGATTTACCAGAACGCTCACGTAAGTAGTAAAGCTTAGCACGGCGAACTGCACCGCGACGCTTAACTGTTACGCTATCGATAAGAGGGCTGTGCGTTTGGAATACACGCTCAACGCCTTCACCGTTCGAGATTTTACGAACAGTGAATGCTGAGTGAAGACCACGATTACGCTTAGCGATTACAACACCTTCAAAGGCCTGTAGACGCTCTTTAGCACCTTCTTTTACTTTTACCTGTACAACCACTGTATCACCAGGGCCAAATGCAGGTACGTCTGTTTTAAGCTGCTCTTCTTCAAGCGCTTTAATAATATTTTGGTTTACTTTTGCCATTATGTTTCTCACTTTCCTAGGTGTAACTGTCTTCTAGCCACAAGCTTTTTGGTACTCTTGCTGAAATTCTGCGAGTAATACCGCTTGCTCCTCAGTCAGAGCTAGGTTATGCAACAAGTCAGGACGTCGTAACCAAGTTCTGCCTAATGACTGCTTAAGCCGCCACTTTGCTATCGCTTGGTGATTACCACTGAGCAATACAGCAGGAACCTGTTTGTCGTCCAATGTTTCTGGTCGTGTATAGTGAGGACAATCTAGCAAGCCATCCGAAAATGAGTCTTGCTCTGCTGATTGATTGTGTCCTAACACGCCTGGCACCAATCGCGCTACTGCGTCAATTAGTGTCATGGCTGGTAGTTCACCACCACTCAAAATAAAATCACCAATTGACCATTCTTCGTCAACGTATGACTCTATTATTCTCTCATCTACACCTTCATATCGACCGGCAATCAAAATCAGTTTTTCAGAGTTAGCTAATTCGCTAGCCCCTTGCTGATCAAGTTTGCGCCCTTGTGGGGACATATAAATTACTTTAGCACCGTCGCCTGCCGCTTTTTTAGCATCAAGGATGGCTTTTTCTAATGGTTTAACCATCATTAACATACCCGGTCCGCCCCCGTAAGGACGATCATCTACGGTTTTATGCTTATCTAAAGCATAGTCTCGAGGATTCCAGCAGTTAAAATCGATTAATCCATTTTTTACTGCGCGACCAGTAACCCCTTGTTGGGTAATAGCATCAAACATGTCCGGGAAAAGGCTTATCACCCCTACCCATAATGAACTAGTTTGAGTCATTAAAACCCAGGATCCCAGTCTACGGTAATTTCTTTTACGTCGTATTTAACCTCTTTTATAACTGAGTCAGTTAAAAAAGGAATTAAACGCTCCGATTGACCAAATGCATCTTTACTGTTTGCTTTCACAACCAGTACGTCATTTGAGCCTGTCTCCATCAAGTCATCAACAATGCCTAAGTTATAACCTTTATCAGTCATAACCGACATGCCAATGAGATCTCGCCAATAAAACTCACCTTGCGGGAGTTCTGGTAATTGCGTTGCATCCATTGAGATTTCTGCATGGGTATAAGCCATTGCTTCGTCTCGGTCGTTTACTTGCGCAAATTTAGCGATAAAGCCTTTGTTGTGGCGACGCCAGTCGACCACTTCTAAGGACTGCCATTTACCTTGTTGCCCTATCAACCACGGGCTGAAATCGAAGATCCCTGCGGGATCATCAGTAAATGAATGTACCTTAAGCCAGCCCTTTATACCATAAGGGGCGCCGAGCTTTCCTACGACAATTATTGATGAGGTGTTCTCTTGACTCATGGTTACACTTACGCCTATTAAGCCGCTTTACGAGCGTCTTTAACTAATTTAGCTACACGATCTGAAAGACCTGCGCCCTGACCTACCCAGTGATCTACACGAGATAAATCTAAGCGAAGTTTTTCTTCCTGACCCGAAGCGATTGGGTTAAAGAAACCAACTTTCTCGATGAAGCGACCGTCACGCGAGAAACGGCTATCCGCAACCACAATTTGATAGAAAGGGCGTTTTTTAGCGCCACCACGTTGCAAACGAATAGTTACCATACCGTCCTCTAAATAGATTGACTGTTTTCATTAATAAGATTTACTCCCCAGTATGGGGAGCCGGTGAATTGTACGAGTTTTTAGCAATAACGCAAGTAAGAAGTGAAGCAAAAAGCCAGTTTAGTAGGTTAAACCGTGATCTAGGCTAAAAATTAGAGCTAATGCAGTATTGAGTGCATAAATTATTCAACAAAAAAGGAGCGTTATGCTCCCTTTTTGTATTCATTGTGCTCAAATTAAACACAATGCTTATTCAATTTCTAGAATTTTGGACCGCCGCCACCCATCATGCCAGGTGGTAACATCCCTTTCATACCGCGCATCATTTTTTGCATGCCGCCCTTGCCTTTCATTTTTTTCATCATTTTTTGCATTTGCGTGAACTGTTTAAGTAGCTTATTTATCTCTTGTACTTGTGTGCCTGAACCAGCTGCAATACGCTTTTTGCGCGACCCTTTAATTATTTCAGGACGAGCACGCTCTTGCTTTGTCATAGAACTGATAATGGCTTCCATTTGGATAAATGTTTTATCACCCATTTGGCCTTTCACTGCATCTGGTAAGTTAGACATACCAGGGAGTTTATCAAGCATCGACATCATCCCCCCCATATTTTTCATTTGCTTTAACTGATCAGCAAAGTCATCAAGTGTAAAACCGGCACCTTTAAATACTTTTTCGGCAACTTTTGCAGCTTGCTCTTTATCCACTTTCATTTCGACTTCTTCGATTAATGAAAGTACATCACCCATGCCTAAAATTCGCGATGCAATACGATCAGGGTGAAATGGTTCAAGTGCATCGGTGCGTTCACCAACACCCATAAACTTAATTGGTTTGCCGGTTATGTGACGAATAGATAAAGCAGCACCACCTCGAGCATCACCATCTGTTTTTGTTAGTATTACACCGGTAAGCGGTAGAGCTTCGTCAAATGCTTTTGCAGTATTTGCCGCATCTTGACCTGTCATAGCATCAACAACAAATAGTGTTTCGATTGGATTTATCGCTGAATGAAGATCTTTAATCTCATCCATCATATCGCTATCCACGTGCAAGCGACCCGCAGTATCAACTAGTACCACATCGATAAATTTCTTTTTAGCGTGAGTAATAGCAGCTGTAGCAATATCAACTGGCTTTTGTGATATGTCACTTGGGAAGAAATCTACATCAACTTCCGTCGCTAGCGTTTCAAGCTGTTTTATTGCTGCAGGACGATAAACATCGGCACTTACAACAAGCACTGATTTTTTCTTGCGCTCTTTTAAAAACTTAGCAAGTTTACCCACACTGGTCGTTTTACCCGCACCTTGAAGGCCGGCCATCATAACAACTGCTGGCGGTTGTGCATTAAGGCTTAGCTCTTCGTTTGCTTCGCCCATCGCTTTTTCAAGCTCTTCACGCACAATTTTTACAAACACTTGTCCAGGCGTTAAGCTTTTAGTTACTTCAACACCCACTGCACGTTCTTTAACTTGCTTTACAAAATCGCGAACAACTGGCAAAGCTACATCGGCTTCCAAAAAGGCCATGCGCACTTCGCGAAGAGTATCTTTGATATTGTCTTCTGTTAGGCGGCCACGGCCACTGATATTTTTTAAGGTTTTACCTAATCGTTCTTGGAGATTCTCAAACATGTATCGGTTCCGATAAAACGTTATACCAATTTAATTACGCAGCCGATTTAACTAGCGGCTCGACTAATGATATTGATATTATTAAATTTGAATTAAAAACAGTATACCGTAAATAGTGGCGGACAATACAGTGTTCAAGTGCAGTGAATTAAGTTTCTTTTTTAAGGTCTATTCATTTGCGTTGCTATAAAATACAATGCGTTTGTACTTGAAAGGATTTTTTTTGACTCAAATTAAGTGGCCCAAGCAAAATGCTGATTATCAGTTTAACTATTATCACCAGTATATTTTATGTGTTAGCAACGTCACATGTACTTTCACGGCTTTTTCATAAACAAGGCCCTAGCCAAAAAATAACGGTCATTTTAAGTACTGTTGCTATATTGGCGCATATGCTGTTATTGGTAAATTCGGTATTTCGATCTGACGGACAAGATTTAAGCATCGTAAATGTAGCACTGCTGACTTGTTGGGTTATAGTTGTATCTGTGACTGCCGTGTCGCTTAAGTTCCCAGCTACTTTATTATTGCCTGTGGTGTATGGATTTGCAGCCCTTTTAACTGTTGCGAGCTTGTTTATACCCCATCATATATTACTGCAAAGTATAGACGTTGAGCTTGGTTTGGTTGCTCATATATCACTTTCCTTACTTGCTTATTGTATTTTGATTATTGCAACCTTATACGGCGTACAATTTTATTTTATAGATAAACGCCTTAAGCGCAAAGACCTCGCTATTGTGCACAGTCATTTGCCTCCACTGATGGTAGTGGAGCGCCAGCTATACCAACTTCTTAATCTTGGCACAGCACTGCTTACAGTTGCGCTCGTTTGCGGATTTGTATTTCTCGATGGCATGTTTGCCAAAGAGTTTATCCATAAAACCATACTTTCGTTGGTAGCATGGGCAATTTTTGTTGTTGTCGCACTTGGCCATATTAAACAAGGCTGGCGTGGTAAACCTGTGGTCATTACCATCATGGTTGCAGCATTCACCCTCACATTGGCCTATTTTGGCAGCCGTTTTGTACAAGAAGTGGTGCTAAACAAGTTTTAACTTGACTCTAGTAGCTCACTCTAGCTTAATACGCATTGATTTATAAAAAAAGGATCCATCGTTGGACGACATATCGACAAGTACCCTGTTTATCTCATTAGGATTATTGGTACTTTTTTCTGCTTATTTTTCTGGTTCAGAAACCGGGATCATGTCAATCAATCGTATACGCTTGCGACATCTTGCAAAGCAAGATCACCGCGCAGCTAAACGAGTCAGTAAGTTACTTAGCCGTCCCGATAGGCTTATAGGTCTCATTTTAATTGGTAACAACTTAGTAAATATAGCGGCGGCTCAAGTAGCCACTATTATAGGTATTCGTTTATATGGTGATTTAGGTATTGCGGTAGCAACAGGTGTGCTTACCTTAGTTGTACTTATATTTGCCGAAGTAACGCCTAAAACACTTGCTGCGCTCTATCCTGAAAAAGTAGCCTTCCCAAGCTCAGTAATCCTTAAAGGGTTACTTAAAATAATGTTCCCGTTTGTTGTAGTTGTAAACTGGCTAACTAACGGCATATTACGTTTATTTGGTATTAGTGCGGCTCAAATTGATGAGCACAGCATGAGTAAAGAAGAATTAAAAACGGTAGTTAATGAGTCAGGTGCTTTATTACCTGCTCGCCACCAGAGTATGTTGACTTCTATTTTAGATTTAGAGCAAGTCACTGTTGAAGACATTATGATCCCACGTAACGAAATTGTGGCGATTGATATAAACGACGATTGGAAAGTAATTAGCCGTCAACTAACACATGCGCAGCATACGCGTGTTTTACTGTACCGTGATAACATTGATGATGCCGTTGGTTTTATTCACTCACGTGATGCACTGCGCCTTTTAACAAAAGAGCAGTTTGACAAACCGTCGCTGTTGCGTGCCGTTCGCGAAATATACTTTATCCCTGAAGGGACGTCACTAAATACCCAGCTCTTTAAGTTTCAACAATCCAAAGAGCGAATTGGTATAGTGGTCGATGAATACGGCGATATTCAGGGATTAGTAACACTTGAAGACATTTTAGAAGAAGTGGTGGGCGACTTTACTACCACTCAAACGCGTACGCCAAGTGAAGAAGTAACTACGCAATCTGATGGCTCGTTTATTGTAGATGGTGGCGCAAACGTTCGTGACTTAAACAAAGAAATGGAATGGGACTTCCCTCTTGATGGTCCTAAAACATTGAGTGGCTTAATTGTTGAATATTTAGAAGATATCCCCGACGCAAATATCAGTTTACGTATTGCGGGTTATCCATTAGAAGTACTCGAAGTAAAAGAAAACATGATTAAGTTAGTTAAAATACAGCCTAAAAAGCGTACTCGCCAATAACAAATAAGGAGCCAATAGGCTCCTTATTCACGCTGTTTTTCGATTACGTAAATAACCGTTCCAACCAACCTTTATCAAGTTCATCCTCACATCGTTTTAATTGCGCACCATAACGGCTCGCTCTGTTTTTTACCTTGTTAGCTACGCTCATGAGCCACTTTTTTTTCTTGTAAGTGCCACGTTTATATCCACCCCAACCTTCATGATAATTGAGGTATTGAGCGTAAGCATCCCATTTAGAAATGCCGTTTACTTTATGCGTTTTATAAACAAACCATGCCATAAAGTCGATTGCATCATCAAAGTCATCTCTATCAGCTCCGCTGTTCCCTGTTTCACGAACGTAATCAGCCCAAGTTGGTGTTTTGGCTTGTGAATAGCCATATGCCGAGCTTGCTCTACCTGTTGGTATTATCCACAAAAAGTATTCCATTGGTGGCGCTGCATCGTGTTTAAATGAACTTTCTTGATACATCATGCTCATGAGTACATGTTTCGGAGAGCCCCATTTATCTTGCGCGTCTTTTGCATCAAAGTACCAGTCAGGCTTTTCTTCAAAAATTTTACAAAGATCATTTGGCTGTTTAGGGGGCGCTGTAGCACACCCGGCAAGGGTAAAAGCGAGAGTGAGAGATAAAATAAGTGCTTGTTTGTTCATTTTTTGTGTTCTCACTGAACTTTTATAAAAAGTGTCGGTCGTAATAATTAATGCAGCTGTATAGCATTGTTTCATCCCTGAATAGTATTTACGCAGCCATATAGGGCTGCGTTTTTTTTGCGTACGTGTTGAGTATCAGTTTTTATGGAAGTAAACATCTAAAAACACTGTAAACGACTGCGTATCTGCATCCTCTATACTACGCTGGGCTTCATTTGACTGCTCAACTTGCTGCTCAAGCCACGGTTTTAAAAACTCACTGTAGTCTGTGTTTACGTGGCTTTGCTTATACTTATTTGCTAAATCTAAGGCAAAATGACCATTGTCTAAACCTGACTCTTTTAGTTTTGCTACGTATCGCCCAGAGTAAGTAAGCGAAGGATCATTAACCCATGTGCTCATGCGCTCAATTGTTTCTGAGTAGTAACTAACGCCGTAAGCTTTATCCATCCACTTTGCAACATCTGTTAATTGAGAGAATATTTGATGACCCCAAGATTGCAGACTACGCGGAGTATTATTATCATTGAGCATCAACCCTTGCTCTCTGCCCTGATTTACCACCGCATCTAAGTTTTCAGTACTACGAGCTTGTTCTTGCCAATCCATTTGTGGTGAATCTTTTAATAAGCAATACGTTAAAAATACATCTAAAAAGTGAATTTGCTCTATATCGATACCCACTTCACTAAACGGATTTACATCTAGTGCACGAATTTCTACATACTCTATACCTGCCCTTAATAAAGCATCCGTTGGTGTCTCACCACTGTTTGCATTACGTTTAGGCCGAATTGGCGAGTAAAACTCATTTTCTATTTGAAGAATGTTTTTATTTAACTGTTTTGGCTGTTCGCTAGTGTAGTCGTCAATATCACTGTAAATATCTGATGGCGTATTGATAGCTTTTTTCAAACCGGCAACGTATTCATCAAGCGAGTTATACATAACACGCAACGACGATTGTGCACTATTTGTGTACCCTAAGTTACCTAAACGCAGAGCAGTTCCTACCTCTAAATATAAGGTGCCTTTACCTAACTTTTTAAATGGTAAATCTGTTTTTCGACCTTGCAAAAATGAGTTACACAGTGCAGGCGATGCGCCAAACATGTAACTAATAAGCCACAGCTCACGTTTAAAGTTTCTTATCAGGGATAAATAACCATCAGATATAAAATCTTGCAAGCTCGCATTACTTTGCTTTAACGAGTGCAGAGACTTCCAAAGTGACTCTGGAAAAGAGATATTAAAATGCACACCAGCAATAGCCTGCATCATACTGCCGTATCGATTTTTTAACCCTTCACGGTAAAGCGTCTTCATTTTACCTATATTTGAGCTACCAAACTGAGCAAGTACAATATCGTCTTGATGATTTATAAAACAAGGCATACTGATGGGCCAAAGCAGTTCATCACCCATATTTTCAAGCGTAAATTTTTGAAGGTCGCGCAGCTGCTTCAGGGTCTGTGTTGATGACTCGCTAACAGGCGTAATAAACTCGAGTAAAGACTCCGAAAAATCAGTCGTTATGTGCCCGTTAGTTAATGCACTCCCCACCCCTTTTGGATGACCTTGAGAAGAAATAGCACCGTTACTTTGAATTCTTAGCGACTCGCGTTCAATGCCACGCTTAATGCCCTTAATTGCGTTTTGGTGTTCACCAGTTGATAACGCGTTAAGCGCATTTGTTAGATCATGTGTTGTCAAAAATATTTCCTCAGGCCACGTGGCGTAATCATTCGGTTATGGGGGCTAATTACCGATTACTCAAGATTAAATTGTTAAGAACAATATAGTTTTTTCAATTAGTCCTCATATCCATGATTTGAGCATACGCTTGATATAACTATCTTCATGCAATGATGTTGTAATCTTGCCATTGCTATTCACTTTATACAATTGCTTTACGTAGCTATTTGCTAATAAAGCAGTATTAAACCAAGCTGTTCAAAAGACCTGTAATTAATAATAAACAATTCAAACTTTATTTGGTAAACATTGTTAACTAAAAAAAACTTGATACAGATCAATAAAGCATTAGATTTACCTTAAATATAAATATAAACGAGCTGTAATTTTGCTTTGTATAAATAACTGAATATACTTCAATTAATTAAAAAGGATGATAGTGAATGCAATGCACAGTAATAAAACACTAATTAATGAAGAAGTTCTCTTTGATGAGTCACAAGAGCTTGTTTCTACAACCGATCTACGAGGTGTTATTACATACGCCAATACAGAGTTTTGCACCGTTGCGGGTTACTCAATACAAGAGCTTGTTGGCAAAAATCATAATATAGTTCGTCACCCAAATATGCCCAAAGCGGCGTTCAAAGAAATGTGGGAAACATTAAAACAAGGTCACTCTTGGCGCGGTATGGTAAAAAACCGCTGTAAAGATGGTCGCTACTATTGGGTTGACGCTTTTGTTACCCCAATTTTTGAACATGGTCAGCTCGTTGGTTATCAATCAGTAAGAACAAAGCCAAGCCAAGCGCTTAAAGATAAGGCGCAAAGCTTATACGATACACTTAATGCTAAAAAATCGTTATTTAGTATTCGTGAGCAAACAGGAGTAAGGCAAAGTATCACCATCGCGTGTGTGTTACTTTGGTTAATAAGCTCTGCGGTATTTGGCCCAATAGCCATTACTTTGCTTAACGTTATTGTTTGTGTATTAGTAGTCGCCCTAAATTACGATGAGCTTGTTGCAACCCCAAAAATATTACGTGAGCATAAAGCGAAATCAGATTCTGTTTCTCGCTATATTTACAGCGGCACCACAGCCCACAGCGTGAGTGACTTCAAAGAACAACTGCTAAATGCCAAGTTGCGTACTGTACTTGGGCGAATGAAAGATTCAACTCTTAATTTTAATAGTATTGCGACTAATTTAGACAAACAATCAACACTTACAGAGCAAGGAATTGCCTCTCAGGGAGAGCGTTTAGAACAGATTGCATCTGCGATGACACAAATGGGATCGACCATTGGCGAAATTTCAGTAAACACAGCTGAAACCGCAGATAAAGTTAATGCAACACACAGCAGTTGCTCTGAAATTAAAATACACATTGCCGATAACAGTAATATGATCTCAGATCTGGCCGTTCAAGTTGAGCATGCAGCAAGCACTGCAAGCAGTTTGGCATCAGAAGCTGATAAAATTGGTCAAGTAATGAGTGAAATAGAAGGCATTGCAGATCAAACAAACCTACTTGCACTTAACGCAGCAATAGAAGCAGCAAGGGCAGGTGAACACGGAAGAGGGTTTGCTGTCGTTGCCGATGAAGTTAGAACTTTATCGTCTCGTACACAAAGTGCTACAACACAAATTCACAGCTCAATAAAAGAAATACAAGATACCTTATTTAGCTGGTCGAAGGTGATGCAAGATACTAAAGAACAGGCAGATAATTGTGTAAATACCACAGAAAAAACGCAAGTGGAACTGGAAGGTATTTTTTCTCAAATTAGTGAAATATCGCATTTAGCCATTCAAATATCGTCTGCAGCAGAAGAGCAACAAATGGTGAGTAACGATATCAGCAACAATGTGACTGATATTAAAGCCTTTGGCGATAACAATTTGAGTTTAAGCTTTGAAGTAGCTAAAGGTGCAGCAGAACTGGTTGAAGGCTCACGAAAAGTAAATGACCTACTTTTAACTTTTAAAGTATAAACATTATAGGTTAAAAAACCGCTTAGTTGTATGAGGTAGGAAACTAAGCGGTTTTTATAATTATTTACCGGCTAGTAAATACTAACCCATCACTGCCAGCATCAATAACAATGACACATCCCGGAATATAATCACCATTAAGTAACTTTTGCGCCAACGGATTTTCAATTGTTTGTTGAATGGCTCGTTTTAATGGACGTGCGCCGTATACAGGATCAAATCCACTTGCAGCAATAGTGTCGAGAGCTGCGTCGCTAATTTCTAATAAGTACCCCATCTCAGTTAAACGTTCACGTAATTTCATTAGCTGAATGTCAGCAATTTCTTTAATATGCTGATTCGCAAGCGGATGAAATACCACGGTTTCGTCAATGCGGTTTATAAACTCAGGTCTGAACTCGCTAATCAATACATCCATTACTTTTGATTTAAGTGTTGTGTAATCATTATTACCCGCTTGTTCTTGAATAATATCTGAGCCTAAATTTGAAGTCATAATAATTACTGTATTTTTAAAATCAACAGTACGCCCTTGTCCGTCGGTTAACCTGCCGTCGTCGAGTACTTGCAATAAAATATTAAACACGTCGGGATGTGCTTTTTCTATTTCATCAAGCAATATGACCGAATATGGCTTACGGCGAACAGCTTCTGTTAAGTAGCCCCCTTCTTCATATCCTACATAACCAGGAGGCGCTCCCACTAAACGAGCAACAGAATGTTTTTCCATAAATTCAGACATATCAATGCGTACCATGGCATCTTCTGTGTCAAACATAAACCCAGCAAGGGCTTTAGTCAGCTCTGTTTTACCTACGCCTGTTGGCCCTAAAAACAAAAATGAGCCAATCGGTCGGTTAGGATCAGCAAGCCCAGCTCGAGAGCGACGAATCGCATTTGACACAGCCACAACGGCCTCGTCTTGCCCTATTACTTTACTATGCAGTTGATCTTCCATTTGCAACAGTTTTTCACGTTCACCTTGCAACATGCGTGACACTGGAATACCTGTCCACCGAGAGAGTATTTCTGCAATTTCATCTTCGCCTACTTGGTTTTTAAGCAACGTCATGTCTTGCATTTCAGCTTGTGACGCTAAATCTAACTTGCGTTCAAGCTCTGGAATACGACCATATTGCAACTCAGACATGCGCTGTAAATCACTTGCTCTGCGAGCAACGTCTAAGTCGAGCCGAGCTTGCTCAAGCTCCGCTTTAATTACTTGCGTACCTTGCAGTGATGCTTTTTCTGCATTCCAAATTTCATCGAGTTCGCGGTATTGGCCGTCAAGATCGGTTATAAGCTCTTGCATTTCACTGCGGCGCTTTTGACTCGCCTCATCTTTTTCTTTAGCGAGAGCATTATCTTCAAGTTTTAACTGAATAATGCGGCGTTCAAGCTTGTCCAATGACTCAGGCTTCGAATCTATTTGCAAACGAATAGAAGAGCCGGCTTCATCAATTAAATCTATTGCTTTATCAGGTAACTGACGGTCGCTAATATAACGATGCGATAACTGCGCGGCAGCAACAATTGCAGGGTCGGTGATTTCAACTGAGTGATGCAGTTCATAACGTTCTTTTAAACCACGCAATATTGCAATAGTGTCTTCAACTGAAGGCTCTTCGATTAATACTTTTTGAAAACGGCGCTCAAGGGCTGCATCTTTTTCTATGTATTTACGGTACTCATCAAGCGTAGTTGCGCCTACACAATGCAGCTCGCCACGTGCGAGCGCAGGCTTAAGCATATTGCCTGCATCCATTGCGCCATCGCTTTTACCTGCACCCACAATGGTATGAATTTCATCAATAAATAAGATGACTTGGCCTTCTTCTTTTGCCAACTCGTTTAAAACCGATTTTAAACGCTCTTCAAATTCACCTCTAAATTTAGCACCAGCAACCAAGGCTCCTAAATCAAGTGACAGTACGCGTTTATTTTTTAATCCCTCTGGTACTTCACCATTAATAATACGCTGCGCTAAGCCTTCTGCTATGGCGGTTTTACCAACCCCAGGCTCGCCAATAAGTACCGGGTTGTTTTTAGTTCTGCGCTGTAATACCTGGATAGTACGGCGTATTTCGTCGTCTCGACCTATAACGGGGTCAAGCTTGCCTTGCTCTGCGCGTTCGGTTAAATCAATCGTGTATTTTTCTAATGCTTGACGCGTTTCTTCCGCATTCGGGTCGTCAACCTTTTGACCACCACGGATTGCTTTTATAGCGCTTTCTATTTTTGTTGCAGTGATATTAAGTGATCTCAATATATCCCCAAGTGGACCTTTGTCATCGCACGCAGCAAGAACAAATAACTCACTAGAAATAAATTTATCTTTGCGCTTTTGAGCGTACTTATCACATAAATTTATAAGCGTAGCCATATTATTAGATAACTGTACATCGCCCCCAACCCCTTCAACTTTGAATAGCTTTTCTATTTCTTGGGATAACTTTGTATTAAGCTCGTCTGCACTGACACCTGTTTGAGCAAACAGTGCACGAACGCTTGAGCCGCTTTGCTGGAGCAATGCATACATTAAATGAACGGGTTCAATAAATTGATGGTCGCGACCAAGGGCCAGCGATTGCGCATCAGAAAGCGCAGATTGAAATTTACTTGTAAATCTATCTAAACGCATGGGGGGTTACCTATTAAAAAATCTAATTGATTAATAAATGGGTATGTTGCACGATTTGTTCAAGATGCTAAAGAAAATATATTCGTTAAATTGTTAATTACTTGCGCCAGATCAAACTTGCCATACGCCCTGTTTGGCCATCGCGACGATAAGAAAAAAATAAATCAGGTTGAGATACAGTGCAATATTCGCCGCCAGTAATATTTTTAACGCCAAGCTGGGTTAATAAAATATGTGCAATACCATAAATATCAGCAAGATACTTATTATTTGGCTGTAAATTAAATACATCAGTAAACTGCGGGGATTGATTGTTAAATAACTCAAATACCTCGGCGCCTACCTCAAACTGTTGCGCCCCGATTGCGGGTCCAAGCCATGCGTAAATTTTATTTTTGGGCGCGGTAAAGCATTTAAGTGTATTTTGGATAATGCCTTGTTCTAACCCTCGCCAACCGCCGTGAATAGCCGCCACCTCAGTCCCATCATTACTCGCAAGCAATATAGGTAGGCAATCAGCAGTCATTATAGCCAAGGGTTGGTCAACTAAACGCGTATAGAGTGCATCGGCATCATGTAATTTATTAAAATCAAACTTCTTATCAACTGTAATTACATTTGCACTGTGTATTTGATTCAGCCAGATAGCTGGCTTTGGGAGGATATTATTGAGTACTAAGCGATTTTGTAATACATCAGCGTGGCTATCATTAACATGAAGCCCCAAATTTAAACTATTGTATGGGGCCTTTGACACACCGCCTTCACGTTTAGTACTTAAAGTACTTACATTGTGGAAGCTTTGCCATGGTGCTGATAGCAACTGCATTATCTATCGATATCTGGGTTAGCCTGTGTATCTTCACGAAGTGCTAACGTCATCTCTACCATATCATCTGGGATAGGTGCTTGCCATGTCATCATTTCGCCCGTAATTGGATGCGCAATACTTAGTTTTACTGCATGTAAGGCTTGGCGTTTAAAGCTACGAAGTAACTCAAATAACTGCGGTGTTGCACCCTTTGGTGGACGCGGACGGCCATTGTATGACTGATCGCCAATTAGCGGATGATTTAAATAAGCCATATGTACACGAATTTGGTGAGTACGGCCCGTTTCTAAACGCAAGCGTAAACGCGTATGCGCACGAAATTTTTCAGCAACACGGTAATGCGTTATAGCAGGCTTACCCATTTCATGCACTGCCATGTGAGTACGCTGTGTTGCATGGCGGCCAATTGGTTTTTCAACCATTCCACCAGCGGTCATAGTCCCGTTACAAAGCGCTTCATACTCACGAGTGAAGTTTTCGCGTTTTTGCAATGCTTTAACAAGGTGTGTTTGCGCCTGAATTGTTTTAGCAACAACCATTAAACCTGTTGTATCTTTATCTAGTCGATGAACAATACCCGCACGAGGCACATTTATTATGTCAGGGTAATGGTGCAATAATGCATTAAGCACAGTGCCATCTGGATTACCCGCACCAGGATGAACCACTAATCCCATCGGTTTATTAATAACTAAAATATGGTCATCTTCATAAACAATGTTTAAGTCTATATTTTGTGCAAGGTATTCACGCGGTGCTTCAATGGTTGTTTCAACATTTAACATTTCGCCGCCTAACAATTTTGTACGCGGTGTGTTTAATATTTCGCCATCAACGGTGATTTTATCATCCAAAATCCACGTTTTTATACGTGAACGTGAATAATCAGGGAACAATTGCGCTAATACTTGGTCTAGACGTTTACCACCTAAGTCGGTTGGAACCTCGGCTTGAAGAGAAATTTGCTCTGTCATTCGTAACTTTACCCAATTTACCAGTGCAAGCTTTGCTCGACTGGGTTAGAATCGCTTTTAATAAAAGCATAATATAATACGTATAGTTTACTCGGTTTTACCGACTTGGCCTAGCCGAAGACATCGAAGGTAACAAATAAAATGATAAATAAAATAGGGAAACGTGCATTTGCCATCGTTTTTTCAGTTTCGGTACTTAGTTTAGGTGCCTGTTCGTCAGCACCTGACCAAGAAGACATTCAACGCGTACCAAATAGATCAGCACAAGCTTTATACGAAGATGCAAAAGAAACGCTAGATTCAGGCTTATATGCCCGTGCAATTGAGCTTTTATCAGCTATTGATTCGCGCTACCCATTTGGGCCATTCTCAAAGCAAGTGCAAATGGATTTAGTGTACGCTCACTACCAGTCGGGTAACACTGAACAAGCATTAGCAACTATTGACCGCTTTATTCGTTTGAATCCAAATCATAAAGATCTAGATTACATGTATTACATGCGTGGTTTGGTAAATATTAAAGCAGACAAAAATGCGTTCCAAGAATACTTTGGTATTGATAGAGCAGACAGAGATGCTAACAGAACACGCGTTGCCTTTACTGATTTATCAACACTTGTAAAACGTTTTCCACAAAGCGGTTACGCACCTGAAGCAAAACGTCGTTTAGTATGGTTATTAAACCGTATGGCACGTTACGAGCTAAAAGTAGCCACATACTACTACGAGCGCGAAGCATACTTAGCCGCAGCTAACCGTGGTAAGTTTGTTGTTGAACACTACTCGCAAAGTAGTTACTTAAATGCAGCGCTTGATATGATGCAAAAAAGTTACGAAAAGTTAGGTTTAACCGAATTAAGCCAAAACGCAAAAAAAGCCCAAGCGCTAAATAAAAGAACACAGTAAATACAAAAAAGGCGCTTTTAAAGCGCCTTTTTACTGCCTGAGCTTTTTTAAACTTAGTTTAAATTGCGTCTTCATCTTCTTCTGCGGTACGAATACGGACTACACGCTCAACCTCAGTGACAAATATTTTACCATCACCGATTTTTCCGGTTTGCGCGGTTTTTACAATAACCTCAATGGCGCGGTCAACACTTTCGTCAGCCAATACGATATCAAGCTTAACTTTCGGTAGAAAATCAACCATATACTCAGCACCACGATAAAGCTCTGTGTGGCCTTTTTGTCGACCAAAACCTTTCACCTCACTTACTGTCATACCGTTAATGCCCACTTCTGACAACGCTTCGCGTACGTCATCAAGTTTGAATGGTTTTATAATTGCTTCTATTTTTTTCATGTTAATTACTTTTTAAAGCTTTAGATGCCACGATTTTAGACAATCATAAGGTTCATAGCAAACAAAGCAATTGAATTACGGTGATAAATTAATCAGCCATGATATAATTTTGGCCATATAAGAATCGTAATACAAAAATTAGCTGTAAATGAGATCGTTATGAAAATTAAACAATCAGGATTCACACTTTTAGAATTAATGGTAACCGTCGCAATTGTTGGCATTATAGCGTCTATCGCTTTTTGGAATAGTAGCGATATGTTAGAAGAAAACCGTGCTGAAAACTTTTTACTAGAGCTGAAAAGAAATATTAGTTATGCCCGCTCACAAGCGGCAAGCACCGATGAAATAGTTGTAATATGCGCAGCGCAACACGGCGAAGTAAAAAACCAAAACGACACTATGCAATGCCGAAATAAATGGGACAAAAATAAAATTATTATTGTTTTTATCGACTCAGATAACAGTGGTAACTACAACAGCTCTACAGACTCTTTACTACGGGTAATGGAAAAAATTAGCCTAGAAGATAAAGTTAAATTTACAGGCAACTCAAAACGGTTACGTTTTAATACAAGCGGTCGAATTACAACAAACCCAGGGGAGTTTGTTTTTTGCCCTAATAATGGAACAGATAACAATAAAGCCCTTAGCGTTTCTCAATCTGGCACAGCGTTTTACTTAGGTGATAGCACAAAAACATGCGGTTAAAAAACAACCAATTTATCTTGTCATATTTTTTTCATTTACTAAACTAAATTAACGCTTATTAATTTAGGACTTCAGGGATGAGGTTATCAATATCGAAAAGTAAAGGGATCACGCTTCTTGAACTTATGATTACACTGGCTGTTGTAAGCATAATCAGTCAAATATCTATGTGGTACTATCCTGATTTTCTAGCTAAAAACAGGCTAGAAAATCATGTAAGCCTGCTGCATCGCACAATAAATTATGGTCGTTTGTATGCTATTGAAAACGCGACTTACGTTACTCTTTGCTCGTTAGACGAGGGTGAATGCTCAAAAGATGAGTGGGATGGGCAAATGTCCTTATTTATCGACAAAGATAAATCAACGACATTAGATGATGATGAGCTATTACTTAGTACCTTTGAAAAGGTTCATGATGCTGACGCGCTTGAATACCCTCGCACTGCAATTACGTTTCGCCCTGATGGTTCATTAAACGGTTTTCAAAATGGGACGTTTATTTACTGCCCAAATGAAAAAGCCAACCTAGAAGGGTTGGCTTTATCGGTAAGTCAAACGGGCAGAATACGGATTAAATCAACCGATAAATGCCAAAAAAATTAAACTCAACGGCCCCAGCAATAGTCAATATCTGAGTTACCTTTGGCACCTTTAGCGCCCTTTAAACCTGTGTCGGTAATAGATAACTCCTTGCAGTCGTTATCACCTTTTACAGCACCTGCAATTGGCTTTGCTTTTATAGTAAATGCATTGCCATCAACGACATCAATAGATAATTCAAAATGCCCATTTTCGGTTTTATTTTGAAGCCCTAAGTCTGCAAATGTTTCTGTGTATTCACGGTTATCTACAAAGAATTGCTCTTGTTTATTTGCCGTATCTAAAAGTGCTGCAGCAGCTTCCGCTCTTGATGCTCGTTTTACATATTCTGTGTAATTGGGCACTGCAACCGCTGCTATAATGCCAACAATAGCCACCGCTATCATCAGCTCAATCAAGGTAAATCCTCGTTGCTTATTCATTTTTATTCCTCAATTTCCAACTTCATCATTTTCTTCACGCTTATAGATATACGTTTGTTGCGTTCTAAATCCAAAGCCTAATGTATTATCAGGGTTAACAAGCTGTACTTTACCATCAACTACATTTAAACCAGGGCCTGTGATCTCAACTGGCCTCATTGGGTTTTGTGCATTTTCTCCTTTAATACCCGGCCCAATGAGATAAAATTGGCTTTCTTGTGTTACTGATAGCGTTGGGTTGTCATCGCACTTACCATCGCCATTACCATCGGCACATGAAGGGCCTTCTCCAAAGTAAAGTTGCGGTGTATCAGGTACATCGTAACTGGTTGAAAATTTTAGATCATCATACACTTTTGTACCGTAATGTAGGTGGAAGGCATACAATGAGCCCCCTCCGCCACTGAGCGAACATTGATTCTCTGTTGATGTTTCTGATGCTGGAGTGAAGCTAGTAAAGTACGCAACACCACCAACAACAGTTGAAGCGGCAAGTGACTTTTCACCAGTGCCTAACTCGTAACGCCAGCCATTAAATTTTGCTAAGTCTATTTCTAAATCTACAAAATCGTCCACATCATCAAGTGCATTACCAAACGGGTCTGAATTCATTAGCATTAAATCATCTGGTTTAATGGTGTCTGGTGCGTTTGATTTAAACGTTTGTGTGACTGTGTTTTCATCTCTTATCATAAACAGTTGGTCTTGCTCATTTGTACCGGTTGGTTTAGAGCGGTTACCACTACCTATAACTATTGCATCATACGGTGTATCCAGACGTGTAATCACTTTTTTACCGTTGATCGTCGTTTCTGATACTTTGCTGTAAATAGTACGCGCAACCAGTGGCTTGTAAAAAAAGCGCCTGTCTTCTGTTGCTTTGTTACTGCCAAGTTCTGCCAGTTTGAAATGACTAAAATCATTGGTGTTTGTACCGGGCATATCTATACGCCACACATCACCGCCTGTATCGGCTGCGTATATTCTGTCTATGTAGCCATCATAGTCAGAGTCTAATGTAGTAATATCGGCAGCAATGCTGTGCTCGCCCTTAAACCCATTAATGCTAGGTGTCAAAGCCCATACTCTTTTACCAGTTTCAGCCTCAACAATATATATACCTCGGCCAATACCATCATTACTTCGAATAGCCTCATCTTTATTTGTGTCATATCCTGCTCCAAATACAAGTAATGGTTTATCGCCAAATGCTTTAATATAGGCTATCTGTGGCTTAGACCACGACTGACCTAATTCTTTGAAATCTCCTTTACCGCCTTCAATTGGGTTATCCCACAGTTTTTTAGGCTCATCTGGGTTAGTAATATCAAGCGCATAGTAATTTTCACCACCGCGGCGCATACCTGCAAACGCCCACACCTTATCGTCCCCACTGGCATCAATAATGCCATCGTTCAACCCATCGCTGTTTAGGTTTTTATTATTAAAGTAAACACTAATGGGTCCATCCATACCGTAAACTTTTGTATCTGCTTGGTTATTCCTAAGCGGCTCAATAATGTCGTATAAGGCTGAAGGAATAAATGCCCAGCTTTCACTCACACTGGTATCAGAGTCTTTAAACATATGTAAAAAACCGGCATTAGTACCAATTAAAACCCTAATATCATCGTTACCATAATCAATGGCTACAGGTTTAGAATGTAAAGGGTCGCCAAATATATCTTTACGCTGATCAACACTTGACCCATCACCGTCTTCATCATCAACATCTATACCCATAGCCCATTTAATATCCTTGCTCGATAAGCTAATCGGATTATCGTCAACCAAATCAAGAATATCTGTTACAGTAGTTGTATTAAACGTAATAACTTGTCCTTGATTCTCTGTGTATAAGTTACGGCTGTCTGAGTCAAGATTAGTTAAATGAAGATTTACCCCACCTTGGGCCACCAAATTACCATCGGCAGCTTCACCGCTAGGTAACCAAAACGTTTTGGCACTTTCGTCAATCAGTCCATTTTCATCAAGAGCCTGGTTGCCCGTTGAGTCAACAATTTGACTGCCTGATACTTTTAACTTTTTTAGGTTACCGCGCCAACGTGCACCTGTTTCAGGGTAAAACATTGCAAAGTAAATAGCGTCGCGGCTTCGGGTTTGATCCACGTTATTACTTGCCACAGAAGGAGATGAAAAGCTATCGTTAACCTCTCTAATACGAGAAATTGTATTTTTGAGTGCTTCAGATAAAGCTTCAGATGTTCGAGCTTCTAAATATTGTCCGCCACCAACAGAAGCAGCCCCCTCTAGTAACTTAATACCATCTTCACTCATACCTGTACCAAAACCAATGGTATACACTCTACCCGTATCTAAAACATCGCTAGTGTCTGTGTATAAATCTACCTTTGTGTTGTTGGTGCCATGGATAATTTTAGATAAAGCCACTAAATAGCTATTTGAATAGTCACCATCAACAAAAGGAATTGAGTCGTCAAATATACTGTTATGTACATTTTTTATTTGATTATCACGGCCACTATCATTCGTTGGGTCGCCATCTGTCATTAATATTAAGTTTATTGAATTGTCACACCTTAAAGGATCGCCTGAATTTTTTTTAAAAGGCGACTTATAGTTCCCGCTTGCATCTGCGCTTTTATCCCGATTATTTATACCATTTGCAAAATCGAGACTTGCACCTGTTATATAACGGTATGCCTCCCAGAGAGTCTCTGTTATTGGCGTAGAACCGCTAGCTGGCAAATCATCAATTTCTTTTAATATATTTGATTTGCTAGCACCTGATCTTGCAAGTACATAACCTCCAGAGTTTCCGTTAAAACGCATTAAACCAAAATCAATATCATCATTATCATTGACTAGTTGTGTGATCGCATTTTTAGCGACTAAAAGTCGGCTATCTTCACAAATAGCTTGAGCGTATCCGTTAACCGATTTGTAGCACTGCTGTGTGTAATTAAAATAAAGCTGACTTTTAAAACAATCTGATTGATAAAATTGTCCATTTTGGTAGCGACGATAACACTGCCCACCATCAGTCACATCCCAAGCCATACTGCCTGACGTATCAAATATCATTAATACTCTTGGGTTTTCATCAGTTTCTACATTATGGTTTACATATAATTCAATGTCTTCTGCACTTGCTGTTGCACTAACCGCTAAGCCAAGTAATGCCGCTAGCACTTTGTTTAATTTAAAACTCATCTTAAATTCCCTTACTCATACTAGCCATTTCTTGTGCTACACCTGTCACAATTGTGAGTGAGTGCTTCGCTTTAGAACCATATTCAACAGTTGTAGCAACCTGTAACATGTTGCACGATATACCCGCGGTAAAGTTAAAACGCCTTGGGCACTCTAAATCAAGCGCCCCTTTGTTTAGGTTAATCATTTTACTTTGCATATCGCCATGTGTTGCAATCGTCATACCTTCGCCATTATCACCTGAGTGATGTGATACTTCATCCGGCGTTAAAAAAAACTGGTTTGCAGCTCCTTTATTAGCCTCATCAGAAATCATTCTTTGCACTTCACCAATCAGTTCATTTTCAGCGACTTCTCGCTCTTGCGCTGCATTTGTAATTTTAACGTCAATACTACTGCTGCTCATAAGTGTTACAGCAATACCGGTAACGGCTATAACCATGATCAATGCTGTAATAAGCACAACACCCTGCTGCTTGTTAGGTGAGTTTTTTAAATACGCCATAAGTTTGATCCAACGTTGTTTAATCGAATAGTGGTAGTAAATACGGTGCGTCTGTAACTGTCGTTAAATGTTAATTGACGCTTATTATCGTCTTCGCCCAAGGTATACGTTTGATTTTTTATTTTAAGCCCCGGATCTTCTTGTAAAGCTCTTATCAATAAGAATACTTGAACAGTTAAAATACCCTTTCGGTCTTCCCAGTCTGAATGTTCCATATCGCTGATACTTTTATAGGTATCAATGCGGCTGTCACTATTTGTGTCGAGACCAAAAACAAAACGCATATTTTCTACGCCTTCCATGATTGTCTCTGTAGAAATATTGCCGCCCACCAAGCGTTTTCTCATCAATGCGGGAACGGTAATATTTTTATTATTAACTTTATAGGTTTGCTCAGAAACATAATAAACATGGTGGCTATAGGGCCAAACAGTTGCATTAATATTTAGCGCACCAGCATTAACCACGCCGCGCACAAATTGCGCTCTTTCTTGCTCAGCAACAAAGTAATTTTGACCTGCTTGGGTTTCGTTTCCTGCAGCTCCTACTGTTAAACGATTTCCCTGTAAAAACTTAAGCTGTAAAATATCTGTACTTTTTACAGGGTTACTCACACAGTTAAGTTCTTTAGACTCTTCAGCAACCTTTGCATAAATAGTTCTAAAGTTAGTGGTAGACGCTAAATCAGGAAAACTCCCATTATTAGCCCCTTCAAAACAATCTGGTGCAGGGGTTGTTGCTGAAGCCCTTGTGGTATTACCTGCGACAAATGAGTCATCGTAGTATGTGCCCCAAAACCCAATTTGTTCTATATCTCGCTGCATAATATTAATAGCAAGACGCGCAGACTCTTGGATCTCGCCGATGGTCATGGTGTCTTTTGTGGTTACTTTCATACCAATGTAGGTAAACATAACGCCACCAAGAACTAAACCACCTATAAAAAGCGAGATCATCATTTCTACAAGGGTAAACCCTTTTTGCTTCATGCTTAGCTCCTTAAGTAAATGTAACTAGTTAAAACAACTAAACGACGCTTTTTGTCTGATTCGCCACACTTAATCGCAGCTGTTGCATCATTAGCTGTAAACTCTTGCCTACCTTGCCATGAAATAATCACTTCTAAGTTAAACGCTTTTCCACCTGACCCACCAACTGCCGTTGGCGTAATACACACAGTTGCATCATCTAAGGCACCTGTGTTCTCTCGCGCTCTGATTGCTCTTTTCCATTGTTCTAAATCTAAAGCCGCCACTTGCGCTGCACTGCAGCTTGCACTGAAACAAGTTTGAGACGTTGATGTGGAGGTTTCACTGTTAAATGTTTTAGCATAAAGCCCAACTAGCTGCGGTGTATCATTTGCACGAATGCGCTGAATAATGTCGTTTCCAAGCGCAACAGCTGCAGCTCGCTGCATAGAATCAAAACTTGCTTGCTTAGCCTTAGCTTGCAAAGCCACGGCCCCCAATAAGCCAAAGCTTAAAATAATAAATGCAATGAGTACTTCAATTAGTGTGAAGCCTTTTTGAAATTTTGTTTGAGACGATTGCATACCAAAACCAAATAAAAATTATCTGATTATAAGTTTATGACATTAAAATTTAGATTCAATACTTACTAGGATGAGCGGTAGGATTTGTTGATAAACGGTTAACAACTAGGCTTTTAATATATTTTTAACTGCTTTTAGCTCTCGTCGACTTACGGCCAACGGCTCTGTGCAACCAACCAACTCGATTGTATGTAAACCAGCACGTTGTGTTTTTAAACACAGCAGTTTATTTTTATTTACTAGGGTGTTTCTATGAATTCTTAACAATTGAGCGGGGTAAAGTAGCTCTAACTGTTTTAAACTTTGTTCAACAAAGGCTTCTCCACCTTCAAAAACCATATTCGTGTATTTTTCCTGCGCATTAAAATAGAAAATATTTTCAAGATCTACACTTTTAGTCACCCCTGCTATCTGATAACTAATTTTAGGTGATTGCTGCTTTTGTACATGCGCTTTATTTATACGCCCTAGTTGTTCTAGTACTTTAGCTAAAGACTGCTCGGTAACCGGTTTAACTAAATACCCTGCAGCACTTAACTGCAGTGCATCCAATGCATGTTCAGGGTGAGCTGTTATAAATACTATTGCTGGCGGCAAAGCCAAGCTGTTAAGCTCATACGCAACTTGCAGGCCATTAACACCGGGCATATCAACGTCTAAGAAAATTAAATCGGGATTATACTTGTTAGCAAGCTTCAACGCTTCATTACCATTTGCCGCTTCTGCTTTTATCGTTATGCTGTTTTCATTTGCTAAAAGCCGTTTTAAGCGCATTCTAGCTAATGGTTCGTCATCAACAATTAGTACATTCATAAGCTATTCTCAATGTGCTTAGGGATAACGACTTTTACTCTGTATACGTTGTCCCTATTGGTAATAGTAAGCTGCGCTTTATTTTTATAGTAAATATTTAAACGCTGACGAATATTTTCAAGTGCCATGCCGTTATTAGGCCTAGTCTGCACTTTTGATGCTGTGATTGGGTTTGAAACAATCATAGTAATATAACCCGTGGTTATGTGCAGCTCTACATTAATGGTTGCGCCGTCTTCACTTGTTTCAACACCATGGCATACTGCATTTTCAAGCAATGGCTGGAGTGATAGACACGGTATATTCAATGCTGGTAATTCTTCTGGAATGAGCCAATTAACTTTTAATCGCTCACCAAAGCGCCATGTTTCTAAAGCAATATATTGCTTACTCAGTGTTACCTCATCGTTTAGTAGCACGCTTTTACCAGAACGCATTGCTGCTTGAGATAATGCAGCTAATGCTAAGATAGCTTGCTCTGCGGCCGCGGCATCGTGATGCGTTAATTCTGCTGCTGTATTTAAGCTGTTATATAAAAAGTGTGGACGAATTCGTGCCTGTAAAGCATCTAATTCTGCACGTGAAAGTGCCTTAGTTTGCTTTTCTTTTTCAGCATGAATAAGTAAAAACTGCACAAACAACGCAACCAAAAAAGCGACAATAATAATATTTTGCATTACAAAATAAATAAGGTGTTTAGTTGTATTTATGTCAAACGCAAAGCGCGAAAATAAAACACTAAATAAGCTGGTAAATAATAAAAAAGAAACAAAAAAAAGTGAAAGTTGCAAAACATGAGAACGATTTTGCAATAAAGATCTGGCTATATATAACGAGGACGTACTTGATAAAACGATTAAGTGTAGAAATAAGCTAATTATCCCAAGCCTAAGCCATATATCCCCCTGAGCGTGAGGAGCAAATGCTAAAACGACCGCTATAACTTGAGTAACAACAAGCGAGGCAAGTACACCTCGCTCATTAAAAAGAGCCGAAAAAAGCAGTGCATCCGATTGAAGCGACTTGCTCATGACAGCTCTCCTTGTAATCTAAATAGTTAATTTATATAGATTAACGCAGCTCCACAGGAACAGCAAATACGATATTTTCTTCTTCGCCTGGATTTTCGACAACTTGCTTACCGCCAAGTTCTTTCAAACGACTGATTACTTGTTGAACAAGCACTTCAGGCGCAGATGCACCGGCAGTCACTCCCACTGAATTAGCACTTGAAACCCACTGCTCTTGTACGTCAGTCGCATCATCAATTAAATAAGCGGTTGTGCCCATTTTATCCGCAAGTTCGCGCAATCGATTTGAGTTTGAGCTGTTTTTTGCACCGACAACTAAAAGCACATCAACTTTGTCAGCTAAATCACGCACAGCATCTTGGCGATTTTGTGTTGCATAACAAATATCATCCTTGCGCGGGCCGTCAATTGCTGGAAACTTTTCTCGTAATGCGTCAATGACATCTGCGGTGTCATCAACAGAGAGTGTTGTTTGACTACAATAAAATAAATTTTCCGCATCTTTAACATTAAGCGCAATAACATCGTCAACGGTTTCAACTAAATATATACCGCCAGCATTGTTGTCGTATTGCCCCATGGTGCCTTCAACTTCAGGATGACCATGATGACCAATAAGAATACATTCAGTCCCCTTACGGCTTGCGCGGGTTACTTCCATATGTACTTTAGTAACAAGTGGACATGTTGCATCAAACACTTTTAGTTCTCTGCGCTTGGCTTCAGAACGAACGGCTTGCGAAACACCATGAGCACTAAATATAACAATGCTATCGTCTGGTACTTGGTGCAATTCTTCGACAAACACAGCACCACGATTTTTTAAGCCATCTACAACATATTTGTTATGAACAACTTCATGACGCACGTAAATTGGCTTTTCAAAAATATCTAAAGCGCGCTCTACTATACTAATTGCTCTGTCAACGCCTGCACAAAAACCACGTGGGTTAGCTAATAAAATATCCATTAGCCCTCTACCTCAATAATATCCACTTCAAATGTTAAGCGCTGCCCAGATAACGGGTGATTAAAATCAATCGTAACCGACTCACCTTGCACTTCACGCACTAACCCAGGAAGTTCTGTTCCATCAGGTTGTGTAAACGCAATAATGGCACCTACTTTAGCAGGTGTCTCTGCGCCAAATTTACTACGATCAACGTAATAAATATTATCTGGATTTGGCTGACCAAATGCATCTTCAGGCTCTAATTCAAACGTTTTACTTTCGCCTGCACTTAAACCCAATAGGCACTTCTCAAAATTTGCTGTTAAGCTACCATCGCCCATTGTTAATTTTGCAGGTTTGTTATGCACTTTAGTTGAATCAGCGGCAGAGCCATCTTCAAGTTTTATAGAAAAATGAAAAATAACTTGCGAGTTCTCACCAATTACAGCTTGGCTCATGCTTTGTGCTCCTTCGGACTCTCGCCTGTAAAGGCGTCAAATAATAACAATGCCGCGCCAACGCAAATAGCACAATCAGCAAAGTTAAATACAGGAAAATGTGAGTCTTCATAAAATACGTGAATAAAGTCAATTACATAACCGTAAGCAATACGGTCGTATAAATTACCAATAGCGCCAGCAAGCACTAACGAGTAAGCACCACATAACACTTTATTAGTGGCAGGTAATCTTTTTAGCCACCACACTAATAAGGCACTTATCGCAATTGCAATTGCACTTAAAAACCAACGTTGCCAACCACCGGCATCACTTAAAAAACTATAAGCAGCACCGTAATTATGCACATAGGTAATACTAAAAACAGGTAGTAAATTGATAGACTCGCTATAAGCCATCGTATTTACAACAAGTGTTTTGCTGGCAAAGTCTATTGCTAAAAGCAATAGACTCAACCACAACCACACTAAACCACTTTTTTGGGCTAGTTTGCTCACTAACAATATCCCCTAAGCGAATTGACGCTTTTCGCCTTCGCCATCAACATTACTAACACAACGACCACAGATTTCAGGGTGAGTAGGTTCAACACCTACATCGTCGCTGTAATGCCAGCAACGCTCACATTTAGCGGCATCTGTTGCTGCAACACTAATGTACAAACCTTCAATTTCTGTTTCTTGCGTATCTGCAGGTTGGCTATCAACGCGAGTAACGTTAACAGCTGATGTTAACAGTACAAAACGCAGCTCATCACCCAATGCCGTTAATTTATTTGCCAGCTCTTCTCCCGCAAATAAATTAACTGTTGCTTGAAGTGCAGCACCAATAACTTCTTCTTTACGTGCCGCTTCTAATAAACGGTTCACTTCGTCACGTACATTTAAAATTGCTTGCCAGTCATCATTACTAAACTGGGTATTTGTTGGTGCTTGTAAACCTTCATACCACATTGATGTGAATACGTAATCACTGCGTTCACCTGGTAATGCTTCCCAAATTTCTTGCGCTGTAAAGCTCATAATTGGTGCCATCCAACGCGTCATTGCTTCAGCAATATGGTATAGCGCTGTTTGACAAGAACGTCGTGCATGGCTGTCGCTCTTTGCAGTGTACTGACGGTCTTTAATTACATCTAAATAGAACGAACCAAGCTCACCCGTACAGAAGTTCATCAGCTTTTGTGTAACTAATAGCATTTGGTAGCTATCGTAAGCGGCTAAAATTTCGTCCTGCAGCTGAGCTGCACGTCCAACAATCCACTTATCAAGCTCAACCATATCATCAACAGCCACTTGATCTGTTTTAGGATCAAAACCATTTAAGTTAGCGAGTAAGTAACGGCTCGTATTACGAATACGGCGGTAGCGATCTGCTGAGCGTTTAAATATTTCGTCCGATACAGTCATTTCTGCCGTGTAATCAGTAGAGGCAACCCATAAACGTAAAATATCTGCACCTAGCTTATTCATAACGTTTTGTGGAGAGATAACGTTACCTAACGATTTAGACATTTTTCTGCCGTTTTCATCAACGGTAAAACCATGCGTAAGCACTTGTTTATAAGGAGCATGACCATTAATTGCGACCGATGTCATCATCGACGACATAAACCAGCCGCGGTGTTGATCAGACCCTTCAAGGTATAAGTCGGCTGGGCCGACTAATTCTTCACGCGCATCAACAACACACGCATGCGACACGCCTGAGTCAAACCATACATCGAGTGTATCTTGCACTTTCATGTATTGTTTAGCGTCTTCTTCGCCTAATAGTGTTTCTGGCTCTAAGTCATACCATGCTTGTATGCCTGATTTTTCTACTAGTTCTGCAGCTTGCTCAATAAGCGCTTGGGTATTTGGATGTAATGCACCGGTGTCTTTATCAACAAATAAAGCAATCGGCACACCCCATGTACGTTGGCGAGAAATACACCAATCTGGACGGCCTTCAACCATGTTTGCAATACGGCTTTCGCCCCACTCAGGGAGCCACTGTGTATTTTTGATTTCAGCAAGTGAATCATTACGTAAATTAGCTTGATCCATACTAACAAACCATTGCGGCGTAGCACGGAAAATAATAGGGGTTTTATGGCGCCAGCAATGCGGATAACTGTGAGTAAGCGCATGGTGATGCACTAAAGCGCCACGCTCTTTTAATACTTCAATGACGCTCGCGTTAGCTTTAAATACATGCTGACCTGCGAATAATTCTGTATCAGGCAAGTACACACCGTTTGCGCCAACTGGGTTAGCAACTTCAAGGTTGTAGTTTAAGCCTGCCACGAAATCTTCTTGACCATGACCCGGTGCTGTATGCACCACGCCAGTACCTGAGTCCGTAGTTACGTGTTCTGCAACAATCACCGGTACACTAAAATCATAAAAAGGATGTGCTACTTGCAAGTTTTCAAGTGCTGCACCTTTTACATAGCCTAAAACGTGGTAATGGTTAAAACCAAAACGATCCATAGCATCTTTTACAAGCTCTGAGCCTAAAATCAAACGTTGCTCAGCACCTTCATCTTCAACTTGAACCAATGCATATTCTAGGTCAGCATGGACAGCGACTGCACGGTTGGCCGGAAGCGTCCATGGTGTTGTAGTCCATATTACAGTGCCAACATCACCTTTACCTTTATGCCCTTTTGCCATATCAAATGCATGAACTACAGCGTCTTGATCATCAAAAATAAAACGCACATCAATTGCTGGCGATTGTTTATCTTGATACTCAACTTCAGCTTCAGCTAATGCAGAACCACAATCTGTACACCAGTGCACAGGTTTTGCGCCTTTGTGTAGGTGACCATTTTTAATAATACGACCAAGCACACGAATTGCATTCGCCTCAAAGTCAAAGTTCATTGTTAAATAAGGCTTGTCCCAATCGGCAAACACACCTAAACGTTTAAAATCAACTTTTTGACCTTCAACTTGCTTTTTAGCATATGCGCGGCATTTTTCACGAAACTCGCTCGCAGTTACTTTAACGCCAGGCTTACCTACTTTTTTCTCAACCATTAACTCAATTGGTAAACCGTGACAGTCCCAACCTGGAATATACGGCGAGTCGAAATCTGATAAGGTTTTAGACTTAACAATAATGTCTTTTAAAATTTTATTGACTGAGTGACCTAAGTGGATGTCGCCATTTGCATACGGAGGGCCGTCGTGCAAAATAAAGGTTTTTTTACCTTTTTTAGCGCTGCGGATTTGACCGTAAAGGTCGTCTTCATACCATGCTTTTAGCATTTTTGGTTCACGTTGTGCCAAATTGCCACGCATTGGAAACGGTGTTTCCGGTAAGTTCAAAGTATGTTTATAGTCGCTCATTTATCCTACATTCCGTCTCTATCGGCTACCTGATTTAAACCAAAACACTGTTTAGCGGCGGCAACATCTGTTGCTATTTGCGCCGTTAATTGTGTTAATGTCTCGAATTTTTTTTCATCGCGGAGTTTTTGTATCAACTCAACGTGCATAAATTGTCCGTAAATGTCTTGTGCAAAGTCAAAAAGATGAACTTCTAGAAGTGCACGTGTCCCATTAAATGTGGGTTTATTGCCTATATTAGCAACTCCAAAAACCCGTTTCCCTGCAATGGTCGCTTGCACAGCAAACACTCCATTTACGGGGCAAACTTGGCGTTTGAGCGCTATATTTGCGGTTCTAAAGCCAAGTTCACGGCCTCGTTTCCAACCATGTATAACACGCCCAGAAATCGCATAATTATGACCAAGCATTACTTTGGCATCAGCTAAGTTGCCACATGCCAATGCTTCACGTATTAACGTGCTGCTTACTCTAGCATTTAACTGGTGAAAACTCGCAGTGCTTTGTACATCCATGCCCGCTTGTTTACCCATATTAACAAGTAAATTAAAATTACCTTTACGTTGTTGGCCAAACCTAAAGTCGTCACCCACCGTTAGCGCTTTAACACCGAGTTTTTTTATTAGTATCTCGTTTACAAACTGTTCTGCGTGCATATTTGCAAACTGCTGGTTAAAGCTAATGCAAATAACTCGCTCAATGCCTAAATCGCTCAATAAACGCAGCTTATCACGTAACCGAGTAAGCCTTGCTGGGGCATTGTTTTTTGCAAAAAACTCTTGAGGCTGAGGCTCAAACAACAACACCGTACTAGGTAAGTTATGTGCTTTAGCGTCGGCTAACAAGCCCTTTAACACTTGCGCATGACCTAAGTGAACGCCGTCAAAATTACCAATAGTTAACACACACCCAAAATGCTGTGGGCGAATATTGTGTATACCTCTAATTAACTCCATGCCACCTAAAGCCTTTTTTCAGCAAGTATTATCACGACTTATACCAAGGAAAAGCCACAAGGCTGCCGATTATAATCTTTTTTTTAGTTTGATTCAGTAATTGCTACACTTTTTATCGTATTTAGTCTTACGCCCATTAAAAAGAGCATTGTAAAGTAGCTAACTCCTGCTAGTGCAACAAGGGCAATTAATAATATAACTTGCTGTACGAACGCCCACGAGGCCCAGTAATAGTAACTACTTACATACCATGTAACACACCCCATAACTATACTTGCAACAATACACTTTATAGTGAAACGCAAACTCATAGAAGAAAACTGATAAACGTTTTCTTTTTTAAGCTGCCTGTAAAGTAAAAATGCATTACAACTGGCTGACATTGATGTCGCGAGTGCTAACCCTAAGTAACCAATAAAGGGTGCCAACATAATGTTAAATACCATATTTAACACTAAGGTTATAATCCCAATTCGTACCGGCGTTTTAGTATCTTGGCGGGAATAAAAACCAGGCGCGAGCACTTTAATCAACATAAAGCTAACTAACCCTACAGAGTAAGCAACAACACCTAAACTTACCGCTTTTACATGATCAACACTGTCCTCTTTAAAAGCACCATGATCGAATAACACCGTAATTATAAGTGGGCTAATTATCATTAAGCCAACCATTGCTGGTATACCTAAAAATATTACAAAGCGAACCCCCCAATCTAACGTCTGCTGAAAATCACTGAGTTTTTTACTGCTGTGCAATTTAGAGAGTGCGGGTAAAATGACCGTTGCTATACCAATTCCAAATAAGCCAAGCGGAAACTCTATTAGCCTATCTGAGTAATAAAGCCATGCTATAGAGCCTGTCATCAGTAATGAGGCTATCATGGTATCTAGTAATAAATTAATTTGGCTTATCGATACGCCAAACAATGCAGGCAGCATCAGCTTGCGCACTTTTTTTACGTTCTCGTCTTGCCAAGCCCAACGCGGACGAGCCAACATTTTAGCGCGGTATAAAAACGGCAGTTGAAATAACAATTGAACAATACCACCTACAAATACACCAACGGCCAACGCATAGGCGCCTACACTAAATTTATCATGTAAAAAGATTGCACAGGTAATAATTGATATATTTAGCAACACAGGGGTAAACGCTGCAACGGCAAAACGATTGTAAACGTTCATTACAGCCCCGCTCAGCGCGACTAAACTTACAAAAAACAAGTATGGAAAAGTAAACTTTAATAACGAACTGGCTAGTTCAAACTTTTCTGCATTAGGGCCGCCTTGCCACCAATCAATAAACCACCCTGTACCAAATAAAGCGGCAATAACCGGCGAAGCTACTACACCAAAAATAGTGACTAACAGTAAAATAGTACCCAGCGTACCGGCTGCTTGGGCAACAAAGAGCTTTACTTTATCATCACCTTTCTGCTCCTTTATTTCACTTAAAACGGGTACAAATGCCTGTGCAAAAGCGCCTTCTGCAAATAAGCGACGTAAAAAATTAGGAATTCGGTTAGCAAATAAAAAAACATCAGCTGCAGCACTTGCTCCTAATAAATTAGCAACAACAGCATCTCTTACGAGTCCTAAAATGCGCGATATCATAGTCATACAACTAACAATCATACCGGAGCGAAATAAACCTTTTGACACCTTAAACCTACTTAAAAATCCCTAAGATACGCGATTATGCCACAGTCTTTTTTATAAATCGCTTTAAAGCACTAGGCTGAGGGTCTGTGCTTTGTTACAATAGCGTCATTAACTGCTAAAGCGGCAAATTGATGCTCGTTATAAGGAGCAGTTTTTCTTGGATTGTTAAATTTAAATTGACATTCATGATAGAAACAGGCATATTCCACGGCCTTTAATTTAAGCTTTATTTTAAGATTGTTAGGAGCAAACCTTGGCTAACATCAAGTCTGCAAAAAAACGCGCTATCACAAGCGAAAAGAACCGTCAGCACAACGCAAGCCGTCGCTCAATGATGCGCACTTACTTCAAAAAAGTAGTTGTTGCTATTGAAGCTGGCGATAAAGAAGCTGCACAGCAAGCTTTCTCTGTTGCTACACCTATCCTAGACCGTTACGCAACTAAGGGTCTAATTCACAAAAACAAAGCAGCTCGTCATAAGAGCCGTTTAGCAGCTAAGATTAAAGCGCTATAATTTGTTTTTGCTTGAATATAAAAACCGGCTTTTGCCGGTTTTTTTTTGCTTTAAATATTGTGATTTACATTATTTCTAAATCTGGATAAAACTTTTTAAGCATGGCGGCTATTTTCTTTGGCGTAAATGGTTTTACAATAAACCCTTTAGCCCCTTTATCTATAGCATCCTTCACGTTATCAACACCTGAATGAGCAGAGACCATCACCACATTTGTTTCGGGGCTCATTTCGTTAATTTGTGCGATTAACTCTTTACCATCTCCATCTGGCAATTCAATATCTAAAAAAATCATACTGTATTTTGCAGCTTGGCATTCACTAATACACTGTGAGGCGGTAGATGCTTCCTTTACATTGTCTATACCTAGATGCATGAGCGTTTGACTCAAAAAACTACGCACCGTGCTAACGTCATCCACAATTAAAATTGATAGCTGCGTGTCCATCTTCATTCCTCATAGGCTATAAGCTAACTTTACGTTATTATAATAATTAGCTTAGTATATAAATTTACTATTTGAATTATAAAGACCTATGTAAAAAAGGCCAGATCTGCTTTATGTCAAAAACACCAAAAAAACAATCCTTGCTAGGTAAAACACCAGCAAGAAAAAAAACAACACAAAAAAATAAAACTCAGGCAACTTCTCAAAGGCAGGCTCAAACAAATCAACACAATATTGATGCTGCGTTAAATAGCCAAGAACCTAAAGCCAAAAAAGGACTGTTAATAACGCTCGCTATTATTGCAGTAATCATTGTCGCTTTTCCAAAACCAACTTTACTCACCTATAAAAAATTAGGGATGGTTAGCGAAAGTATTTATTGGCCTGGTGTATTTGGATACGGTGCAACGCTTATAGACTCTAATTTACACCCTAAGTTTGACGATAAGCGCAAATCTCTTTATTTATGCAGTGATTTACAGAACCCGCAGAGCTGTCAAAAGTATCAAGTTATTGCTGACGACGGTCTAATTTCAGCGATTAAAAGTTACTTTTAGCATAAATAAAACTAATCTGAAAATATAAAATTACTTGGTTGAAAGGTGCGCAAAAGATCACCATAATGGCGCTCCTTTTTTCAACAACTGAACTATTGAAACAACCATGCTAAACGAGCTAGATTGGCTTTTAAACACGATACTACTTGCACTAGGTTTAGGTGCATTCTTTATTAACCACATAACATTACTGCGCGTAGCTGCGATAAGTGCATGTGGCCTGCTATTTTTATCATTTAGCTTAGATCTTATGTCGTCGAGTGTTATTTCAAATATGAGTTTGGTATTGATCAATACATTTTACCTGTTTAAGGTTTATACATTTGGGCAACTTAATGTAACTCAGAGCTAACAACTTCCCTTAGAATTTTTTATAGCCCAGCATTGCTGGGCTTTTTTATTGTATAAATCAAAATGGTTGGGAAATTGGGTGAACTAAGATAATATTTACCTCGTATTACATTATTTTGAGATTTCGGTATGTCTTTATCTGATTTTGATTTATTTTTATCTTCTATGGAAGATGTGACCCCTATTAGCAGTGATACCATTAAGCCGTTATCAAATAACCCTCACTCTTCACTTGCGCAGCAACAAAAGCGACAAGCGGCTGAAAACACTTTATCGGTAGATGAAAACTACTTAAGTTCAGAGTCTGTAGAGCTTGTTGAGCCATTTGCTATATTAAGCTTTAAAAAAGACGGTGTACAAGGTCCTGTATTTAAAAACTTGCGTTTAGCAAAGTATCAAGTTGACGCGACCTTAGACCTTCATGGCCAGCTACTTAACAATGCACGCAATACGCTCTTTAATTTTATTAATGACTGTCAGCAGCAAAATGTACGTGTGGTGCTTATTAGGCATGGTGTAGGAATCAAAAATAAAACTAAACCGGGAATACTTAAAAGTTTTGTAAATAAATGGCTACCTGAGTTGCCCGCAGTGTTAGCATATCATACTGCACAGAGACATCATGGTGGGAGTGGCGCAACGTATGTTTTGCTTAAAAAAAGTGCCGATAAAAAACACGAAAATAGAGAAATTCACAGCAAGCGGTAAACCTGCTGTGTCAATTTTTTATAAAACAGTTGGCTGATTAAACCATGCAGATACGCCTAATATTATTATTGAAATTATAATTAAGCTTAACCTAGCACCGCCCTGATTTGTTTTCATTTCACCCTCTTTATATTTTTATTGTTGAGAACACATACAACATTAATAAAAATTACATATGTTAACAAGCTGTTTCTTTAAATATTTATCAATATCCTTTCGTTCTATCTATTCGATTATTTAAAGTAATACCTTGCTGCAAGCGTTCAACGTTTTCTGCTATTTGTGCTGTAACACTGTTTATATCTGATAATGCAGCACAATGCGGTGTAAGGGTTATTTTATCATCCTGCCAATAAGGGTGTTCTTTACCAAGAGGTTCGTGTTCAAAAACGTCAATAACTGCAGCTCGAAGTGAATTTTCCTCTAAGGCATTAAGTAAATCAGCTTCTATAACATGCTCACCTCGCGCAACATTTATAATAACAGCATGATTAGGAAGCATACTAATTGTACTTTTATTAATAATACCTTTCGTTTTTTTGGTTAATGGCAACAAACATATTAGATAATCAATATTGCTAAGCATTTTTTGAAGCCCTTGTTCGCCATAAAATAAATTAACTGTATTACTCGTTTTATGTGTATGAGCCCAAGCATTTACACTAAAGTTATTGGCAATAAGTTGTTTCGCACATGCTTTGCCTAGCTCCCCAAAACCCAAAATCCCTACCTTATTTTGTTCATAAGCGCGTTTAGGTTTCCATTGCTGCTGTGTTTGCTTAATAAAGTATTCTTTTAATCGTAATTTTTGCGCTAAAACGTGAGTTAAGACATATTCGGCCATGTCTTGCGCTAACTTTTCGTCAACTATACGTACTACATCTATATTGTCGCCAAGCAAACTTAAATCAATGCTGTCTACACCGGCACCGAATGACGATACCGCTTTAAGGTTTGGTAACTTTGCCCACATATCTTGTGGTGCTTTCCATGCTAATACAAAATCAATACTTTCTAGATTATTACAATCTGGCCATTGCTGTATTTGTGTAGAGGGTAATCGGGCTTGTAATTGCTCTATTAACTTTGTGTTATCTCGCCCTGTAATTGCTACTAATACCGACATAGTTACTTCCAAAATAAGTTTATATAAAAATCAATGCTGACCAATCAATCACTAAGCAGCCTTCTTTACACTTTAAAAGGTCACACAACTGCAAAATAACTGTCACACCCTTTTTTTACTCTATATACATGGCAACCAAGCTAAATTGCAAAGAGGTTTATATGATCAGTGTCGATAAAGTAATTGCAGCAAATTTACCACAATTAGAAAGCTCACCAAAAGTAAAAAGCCTAGTAAAAAAGGGGTTAGGCTATTTATTGCATGAACAAGAGTTTGTTGCCTTTGCAGACACCTACCCTCATTTACAAGGGCTAGAATTTGTTGAACAAGTTCTCGATGAGCTAAATTTTGATACACGTTATAAGCCAAAGCAAATAGAGCATATTCCTAGCGAAGGTAAATTAATTATTGTTGCAAACCACCCTATAGGCTCTTTAGATGCGCTTGCATTAATTAAAGTGATCTCAAGCGTAAGAAAAGATTTAAAAGTTGTCGCAAACCGTATGCTTATGTCGGTAACCCCTATGCATGATTTGCTTTTACCTGTGAATAATTTATCAGGCACAAGTAAAAAACAAGAGCTTCATAATATTCACCAGCATTTAAAGAATGAGGGGGTATTATTGATATTTCCCGCCGGCGAAGTTTCACGATTAAGCCCAACAGGTATCAAAGATTGTAAATGGAACAGCGGATTTTTACGTATGGCAAAAAAAGCGAATTGTCCTATATTACCCATTTATATTAAAGCTAAGAACAGCCCGTTATTTTATGGTACTTCAATAATTTATAAACCATTAGCTAGCTTATTATTAGTAAAAGAAATGTTTAAACAACGCCAAAAATCGTTAGAGTTTGAAATTGGTGCGTCTATCCCTCCTGCGTCATACCTAATAGAAAACTTGAAAGACAAAGAGGTTGTTAACTTAATTAGAAAACAACTGTATCGCCTCACAAGCAAAAAACCGTTACCACTAAAAACACAAACACCGATTGCTGTTCCAGAATGCAGAAAAGAGCTGAAAAAAGCGATAGAGGCGTGCCAGCTTCTGGGGAAAACACAAGATGGAATGCATATTCATCTATATCAATATACAGGTAGCTCACCTATTTTTAGAGAACTGGGTAGGTTGAGAGAAATAGCGTTTAGAGCCGTCGGTGAAGGCAGCGGTAAACGCCGCGATATAGATAAATACGATATGGATTATCAACATCTCGTGCTTTGGGATCCAACACAGTTAGAGTTAGCTGGTGCCTATAGATTAGCATGTGCTAAAGAAATTATTGATAAGCATGGTCGTAAAGGGCTATATACCGATAGCCTGTTTACATACACCGATGCCATGGAACCCTATTTGGAGCAAGGAATCGAGCTTGGCCGTAGTTTTGTTCAGCCAAAGTATTGGGGCCGTAAAAGTCTAGATTATTTGTGGTACGGTATTGGTGCTTTTATTAAAAGCTACCCTCAATATCGCTATTTATTTGGTGCTGTTAGCGTACCTAACACGCTAGCTGATCCAGCAAAAGCCATGCTAGTGCATTACTACCAACATTATTATAAAGCAGATGAGATACTTGCCACTCCTAATAACGAATTTAAACCCAGTGAACAACAGCTCGGACAATGTGACATCATTTTTTGCAAAAACGATGTAAAAGAGGACTTTGTAGAACTCAAACATGTACTTGCTAATATGGGCGCGCAAGTACCTACGCTATTTAAACAATACACCGAGCTATGCAAACCTGGCGGAGTGAAATTTTTAAGTTTTAGTATAGATCCCGACTTTAACAATTGTATTGACGGTTTAGTCTTAGTTGACTTACACAGTGTAAAAGAAAATAAAGCCAAACGATATTTAAGCTAATCAAGGCGAGGTGCCCCTCGGTGCTACCTACCTGCTGTTAAAAAGCGAGCTCATTTAAAATTAGTGTCATTTATAAAAATACGTGAAAGTAAATCATAATAAATAGCCTCAACTTTAATTAAGTCATCAATAGATACATGCTCATTAATTTGATGAATTGTTTTGTTTTTTAACCCAAACTCAATCACTTGAGTATGACTGTTAGCAAAAAAACGACCATCAGATGTCCCTCCGCTGGTGCTTAGAAGAGGGTAGTTTCCGGTTTGACTATGTATGGCTTGTTCAACACAAGAAATTAAACTCCAAGTACTATCAGTGCGGGTATAATATGGCTCACATGGACGTTCCCAGTTAATCGTTATGCAACGTGAAAATTCATCCAACGAATTAATCAATATCGATTTGATTTCGTTACTGTTGTACCGATGGCTATAACGAATATTAAATGTGATTTCGCAGTGACTGGGGACTAAATTATCGACCACATTATCAGTATTTATGCCTGTGACTTGCAGTGTGGTTTTTGAGCCTGCATCATCTAAATGCCACACTTGCTCACTCAATTTGCTGACTATTTTTGCACTAATATGCGCAGCATTAATGGTATTTTGAGGATAAGCTACATGCCCTGCTTTGCCCTTTACCAAAATACGAGCCGAAAGCGCACCACGACGGCCATTTTTAATTGTATCACCAACATATGTGGAACTTGTAGGCTCGCCTACAATACATCCATCTAAAACAATCCCATTCGAAGAAAGGTTATTAGCTATTTGCGCAGAACCAAACTCAGCTTCTCCCTCTTCATCAGAGGTAATGAGCCAATAAAAAGTCCCCGCTTTTGATGATGTGTTATTTATTAATTTTTTTGTGGCACTTAGCATCGCTGCCACGCCTCCTTTCATATCAGCAGCACCTCTTCCGTAAATTACGCCATTAATTATTTTTCCATCAAACGGAGGGCTTAGCCAATCATCATTGTCTGCGGGCACCACATCAATGTGCCCTGAAAAAGCGATACAAGGTCCTTCTTTAAATTTAACACGCGCAATTAAGTTAGTGACACCATTACTCGTAAACTTCTCACAAAAAAAACCTAGCTCGCATAACTGCTCAACTAACCAATCTATTGCGCCGGCTTGATTTGGCGTCACTGATTTAAATTGGATAAGCGTTTGTAGTTGTTTTATTAATTCGGCGTTTAACCTATGAGATATGATTGCTTGTTGTGAAACCACTAAAGACATTTTTAACACCTTTATTACTAAGTAAGGCATTATTAAATAGTGAGAGTATGACTAAGAGATGTCAGCATTTATACATTCTGATGATTATTAATTACAAAAATTGTCAATCATTGCAGTTACAAAACAGCGTTAAAATTAATCTAAATCAATAAAACACTTTTCAATGTTCAATCATTTCTGAAACTTTGATCTAGCACAGGTTTTTCATATTTGTTAAACGCAATAATAGCGCCAATCAAAAAGTAGTTCTTGGAGAACAACATGAAAACTAAAATTAGCATTGCAATATTCACCTCTTTATTAGCACTTTCTCCGGCTGCAAACGCAGACTTCAGCGTTAATGTAGGTGCTATTAATGTAAACCCAGACAATAGCGGATCAGCAATTAACGAAGCTCCTTCATTGGGCCTAAAAGGTGACTCAAATACCCAATTGGGTATTACCTTAGATTATGCTTTTAATGATACATGGGTATTAGAATTGATTGCTGCAACACCGTTTTCTCACGATGTGAATGGAACAGGTGGCTTAGCTGGTAATAAAATTGCCAATATTAAACACCTTCCACCTTCACTGGTAGCACAATACCACTTTTTAGATACAAGCTATCAGCTTAGACCATTCATAGGTGTTGGCGTAAACTATACAACCTTTTTCGACGAACAACCTTCACAAGCACTTAAAGCAACACTTGGTACGGACGATGTAGAAGTTGAGCTTGATGATTCTTTTGGCTTGTTAGTACAAGTAGGCGCTAATTACAAAATTGATGATAATTGGGGACTACACGCTATGGTTTCTATGATGGATATCGATACAGATGCAACAGTATATGCTAATGGTTCAAAGGCATTAACATCAACTGTAGAACTTGATCCTGTGGTTGCTATGTTTGGTGTAAAGTATAGCTTTTAATATTAAAGTGTTGTGTTATGTGTGCAAAAAAGGCGCTAAGCGCCTTTTTTTTTGTGTAATGAAAACAGTAACTCAGCTTCCGCTCTGGGTAACTCGCACTCGCGTATCACCTCGTCTAAGTCAGCTCCCAATTCAACCATTTTTACAGCACGAGAATAAATTTTAGCATCAGGATCATCGTACTTTTGAGCTGACTGCTGCTGTATCAAATCTTGGTTTTGTTGTTCAACTTCAAGAACTCGCTTACCTATACTAAGTAAACCTGTTCTTAGCTCTGCAGCTTCGCTTCTGAGAATATGAATCTGCTCTGCACACTCTTTAAGCTTTTGATGCAAATCACCTGCATCACTGGTGTGTTTATTTTTAAGTGCCATAATAAGCGTTAACGATATTAATCCTATCGCTAACGCGCTTATAGCAATACTAAGTAACAGCATAGTTTATCTGGTAAAGCTTATAAATCGCTTAACTCGTCCCATTCATCATCACTAAGTAATTTATTTAGATCAACCAATATAAGAAGCTCGTTATCTCGATTACACACACCTTGTATAAATTTAGCACTTTCTTCCGTACCTACATTTGGTGCACTGTCAATCTCAGAGCTACGCAGATAAACAACTTCAGATACGCTATCGGCTAGAATACCAATAACCTGCTCTTCTGCTTCAATAATTAAAATACGCGAGTTATCAGTAGCATCGGCTGCCGACAAACCAAATCGAGCGCGTGTATCAATAACGGTTACCACGTTACCACGCAAGTTAATAATGCCTATTACATAAGAAGGTGCACCGGGTACAGGAGCAATTTCAGTGTAACGCAGTATTTCTTGCACCTGCATTACGTTTACACCGTAGGTTTCCTCTTCTAACTTGAATGTAACCCATTGTAATATTTCATCATTATTATCCGCATTTTTATTTGCTGACAGTAATTTCTCTTGGTTCATGCTGTTACCCCATAATGGTCATTACTACTGACGGCTATCTAAGCCTTCTTCTAATAATGTATTTAAATTATCTACATCTATTAAAGCACACATTTTTTCTTTAATAACCCCAGCAAGCCATGGGCGCTTACTTTGATCGGTACGCCATTTTACATCTTCTTTTGTCAATGTAATGTTATTTATTAACTTTTCTGCTAATAATCCCCACTGGCTATCACCCAAGGTGATTAAATATTGATAGTCTAATGATGCTTCAAGTTTTTCGTCGTATTTTTCTGGCATTACCCATCGCGCAGTATCAACAACATTTAATTTTTCATCTCGGTTTAGCATAACGCCTTTAAACCATTTTGGCTTACCAAACAAGTGATTTACTTCACCTAATTGGTGTATACCGCCTAAAGCTTTGAGTGGCACAGCCAACGTAAGCCCTGCAACTTCGAAAAATAATGCTTGAAATTCGCCATCAAAGTAATCTGATTCACTGTTATTTGAGAGCTTTGGCTTTGCCTCTTCAGCTAAATCAACACTTGTACTTGTTACCTCTTTTGGCGAATCAATATTATCTTCAACAACCGTTTTTGTCTCTTTAACGTCTTGCTTATTTTTTACTACAGGTAATTGAGTGCTTAATTCTGTTTTTACTTCAACATCCGGTTTTTTAAGTTTAGGGTCCGCAGTTAAATCATGTGAATCATCCGGTATATTTTCTAAAAGCTTTGCTACGGGCTCTAAATCACTCACAAGCTCCTCTTCACAAAGCAAGGCACCTAAATACTGAGTCATTACTTTTTCATTAGCAAATAATTGCTTACTCATTCATTAACCTTGTTCAATTAAATATTCTAATAATGCTTTATAAGCAAATACACCACGAGAACGAGGGCAAAATTCTATTGGTACCTTTTGAGCCAAACTTGCGTCTCTTAATTTTGTATCAACGGGAATAACACCAGGCCAAACTTTATCACCGTACGTTTCTTGTAAAGTTTTATAAGCCTCAAGCGATGCCTTTGTACGTTTATCGTACATTGTAGGTATTATAGTATATTCATAACTTTTCGCCTGTGAGCTCTGCATTAACTCCATTGTGCGCATCATCCTATCAAGGCCTTTAAGTGCAAGAAACTCTGTTTGTACAGGCACTAAAATTCGCTCACTGGCAGCTAATGCATTAACCATCAATACACCTAAAACAGGTGGGCAATCTAAAATAGCATAGTCGTAATGTTCGCTTATTTTTGCAAGCGACTTTTTCAATATTAACCCCATGCCTGTTTTATTGCCCATACTTCGATCAAGCGTAGCAATAGCCATGGTAGCCGGCAAAATATCCAAGTTTTCAAGTGTAGAAGGACACAGTGCTTGAAGTATTTCCTCGCTCTGCATACTGGTTCCGCGAGCAAAAATATCGTAAACACTGACTTCTAAATCTTCTGAATCAATACCAAAGTAATAGGTCAAAGAAGCATGCGGGTCAGTATCAATGAGTAAAACTCGCTTACCTTGTAATGCTAAAATTCCAGCAAGACTGACCGCAGTAGTTGTTTTACCAACCCCCCCTTTTTGGTTTGCTACAGTCCAAATCTTCACATTACATCCCAGTTACTTTTTAATTACGTGTAGTAATACGTATGCCACCATGTGGTAAACGAATAATTTTTATTGTGTCATCGTCTGACGGCAACTCTACTTCTGGCTCTGGCTCTTTAATCTCAGCTGCTTGTTCTTCAGCCAGTTTATTTACTTCATTAGGCAATCCATATTTAGATAAAGCGATAACCACTTTGCGATTTTCAGCGCGCCCCTCTTCTGTATTATTTTCAGCAAAAGGTGAATACTGTCCATACCCTTCAATGGCCATTCTGGCTGAATTTATTCCTAATGATTCAAGCTCAACTAAAACAGAAGTCGCCCGAGCTACAGATAATTCCCAATTAGAGCGAAATATTTCATTTCGAATAGTTTCATCATCTGTATAACCGCGAACCCGTATATAGTTATCTACCGGTTCAATAATATCTTTAACTATTTTAACGACTTGTTTTGCTCGAGAATGTGCAACAGCACTACCGCTAGAAAACAACATACCTGAACTCAGCTCGATAATTAGCCAATCTTGATGTAATTCTAGGTTAGCCTCACCATCACGAATCTCGTCAATAAGCGCAGATTGAAGCTTTGTTAATAAACTATCGAGCGGTTTTCCTAAATATTTTTGCTGGATATTGCTCGTATCACTTTGGCCATCGAGTAACTCGGGGCCTTGCTCTTCTTTGTTTATACTTTCACCATAGAGTAATTCTTTCTCAGGCGTGACTCTATCGGTGAGTATTCCGGTACCCTCTACCCCCGTCCCTTGCTGAGAATAAATACGTGCTGATTTATCAAACACTTGCTCTAAAGAATCCGATAGAATTTGAAAGTTTTCCTCTTTGTTTATTGCAATAGCATACATTACAACAAAAAAAGCAAACATGATGGTCATGTAGTCAGCATACGACACCAACCAGCGTTCTGTGTGCTGACTTTTTTGGGCCGAGCGACCCAAACGTCGACGCATCATTTTATGCGTCCACTAGGTTTGGCCGCTCAACACGGTAAGCTTCAAGCTTTAACTCTATATTCATAGGGCTTTGGCCATCGCTAATTGCAATGATACCTTCAGCAAGCATTTCGTGGTAAAGCATCTTTTCTTCTACACGTTGCTTAAGCTTATTTGCCATGGGTAAAAATAATAAATTAGCCAACCCCACGCCGTATATCGTAGCAATAAAGGCAGTAGCAACTCCAGCACCTAGTAATTGGGGGTCAGTAATAAAAGACATTGCTTGAATAAGTCCAAGAACGGCCCCTAAAATACCTATGGTAGGACTATAGCCGCCCATTGCTTCGTAAACCCGAGCCGCTTCAAGTAAGCGTTCACGTTCTAACAATAAGTCTATCTCAAGTGTATCTCTGAGTTTTTGTTCTGAACCACCATCAACTAACAGGCTGAGCCCCTTTGCGGCATAAACATCTGAATGCGTTAATGCCTCATCCTCTAGTGCTAAATAGCCCTCTTGTCTCGCTTTATGCGACCAACGTTTAACCTGTTCAATCGCATCATCAATATCATAGCTTGGCGTAACAAATACCCAGTGACTCATTCTAAGCATTTTTTTAAAAGTACTGGCAGATGTTTGAAGCATGACAGCACCTAAAGTACCACCTAGTACGATAATGAGTGCCGGACCATTAAAAAGCGCTGCAATCACACCACCTTCTAGATGATAGCCTATTGCTATAGCACTTAGTGCAACTATTAACCCAAGTACGGAGAGCTTATCCACAACCGGTTTCACTTTTTATCCGCGTTGCAATATCATCCAGCGCTAAACTCTCACTTGAAAGTCCCGCATTAGCAACAGCTTGTGGCATACCATAAACAACACAGCTTTTTTCGTCTTGTGCCCAAATAGTAGCCCCAGTTTGTTTTAACATTCTCGCACCATCTCGACCATCGGCGCCCATGCCAGTTAAAATAATTGCTAATACATCGCCTTGAAAAGCCTTAGCTACACTTGCAAACGTTACATCGACGCTAGGCTTATAAGTAATTCGCTCGCTATTATCTTCAAAAACACGCAATGTTTTTGAACCACCTCGTCCTTCAACCATCATTTGTTGACCGCCCGGCGCTAAATAAGCAGTTCCTGGGTCTAACCGATCACCTTGTTGTGCCTCTTTTACTTTTATTTTGCACAAACCATTTAAGCGAGCTGCAAATGCCGGTGTAAAAGCAGCGGGCATATGCTGAATGAGTAAAATAGGATGCGGGAAATTAGCTGGTAATTGCGTTAGCACATTTTGTAAAGCAACTGGGCCACCCGTAGACGTACCAATTGCGACTAATCTATATTGCTTTCCACTGGCACGAGAAGGAAGTGAGCTCTGTGTTTTGGTTAATGATGGTTCAGGGGTTGAACGCTGAAAACTTCTATCCGGTTGCCTGATGGAAGATGTGCTACTTCTTTGAGGTACCGCACGTGTTGCGGGTTTAGAATACGACACTGGCTTAAAAGTTCTGGGAATGCGTCTATTGCCAATTTCTTTAACTTTAGCTTGGAGAAGCTTTATGGCATCTTCATTATTACGTGCTATGTCTTCAAACTTTTTAGGCAAAAAGTCCATCGCCCCCGCATCAAGAGCATCGAGTGTGGCTGTTGCGCCAGCACGGGTCAATGAAGAAAACATTAAAATTGGTGTAGGATTGCTGGCCATTATTTCTTTAACCGCGCTAATACCATCAAGCACTGGCATTTCTACATCCATTGTGATCATATCAGGACGCAGTTGGGCCGTTTTTTCAACAGCTTCTCTGCCATTTATGGCAAATCCAATTACTTGTATGTCGCTGTCTTGCTCAAGAATTTCGCTTACTCTACGACGAAAAAAGCTTGAATCGTCAACAACTAAAACTTTTACGGCCATTTAGCTCTCTTATTAAATTTCTATGTAGGCACACTTAATTGTGTGCCTGCTTTATGATTTAGCCTGCGTAGTGTTTTAACATATTGGGAACATCTAAAATAAGTGCAATTCCACCATCTGACGTAATAGTTGCACCTGCCATACCAGGAGTGCCTTGAAGAAGTGCATCAAGAGGCTTTATCACAACTTCTTCTTGTCCTATTAAGGAGTCAACGACAAAACCAACCTGCTGAGTACCTATTTGAACAATAACAACATGGCCTTGAGCTTTGCGCTGAGTACGATCTGCTCCTTTAACTAACCAATGCTCAAGATAAAACAGCGGTATTGCTTTTTTACGTACAATGATCGTTAGTTGACCATCAACTACATTTGTTTTGGTTAAATCTAAGTGGAATATTTCACTAACACCAGCCAATGGTAGTGCAAATGTTTGTTCACCAACTACAACCATTAAGGTAGGTAATATGGCAAGTGTTAGCGGTACTTTAATTTCTAAAATTGTACCAACACCTAGCTCTGACTGAATACTCACTGAGCCATTGAGTTGAGTGATTTTAGTTTTTACAACATCCATACCCACACCACGCCCTGAAATATCAGAGATCTCTTCCTTAGTAGAAAATCCTGGTGCAAATATTAAATTGTACGCTTCGGTATCTGATAAACGGCTCGCTTGATCGTGATCTAAAACGCCTTTACTGATTGCAATTTTTTTGAGCTTCTCAGCATCCATACCCGCACCATCATCTTTGATAGTTAACAAGATATGGTCGCCTTCTTGCGAAGCTGAAAGCGTGACATTACCCGTTCTAGGTTTGCCAGCTGCTTCACGAGCTGCTGGCATCTCTATTCCGTGGTCAACTGAGTTTCTAACTAAGTGAACAAGTGGATCTGCAAGTGCCTCAACCAAGTTTTTATCTAAATCAGTTTCTTCACCAACAAGCTGTAAACTAATATCTTTATTTAAGCTTCGTGCTAAGTCACGAACAACTCGAGGGAAGCGGCCAAATACCTTTTTAATTGGCTGCATTCGCGTTTGCATTACTGCGCCTTGGATATCAGCCGTCACAACATCTAAGTTAGAAATGGCTTTACCCATTGCTTCACTTTCTGAGTTTGTTGCTAAACTTACCAACCTGTTACGAACAAGTACAAGCTCACCCACCATATTCATTATTTGGTCTAGGCGTTTTGTGTCAACTCGGACTGTTGTCTCGGCTTGAGGAGGAGCTGGTTTTTTCACAGCTGCAGGCGCTGGAGCAGGCGCTGCTTTTGCTGCTGGTTTTTCTGCAGGCTTTTGCACTGGTTTTGGCGCAGCAGCTTTTACGGGTTCAGGCTTTTTAACAGGCTCACTTACCTTAGCCGCGGGTTTTGCCGCTGGCTTAGACTCTGAAACTGCAGGACTCTCTATTGATTTAGGAGCGCCAGTACCATGAAGTTCATCTAGTAAAGCCTCAAATTCATCATCACTAATTTCATCATCGCTAGTATTACTTGCCGATGTATTTGTTGATGCCGTTGCAGTATTTTCTACTGGATTATTACTTGCTGGTTGCTCTTTTGCAGGCTCACTAGCGGCAACAGCGCCAAAGCTTCCAACGCCATGGAGTTCATCAAGTAGATTATCAAACTCATCATCTGTAATGTCTCCACTGACATCACTGCTACTTGGCGAACTTTCAGCTATTGGGCTTTGACCTTTCCCGTGTAGCTCGTCGAGTAGGTTTTCGAATTCATCTTCTGTTATTTCATCTATCTGAGTTTCTTCATCGCTTTGCGCAGCTGAACCGCCGCTAAATAACTCATCAAAGGCAAATGGGTCTTCTTCATCTGCTGATGAAGTTTCTTCTGCCGCAGGCGTTTCTAAAGCTTCATGTTGAGGCTCATCTACCGTGTCAAATGGAGATTCACCAGCAAGCTCTTCCTCTGTTGGAGGCAAGCCCAGTTTGTGAAGAACTTCAAGTAGTTCGGGATCGGCAGGCTCAGGTTTATCGCGGTTTTGAATGGTAGCAAACATCTCGTTAATAGTGTCGAGTGCCTGCAAAATCACATCCATTAACTCAGAGTTAACTGTTCGTACACCCTGTCTGAGTAAATCGAATACATTTTCTGCACCATGACATGCGTCAACTAACTCCGTCATGGCTAAAAACCCAGCACCACCTTTTACAGTGTGAAACCCTCTAAATATGGCATTGAGTAATTCGGTGTCTTCTGGATTGTTTTCCAGCTCAACTAACTGTTCAGATAAAAGCTCTAGGATTTCTCCTGCCTCTACAAGAAAGTCTTGTAAAATATCTTCATCGACTTCAAACATGCAGTTACTCTCCTCTTAGAAGCCCAAACTTGATAAAAGATCATCGACTTCATCTTGATCAGATACAACATCATTACGTGATTCTTTATCAATAATAGGGCCTTCTGGACCTGCTAAAGTTTGTTCGTCTAATGGTTCATTTGTTTTTTGTTGTTCTATTTTTTCGGCTTTACCGTCGTTTTGATCAGCAAAGGCAGTCAAAAGATGGATCAAGCTTTCTTCGACTTCTCTAACAAGCTCAATAACCCGGCGAATAACTTGCCCGGTTAAATCTTGATAGTCTTGCGCCATAAGTACATTTGTCATCAAACTTTGCAGCTCATCGGTTTTATGATGAGATTTGTTCATAAACTTATCAATGCTGTGGCATAACGATTTAAACTCTCCTAACTCAATCTCTCGATTCATTAGGCGATCCCATGTCGGTTTGATATGAGATATCTCATCCGCCAACTGCTGAGCAATTGGTAGGCTAGCCTCAACAGCATCCATTGTTTTATTTGCGGCATTTTCTGTCATTTCTATAACATAATTAAGCCGTTTTTTTGCATCTGGAATCGCATCGGTAGTTAAGTCAGTTAAGCGAGTGTCTAGCTCGAAGCTTTTTAAAGCTTCATGCAATTGACGGGTTAACTTTCCAACTTCAGCAAATATTTCAGATTGCTCCTTAGAAGCAGTATCTAAAATTAACTGATTGGCTTTGTCTTGCTCACCGTTTTCTAGATAAACAACGAGCTGACGAGCTTGTTCTAAAGTTATTTGAGGCGCAGCAAGTGCTGACATAAGCCTCTCCCCCTATCATTAGCCTAAACGTTCAAATACTTTTTCTAATTTAGTTTTGAGTGTTCCAGCAGTAAATGGCTTAACAATGTAACCATTAACACCTGCCTGTGCTGCCGCTATAATTTGTTCTTTTTTAGCTTCAGCCGTTACCATCAATACCGGAATGTGTTTAAGCTTATCATCCGCACGTATTGCTCTTAATAGGTCTATACCCTGCATTCCTGGCATATTCCAATCGGTAACAACAAAATCAAATACTTGATTTTGTAGCATTGGCAAAGCGGTTGACCCATCGTCTGCTTCTTGAACATTAGTGAAACCTAAGTCACGTAACAGATTTTTAATAATACGTCTCATTGTTGAAAAATCGTCAACAACCAGAATTTTCATGTTTTTATCCAAAACATCCCCCAGTGAGGTCTTAACCTTGTTTACTTACTACTAATTTATCCAGTCATTGATTTTAGCTTTGAGCTTAATCATCGCCTGACCATGTATTTGACTTACACGCGATTCGCTTACATCGAGTATATGCCCTATTTCTTTTAAATTCATTTCATCGTTATAGTACAAAGAAAGCACCATTGCATCTCGTTCTGGCAAAGATTTTACCGCACCTAACAAAGACTCATTAAACCGCTCATTTTTAACGTTATTAAACGGTTTGTCTAGCGCTAAATCTTGATCAACTGGACTGATGACATCCTCGTCGACACCAAGGTCTTCTATACCGAGTACTTTACTTGCATTTACATCGTTTAAGATATGATGGTACTCATTTAACGAAATTTCAAGTTTTTCAGCAACTTCTATATCTGTAGGCTCACGGCTTAAGCTTTTTTCTAAAAAAGCAATTGTTTCAGCCACCAAACGGCTTTTGCGATGCACTGAACGGGGTGCCCAATCGCCGCGTCGCATTTCGTCAAGCATTGCGCCACGAATACGAATCCCTGCAAAAGTTTCAAAGCTGGCGCCTTTGGTTGCATCAAAGCTCTTAGAAGCTTCAATCAGGCCAATCATGCCTGATTGTATTAAATCGTCCAGCTGAACGCTGGCAGGTAAACGCGCTATAAGGTGACATGCCACTTTTTTGACGAGTGATGCATGTTTTTCAACAATCACATTTAAATTTTGTGCTGATTGATATCCCATAACTTTATTCACCAATGTTGTCATAATTAGCCGTTTACTAGTTTCTCTATGAAAAACTCCAGATGACCCGATGGTTGGTTAGGTATTGGCCATTTAACTGCTTTTGTTGCTAGCGCTTGAAACGCCAGTGCCGCAGGCGAATTTGGAAAAAGTTCTACAATAACTTTTTGACGGCGTGTTGCCTTACGCATATTTTCGTCGTAGGGAACCGTTGCAACCAAGTCCATTGATACATCTAAAAAACGATCGGTTACTTTGGAAAGTTTAGCAAATAGCTCTTGCCCTTCACGCATGCTGCGGACCATATTTGCAACAATTTTAAATTTATATACACCATGCTCACGGCTCAATACTTTTATCAGCGCGTAGGCATCTGTTATTGATGTGGGCTCGTCGCATACAACAACCATGACATCTTGTGCTGCGCGGGAAAAACTCAGCACCATGTCAGAAATACCTGCTGCAGTATCTACAATTAAAATATCAAATTCTGTATTTAATTCGCTAAAAGCTCTGATAAGTCCCGCATGCTCTGAAGGCGACAATTCAACCATGCTTTGAGAACCCGACGTCGCGGGTACAATTTTAATACCTGCGGGGCCTTCAACTAGAATTTCATCAAGTTCGCATTCACCAGATAAAACATGTGATAAGTTACGTTCAACACGCAGCCCTAGCATAACGTCACAGTTTGCTAAGCCTAAATCGGCATCAAGAACCAATACTCTGTTACCTTGCTGGCCTAATGCAATTGCAGTATTAAGAGAAACATTTGTTTTTCCTACTCCACCTTTACCGCCAGTGACAGCGATAACTTTTACGCCGTTGTTATTGTTTTGACTCATTTTGCGCAGGCCACTTGCTTGATCTAATACTGTGTTAATCATACATCCCTACTGTGCTTGGCGCCACTGCTTGGTGCCTTGAATGTTGTGCTTTTGCTCTTTTTAAATAGAGTTGCTCAGCCTTTTTAACTAGTTTTTCAGCATTTGCAACTCGAATATCTTCTGGTACTCGTTGACCGTTAGTAAGATACCCTATTGGAAGGCGATTTTGAATCGCAATACTAATAATCTCACCTAAACTTAAAGATTCGTCTAATTTGGTGAATATACAACCACTTAACTGCACTTTCTTAAAGTGTCTAACGGTTTCTTGCAACACGTGTATTTGCGATGTTGCACTGAGCACTAAATAGCTACGAATATCAACGCGCTGGTTACGCATAAGAGTATTAAGCTGCTCAGTTAAACGTAAGTCGCGTTGGCTCATACCCGCAGTATCAATTAATACTAGTCGTTTATTTCGTAAATGATATAAAACTTCAGCTAATTCATTAGCATCTTTAACTTGCTTAACACCACAGCCTATAATTCGACCATACGTAGCAAGTTGCTCATAAGCACCAATTCTGTATGTGTCGGTTGTGATTAAAGCGACTTTGTCTGCACCGTACTTTTGTGCACCAAGTGCAGCTAATTTAGCAACTGTGGTTGTTTTACCAACCCCAGTTGGGCCAACCAAAGCGTATACACCGCCTTGACGTAAAATTTCGTTATTGGTTGTCTGCATCTGATCTTCAACCATTGTTAAAAGTGCTTTCCAACCTTGCTGACGAGACACATCGTCAGGAACAAAGCACGCCATTTGCTCTGCAACATCTTTATCTATACCCATACCAACTAAACGATCAATCATGCATGCACGAGTAGGGTCGCGTCTTGCCATGTCTTGTTGCATGAGCCCTGATACTTGATGCTCTAACAACTGACGAATGGCATTCATTTCGTCACGCATTGACGAAATTTGCTCACTTTCATTATGTTTAGTTTCTTGACGGTTTGTCACTGGGGTATCAAGGTCATCAAAATCACTTTCTAGGTCATCAAACCCAAGGCTGTCTGCTTGTGTTTGCGGACGAGCTGAAGCTTGGCGTTCATTGGTAAATATAGGTCGAGGACGCTGTTCTTGCACTGGCTCTTGGTAGTTGTCTGTAGTATCAATACCTGATTGCGAAAACATAGAAGCCAGTTCTGCAGAGCGAGGACGTGGAGCTTGACGCTCTAATAATGCTTGAAGACTATCAGCTACTTTCGCTTGTGGCTCTGGCTTAGCGCGAAGTGGCTCTGGTTTTACAAAATTATGCACTTGCTGTGACTTTGCAAAACTTTTTGCTGGCGCACTTTGCGGTTGCTCTTTTTTAGGGGCTGCTTTGTCATAATCAACTGCTGCTACAATTTCGACACCGTTAGCTAGCTTTTTATTTGACATAATAACCGCATCAACACCTAATTCGTCTTTAACTTCTTTAAGTACTGTGCGCATATCTTTAGCAAAAAAACGTTTTATTTTCATGATTCAACCCCTTTAAAAATCTTATTGTTGGCCTACAGAGCTGACTATCTTGATCTGTCTTTCATCTGGTACCTCTTGATAAGACATCACCCTTAAACCCGGGATGGTGTACTTAACAAAACGAGATAACACAGTGCGTAACATTCCCGACGTTAGCAATATTGAAGGTTCACCGGACATTTCTTGGTTTTGATGCGCTTCGTTTAGTGACACTTGAAGTCGCTCTGCAAGTCCTGGTTCTATACCGGCACCTTCGTCGCCTGCATTTTGCAGTGACTGATGCAACATCTGTTCCAACTCAGGCGCCAAGGTTATGACAGGGATTTCTGACGACATACCTACAGCATCTTGAACTATTAATCGGCGTAATGAAATACGCACTGCAGCCGTTAATACATCGGGGTCTTGACTACGCGGGCCATACTCAACAAGCGTTTGTACAATTGAACGCATGTCGCGAATTGCAACCCCTTCATTAAGTAAGTTTTGTAGTACTTTTACAATCACAGTTAACGGTAATACGTCAGGAACTAAACCTTCAACTAAGCGAGGGTGACTTTTACCTAACATGTCTAATAAGTTCTGTACTTCCTCGTGGCCTAACAGCAGTGCTGCACTGTTTGTGAGTAACTGGCTAATATGTGTAGCCACAACTGTGGCTGAATCTACCACGGTATAACCTAGCGATTGTGCTTCGTCTTTTTGATCTGGTTTTATCCATACCGCATCAAGTCCAAAAGCAGGGTCTTTAGTTTCAATCCCTTTAATTGGCCCAAATACTTGACCAGGGTTTATTGCCAGTTCATCACCATGCTTAAGTTCACCTTCACCTGTAGATACCCCCATAAGCGTAATTCTGTATGCATTAGGGTCAAGCTCTAAGTTATCGCGAATATGTACGGGTGGAACTAAAAAACCCAGCTCTTGAGAAAGCTTTTTACGTACTCCCTTAATACGATTTAGTAGTTCTCCGCCTTGAGATTGGTCAACCAAAGGAATTAACCTGTAGCCTACCTCTAATCCAATTACATCTACTTGCTGAACATCATCCCAACCCAGTTCTTTTTGTTCTTGTTTATTAGCAACGCCCGTACCAGCAGCTCCATTTGCAGCAGCTTCAGCCTCTGCTGCAGCCACTTTTAGTTTACTTTGTTGAGTGTAGTAAGCTAAATAACCTAATAATGCGCCTAGGCTTAAAAATGCTAAATGAGGCATGCCCGGTACTAAGCCCATGGTAATTAAGATACCAGAAGCTATAAATAATGACTTCTCGTTGCCAAGTTGTTTCTTAAACTGGTCGCCCATATTGAGTGACTCGTTTTGACGTGTTACTACAATCGCTGTACCAATCGATAGTAACAGTGAGGGAAGCTGAGCCACTAGGCCATCACCAATCGTAAGCAGTGTGTAAACTTCCATAGCTTGGCCAAAACTTAAATCGTGCTGGATCATGCCAACAAATAAACCACCAACAATGTTGATAATTAAAATGACAATACCAGCAATAGCATCACCTTTTACAAACTTACTTGCACCATCCATTGAACCATAGAAGTCAGCTTCGCGAGTAACCTCTTCGCGGCGATCACGCGCTTGCTCTGCACTAATGAATCCTGCGTTTAAATCGGCGTCAATTGCCATTTGTTTACCTGGCATTGCATCAAGTGTAAAACGTGCTGATACTTCAGAAATACGCCCTGCACCTTTGGTAATTACAACAAAGTTAATAATGATAAGAATTAAAAATACCACTAGGCCAACAGCATAGTTACCGCCAATAACAACAGACCCAAAGGCTTCTATCACTTTCCCCGCGGCATCTCCACCATTATGTCCTTCAAGTAGTACAACACGTGTACTTGCTACGTTAAGTGCTAAACGCATAATTGTGGCGATAAGTAATACGGCCGGAAACATACCAAACTCAACCGGTTTCATGGTGTAAACCGTTACGAGTAGTACCACCAACGCCAAAGCAATATTGAATGAAAAAAGGATATCAAGTAAAAATGGCGGTAACGGTAAAATGACCATTCCCAAAGCTGCAAGCACAAGCAAAGGTGTACCTACGCCTTTTGCATATTCTTTTTTGTCTGCGTTAAGTTGTTGTAATACCGCTTTAAAACTCATAATTCTACAATTTCAAAAAATTGACACTACGTAGAATTAGCAATAACTATTCCAAGTTAATAAAGGAGTAATATTAATACCTGTAAGCATCTGGGATGGGGAGCTTTTTATTAAGCTTTGTCGGGCGTTTTCCGCGACCTTTATTGAAGCGTTTTAACTGAAAAACATAAGCTAACACCTGTGCAACGGCAGTGAAGAGTTGATCAGGAATTTGTTCACCCACTTCTGCGGTATGATAAAGCGCTCTCGTAAGCATGGGCGACTCAACAATCGGTACATCGTTACCATTTGCCACCTTTCGTATTTGCATAGCAAGTTCATCTACGCCTTTTGCAAGCACTATAGGAGCACCTGCTCGCTCGGTGTCGTATTTAAGCGCGACAGAATAATGCGTTGGGTTAGTAACCACAACATCGGCATCAGGCACGTCTTGCATCATTCTTTTTTGAGACATTTGCCTTTGAGTTTGCCTAATACGCGCTTTTATTTGAGGATCACCTTCAGAGTTTTTGTACTCGTCTTTTACCTCTTGCAGTGTCATTTTTAACTGCTTATGGTGAGTATGACTTTGATACGGCGCATCAATTGCCGCAATAATTACCAATGTGCATGATAATGCCAAAAACATCCACGAAAGTATTTCGAGCGCATGAATAATATTGTTAGGCGCAGACTCAATGCTTAAGTGTAAAATTTCGTCGAAAAAAGTATTAATTAGAAAAAAAGCAAAGCTTGCAACGACTAAGAATTTTAAAATAGCTTTAGTGAGCTCTACCGCTGCTTGCGGACCAAACATACGTTTAAAGCCTTTAAACGGAGACATTTTGCTTGCTTTGGGAGCGGCTGCTTGCCAACTAAAATTAAAGCCACCCAATAAAGTGTTGCCTATAATGCCTGCAAACAAAATAATGAATACAAACATAGCCATAGGAAAAATAAGCGCATCAGCCACACTAGACCAAACCGCAAACATTTTAGTAGTGTCGTAGGTTTCATTTCGATTAAGGCTAAGCATTCTGCCCATAATATTGTATAAACCCTTACCAATTTCAGGGCCGTACATTAACAGTGAAATAGCTGAAAAAATAAGTACAAACATAGTACCTAGTTCTTTAGAACGAGCAACCTGCCCTTTCTTTTTAGACTCTTCTATTTTTTTCCCTGTGGGTTCTTCTGTTTTTTCTTGACCTGAATCTTCAGCCATAACGCACTCCTAAGGCGAGCAACCAACTAAGGTACACATTAGTTCGATCATTTTAAGCCACTGAAATTCAAACTGCAGAATAAAGTTGCCTAATGTTGCCCAAATAATGACAAGCCCTGCTACAAGCGTGAATGGAAAACCAATCGCAAAAATATTTAGCTGCGGCGCCGCACGTGTCATAATGCCAAATGAAATATTAATAACCAGCATTGCTGTCAATGGGGCAAGTGAGAGCACTAAAGCTGTTGTAAACATCCAGCCGCCCCAAGTTACAATATCCCAATAGTGGTCTACCGACCACCAATTACCATCAATTGGCAGCACTTCAAAACTATGCACAACCATTTGTATCATCATTAAATGGCCATTAAATACAAAAAATAATAGTGTTGCTAAAATAAGAAAAAACTGGCCAACCGCCGGAACGCTAGCACCATTAGAGGGATCAATAACAGAAGCAAAACCCAAACCGGTTTGCATAGCAAGTATTTGACCTGCCAATACAAAGGTATTGAGGAGTAAGGTAGATGCAAAGCCAATCGCGATTCCAATAAGCATTTGCTGTATCACTACTAAAATCATTTCGAACGAAAACAGGTTAGTAAATGTAGCAGGAGGAAGCACTGGAACAACCAACAGAGTCACGACGACTGATAAACCCAGCTTTATACGTGTTGGCACATTTTTAGCGCCAAGACCCGCCATTATCATAATCATGGAGCTAATTCTTACCAAAGGGAGTAAAAAATCGCTCAACCATTGAATGACAACTGAAAACGGGTACTCCACTTGTTAACCTGCAATTTCGGGGATAAGCAGCACTAACCGAGTAAAAAAATCCATTAGCTCCTGAGTGAACCAGTGGCCACCAACAATTAACGCGCTAATAGTGATCAATAAGCGAGGCAAAAAACTCAACGTTTGCTCATTGATAGACGTAGCCGCTTGAAACACCGCAACCACTAGGCCAATAATTAAACCTGGAACAACAATAGCTGATACTAATTTAATAACTAAAAACAGTGCATCGCTAAGAATATCAACAAAAATTTCCGGTTCCATGCTGTAATCCTATCTTTTAGTTACATTCAAACAATACATACTATGTGCCTAAACCAAAGCTTTTTGCTAGGGTTCCCATCACTAAGCTCCAACCGTCTACAAGTACAAACAGCATTATTTTAAAGGGTAAGGAGACAATCATGGGGGAGAGCATCATCATACCCATAGCCATGAGTACGGATGCAACAACCAGATCAACAATTAAAAAAGGTATAAAAAACATAAACCCGATAATAAATGCAGTTTGTAATTCGCTTGTTACAAATGCGGGTATAAGTACAATTAACGGGGTCTCTTCTGGTGATTCTAGCTTGTCGTAACCTGCTATCTTAGCAAATGTTTCTAAGTCTTTTAAACGAACCTGCGAGAGCATAAATGCTTTCATTGGCTCTTTTGCGAGCTCCAATGCTTGAACTGAAGTCACTTGCTCACTCAAATAAGGTTCTATGGCTACGTCATTTACCTTTTGGTAAATAGGCGCCATGATAAAAATACTTAAGAATAAAGACATGCCCAACAGTACCTGATTTGATGGCGTTTGCTGCAAACCAATTGCCTGGCGGAGTATAGCCAACACAACAATAATACGTGTAAAAGACGTCATCATTATAATGGCGGCTGGTATAAAGCTCAGCGCCGTCATAATGGCTAAAACTTGCAACGTCACTGAGTAATCTTGTGTGCCATCTGCGTTTGTTGTAATGGTAAGCGCATCGATACCTTCAGCGCTTGCGCTTGGAACAAACATAATGGCGAAAATAATTAGCAGCCACTTAATCATAGGTTCAGTTCTTTTTATTTTGTTTTGATTTGGGATTTAACAGTTTGCTAAATTGTTTAGCAAGTTCTGGAATTTCTTTTTCACTCAGTGGTGACTCTAATTTATGAAGGTAGTTAATGCTGTGCGGCGTGACGCCTAATAAATGCTGCGCATTATCAATCTCTACCACCATTAAGCGTTCGCGAGAGCCTAAGGGAAGACTTCGAACCACTTTAAATTCATCACTGTTTGCCAAATTAGGATTAAGCTTTTTTACAAAAATAGCCAGAACAACAATGAGCACTAGCACCACAATAAGCGAAAGCACCATGGAAATTAAATCGCCCGCAGGTGTAACCGACTCTGTTTTTGTAAATACAGACGCTGTTAGCGCAAAAAGGGCACTCATCGTAGCTTTTTGATCCGCTCTACTTGGCTGATAACATCCGTTAAACGAATACCAAACTTGTCATTTACCACAACCACTTCACCATGGGCAATCAAGGTACCATTAACCAATACATCTAATGGCTCACCAGCAACACGATCTAGCTCTACTACTGAACCTTGGTTAAGTTGTAGTAAATTACGAATATTAATTTTTGAGCGCCCAACTTCCATCGATATTGTCACTGGGATGTCTAAAATTGTATCGAGCTTGCGCTTTTCTTCGCCCGTTATTTCGCTTTTTTCATCACTTAATTCATCAAGTTCGGCAACTTGCGCTTCGCCAGCATCATCGCCGCCTTCAGCCTCAGCAAGTGCGGCTGCCCATTCGTCCATTGTATCTTGATCATCGCTCATACGTTTAACCTTTTAATCAATTACCAGTCTAAGTCTACACCGTCTGAAAGGTGTAAATCTTCTTCTAATTCTGCTAACTCTGCATCTGAGTCAATTTTCTTGCCGCCTTTAGTAAATACATGCAGCTCAGATTTAACTGAATCAGGTCGTTTAATTTTTTCACTGATTTGTAGGGCGACATTATCACGAGAACGACCCATTTTAGCTCTGAATGTGGGCAGCTCCTCTACAAATACAGTAATATGCTCTGGCATTTCAACAGGAATAATATCACCTGCTTTTAGCTCCATTATTTGTTGAAGTGTTAAGTCGACCTCTAGAAGCTGAGTCGACATATCAACTTCAACATCCATTATTTCATCTCGTAATGCTTTACTCCAACGTAAGTCGGTATCTTCGGTGTCTGATTGAACACCTGCATCCAAAAGTTCCCTTATTGGTTCGAGCATTGAGTACGGCAAAGCAATGTGAAAATCACCGCCACCGCCATCAAGTTCAATATGAAAAGAGCTAATAACCACAACTTCAGTCGGGCTTACAATATTAGCCATAGCAGGATTTACTTCTGAATCGAGGTACTCAAACGACACATCCATGACCGGTGCCCATGCCTCTTTATAATCTTCAAAGATTATTTTTAGTAGCATTTGCACAATTCGGCGCTCTGTCGGGGTAAATTCACGGCCTTCAATTTTTGCGTGGTAGCGACCATCACCGCCAAAAAAGTTATCCACCAAAATAAACACTAAACGTGCTTCCATGGTGATCAAACCGGTTCCTTTTAACGGTCTAAAACGCACCATATTTAAGCTGGTTGGTACAAACAAGGTATGTACGTACTCACCAAATTTTATCATTTGAACGCCATTAATGGATACTTCCGCTGTCCGGCGCATCATATTAAATAGGCTAATTCGCATATGGCGAGCAAAGCGCTCATTAACAATTTCCAGCGTCGGCATGCGACCACGTACGATTCGATCTTGCGAAGAAAAATCGTACTGAAGCGTACTTCCCCCGCCATCTTCGCCATCGTTTATATCTTCCTCTTCAACGTCATCAACACCGTGTAATAGCGCATCAATTTCGTCTTGGGATAATAAGTCGCTCACGCTAACCCCTTATTGCATTACAAAGCCGGTAAACAATACCCGCTCAATTACTTTACTGCCTTCAACGTCATTTAAGGCGGTTTGCACTGTCTCTAGTGCAGAAAAACGCAGTGTTTCTTTGCCTGCACTGGTACTTAACTCATCTGCAGTAGTCGTTGAAAATACGCTGAGTAACTTACCTTCGATAAGCGGGATATGCTTTTTAGCGGTTTCTTCATTAACTTCGCCACGAACCAAAAGCTGCACTTTAATTTGTACAATTCTATCTCTGCTAGAGCCCGGTACGTTAAATACAAATGGTCTAGGCATCGCAACGTAAAGAGCACTGCCTATCTCTGCAGATGAACCAGAAGCCTCTGGCGCTTCTTCTGAAAGAGTTGTTTCTTCATCTAACGTCTCAACTGGCTCATCCGAGCCCGACATTAAAAAGAAACCCGCAGCACCACCTACAACTAGCAATGCTGCTGCAATAATAATTATCAGCTTTTTTTTACTTTTAGGCGCTTCTTCTATTTCTAAACTTGTTTCTTCAGCCATCATCATTCCTTATATCGCAAAGGTATTTGCTTGTTTTAGTTATTATAATAGCAGTAGTTAGGCATAGTAATCTATTGATGATGATGTTTGTAGCGCAGAAGTTTGTTCTGGGCTATTTACTGGCTCATCACTTTCACTATTTGCTACTCCATTTTGGGCCAATTGCTCCCCCGAACCCGATTCATTTTGCTCAGCATTTTCGCCACCTGACTGGCCATATGAAATAGTGCTCTCACCCAGTTCCAAACCTTGCTGTGCTAGCATTTCGCGTAAACGAGGCATAGATTGTTCAAGTGCCTCTTTGGCCTGCTGGTTCTGTACTACAAAGTTAATTTGTGCTTGTTCTGCATCGCTACGAACGCGTATTTGCATGCTGCCCATTTCAGGTGGGTCAAGACGAATTTCAGCCTCTTTGTTATTAATGCTTAACATTGAACTAACGCGCTCTTGTAACAACTTGGCCGCGTCACTTTTAACTATGTTAATCGCCTGCATCATACCAGGGTCAATACTCACCTGCTTTGTCTGTGCTGTACTTTGTAACTGCTGATTTTGCGTAACCTGTTGATCCAATATCCCCATTTCATAATCAATCGAATCATAATAGCTTTGGGTACTGGTTTGGGTTGTATTTAATGCATTAGTTATAGTGTTAAACAACTGCGTAACTTTAGCCGGTGACTGCTCAGCCGTGGTATTTTTTAGCCCGTCTTTTTGCAGTTGGTCAAGCGCTTTTGTTAGCTCTTCATCACTAGTAGGCTGTGCAGCTAATTTAGTTGGTTCTGCGCTACTTTCAGAACCTGATTTCACACTCACTTTTTGTGGCTTATTCACCGTATTTGGTGTTTGTGAAGCTATAAAAGTAACTGGCTTTGTTGTCTCTTCACCTTTTACCGCTAAAGTAACTGCTTTGTCTATTTGCGATTCATTTGCTTGCGGCAGTTTCTGTGAATCGTTTACAGCTTTTTGAGATATTGTAAATTTAGTATCTGCCGCAATCGAGACTTTTAGCTCACCTATCGCTTGCTTAATAACCGCTAACTGTTCACCTTTTGGTTGCTCGGTTTTAATAAAAGTATTTAATTGAGTCAGTAGTCCCTGCTTTTCAGTCCCAGAAAGTGTATTAAACTGCCCGCTAGGCGACGACTTAACTTCAGTGCTTTGTGTCTGCTCGTTATCCGTTATAAATTGAGTGAGCATTTGCTTTAAAGCCGTCAACTTTTCAACGCTATTTGATGAAGAAAGCGAATCTGCTTTAATCTGATCATTTAATTTTGAAAGTTGTTCAGGCGTTAAACTTGCTAATACCTTATCTGTTTTTATTGCATTCGCATCTTTAACCGTTAGCGCATCTATCGCGTCTGCTTTTTCGGTTTCAGTGATACTTGAGTTGGGTGAAATTGCTCTTGACGTATTTTCTGCTGGTTCCGTAACTGTATTTTGAGCTACAGCATTTTGAGCTACGGTATTGGCATTAATTTTATTACTGTTCTCTGGTGTGCTTTGGGTAGTCGCAATTTTATCAACATCCGTTTTTAAAACAGTGTTATCAGAATTTATACTCGCTTCAGAAAGTACTGAGCTTTGTGAAGCGGCTCGTTTATCTGCAAAAGTGCCTTTGTTAGCCTCTGCCCCGCCGTCTTTTGCATCAGTTCCCTGAGTTATACTTTGCGTTTCTGCAGTGTGTTTAACTGTATCCGATTTTATATTTAGCTGTGTTTCAACAGCCTGTGCGATAGACGTTTTATTTTGTTTTTCTGAATTTAACGAGCTACTAATATCAGCATCATCGACTAATTTTGCCACACCACTTTTACTGCTGTCAGCAATTGGCGAATGAGGTCTAATTATTTTACCTACCTCATCTTTAACAGGTAAATCTTTTGCTGGCACAGCAACATAACCTTTAACAGGCAGCTTCTCGTTTAAATCAGCAATACCGAGCGGAGTTTTTATTGTAGATGTATCTGTTAGGTGTGTATCTTTCGCATTTTCGCTTGGTTTTGTGACTTCAGTATTTATTGATTGGGATGAATTAATTTGTTCGAAAATGTCATTGCCAGACTCTGCATCGAATTTGGCAGCATTTTTGTCATCAATGTGGCTCACTGAGCTTTTTTCAACATCTGAAGCTGATGAAGCAGCAAACTGCCCGTCAGCCTGAGTCTGTTCAAACTCTTTTTTTATAGGCTCAAATGCATTGTGCGCATCTTGTAGCTGAGTAAAAAACTCCGCACCTGATTCATCACCGGAAGTAGCTAAGCCACTGTCTTTAAATGCTAAAAAAGACTCTTTATCAGCCGCAATTGAAACAGACATATCATTCATCGCCATAAATCACCTAATACGGTTACGGCAACATGTCACCGCACATTGCCCAAAATTAAATACCACCCATTAATAAAGCAATAAACGTGCCTAACTTAAGAGAGTTTTCGACGCTGAAAAAATTGATTAGATGTAAACTCGTCTAACATTTTCTGTTCGTTTTTAGCAACTATAGCTGCAGCTTTCACTTTTTGATTCTCTATCAACTTAGCAACCGCTTTCGCTTTTATTTGTTGTTTTAGCCACAGCGTTTTTCGCTGTGAAACAACTTGCTTTGCTGTATTAACCGTACTTGCTTGTTGGCGAATAGCTTCTTCAATTTTTGCAATAAACGCATGATACTGCCCAAAACCTGCACTTGATAAACCCGACTGCCCTTTTAAATGTAATTGCTGGGAGTACTCAAGTCGAAAATCGTTTAAGCCTTGAAGTTTTTGCTGATTTGCGAGCAAGTTTTGATTTGCTTGCAGGTAACTCATACGCAAGTTTTCTTCTTTTTCGCTTTCAAGCTTTAGTAATAATTCGAATTTACTTTTAGCCATTATCCTTGGCCTAATAATTGAGCAAGACCTTGTAGCCCATCGTCATAACTTATTACATCACGCATACCTTGCTGTAAAAAACCGTTAACCCTAGGCATCATGTTTATTGCTTGATCGAGCATAGGATCGGTTCCCTTTTGATACGCACCTAACGTGATCATGTCTTTGTTTTGTTGGTACATCGAATACACCTGCTTAAGCACTCGCGCTTGCTGCATATGAGGTTCAGAAACTACTTGAGGCATAACTCGAGATATTGATTTTTCGATATCTATTGCGGGGTAATGTCCGCTATCGGCCAACTCACGAGAAAGTACAATATGACCGTCGAGTATGGCGCGAGCGGCATCAGCTATTGGGTCTTGCATATCGTCACCTTCACTCAATACAGTAAAAAAGGCCGTAATTGCACCTTGCCCTTCTCCCCCATTGCCCGCTCGCTCAACCAAGGCGGGTAACTTTGCAAAAACCGAGGGTGGATAACCTTTTGTAGCGGGTGGCTCTCCTACAGCTAAAGCAATTTCTCGCTGAGCCATGGCATAACGTGTTACTGAATCGAGTAGCAGTAATACATTTAAGCCTTGGTCTCTAAAATACTCAGCAATAGTAACTGCGCTTTCACAGCCTTTTAGCCGCATTAGCGGCGATGAATCAGCCGGTGCAGCAACAACAACCGAACGTTTACGCCCTTCTACACCAAGTATTTCTTCAATGAACTCTTTTACCTCACGGCCACGCTCACCTACCAAACCCACTACAATGACATCGGCTTCACTGCCCCGTGTCATCATGCCTAATAATACAGATTTACCTACCCCAGAGCCTGCAAACAATCCCATTCTTTGACCTTGCCCTACGGTGATCACTGAGTTTATAGCACGTACACCTACATCCATGGGTTGGCTGATGGGCCGTCTTGCTAATGGGTTTATTGTATTTTGGGCAAACTTTAAGTAGTGCTCAGCATTAATTTTGCCTAAACCGTCGAGTGGTCTGCCTAACCCATCAACAACACGCCCTAATAAGCTCATGCCTACAGGTAAACCCAAATTATTTATTTGAGGAATAACACGCGCACCAGGTAGCACACCAGAAATATGATCGTTGGGCATTAAATATAAGGTTTGATCGTTAAATCCGACGATTTCGGCGTCAACAAAACCATTCATGGTTTCTATTTTACATTGACTACCAACTGGCGCTCGTAAGCCCTTAGCCTCTAGAGTAAGGCCAACGACACGCGTTAAGATCCCCGCTACAGCAGGTGTATGGGGCTTAATATTTTGTTGATATTGCGATAAGCGTTCGCTTAAAGAGGCACTTTGAGCAGACATAGTACGCCTAAAAAATACTTAGATATTGCTATTATGCAAAAAGCTATCCAACGTTTCTTTGACACGTGTTTTTAGAGTCATATCAAGAGAGGATTGCGCGGTTTTCACCTCACATCCACCTCTATCAAGCGTGGGTTCGGGAACCAATTGCCAGTTGTTTTGTGCAATAGTTTGTTCGCCATAGCTTTCTTTGATTATATCGAGGTCGGTCGGGTTTAGGTGAATTTTCACTGTTTCTTGCTGCGCATTTAACGAATCAATACTGTGTTTTAATGTATGTAAAATAACCTCTGACGATGTTTGTACCTCTTGGTAAATCACAGCCTCAGCAAGCATGCTAGCCAATTGAACAAGCTGCAATTCGGCTTGTTCGTCCACCTTTTTTAGCGGTGAATTAAGCGCCTCTAAAATGCTTTTTAAGCTAATTAGCTGCTCTTCAACAATCGGTTTAATATCTTCTTGCCCTTGAGTTTTTCCAAGCTCTAACCCTTCTTTGTAACCGGCCTCTTTTCCCTCACTAACGCCTTTTTCAAAGCCGTCAATGTAGCCTTGTTCATGGCCTTGCTTAAGGCCTTCTTCGTAAGCATCTTGCCTAATGCGTTCAAGCTCAACCATAGTAAGCTTAGGCAGTTCCGGTTCTTGTGGTTCATCAGCGGGCATTTCTTCGGCAAGCTCTTTTTTATAAAGCTCACTAAGGGGCGTACCATAGGCTGTTGAGCGGTTACCAAAGCTTTTTTCGTTAGGTGCTACATCTGGGATAGCCCAGTTTTTTAATAATTCATCGGCTTCTTCAGCTCGAAGTGGACGCCCTTTGAGTTTGCTCATGGCTTACAAGAACTCCTCACCACCACCACCGCCTAACTGAATTTCACCCGAATCAGATAAACGTCGTGCTGTTGATAAAATCTCTTTCTGTGCTGCTTCTACTTCACTAATACGCACAGGCGCCATTGCCTCTAGATCATCGGCAAGCATATCCGCGGCACGTTTAGACATATTACCAAGTATCTTATCTTTCAGACCGTCGTCAGCACCTTTGATTGCTTTCATTAGCACGTCCTGTTGTACTTCTCGTAATATAGCTTGAATACCACGGTCATCCACATCCATTAAGTTTTCAAATACAAACATTAGATCTTGAATTTGCTGAGACATCTCTTCGTCATGTTCACGAATAGAATCCATTAACTGACCTTCAACATTTGTATCTAGGTAGTTCATGATGTCTGCCGCTGCTTTTAAGCCACCCATTTTCGCAGCTTGTGCACCCGCTTGACCGGCAAATTGTTTTTCCATTATTTCATTAAGTTCTTGTAGTGCAGCTGGTTGCACTTCTTCAAGGTTGGCTATACGCATGGTCAAATCAAGGCGAACTTTTTCAGGGAACTGCGCGATAATCTCTGCTGACTGCTCAGGCTCTAAATAAGACAACACAATAGTTTGTATTTGCGGGTGCTCATTACGAATAATGTTTGCCACTTGCTTAGAGTCCATCCATTTAAGCGAATCAAGACCTTTAGCACCCGATCCCATAACAATTTGATCAATAAGGCTAGCGGCTTTATCTTCACCCAATGCAGCGGTAAGCGCCTTTTTAATAAAGTCTTCTGACTGAAATCCGATAGTGCTGAAGCTTTGAATCTGTTCAATAAACAAATTATGAACTGCACTAATCTTAGCCTGCGAAAGATCATCTAACGCCGCCATTGCCATACCCACTTTTTGCACCTGCTTAGGCTCTAAGTGTTTTAGGATTTGCGCTGCATCTTCTTCTGATAGGCTCAACAGTAATATTGCGGCTTTATCTACGCCATCGAGCTTATCAACATCAAACGCTGGCGGTAATTGTTTTTGTTCTTGATCAGTCATCTTCTGTTAACCACGCTTTCACTACTTGTGATGAGAGTTCTGGTTCATTGGCCACAAGGGCACGAATTGCTTTTAGTAAGTCTTCGTCGCCATGTAGGTCTGGTAACTGAAGTGTACCATCGCTTGAGAAACCAATTGAAGCAGAATCAAAGTCTTTGTTTAGCATATCTAACGTGCTATCGCCAATATCTACACCAGCACTTAAGGCATCTTCGTCATACTCTTCAAGTGTATCGTCTGGGTAAATTAAGCGTTTAAGCATCGGTTTAACTACCGCCATTATCAGTACAATAATAACGAGGGCACCCAGTACTAAGCGGATTATTTTCATAAACCAGTCTTGTTCCCAAAGCGGCACACTAATGTCAAAATCAGTTGCTTCACGCACAAACGGAACCGTTACCACTTCAAGTGCATCACCACGTTGCATATCAAAACCAACACCACCTTGTAATAAACGGCGAATATTTGACAGTTCTTCCACTGAGCGCGGTGTCATGGTTGTTTCACCGTTTTCACCTACTTTTGGAGTGTAATCAACAGCCACCGACACGCTTATTCTACGTATTACACCTGTTTGCTGGCGCTTATGTGAAATAGTTGTATCTAGCTCATAATTACGCGTAGCTTCTTTATGTGTTCTTGATGGTGAAGTTGCACTACCTGCTCCACCTTGGCCAGCTACTTCAGGAATGTTTGAGTTTACTGGCGGCTGATTCGTCAACGCACCAGGTATACCTACCGCTAAACCGCCTATATTATTTTCTTCAAACGTTGTTTCGCTTCTTACTGCAGGCAGATCTGGGTTGTAGCGCTTTTGCGTTTCTTCAATGGCACTAAAATCCATGCTTAAATCAACTTGTGCAGTGTAGTTTGCAAGCCCTACGACGGGAATTAGAATGCTATCAATTTTTTCAAGATACTCTTGTTCACGCTTGCGCTCTATGTCGTACTCTTTGCGCGAACGTGCCGCAAGAGACGTTTGTGAGCCAGAATTTAATAAGCGACCATTTTGATCCGTTACCGTTACACGAGCTGGCTCTAAACCTTGTACAGCCGATGCAACCATATCAACAACAGAGTCTACTTCTTCGCTGTCAAGTGAACGCCCTCGCTTAAGAGTCAATACAACGGTAGCTGAAGGTTTTTTCTCTCTGCGCGCAAATACATTTTCTTTTGGGATGGCAAGTAATACACGTGCGCGAGTAATGTTGTTAAGCTCTTCAATTGTACGTGCGAGTTGTTGCTCACGACCATGCTTTAAGCGTTCGCGTTCTAAGCGTTGACTTACACCAAAGCCCATGTCTTGCATGATGATATCTGAACCCGATGTAGGCCCTTGCTCTAACCCTTCACGAGTCATTAACAGCTTAATGTTTTGATATTCGGTTTCAGGGACAAGTACCACATTACCATCAACTTGATATTCAATTTTTTGTGCATCTAAAAAGTCGAGCGTTTGTATTAGCTCTTCTGTTTGCATTTTACCAAGCGGGCGCATATCTGGCTGGCGAGCCCAAATAATGATGAATATAGCAATTGCTAAACAAATGCCTAAAGCAATAACAAGCGTTACTTGGCGCAATAAATCAACACCGTTTAACGAACTTAAATAGCCAGATTTTTGTTCTTGTTGATCGTCGCTATCGCTTTGGTCAATATCACCAGTAGCAAGTGCAAGATCGGTTGATTGATTAGATTGCGCCACAATAATTCTCCACTACCTAGTTAAACAGGCATGTTCATGATTTCTTTGTAAGCTTCAACAAGTTTATTACGAACTTGTACTGTCGCTTCAAATGCCACTGACGATTTTTGAGATGCAATCATCGCTTCAGCCAAAGAGACGCTTCTGTCGCCGGTCTCTACTGCAACCACTTTTTGCTTAGCATCTTGCTGTAAACCGTGCACAGTATTAATTGCATCTGACAGCATGTCGCCAAATTGAGCCGTTGATGAGGCTTGCGTTTTTACTGGCAGTCGTTCAACTTGATTACTACGACCAGCCTCTAAAGCCATTGATTGCATTTCTTGAAATACAGCGCTATTTTGAATTTTCATAATTTTTCTCTGACAATGCAGTTAACTCTTAATATAGATAAAGCACAAACCATGCCAAATAATAAGCTTTAATTTTCAATAGCTTAAAGCTTAATTTTGTGAGTCAGAGTTTTGACAGCCCTTAAATTCAATACCTGAATCAAGGGCTAAATGTGAGGCTACGCAGGAAGTGAAATACCTAAGTCGCGCATTTGCGCTAGTTTATAACGTAGAGTACGAGGGCTAATACCGAGGGTTTCAGCAACATCTTTTCGTTTACCTTGGCACCTTGCTAACGTTTCTAAAATGATACGGTGTTCTTTATCTTTGAGCTCATCTTTATAACTGCCCGTATCACCAGCTAATAAGTCTTGTTTTGGCGGCTCTACTAATGATGACTTTTCATCATAATAAGCAGAGCTAGTAGGGCCATGCTCAATACTTTTATCAGCAGTGTTCGCCTGAGACTGACTAGCACTTTGTGTGCTAATCGATGTAGGCGTCATTACAAAATCTGTTGCGGCTATATTTTCAATAAAAATAGCATGCTCATTAATAGTATTACCAGTCCTAAGTATAAGCGCACGTTGTATAACGTTATCAAGCTCACGCACATTACCCGGCCAAGAGTGAGCAAGTAATTTTTTCTCTGCGCCACTATCGAGGTAAGCCATAGGCTCTTTACTTTTGCTTAAATGACGTTCAATTAAATGTTTAGCCAATACAATAATATCCCCTGGGCGCTGATTGAGCGGTCGCCACATTAACGGAAACACGTTAAGTCTGTAATATAAATCTTCTCTAAATTGATTCTCGCTTACCGCTTCTTTTAGATCACGGTTACTTGTTGCAAGTATGCGTACATCTAACTGAATTGTCTTGCGTCCACCCAAGCGCTCCACTTCGCGCTCTTGCAAAACGCGTAATAATTTAGCTTGTAATCCAAGATCCATCTCAGTTATTTCGTCGAGCAAGATAGTTCCGCCTTGCGCTTGCTCAAACTTACCAGGGCAGGCTTGAATTGCCCCTGTAAACGCGCCTTTCTCATACCCAAATAAAGTTGCTTCTAACATGTTTTCAGGAATTGCTGCACAGTTAATTGCAACAAACGGCTCATCGCATCGATTCGATTTATCATGTATGTAGCGAGCTAACACTTCTTTACCAGAACCACTAGGACCAAGCACCATCACACTTGCATCGGAACGTGCTACTCTACTTGCCAATTCTAATAACTGAATACTACTTGGATCGGCAACAATAGGACCGTCTGTCTCTTTTGCTTTTTCAGGTAAGTAGCGGCTTACCATATTGAGCAAAACTTCAGGTGCAAACGGCTTTGCCATGTAATCAATCGCACCTAAGCGCATAGCTTCAACGGCATCATCTATGGTGGCGTACGCCGTCATCATTAAAACAGGTAGCTCAGGGTGGTTAAGCTTAATACTTCGTAGTAAATCTAAACCACTCATAGTCCCCATTTGTACATCACTCACCACCAGCGAAAATTGCTCTTTTTTAAGCAAAAGCATGGCTTGCTCTGCACAATTAGCCGCAATGCATTCAATCCCCGACATTTCGAGTGTATCAATTAAGGCTTCACGAAGCCCTGCATCATCTTCTACAACTAAAATAGTGTTACTCATAATGATTCCTCTAATTTAGATGCGGTGCGAATAGGTAAAAGCAAACTAAAACATGCTCCACCGCCTTTATTATTGGTCACTTCAACACGTCCTTGATGTGCGTTTGCAACTGAACTCACAACAGCAAGCCCTAATCCCGTACCTTGACTTTTAGTGGTATAAAACGGTTCAAATATTTTTTCTGCTAAGCTTAAATCAACACCGGGCCCGTTATCAGCAACGCTAATGCGTACATAGTCTGAATCTAGCTCATCGGTAACTGCACTTAAATACACTTCTGCGCCAGCACCAGTGATCTGGATACTGTTATGAATCAAGTTTTGAATTGCACTGGCTATGGCGGATTTATTACCTGTTATTTGAATATCTGGTTCTGGGAGACCGACAGCTAAGTGGCTATCGTTTAGTGTCACCATCGCATCGGCGCCCGCCTTTACTTCGCTGAGTAATTGCTGCATAGACACTTGCTCAACAACCTGCTGATCGCCGCTTTTGGCAAAAAGTAGCATGTCGTTTACTTGAGTTTCTAAATCTTTTAAGCGAGACATTAACTTGGTTTGAAAATTATCGCGAGATGCCTCAGGTAAGCGCTTAGAGCCTAAATTAGCAGCATAAAGCATAGCCGCTGAAAGCGGCGTGCGAACCTGATGCGCAAGAGACGCCACCATTTTACCCAACGCACTAAGGCGCTGCATATGGGCAACTCGCTTCTGCAAACGGCGTGTTTCACTTAAATCGGTCATTAAAATAAGTTGCCCCGGCTCGGGAGCTAACGCTGTTATATCAAGCTTTATTAACCGTCCATCTTTTAGTGATACTTCGTGGCCATCGTCCTGGTGGGGTCTAAAAGAGCGCTGAATTACATTAAACCACTTCTCGCCCTCTAAAGGCTCACCCAACATATCAATCGCTATTTGATTGGCCTTTGCAATCATTCCTTTACCATCAAGCACAACCACACCTGCAGGCATAGTATCAACTAAATGAGAAAGCCAACTTGCTTGCTGACGCAGATCGCTTAATTCACCTATGTACTCCTCTTGAAGTAAACATGGGTTATACTGATTTGCAGAAATAAACTGTGGTTTTAGCACGCTCGCAAGGGCCATAATCAAATCTCGAATTTGTATAGATACAAGGCTTAATGCACAATACGTACCAAAATTAAATTGCTATATTTTCATAATCTTACAATAATAATAACGCGACATAAAAATGACGCGAATAAAAAGGAATACAGATGAGTGAGCAAAATAAGTGCCGCTGCCCGTGGCTCGATACCACTAAGCCCGATTATGTTTTGTACCATGATTTAGAATGGGGTGTGCCTGTTTACGATGACCAAACACTGTTTGAATTTATCACCCTTGAGTCAGCTCAGGCGGGATTAAGTTGGTATACCATTTTAAAAAAGCGACAAGGCTATAAAAACGCATTTGCTAACTTTAATGTAAACAAAGTGGCCTTGTTTACAGCTGATGATGTAGAGCGACTCATGCTTGATAAAACAATCGTTCGCAACCGTTTAAAAATTACAGCAACAATAAATAACGCGCAGCGATTTTTAAACATTCAAAAAGAGTTTGGCAGTTTTAGCGCGTATCAATGGCAGTTTGTAAATAACACCCCCATAGTCAGCAATTTTAATAATACCGAGGACTACCCCGCAATCACTGAGGCATCAACAGCTTTTGCAAAAGATTTAAAAAAACGAGGTTTTAAATTTTTAGGCCCTACAACAGTATATGCCTACATGCAGGCTTGCGGTATGGTCAACGACCATAGTAATGATTGTTTTAGAAAAGAAGAAATTATTAAGGCTTTGCTGAATAAGGACTTATAACCATAAAAGTGATCTGTTCACAAAGAGGCTAAGAGACGCTTCGCTTTAGAGAAGTAACGTGTAAGTTAACTATGGTTTCTCACTTGCCTTCGTTTTTAAGATGCGTGTTTAAGTAATTAAAAGCTACGCTTTTCACGCGAGCAAGCTAAGCGTCTACCGCTAAAATTTACACCGAGGCTAAATTTACTCGTAGACGTCAAGCTTGCTTGCGTAACGGGCAAAGCCCGTAAAGTGATAGCTTACAATGAGTATAAAAAGTAGTTTATCTTTTGGGCATTATTAGTCTCGCGACAGGTTATACTTTTTCATTTTTTCGACGAGCGTTGTACGCCTTACACCTAATATTTCCGCGGCGCGTGCCACAACATAATCAAAGCGTTCAAGTGCTTGGGTAATTAAGCTAATTTCAAGCTCAGCTAAATACTCTTTAAGCTCAATGCCATCATCTGGAAGTAAGCCACCGGCGTTACTATTAAACTCTGCCTCGGGTTCGTTTTCATAGTCACTAAACCCAGTACTGAATATATCGTTAAACGCATCTTTCTCCATTAGTTCTTCAGGATACTCAGGCTCATAAGCATCAACTTCAATATAACGGTACTTATTCGGTAGGTCAGGTATGTCTACCACCTTTTCAGGGAACATTATAACCATGCGCTCAACCAAATTCGCAAGCTCACGAATATTACCCGGCCACGCATGCTCTTTTAAGCTTTCAATTGCACGCTCAGTAAACTTAGCGGTAGTTCCCGTTTGCTCGTTTACACGACGCATTAACTCTTTGAGTAATAAAGGAATGTCATCAGCACGCTCACTTAACGACGGATTCTCTATAGGGAATACATTTAGCCGATAATACAAATCTTCACGAAAGCTGCCGGCTTCAATCATGGTTTCAAGGTTACGGTGAGTCGCAGCAATAACACGTACATCGGCTTGAATTGCTTTAGTGCCACCTACACGCTCATAGCTTCGTTCTTGTAATACGCGTAAAAGTTTAACCTGCATTTGTAGCGGCATATCACCAATTTCATCTAAAAACAGCGTACCGCCTTGCGCTAACTCAAAACGACCTTTACGAGCAGAGATAGCCCCTGTAAACGCCCCTTTTTCATGACCAAAAAGCTCACTTTCTAGTAACTCTGCCGGAATGGCCCCACAGTTTACTGGTACAAAGGGTCCTGTACTTCGCTTAGATAGCAAATGAACGTTACGCGCAACCACTTCTTTACCTGTACCTGACTCACCTAAAATTAAAACGTTTGCATCTGTTTTTGCAACTTGCTCAATTAAAAAGCGGACCTCTTTAACTGCTTGTGTTTCACCAACAAGGCCATCAAAAGACTTATGCGGCTGACTATTTTTGTGCTCCCCCGGCAACATACGATGATACTGCTGGCAATCATGAAGTAACTGTGTGGTAACTTCGTGATTAAATGGCTCGCAAATAAGCCCAACTACGTTAGCAATGCTAAGTAACGGTCTTAACGTTTCACCAATTAATAAAAATGGAAGTGTTGGGTAGCGCTTGATTAAGCTTTCATGATCGAGTGACTGTAAAGCCCCCAAAATAACCATGCACTCGTGCTGCTTATATTTTGCACACTCTTGTTCAAAGTTATCTTCATCTAAGCGATGAGTAACCTCACCGATAAAACCAAGTGATGCGTTTAACCCAATAGAGCGATTGTTATTATTATCTAAAATCAGGATCATAGTTAGCGAGCCGTGCTTCACTCTTTGATATAATTAGCTAAATTGTAAGCCAGTTAAGCACGGATGCAAGTGATAGCGGCAGTTTTTTGACATAAACGCCAAAAAACAGACGCACTAGTAAGATCAATAATACTTAAGAATTAACTATTAAGTATTAAAATTTAAAGTAAACCTAAAATAGACTCAGCAGATTGGTTAGCCTGACCACGAAGTGCAACTGATGATTGCGCTAAAATGTCATTAGACACTTGTTGCGAAATTGCCTGCGCATAATCGGTATCTTGAATTCGGCTTTGACTAGCTGCAATATTTTCTTGCTGCCCCCCTAATCCTTTAATTGTACTTGCCAACGTATTTTGAAATGCACCTAACTCAGCGCGTTGCGCATTTATTTCATCATTTGCTTGCTTGGTTATATCGATAGCTGCTTGTGCTCCAGCCTGAGTCGAAATATCAATAGTAGATAGCGTCGGGGCAAGACTTCCATCAGATTGGTTTAGTGTTTGACTGATATTTGCATCAGAGCCTACCTGAAATGATACAGGCTCACCATTAAACAACGGTTTCCCTGCAAAATTAGCGTTTTCGAACGTGTCGTTAATTTGACTTTGCAGCTGCACGACTTCTTCTTGTAGCGCAGCACGATCATTATCAGTCAGTGCACCATTACCCGCTTGAACAGATAACTCTTGAATGCGCGTGACAGCATCATTTACACCACTCAAGCTAGCTTCGCTTACTTGAGTATATGAAATTCCGTCATAGGCGTTATTTAAAGCCTGACTGAAGCCATTTTGCTGTGAAGTAAGTCTATCAATAATTTGTAACGCTGCGGCATCATCTGCTGCGCTATTTACTTTTTTACCGGTTGCTAGTTGCTCTGCAAGTTTGTTATTTGTTTGCTGAGTTTGGTTTAAAAAGTTAGCTGATGGTGATTGAATTTTCATAACGGCCTCCGTGGTGCTGACTGATTAAATTATAGCTTAATTTGCGAAATTTTGTGCTTTGTACCATGGTTAGACTAAATTAACTTGGCACTTTGCTTGCTTAGTGGTTAAAGTATTGAGATGCGTATTAAAAAATCACGTTTGCGTGTCATATAACGCCAATAATAAATAATTTGGGTAGCACTATGTTCGATAACAAAACAATTTTAATCACCGGTGGTACCGGTTCATTCGGGAAAAAATACGTCAAAACGCTACTTGAGCGTTACAATCCAAAAAAGATCATTATTTTTTCACGCGATGAACTTAAGCAATTTGAAATGCAACAAGAGTTTGACCAACCTTGTATGCGTTATTTTATTGGCGATGTAAGAGACAAAGACAGATTAATACGTGCCATGCGCGGTGTAAACTATGTTATTCACGCAGCTGCTTTGAAGCAGGTTCCGGCCGCTGAATACAACCCGATGGAATGTATTAAAACAAATATTAATGGCGCTGAAAACGTGATTGATGCAGCTCTTGATAACGATGTCGAAAAAGTAATTGCACTGTCTACTGATAAGGCTGCAAACCCAATTAACTTGTATGGCGCCACTAAATTGGCATCAGATAAACTTTTTGTAGCCGCAAATAATATTGCAGGTGGCAACCGCACTACCTTTTCTGTTGTACGCTACGGTAATGTGGTTTGCTCTCGCGGCTCTGTAGTGCCTGTTTTTCAAAAGTTTATTGATGAGGGACGCGATCATATCCCAATCACACACGATGAAATGACTCGCTTTTGGATAAACCTTCAACAAGGCGTCGATTTTGTACTGACTAATTTTGAACGAATGTTAGGCGGTGAAATTTTCGTTCCTAAAATCCCTTCAATCCGTATTACCGATCTTGCAAAAGCAATGGCTCCTGACTTACCACTAAAAATAATTGGCATTCGCCCTGGTGAAAAACTTCATGAAGTAATGTGCCCAGCAGACTTGTGTTTTGAAACCTATGAGTACAACGACCACTTTGTTATTGCTCCAGGTATTAAATTTAGTAGCCGTAGTAATGACTTTACCGTGAACGCAATTGGCGAGACTGGCAAAAAGGTAGATCAAGGATTTGAATATAACTCTCTGCATAACTCGCATTATATGACGATTGAGGAGATTAAAGAATTTAACACTCAGGCATTAAGTTAAAGCTGAATAAAATAAATGATTCCATATGGTAAACAACTAATAAGCCAAGCAGATATTGATAGCGTTGTAGCTGTTTTAGAGTCTGATTGGCTAACTCAAGGACCAAAAGTACCCGCTTTTGAGGCTGCGATTGCAAAATACTGTAACGCTCAATATGGTATTGCTGTTAATAGCGCGACTTCTGCTCTACATATTGCATGTTTAGCATTAAATGTAAGCGAAGGTGATACTGTTTGGACGTCGCCAATTTCGTTCGTAGCCTCAGCCAATTGTGCGCTTTACTGTGGGGCTGCTGTGGACTTTGTAGATATTGACTTGGCAACTGGCAATATGTCAGTGCCAGCCCTTGCTGATAAGCTTATTAGCGCAAAAAAAAATAATTGCTTACCTAAAGTCGTTATCCCTGTTCACTTGGCAGGTCAATCGTGTGATATGGAAGCTATTTACGATTTATCAAAGCAGTATGGTTTTAAAATCATTGAAGATGCATCACATGCTATTGGCGCACAATATAATGGCAATAAAGTAGGTTGCTGTGAATTTTCAGATATCACTGTATTTAGTTTTCACCCGGTAAAGATAATTACCTCTGCCGAAGGCGGTATGGCAGTTAGTAATAATCAACAGCTTGCAAAAAAATTACAGCGCTTAAGAAGTCATGGGATCACTAATGATCCAAATGAAATGACTGAGCAAAGCCATGGCCCTTGGTATTACCAGCAAGTAGAGCTTGGCTTTAATTACCGAATGACAGAACTACAAGCAGCACTTGGCCTCAGCCAACTTGATAAACTTGATGAATTTGTTACAACCAGAAACGCACTCGCTATTTCATATTCTAATGCGTTTGAAACTATGCCACTCTCGCATTTAACACAACTTACAAAATGCTATTCGAGCTACCATTTATACGTAGTTAAACTTGCTGATGGCCACTGCCACCTTCATAGGCATATTATTGAGCAATTGAGGAGTAAAGGCATTATTAGTCATCTTCACTATATTCCAATACACACTCAACCTTTTTATAAAAAAATGGGCTTTAAAGATAGCGACTTCCCCAATGCAATGAAATACTATAAAACAGCATTCACTATCCCTTTGCATCCTCAACTTACAGAGCAAGAGCAGAGCTATATTATTGATGAAATTGGTAAATTACTGTGAAGCTCGCACTAGGTACTGTTCAGTTTGGTGTTGACTACGGAATAAGTAATACACGTGGCAAAACACATCAGAAAGAAATAAAAAAAATACTTAACCTTGCCAAAAGCGAAAATATAACGACCATTGATACTGCATCAGCTTATGGTAATGCTGAAAAAGAATTAGGCCAGTGCCTAGTAAATTCATTCAATATAGTAAGTAAAGTTCCTCCTATATCTAATTTAATCAATGTTGATGATTTTATAACAAAAACGGTTAAACAGTCTCTTTGCGACTTAAATTGTGACGCTTTATATGGATTACTACTTCATCGCTTTGAAGATTTTAGTCAATTCCCTGTTGCACTTGATTGCTTAAAGCAAATTAAAGCAGATAATAAAGTAAAAAAAGTGGGAGTATCTTTATATTCCCCCGAGCAGCTTAATAATGATGTATTAGCATTTGCAGATCTAATTCAGTTACCTCTTAATATTCTTGATCAACGCTTCGTTCAATCAAATTCATTAAAACAACTAAAAGCTGCAGATATAGAAATTCATACTCGTTCAGCCTTTCTTCAGGGGTTATTGCTAATGGAAAGTGACACTTTCCCAGATTATTTTAAACCTATTGCTCCTTTACTAGATAAGCTTACCACGCTGAGTAATTACTTAAATGTCTCAACGTTATCACTAGCATTAAATTATGTGGTTAATATTGATGAAGTAGACAAAGTGGTTGTAGGCGTAAACAACGAACAACAGCTTAATGAAATTTTAAGCTGCTTAACTTCAAGCTTATCCAATATTGATTTATCTGAGTTTAGCCTACCTGATGAGCGTTTTATTAACCCAGCACTTTGGCAATTAAACTGATAGAGATTGATAGTGAGTATGTGCTCTCGTGCATGTATTAATTAATTTAGCTGTTTCAACAGGCCCAACGTTAAATAAGCAGTCAATCACACTTAAATGAGAGATAAACTCACCCTTAATTTGTGGGTATTTAGGATGAATAAAGTTTTGATAAAAAACATCAATACCATTTTTAACTAATGCCCCGCCTGGGGTCTCTTGTTCAATGTAAGCCTGCGCGCCTACTGGTGATAAATAAGTATTACATTCTAACTCATGACAAATAGATACTAGCCGAGCATCTTTAACACCAGACACGCCTTTAAGCTGAGAAGCAGTAAATGTTGGTGTGGTTATATTCATATACCCCATCAATACTCTAATGATTTTAATATTCATTTGAGCCAGGCAAGTAATGCTCTCGTCTTTATAAATGGGAGCTAATAGTGGAAACAAGGAACTAAAAAACGGTGCTTTTGCGTAGCTTTCAGCAATGCTTTTAAGATGCTTTCTTCGCCAAGGATTTGCACTGACAAATTGAGTGTTTTCAATTGTTGCTGTCATTCTTCCTTTAGGGGTACTTACCGGACAAGTCAGCATAAGCTCTTGCTTACCCGATTTAATTTTATTTCTAACATGCCAATCACTTTTTTCAAGCTTTACGTTGTCTAAAAATACGAATTTATCGGCGCTGTTAATTAACCCAAAATAACCTAACCAGGGTAAGTAAGTAGGCTGCATTATACTCAGTAACATGTTATTTCGCTTTTACTTAATTGCATTGTAAATTCATAAGGGTAACCATCTGGCTTAGTAACGTAGTCATGCTTTAAGGAAACAAAAGGTGTCATTGTTGTTTTGCATAATTCAAATAATTCTAAGGGTGAGACATAAAAAAGAGCCTCATTTTTAAATTCCACAAATGTCGATAACGCATTAAAAATAACCGACTGCTCACACTGCTGAATACTTTTTTGTAAGGTAAGTGTTAAAAAGCCCATGTTATCAGTCATTTTATTATTGAACACACCGCTAATAAGCACATGGTCATAGCCTTGTGCTATCTCATCCTCATAGATATCAAACACTTTGAACTGAGCTTTTGTATCAGAGGTAAACTTGGCATTTGCGGCGTCTATAAACTCTGGTACAAAGTCATAACCTAAATACTCACCGGTAAAACCGTTTTTTCTTAGATACGAAAGCATATCACCCAGCCCACAGCCTAAATCAATAACTCGGCTACTTGATGAAATCATATTCAGAAATATCGCAAATCTTATATTTTGTGATTCTTTTGATACATGCTGTACTGATTTGTGGCTGTCACCATACTCTTTATACAGAGACTGATAATACGACTTTAAAGTATTACTTGTCTTGGTAGTCATTTATAAACATTACCATATTGGTTAATTGCTCTTGAGGTGTTTCGGGACGGACAAATAAATTTATAATTTGATCATCAATCAGTGACGCATTTGGATAATGTCCATTGGTTTGTAACTCACCTAACGATTTATAATGCTTAGTAAAAATAATGCCACTCTCTTTTGCCTTAGCTAAAAAGTGACGTCTATTTTTTATAAGTAAAGGGTAGCGCCAATACGTTACTTCAGCATCAAAACTTGCTTTTACAAAAAGCGAATTAGTAATATTATTTTGCAGATAATCTACATTCTCTTTTCGCACTTGCATTTGCTTATTTAAATTTAAAAAGCGGCCATTTAATACTTCTAACGGTTTTACGTCACTAAATTGAGCCATTTTATTCTCGTTTAAAAACTCCTTAGCGCATTCAAATAGCCGCTCAGAGTTAGTTAAAATAGCTCCGCCATATTGATTATCAATAGGTTTATCATACCCAAAACTTAAAATAGAGAAGTCGCCAAAGCTACCTAACGGTTTGCCTTTGTATTTACTGCCATACACCAAACATGCATCTTCTATTAGTGTAATGTTATTGTGTTTTGCAAACTTTTCTATTTCATCAATTTTACAATAGTGTCCGTAACCATGAACGGCCACTATTACTGATACAGAATCATTAAAAACAGCTTCTATATTAGTGACCTCCATAGACAAAGAGCACAACGAAACATCAGCCAAAATAACGTTGTAACCTGCCATTTGAATAGCAAACAAAACAATCGGGCAACAGCTTGCTGGCATTATTACTGAGCTACCCTTTGGAGCCTGTGAGGCATTGAGTGCAGTTATAAGCGCAAAGCTTCCAGAGCTAGTCAATAATGCATGCTGGCGGTCAAATGCAGTAGCAATAAGGCTCTGTAATCGAGTTAAACCCATAACCTCAAATCCTTGCGATAACGAGATAAAGGAAAACCTTCTGGTTGAGTCAGTATTTCTACTTTCTTAACACAATGCTGTAAATCAGTTTTCAATTGCTCAAAAGAAAAAAAGCGCCACTGAGAATAACGATGTATCAACGGAATCGTTTTTTCATATTCCAGATCACTTGCACTTTTTATATCGTGCTCAAAGTGTTTATCGAGTATATCGCCAATCAAAATTATACCTCCGGGCTTGCATACTCGTATCATTTCTTTAATCGCATCAAGTGCATATTGATAGCTTGGGAAGTAATGAAAGATACTGTAACTGAGTACTCTCTCAAACTCATTGTTTTCAAATTGAAGAACACTCGCTTGTGATTGATAAAAAACGCCCTGAGGGAGTAATTTTTTTGCTTCATCTATCATAGCTTGAGAGTAGTCAACACCCGCATACTGTGAGCACTTGTGTAATTTTGATAATAGTAAGCCGTTACCACACCCTACATCTAAAATACTATTACCTTGCGCTGAGAACATGAGTTTTTGCTCAACATCATCGATGAGCGCCTGCCAAAGTGTATCGTCAAAGGGTCGCCCAACCTGTGCCTTAAAATCACTGTTTATACGAGCAATTTCATCCCACTCTGCTTGTTTAGAATTAAACTCACTCATTTGATACCTTTAAAATTTCTTTTGCGAATTGCTCGGTCGAATCGAGATAATATGATGATAACATTGCGTCTCTTTGCGCCAGAACACCGGTGTGTAAAAAACCCTCAATGTTTAATGTTAAGCTTTCTATCGTTGCATCTTCAGCAAGACCCAAATCAAAGGTTAAATGTGCTCTGGCAAGTTCTATAGTATCGGTATGTTGTTCTCTCGTTTGTGAAATGGCGCAGTTAGGTATAAGGCAAAAACCTGCTTCATACTTTGTTAATCCCCCGCCATTAATGATTAAATCGGCTTGTTTGTATACGGCAGACATATCATCAACAAACTCTAATGCTTGGTAAGTGTTATTTTTTAAACTAATAGAAGGGGCTTTTTGATCTAATAAAATAATTTTCTTACCTACCACTAGCTTATCTAAGGCATTTACAACATGCGTGGCCACATCAAATCGATCATTACCGCCAATAAAAACCAAAATAGTATTAATACTATTTTGAAAGTGACCTTGTGAGCGGCTTCGCCTTAATGGTAATAATTCTTGGGCAAATGAAAAGTAACGTACCCCTAACCTATGTTTAGTGGTTGAACGACAAAACGCCTCAGCGTTAAATCTAAAATTCACAATAAGATCTATAAAAGTGTAATTATATTGATCAAAGTCGTCGATGATGCATAGCTTCAACCCTATTTTTTTTAACTCAAATAATTGCTCAAAAGTGAACTGATAGCTATCGGCAAGCAACGTCATATGAGGCTCAAAAGTAAAGTCACTGCCTGCTACGGTGAACCCAAAATTATTAATACGCTGGGTAGAAAATTGATCAAAGTCGCCAAAAAAAACAATATTACTAAAAGGCTGTAATGCAAAGGTCGCCCTTGCAACATTTAAACACCTTGATAAATGCCCAAAGCCTGTTTTCATAGTTCCATTACAATAGAATATAAAATTAGCCAACAGTGCAATACTCTTTTAATTCTTTATGAGCAAGAATTAGCACATCAGATAACAACCAGCAACGACCACTAAACCTACCCGATACAATAATATTTTTAAACGAATTTGTTAATGTTTCATAATTAATCTGTGTTGTAGTACAAAAATCATGCGTAGGTACAGGAAAAGTATTATCAATTATTTGTACACATCCACTTTTCATTTTGGTGTCAGGCGTTAAAACTCCCATATTTTTTAGATCAATAACACCCTGCTCTAATGTGTACTTAGGATCTGCTTTGTACCTTAATACCTCTGCTGATACTTGATACTTATCGCTTTGCCTTAAATTGTTATACAGTGTAACCCTGAAAATATCCGAACATGGGTCCCAGTTCCAAAGGTAATGCGATTCTTTATTTAAAGGCTGCTTATCAAACGTAAAATGTAAGATATTTGCGGTCCTAAATATGGGTTTATAATTTGCGATCGGTAAATTAGCGGCCTTTAGTGCAAATACAGGCGGCGCACTCCAAAATAACAAGTCGCACTTAATACGTGAGCCATCGTTAAGGCTAAACGCAGTAACTAAATCATCTTGATATTCAATATCTACCACTTGACTACTACAGCGAATTTCAACTCCTAAAGACTCAGCTTTTGCCTGTAATTGATCGATCCAAGTCTGCGCGCCTTTAGCGCTATTTGGGTAGTAATAATTAGGAAGGTATGAACCTTGCTCTGCTAGTAATGTTTCAAATTCAGCAGCACTATGATAGCCAAGCTTTTTATCAAACTCTGGATGTTGCTTTAACACTCGTGACAACGATGCATTGAATGCTTTTATTCTTGTAGCACCAAAATAATTAATGCTGGTATTTTTAGCTAAATCAGTAAATGCTACGTCGTCACCATAAAGCTTATTAATAACCGGTTTTGCAAGGTACTGATAAAACACTACACCTAAAGTTTCACATAAGTATTGCTCAATGTTATTAGCCTCAGACCCTGATGTGAGTGACATAAACTCACCAATACCTTGTTTATAAAGTGCTGTATCTAATTTTCTTGCATCAATTGTTTGTGTTTCTAAATCCCACTTACCTGCAAAGTAATTTCCTGTTTTGAGGTGTTTAAATGTACGCCAATTCTTAGAAAATTGAGGGTGGTTGAATAGTATCTCGTCTATTTCAGCAACACCGGTGCTAGCTGGAATGTGTGTACCTTGGTCGTAAAAATTACCAGCATCGTCAGTGACTGAATTCAACAAGCCACCTAACGATTCAGACTGCTCAATTAATACAACGCGATCGTAATGCTTGCGCAACAAAATGCTTGCCGTTATTCCACAAATCCCACCACCGACCACTGCACATGTTTTCATAGCTAGCCTCTTAACTTATTCGTTAACGCAAAACTAACTCTATCACCCAGCTCTACATCGCTTGTTAAACACAGCCCTATTACATCATCAAAATGCTTAGTGTGTAAGCCAAAGCCTGGCCTAACCGATTTGATATCGTGTTTTGTAATAACATGGCCCTTAGGTAAATCCTTAGCAAAATAGAGTGAGCGCCTAGCTAACATATTTTTTTTCGCTGAATCTGTTATGTCATAGCTCACAGTACCTATTGCTTTTTCGGCGTCTCTTACTGACCTAACCAGTGATGAAAATTCGTCTCTATCTAATGAGAAAAAGGCATCTACTGAATCGTCAGATTTATCAATAATAAAATGTTTTTCAATTATTTTTGCACCCAATGTAACACTTACTATCGGTGAAATAATCCCTTGTGTATGATCAGATAAACCAGCAATACAATTAAATCGTTTAGCTATATCGGAAATTGTTGCTAAGTTGCATTCTTCTAATGGGGTTGGATAAGCTGTTGTACACTTTAAAATTGCAATGCTATCACACCCGTTATTGCGCAATGTACTAACCGCAAGTTCAATGTCAGCTAACTCAGCAATTCCTGTTGAAAGAATCACAGGCTTGCCTGTTGCCGCAACATATTTCAAAAGGGGAATATCTGTTATTTCCGGAGAGGCAATTTTATATACCGGTGTATTTAATGATTCAAGTAAATCAACGGAAGATTCATCAAATGGGGAAGAGAATATATCAATTTCGCAACGCTTGGCCTCTTCGAACAGCGCCTGATGCCATTCCCAAGGTGTAAACGCTTTTTGATAAAGTGAGTGCAAAGACACATGTTCTTGCCAAGGGTTGTCGCTAGGCAAACAAAAATCTGGCTTCGAACAATTTAGTGTGATTGTATCTGCCGTGTAAGTTTGTAGCTTTACAGCATCTGCCCCAGCTAACTTAGCCTCAGCGATTAATTTTTTCGCTTTATTTATGTCTCCACCATGGTTTGCAGACATTTCAGCTATAATGTAACACGGACTATTTTCATCGATTATTTTATTGTTAATTTTCATAATAAGTCCAAAGCTAATTAATGTTGTTCATTTTGTAATGAAATAGCTAACCCTTCGTTACGAATAACTTGGCTATTAATCTGTTTAATGTGAGGATAAGCATCAAGTATATTTTTTATATTTTGATAATTAATGTTAACAGTATCGTTAGTAAAACGTGCTAATTCTTTAATAACCTGCCAATCTTCAGGTGTATCTAATGTAAACCGATAGCTGCTGTCATCTGTTGTGTTTTGCATTTCATAGGTAGAAAATTGATTTAGTTTATTTTCGTAAAAATGTAACGTCACGTGTTCACGTTCAGACTCTCTGAGTGCAGCCGTATCTAAAGAAGACAGTACGCTCGTTTTAAAAACCTCACAATCAACGCCTTCGGCAAATTGTTCACTCAAAAAGGCATAATCAACCTGTTTTTCAAAGTACGTCTGCAATAATAAATCACACACGCCAACATCTACAAAAGGTGAATCGCCTGTTATTCTCACAATATGGTCTGATGGATATACTTGGCTTGCTTGCTGGAAACGCGCTAAAACATTCTCCTCTGAACCTCTAAACACGTTGATATTATGGTGTTTGGCTAACTTAACCAACTCATCATTTTCTTCGTTAAAAGAAGTAAGAAGAACAATATTATCAATGTACCTAGATTGCTTTAAACGCATTACAATGTGCAAAATAACGGGGATCCCATTTAATTCTTTTAACACCTTGCCTGGTAATCTTGACGACCCCATTCTTGCTTGAATAAATGCAGCAACTGATTTCATTAATTTAACCTTTGAAAGCCACTGTGGCATACCGGGCCATTGATTAGGCTTTCTATATCTGCATTACTGTCTAGCGACTGCTGAAGAAAATAAAAAACATCTCTCATTGCATCAATATATTTATCGCAAAGCTCATCGGTATGGGCAATCGAAAGGTAAATAACATTACTCGCTAAAAATCCTCTTTTAAGCATTTCTTGGGTAAATAGTGTTTTTAATGCCAAAGCATGATCACCTGGAAATATAAATATAGGGACACTATCAATACCTATAATTTTTAGGTTAAAGCCTGTTTGAGTGACGACTTCTTCAATACGAGATTTTAGTCTTGCGCCAGTTTCATTTAAGCGTTTGGGAATATTATCTCTTTGAAATATTTCCAATGTTTTTAACGCAGCTGTAAAGCCAACTCGTTCGGTCCAATAAGAACTACTAATGAAGGACTGCTGCGCTGCATCCATTACTTCAGAACGACCTATTATAGCCCCTATTGGATGGCCGTTACCCAGAGCCTTTCCTAGTACACAAATATCTGGCTCTATCGATGTTAAAAGATGAGACGCCCCTGTGTTAAGTCTAAACCCTGAGGATATTTCATCAAAAATTACAACAATGTTATGTTCAACAGCTAAATCTTTCACAGCTTGAAGAAAGGCAACATCCGGCAACCCATGACGAAAAACTTCCATCATAACAACGCCAAGGTTATCACCGTGAGCATCTATGATTGCCTTAAAGCCATCAATATCACCTTCTTTAAATGGCACCACAGTATTTTGTAATTGCTTAGGTACACCAGCAGGCCTTAAACCAGGTAATAATTGCTCATCTAAATTTTCAGCGTCAGTTATATTTGTTGCTAAGTACCAATCATGCCAACCATGGTAGCCGCAAAAGGCAACAACATCTTTTTTACTATAGGCACGAGCAATTCGCACTGCTAACGCACACGATTCCCCACCAGTACGAGTAAAGCGGACAGCTCCCGCCCAAGGGTGTATTTCAATAAGTTTTTCTGCTAATTCAACTTCTTCATGGCAATTCAAACTACTCATACTTCCGTTAGAAATCGAACTTATCACCGCATCGTTAATTTCATCATTAGCGTAACCTAAAGAACTAGTACCAATTCCCATAATAGAGAAGTCATAGTAATGGTTATCATCTAAATCCCAAACTTCACAGCCTTTAGACTTTTTATAATAGGCAGGCCATTGATCGGGTAAAAACATTTCGGCACGCTTTGAAAGTAATTGATTCCCACCTGGAATAATTTTTTTGGCTTTTTGCCACAGCTCAGCACCCGAATTGCTTTTTGATGACATGTTTTTTCCTTAGAAATAATAAGTTTAAATTATTTATCAACCATTATAATGAAATTTCGCTTACGCTCTAATAACTTATCGGCTATTTTAAGAAAAGGCTTAGGAAGAATAGATATTTTTTATAGAAGTGATTTTTTCATAAACAAACCATGGTCAGTTTGCTCGCTAATTTCAAAACCCAATTTATTATAAGCAGATATTGCAGGTATATTACCCTTATCGACACCCAGTATAATTGTTTCTATATGAAAGTTTTTAGCTAAGTAATCTGCACTTGCAGAAATAACCTCAGCTGCAACACCTTTACCACGCCATCTAGCCTCACCCAACAAAATCCCCATTGTCGCGGTTTTATTAACTAAGTCGATAGGCTCATACTTTATATTGCCAATATGCTCACCATCAGCAAAAATACCCAGCAAAATAGCTGCGGGGTCTTCATTTTTAGTTTTAATATAAGCCTTCAATTCGTTTAAAGATGACGATGTATAGCTAATAAACTCTTTGGCTTTATTATCTTCAAACCAGCTGAGGTATCGATTTGAAGCATGGGCCTCAGTTAAGAGCGTAAGAACAAATCGTTTACTCTTAATCTGCATATTTACTAGCTCACAGAAGGTTTTGAGTAATCAAAGCTGTAATCACTTAACTCATTCCAACGGTCTCTATATTGCTGTGGAGCATCCGCAATGAAATCTCGCCAAAGTGTTTTAGCTTTCTCATAATAAGGTACTATCGTTGTCTCATCACCAAAGTTATAAAGTAACGAGATAAGCACCGAGGTAACGTAAAGCGACTCACCTTCAAGTAACAAATAAAGATGTGTGTATCTTGGATGATTTTTAAATGAGAACAAATACCTTAAACTTTCAAGTAGCTGCTTGAGCGCTTCAGCTCGATTTAAAATTGGACCATCAAGTATCTCAACCATTGTTTTACATAGCTGCTCAAACTCATCAAAATCCAAATAATCTGTTAAACACACGCTTTCATCTACATTAGAGAATGGCTGCGTTTTTATATGGTCAATAACTTCATTTTTAGAAAAAATAAATTCTTCTAGTAAAATATCATCTGACCTTAAAGGCATACTGCCCTTAACAGCGGCCCCATCACTGCAATTAAAGCAATTTATCCCTGAATCAAGTTTAGACTCTAAAAAACGTTCCATTTGCACTTTTCCTGTGTGCATAAAGTGATCGGTAATTATATCGCCGCCAAAATTGCCAGGTATAATGAGCTCGCCCCCCATTTTTAAAGGCGCATGTATCGTTTCACCCTCACCTGAGTAATAATAGCTACCTTTTGAATGATGATGGTTAGGATCTTTATAACCGTTATCGGCACCGAAAAGATAAATATTTTTAAATTCCATACTACCAAAGAAACTAAGTGCTGTGTTCCCAACCAAGGGATTACTGAACCCTATAGTTGATGTGATTCTGCCATTATTTAAAAACTCCGAAATATGAAATAATGATGTACCTGCTTCGTTACTTTTTAGTGCAACGCCACACCATCCAAACAAATCGAGTACGTTTGGGTACATTACATTTAGTACAAGTAGATTTATTTTTTGGCGGGTATTTTCAGGAATAAATGCTGTTAAAAAATCTTCTGTTGCCTTCGTTCTTTCAAGTGCAACATGAAAATCAGGTGTAATACCTTGCTTTAATAATGCTGTTGTAGCAGAGTTACATGCAACGACAATGACCTTGTCTTGTAACTTTTTAATTGTTTCAATATCGTTATCCAATGAAGGTCCATTTGCAACAATAAATATAGGATAATGATTATACTTTTCGGAAACCTTTTTCGCAGGCTGTAGCAAATTAATAGGTTTTAAAGAGTTTTCGACTGAATGAGCAACGCTTAAGAGCGCATCATCAAAAAAACCCCACCCCATAAAAAACTGATGATAATTGCCTTTAAACTCATTAATTAATTTATTTACAGATTCAGAAGGGTAATGTTGAAAAAATAGTGCACTTGCAACACTAAACGCACCAATTTCTCCAGCTCTTAAATGCAAAGCTTCATACATTTCTTGCTCAGGCACACCAATCGAGAAATATAAATAACTTCCAGCTTCATCTACTTTGCTAAGAAAATTAGCCCAGTCAAATGTAAATAAACTTGCAAAAAAATAATCTTCATTGGGTTCAAAGATGCTTATATAAGCTGCATTAAAAGAGTCAAAAAAATGATCTAAATGATATCCTAAGCCAACGCCAAAAATAATTGCACTGGGTACATATTCAGCAACATCTTTTGTCGAAGGAAGATCCTGTTGCGTTTCATTGTAGATAGCGCCAATTTCAGCCATTAAATCAATATGGATAAAACCCGTCTCATTTTTTAAAAATTCCAATTGGCTATGGTCAACTTTACCCATTATAGGGTTTTCAAGCATATTCTTTATTTGCTCACTAGACTGCTTATGCGGGTCTTCACTATAAATAGGAACCCCTGTGTCGTAGTCAACAAAATTAGCTGTACCATTGTGGTTAAGAAATAAATTAAATTTACTGCTTGGCTGATGCGAACTAAATTTCTCGGCAATATCAGGAAAATACTTTTTAAACGCTACGATATTATTGTCGAAAGTCGTATTCGCTTTTTCTACAAAAGCATCTTCGTTTTTTTGTTTTTGCGAAATTGAATTAAGGGTCTCTTCAATCTCATTTATTGACTGTTGAGCACTTTGCAGATCATTTTTAGACATTTTGATATTTCTTAATATTCTTTTGGTTTTTATTAAACTGAGTAATATTTTTAAAAGACTGTTTTTTTAAGTCGTCGACTTTATTTATTATATTTTGATGCTTTGCGGCGACTGATAGAAAATAAGTAGCATTTTCATGTAGGGATATTTCATCGGTCGCTTTTATTTCATCAAGTAACTTGCGGTCTAAATTGAGTGCTTTTTCAAGGTTTGGCTCATCAATCGCAGCTTCAAGCTGCGAAATCAAAGAGTCAATTTTATCCAACATGAGCATCGATACCATTTTCAGATAACGTTTGTTCTCTTACTTCATGAGGGATTGCATCCCACGCTGATTTTATCTCTTTTAATAGGTTCGACACTTCAGTAATTATTTCAGGGTCGTTTTTGATACTCGCATCCAATAGACGCTCATCCATGTAAGTATAAAGTGAATAAAGATTTGTTGACACATCACCACCAGCGTCAAAATCTAAACAACCGCGCAATGCATTGATAATCGCTGATGCTCTTGAGATATGTTCGCTTTTAGCTTCCAAGTGTTTTTTTTCAATCGCTACTTTTGCTAAGACCATTTTCTCAATTGCGCCCGCCATTAGCATTTGAATAATTTCATACCTATCGGCCCCTGCAACTCGCGTTTTTAGGGCCTCTTTTTGATAATTTTTTACTTTAGCGTTGTACATAACTCACCTATATATTTTATTGCTAAATCAATTGCTTATGCTTAACTATCTGAACGTGTAAAGCCCGGAAGACTTGCCAATTGTGCACTCAAGTAGGTTTGCGTTGACTGCATTTGTGCAAGCAGTACATCTAACCCTGCATATTGTTCGCGAAGTCTAGCTTCCAAAGATTCCATTCTGAATTGATGATTTTCAACATCATCTTCTAAATCAGAAATTTGTCCATTTAAACTGTCCTCTCGCTGCTTCATAATGCCGTTCGTATCGACATAGTTATCCAATAACGTTTCAAACTTTGAAGCTATACCGTTTTCACCTGCAAAAGCCTTGCCAATATCATCAAAATTATTATCTAACGCATCATTCAAGCTTCTCACTAGAGTCGATTTTTCTAAGTAACCTTCTTTATTAACTCCAAGCCCGATATCAAAAATACTCTCAAAAGGACCTGCATCTGATAAGCTAGTTGATAGAGCATTCACTAATTGCGAACTAAGAGAGCGGATAGTAGAATCACCATTTAAAGGCTTACCGATGCGTGACTGAAACCCTAGTTGACCTATAACATTGTTATAATTTGTGATTAATTCATCAACTAACGTTGTTGCACTTTCTCGGTCAAAATCAACTGAAAGCTTGGCTGTTTCATTATCAACACTTGCACGTTTTGCTGTTATCGTCATATCTTGTACAGCATCTTTAAAGGTGTTTGTGTCGTTTGTTATGGTAATACCATCTACTTTAATAATTGCATCTTTTGCGGAGTTTTCTGCTGCTATTCCAATGCCGCCTGCACCACCTGCATTTGCTACAGTAGATACGTTATCAAGTTCAGCGTTATCGTTTGTGATAACAAGGTCGTTTCCGGTTCCTGTTACAGTAGAAGTCAAAACAAGCTTCGCTTCAGTACCCGTGTTAATAATATTTGCAGTAACACCAAAATTACTGTCAGAGTCGTTTATAGCATCACGTAAGTCAGAAAGAGTTGCACCGGCGTCTAGGGTTAAATCAAAGGTTTTATCAGGGCCGGCTGAAAACGATAATGTGCCACCTGAAGCACTCACAACATCTTCGTTACTGGCAAATAACCCGTCTTCAGATAGTGCTCTACTCCCTTGAGCAATTGCAACCACTTCTATCTTGAAGTCACCTGGAGTTATATCAGAGGTAGGTGTAACAGATATCAAGTCTCCGTCATCACTTGTTGGCTGGGTTATATTAGCAACTCGTTTGTTGAAGTTATCTGGGTCTGCTAATTTTTCAATTGTATCCTGTAACTGCGATAAAGCGGATTTAACCTCACCAATTGCAGATAACTCGACCTGAAGCGCCTCATCCTTTGCTGCAAAGGCATTCATTTTAGGTACATTTTCAGCATCAACTGACGCCGAAATAATACTTTCCAAATCCAGACCTGAACCAATACCCGCAGATGTAATAAGAGGCATAATATAATCCTAAATAGCTGAAATGGCCTAAACTGTTTTGTTAAACAGTAAACCTTTATTAGTTAATTTATCGGCAAATTCATCTAAAGCTTTAGCTATTTCCCTAAACTCTTCGGTAGGTATCTCTCTAATTACTTCATCGTTACTTTTATCGAGCACTTTGATAATAGGAAGATCTCCGTCATCATCAAACTCAAATTTTAAGTTAGTTGATGTTACCGGGATATACTCATTTAACTTCTCTAGATTATCTTTTACCTCGACAAACAAATCTTTATCTTGTTTGCCTTCTTGTTCCTCAATATTTTGAGCATTTTTCAGATCCACAGCTTCTCTTGCTGTTAAAGAGGTGCCCTTTTCAAGCTTTTCCTCTTTTACCGCATCTTTACTAATAGATGAACTTACAATACTAAGCCCGTCTATTGTTTTTTGTGTAGAATTTAAATCAATCATCTCGGCTACCCTCGAAACATATAATAAGACTATAAGCCACATTTGAACTATTTGCTTAGTCTAAAGTGGCTCATAGTTCAAATCAATTAGCCTAAAAGCGATAACGCTGCTTGTGGACGTTGATTTGCTTGGCTTAAGATTGTTTGGCTAGCCTGTTGTAAAATCTGCATCTTAGTTAGGTTAGCTGTTTCTTGCGCAAAATCGGTATCTTGAATACGTGATTTTGCAGCCGATAAGTTTTCTGAGATATTTGACTGATTTCGAATAGTTGATTGAAAACGGTTTTGAACAGCACCAAGCTCAGCACGCTTCTTATCAACAACAGCAATCATCGAGTCCATACCAGCTAAAACAAACTGAGCATTACCCTGCGTTGATACACTAATTGTATCTGCTCTAAATTTAGTATCAAAGTCATCTGTTGCACCAACTGCTGCGCCAGAAACATCAGAAACACCAGCAGCTAAAGTTGTTAAACCTTTACCTGTTAGGTTACTAGCAACACCTGCGATTCCTGATAACGTGAATCCACCATTTGCAGAAATAGAGTTAGGACCACTTGCCGTAGTACCCACATCTTGCATACTAAAACCAATAGTTTGCACAGCATCTGCACCTACTTGGAATTTGGCGTCATAACTACCATCTAATAAATTTTGACCACCGAATGTAGTGTCTTCTGCAACACGGTTTACTTCTGAAGACAATGAACGAATTTCTTCTTGAATCGCTAGGCGATCTTCATCTGTGTTTGAACCATTTGATGCTTGTTGTGCCAGTGTACGAATACGTTGGAACATCGATGTTACTTCATCAAGTGCCCCTTCAGCTGTTTGTGCAAGTGAAATACCATCATTTGCGTTTCGGTTACCCTGATTTAAACCATTAACTTGTGATGATAAACGGTTTGAAATCTGCATACCTGCAGCATCGTCTTTTGCACTGTTGATACGCATACCTGAAGATAGACGTTGGAATGAAGTATCCAATGCGTTACTTGATTTGCTCAGTTGTCTTTGTGCGTTCAAAGAACTCACATTACTATTTACATATAAAGCCATGATAGCCTCCGCTTCAAAGTTCGATAGATAGTAACGGGATACCCCTACCCTGTTATTATCCGTGATTTAGAGTCCTGGATTTTTAGTCCTCTAAATCATTTATCGTCCGATAAAGCGAAAGCTTTAGCTTTATTTGTATTTAATTTCTACTTACTTTAATTTTATTAACCTTGAAGTAGACTAAGTGCGGCCTGTGGACGCTGATTAGCCTGCCCTAAAATAGTTTGACTTGCTTGTTGTAATATCTGATTTTTAGTTAAGTTAGCCGTCTCCATTGCAAAGTCAGCGTCTTTGATACGCGATTTCGCAGCAGATAAATTTTCAGAAATATTAGCTTGGTTTCGAATTGTTGATTGGAAACGGTTCTGTACCGCACCTAATTCAGCACGCTTTTTATCAACTACAGCAATCATTGCATCCATACCTGCAAACACTTGCTGTGCATTAGCCTGAGTAGATACACTGATCTCTGCAGCAACCATACTTGTGAAGCTAGCAGTTGCAGCTGTAATACTACCACTACCAATTTCGCTAATTCCGGCCGCAAAAGTAGACATACTTTTACCTGCAACTGCAGATGCAATCCCTGCTATACCAGACATTGTAAAACCACCGTTTGCAGAAATTGTATTAGCACTGCCACCTACATCCTGCATGCTAAACCCGATTGTTTGAACCGCATCAGCACCAATTTGAAAGCTTGCAGAGTAAGTACCATCAAGCAGATTTTGACCGCCAAAAGTAGTATCGGTAGCTATACGGTTAACTTCATCAGATAATTGACGGATTTCTTCTTGGATAGCTAATCTGTCTTCATCTGTATTTGAGCCGTTTGAAGCTTGTTGTGCAAGCGTGCGAATACGCTGAAAAGTAGAGGTAATTTCATCCATAGCACCTTCCGCAGTTTGCGCTAAAGAAATACCATCATTCGCATTTCGGTTACCTTGGTTAAGACCTAATATTTGCGACTGTAAACGATCTGAAATTTGTAAACCTGCGGCATCATCTGCTGCGCTGTTAATACGAAGGCCAGAGGATAAGCGTTTGAAAGACGTATCTAAGTCACCGCCGCTTCTCTCAAGCTGCCTTTGTGCATTAATCGCACTCACATTGGTATTTACATATAAAGCCATAATAAACTCTCTTCTTATCTGTCAAAGTTAGGTCACTATCTCGTTCAAAGAAAGTGGGAATTTGACAAAGTAGCTAGATATATAGGCGTTATACTCTGCCTAGGGGCAACTATCTGCCACTTTGTAAGTTAATAATAAACTTACAAAGACAAAAGCAAGCATTAGGCCAACTTTATTTTAAGGACTGTTAAAGATTGAGAATACGTTGTCTGGTGTGTCTTGATTTAAGTTTGGGCAGTTTGAGATTGAAGGAGTATAATTAATGAATAAGGCCCGTTAAGGGCCTTATTATTTGATAAGTTTGAGAGTGGGTGACTAAAATAAACTAATGGCATAGTTTATGCTAGTTCATATATGTTCTACAAATGTTAGAACAACTTGGATTAAAGCCTCCGCTGGCAAATCCTATAGCGCCTTTGTTAATACCCCATTAAGCAAAGGCGCTTTTCTTTCTTCTTCGCCAATAAATTGACTACTCTAATTGTAAAGCTTTATTAACCTAGTAAGCTAAGTGCTGCCTGCGGACGCTGGTTAGCTTGCCCTAAAATTGTTTGGCTTGCTTGTTGTAAAATCTGCATTTTAGTTAAGTTTGCCGTTTCAGCTGCAAAGTCTGTATCTTTAATACGTGAACGCGCAGCTGATAAGTTTTCAGAAATATTTGACTGATTACGAATTGTTGATTGGAAACGGTTTTGAACCGCACCAAGCTCTGCACGTTTTTTATCAACAACAGCAATCAACGAATCCATACCTGCTAAAACAAATTGTGCATTACCTTGAGTAGATACACTGATTGTGTCAGCTCTAAATTTAGTATCAAAATCATCCGTGCCTGCTACGGCTGCACCAGAAATATCAGAAACACCTGCGGCTAAAGTTGTCAAACCTTTACCCGTTAAGTTACTAGCAACACCTGCAATTCCTGATAATGTAAAACCGCCGTTTGCAGAAATTGAGTTTGGACCACTTGCCGTGTTGCCCACATCTTTCATGCTGAAACCGATAGTTTGTACTGCATCAGCACCAACTTGGAAGCTTGCTTTGTAAGAACCATCAAGAAGGTTTTGACCACCGAATGTTGTATCTTCAGCAACACGGTTTACTTCTGATGATAACGAGCGAATTTCCTCTTGGATAGCTAAACGGTCTTCATCAGTATTTGAACCATTTGATGCTTGCTGAGCAAGTGTACGAATACGTTGGAACATTGATGTTACTTCGTCAAGTGCACCCTCAGCAGTTTGTGCTAGAGAAATACCGTCATTCGCGTTACGGTTACCTTGATTCAAACCATTTACTTGTGATGTAAGACGGTCAGAAATTTGTAGGCCTGCCGCATCATCTTTTGCGCTATTGATACGCATACCAGATGATAAACGTTGGAATGATGTATCAAGTGCATTACCTGAGTTGTTTAATTGTCTTTGTGCGTTTAACGCGCTAACATTTGTATTTACATATAAAGCCATGATGTCTCTCCTAAAGTAAACTTATCATTTACTCTCAAACTTACTAGATTAAGCAGTGGTTGTAATTTCAACGCTGTGCTTGGTTAATTAAGTTATCGGTCTAGAAAAAAAATCCTTTAGCTTTTTTTTAAAAAAATCAGACTTATTTTTTAACTTACTGAATTTATTAAATTAAAATATACAAAATTTAAATTCATCGATAAATGCAAACACCATTAAAAATGTTTATAAAGTGCTTTTATTTATGAGATAAGCGGTTAATTTAAATAAAGTATTTATTAAAAGCGAAGAGTTTTAAAGAGTAAGGCAAAGTATTGCCTTACTCTGAGTTTAATTACAAGTAATCAAACAATGAAAGGTTTGCTAAACGGCCAAAGGTTGCCTGTGATGCCTGAAGTGCAGTTTCTTGTTTGGTTAACTCAGTTATTGCTTCTGTTATATCTATATCTACTAAGTCAGATCGTGCTGATTTGTTATTAATATCTAAATCTGTATTTGATTGCAGTACTTTTTCTGCTGTATTTATTCTCCCACCCAGCCCAGCTTGTGTTAGAGACACATTATTTTTAGCGTTCATAATTTGAACAAGCGAGTCTGCAATAACTTGCTCAAACTCCTCTTCTGTTAACGCAGGGTTAGTCAGGCCTGCAATAAGTTCACTCATTGAGTTGAGCACATTTTCTTTTTTAGGTGCTTCAAGCGTAATATCAATTTGGCCTGTTGCAACTGGAGTAACACTTATCTCCATACCAGCAAACTTAATAGTAGAGTCGTTAATATTGCCAGTTGCTAGTATTGTACCTGCTTGCTCAATTTGATACGTGTTGGGTGTTCCCGCCGTTGTGATCACATTTAGTGTATTGGCACCCGCTGCCGCTGCCGGATCAGGGTTATAATTAGTTTTATGAAACGTATCAAATTGACCTTGCTCGGTCACATACACCTTAGAGCTTGTAATCCCGCCCGATACAATTCCATCGCTAGAAACAACATCTAAACGCGCATCCACTTTTTCAAATGCATCAAACCCATTATCACTTGATTTAATATTAACCCCTTCGGCTATCTTAATCATATGCTGACCTTGGTCGCCACCATACACATACAAGCCAGTAGATGAATCGAGCGAGTAAGTCTGTGTATTGTCCTGATAACCAGAAAAAATGTATTTTCCGTCTTCCGTTTTAGAGTTCATTAAATCAAGGACTGTACTTTGAAGCGCTTTGATTTCTTCGGCAAGCCCTTCTCTGTCAGCAGCACTGTAAGCACCGTTACCTGATTGAATGGTTAAAGTATGCGCTCTCTCTAAGGCGCCTTTTATGTTTTCAAGGGCACCTTCTTCTATATTCAAACGGCTATTAAGCATGGTTATATTTTTACTGTACTGCTCATTACTCTGAATTCTATCGGTATATTGAAGTGCGCGAGAAGCTGCAGCAGGATCATCCGACGCCGTTAATACACGCTTTTGAGTATTAACTTGCTCTTGAGCCTTACTAACATTTTGTTGATTGTTCAAAATTGAATTTAAACTACTTTGGTACATCAAGTTATTTGATAAGCGCATAATTACCTCGCAGCACTTAATATAGTGTCAAAAATAGTACGAGCGGTTGCAAGCACCTGCGCAGAAGCGGCGTAAGACTGTTGAAAACGTAATAAATTGGCAGCCTCTTCATCTAGGTTTACACCAGAAAGCGATTCGTACCAGGCTTCAGATTGCTGAGCAAGCGCTTCAAACGCGTCGCCATTTGTTTTTGCTTGATTAGTTACCACGCCAATATCGCTAACCAACCCAGCATAAGCCTGATTAAATGTTTTGTGGTTGTCTGAGTTTGCACCGGTAACAATATTTTGGCGCACTAGTTCACCTTGTTGTAACCCCGCTAACTTTTGACCGTTACGATTATCATCAAAACCACCTTCGTTAAACTCAAGCGTAAATGTGTCGCCGGTTTCAGGGCTGCCTTCAATATCAAAGTCAAAACCATATAATTCAAAGCCACCACCAGCCTGTTGCAACATGTCTTTTGCTGGCGAAGTTGCTGTAAAAGTACTGCTATTCACACCATCGCTTATTGTGTATTCATTTAGATTAGCGGTTTTAACAACAGTAATAGGCCCGTTTGTAAGGCCTGCTGGTGATGTTGTAAAGCTACCTGTAGTAACATCACTTACTTCACCAACCGTAATTGTGGCATTACCTATGTTGTTAATGTCGTTTGCTGTTCTTATTGGTGCTGCAAGGGCTAGATCTTCACCACGGTTGGTTGCTAAAGACATATTTGCCGCCGACTCAGAGTTAAGCTTTATTTGAAACTGATCACCTGTATTTGCAGCGCCCGCAACATTAATTTCTAAACCAAACGATTCGCCACTCGTGATTGTAGATGAATCAATGACGCCAGCGGTTATATTTGCTGTTGATGCGGTGCCTAGCGGCTCACCTTTATTATCTATGGGCTGAATCTCTACCGTTGTCGCACTGGTATAAGTGACTATAAAATCACTTGCCGGCAATTCACCGCCTTTGCCTGCTTCAAGCGTTGCAGTCATACTTGAGCTACCCGTATTCGCTGCATAAGCATAGCCACCAACCGTAGGAATATTAAAAATGTTTCCCCCAAGCTCTCCATTAGCGTCCATACCTAGCTTGTTTTGTTCATTAAAAGAATCAGCTATTGCTAAACCCATTTGGCCAATTTGATTTTGAGCCGGGACTAGCACATCGTCTCTAAATGCCAGTAATCCGCCGATTTTTCCTTTTAATTTAGATACATCAACTTCAAGCGGCACTGCCTTGCCACCATTTACATCTAGCCTAAGCTCTTTAAAATTTGGATCAGGATCGCCACGCATAGAAAACAAATTAAACGAGCCATTTTGCATTACAACTGCTTCACCTGTGCCCATAAATACAAGTTTTTCACCGTTTGGACCATCAAGTGTTTCTATGTCTATTAGCTCAGATAAATCACGGATAGCCTTATCGCGTTCATTATAAGTAGAGCTCGCATCTGCTTGGTTATTAGTGCCGTTTACAGCGGCAATATCCTGATTTAATGTGCCAATTTTTTGAATTAAGCCATTCGCCTCTTCTGTAAATACGTCTAGCTGTTCATTGACAATATTTTTCTGATCAAAAACAATGCCTGAGAGTCTGTCCATTTGATTCACTAAGTTTTCAGCATCGGTCATCACAAGCGAGCGAGCAACAGTAGATGAGGGTTGATTTAGCGACTCTTGAACATTATTAAACAATGAGTTTATACTAGTAGATAAACTATTAGAGTCTTCTGAAAACAAACTATCAACACGATTTGCTTCTGTAACAAACTGATCAAAAAACGTTTTATTAGAGGTATCTCTATTTAATTGCTCTTGCGCAAACTGATTTAACAAGCGATAGGTTTCTCCTTTTCCTACCTGGTTATCGATCATAGTTGTATGCTCAGTGCGCTCTCGCACGTAGCCTTCGGTATTTACATTCGCAATATTTTTACTTGTCGTTTGCAGTAGTTCAGAGTTAGCTCTAACCCCTGAACTGGCAATATTTAATAAGTTAAACGACATTTACTTTACTCCTTGGCGAATTACGCTTGTTGCAACATCTTTTAATTGAGCACTGTTAAGTACTTTTTTTATCTTGTCCGCGTAATTAGGATCCGTTGCATAGCCAGCTCTTTGTAAAGAATCTAAAAAATCGCTTGGCTTAGCAGTATTTTGTAATGCTTCTTGATAACGAGGATTTTGAGTTAAAAAATCAACAAAGTCGTTAACACTCTCTTTTATCGAGTCATAAGCTCTGAAACTAGCCTGCTTTTTAACAGGTGTTCCTTCTTCAAATTCTAGGGTTACTTTACTTGCCTTTTCGCCATCCCAGCTTTTATCTGATTTGATATTAAATAAGTTATTTGAACTATTGCCGTCGCTCTTATTAATAATGTGCTTACCCCAACCAGTCTCAAGTGCCGCTTGTGCAACCATTACAGCAGGGTTTAAGCCAATTTTTTGTGCTGCAGTTTTAGCGTGTTCCCACACTGTAGTAACAAACTCTTCTGTGCTTTCGAATGGCGCTGAAGATGCTTTAGGCACTTTAGAATCGGCTTTATTGTTATGCACATTAATCGCTGCATTTTCTTCGTTTTGAGTATGAGGAAGCGACGAGCCAGCACGCATATCACTTAAAAAGTCATTGGTGGTTCTCAATACAGAGCCCGGCATAAAAGTTTTGCCGTCTGGCGATAACTGCTGAACAATTAAATCAGCAAGGCCTAAAGAGCCATTTGATGAAAGCTCAGTAGATAGCTGTTGATCGTGCATGTCTTCAAAAAACTTAACACTACTTGAGTTAAGCGGACTTTCTTTATCTTCAAACGCTTCGTTAGCTTTACGCATACTTTTAAGTAACATTTGAGTGAAAATAGCTTCAAATTGCGCAGCTGCTTTTTTTAGAGCGGCTTTAGACGCATCAGTCGATGCATCACCACTGCTTAAGGCTTCTTTACGAAGTGAATCTAAATTGCCTAAATCAAAAAAGTTTTGTTTGTCTAGATGATTCGTTTCCATCAGCTTTTTGACACAATAGTGAATAATATAAATTAAAATGCAAAATTTAAGCCAGATTGGAAATGTGAATGAGGGAGTAAAAGGGAAGCTTTAGCAAAGCATTTGCTAAAGCTTAATAAATATTAAATAACAACAAGTTGACCGTTAATAGCTCCAGCTTCTTTTAGGGCTTCTAAAATAGCCATTAAGTCGCCTGGTGCAGCGCCTACCTCGTTAATAGCGCGTACTAAATCGTCTAAGCTAACACCCGGGTTAAAAACAAATGCACGAGAATCATCTTGGTTAACATCAATGATTGATTGCTGTGTCACTACCGTTTCCCCCTCAGCCAACGCATTAGGTTGAGTCACGTTTTGCTGCTCTGTAATAGTAACTGTTAACCCACCATGCGTTATTGCAGCAGGCTGCAACTTAACATTTTTGCCTATTACAATAGTACCAGTACGGGAGTTAACTATAATTTTGGCAGACATATCTGCAGGTTTAAACTCCAGGTTTTCAAGTGTTGATAAATAAGATACGCGTTGAGAGGCATCTCTAGGAGCAATCACACGAACAGAGACTGAATCGATTGCTTTTGCACTGTTAGGCCCGACTAAATCGTTAATTGTTTTTTCAAGGCGCTTTGCTGTTGTAAAATCAGGGCGATTTAAATTAAAAGTTATAAAGTCACCTTGCATAAACGGGCTTTTAACTTCACGCTCTACTGTTGCGCCACTTGGAATGCGCCCCACCGTCGGGGTATTAATAACAACACGGCTGCCGTCAGCACCTTGTGCGCCGAGGCCTCCAACAATTAAACTGCCTTGAGCTACAGCATATACATTGCCATCAGCCCCTTTTAAAAACGTTTGCAACAAAGTACCGCCACGCAAGCTACCCGCACTGCCGATAGATGAAACGGTGACGTCAATTGTTTGACCTGGCTTTCTAAAAGCAGGTAATTCAGCATGTACAGCAACGGCAGCAACGTTTTTAATTTTAGGACTTAAGCTTGCAGGTAGCGAAATTCCAAAATTGCTCAACATGCCTTTAAAGCTTTGTTGAGTAAACCGGCTTTGCTCACCAGTACCCGGTAAACCGACTACTAAGCCATAACCTACCAACTGGTTCGATCTAACCCCTTCGACCATAGAAATATCTTTAATACGCTCTGCATTTGCCGAAAAATGGCAACCTATTAGCGTGATTAAACAAATTAACTTTAATACATTCATAATGAATGCCCTCTAAAAAGGAAAAATCGAACTGCTGAAAAAACGTGTTAACCAACCTGCACTTTGCGCTTCTTGTGTTTGCCCTTTGCCAGAGTACTGAATACGTGCATTGGCTATTCGGTTTGACTCAACTGTATTATCAGAACTCACATCTTGCGGGCGTACCAAACCTTCCAAACGAATAAATTCTTCGCCAGTGTTTAACGTTAACCACTTTTCGCCGCGAATCACTAAGTTACCGTTAGGTAGAACACGCATAACATTGACCGAAATATTGCCAAATAAGCTGTTGGATTGATTTGATTTAGAATCACCCGTAAAAGAGGCATCGCTACCAATACCAAACTGAATACTATCGCCACCAATGTTAACGGGTAAACCACCAAGCCCTATTACAGGGTCTAGGCTAGCATCAGATTGCTTATCAGTTTCTGTTTTAGCAGCTTTTGTTGCTTGAGTAGACTCTTGTAGATTAACAGTAATAATATCGCCAGTACGCAGTGCTTTTCGGTCTGCGTATAAGTCGTTTGATACATTAGTATTAAATAACGAACCCGTTGCAACTACCGGCTCCATACTTGGTTCAGGATACATTGGCGCATAATAGGGGTCATCTTGAACAACATCACTATTTTGTGTTGAGACACAGCCACTTAAAAATAATGTACCTACCGCAAATAACATATAATGACGCATAATTCCCCCTACACCTTATAATTGCTGATTAATGTAACTCATCATTTCATCAACCGCCGAAATAACTTTTGAGTTCATTTCATAGATTCGCTGCGTTTCAATCAGGTTAACCAACTCTTCTGTTACATTTACATTTGATGTTTCAAGTGAACCCTGAATAATTGTGCCTAAGCCTTCTACACCCGGGTTACCTTGCACAGGCGCGCCACTTACAGCCGTTTCGGTGTAAAGGTTTTGCCCTACAGGCTCAAGACCCGATGGATTGATAAAATCACTAATTGTAAGCTGGCCAATAACAACGTTGTCGGCTTGGCCTGAAATACGCACAGATACTTCACCATCTTGTGAAATAGTGATTGATTGCGCATCATCGGGAACGTTCATCTCTGGTTGCACAACATAACCAGACCCAGACGTTACAATTCGACCATCGCCATCGGTAGTAAACTGCCCATTACGAGAATAAGCAATATTGCCATCGGGTTGTAATACTTCAAAAAAGCCAGGCCCTGAGATCATCCAATCCAATGAATTCTCAGTAGTTAGCATGTTACCTTGAGAAAAGTTTTTTTGGTTAGCCACGACTTTTGCACCGGCACCTAACATTAAACCAGATGGCATTTCAGTGTCTTGTGACGAGCGGCCTCCGGGCTGGTTAATATTTTGATAGAGTAAATCTTCAAAAATAGCGCGGCTTTTTTTATAACCGACCGTACTGGCATTCGCTAAATTGTTTGATATAACCGAAATATCGGTTTGTTGAGCGTCTAGCCCCGTTTTACTGATCCACAATGCTGGATTCATAATCGTGTCCTCATTTAAAGTTAAACTATGCGCATCAGCTGATCTTGTGATCTATCAAGATCTTCAGCTGTTTTCATCAGTTTTACTTGTAACTCAAATTGACGTTGATGGCTGATCATATCGACCATTTCGTGAACAGGGTTCACATTAGACATTTCTAAGGTTCCGCTTAATACTTTAACATTGGCAGAAGTATCAACAACCTCTCCTGCCTTAGGCCTAAATAAACCATCGTTCCCTTTTTCTAGTTGAAAACTATTAGCTTCAACCACCTTCAAACGGTCAACTTCTTCTAAAAACGTAGCAGGCGCCCCCTGCGGACGAACTTGAATTGCGCCGTCTTCACTAAATTCAATTTTTTCGATCGGTACTGGTAAAATGACAGGCCCGCCTTCGCCAATTACTTGACGACCATGGCTGGTCATTAACATACCTTCAGCGGTAATATTTAATGTACCCACATTGGTGTAAGCTTCATTGCCTGAGGCATCCTGCACGCTTAACCACGCGTTATCGCTCATTGCAATATCTAGGTCTCTGCCTGTTTCGACTATGCCGCCAGAGGTCATATTAGAACCCGGACGCTCTTGCATAGAAAAAACACGCGACGGCAACCCTTCGCCAAAAGCCTGCATAGAGCGAGCTTGTGCAAAGTCTGACTTAAATCCAGTGGTATTCGCATTCGCCAAATTATTGGCTTTGAGGGCCAGCCCCTGTAGGCTTTGTTTAGCGCCTGAGGCCGCAATGTAGACCATTTTGTCCATAGCATCGACTCGTTTCAAAAATCTCTATACACAGGAAATGCAAAATAGATGCCACAATAGAAAATGATGTAAAATGGTTATAAAACAAACTAAATAAAGTAAAAATAAAAAGGGCCACTTTAAAAAGCAGCCCTTAAAAATGATGTTAAGTATTAAATTAACGAATCTGTAAAATTGCCTGTTGCAGTGTTGAGTTAACCTCAAGCGCACGAGAGTTAGCCTGGAAGTTACGCTGAGCACTAATTAGGTCAACCAACTCATTCGTTAAGTTCACATTAGATTGCTCTAGTGCTGATGAATTTATTGAACCTAATGTACCCGAGCCTGGTTCACCTGCAATTGGCTCTCCTGACGTTAAGCTCTTTTTCCAAGAGGTATCACCAACTTGCGATAACCCCTGTGAATTAGAAAAACGAACCATCGCTACCTGACCTAAGAAAGATGTGTCGCCATTACTGTATGAAGCCACTATTTTTCCGTCGGTACCAATATCAATACCCGCTAAACGACCAACCGTAGCGCCATCTTGGTCTAGCGCTTTAACTTCAAATCGACTTGCGTACTGAGTTGGCTGCTTATTTGTAGTTGCAGCCTCATCTCGCCAATTAAGCTCTACGCCCGTATCAGGAAATGATGCGCCGTTAGTCAGTAACGAAGATAAACCAGTCCCAGCACCCGCAGGTAAAACTAACTCATCGAAACTGCTTGGGTTTGTATTAGCAACCCCATTTGTTGTTTCAGGTAAACCGCTTGAACTAAAACCTAGGGTGGTTAAAGGTGTATATGGCGCAGTAGTTTGCTCAGCGCCCGTTGCTGGATCAACAACTAAACCATCGAGCGTTGCATGTATATCCCACTCATTAGGGTTTGTCGTCGGATCATTTTTTACAAAAAAATATTGTAAAACATGTGCCTCACCCAGTGAATCGTAAACAGTGGTTGAAGTTGATGAGTTATACGAAGCACTTTCTGTTGGATCAAATGGCAACGAAGGCGCATCTGCACGTGAATCTAAATTAAATGAGCTGTATACCGTTGCCGTTGCACGAGGTGATCCAGACGAATCAGGGATTTGCAGTGCCGACGAAGTACTTAAACTAACAGAGGTCGTATCGCCGGTAGCCTCATCTACAGGGAAACCTTGTAAAAAGTTACCTTTAGCATCAACGATAAAGTTATCTTTATCTAACTTAAAAGCCCCTGCTCTTGTAAAGGTAAAATCTTGCGCACCCAGGTCTTGGCTCATTGCAAAGTAGCCTTCACCTGTAATGGCTAAATCCAATGAGTTATTAGTAAATTGCAGCGAACCTTGGTGAAATTGCTGGGCAACCATAGTAGTTTGAACACCGTCACCATTTTTAGTTCTACCAGAACTAAACACTGAAGAGGCATATACATCTGCAAACTCAGCACGTGACTCTTTAAAACCGGTTGTATTAACGTTCGCAATATTATTTGCGGTAACGTCTAAATCTTTTTGTGCGGCAGCTATGCCTGTTAATGCAATATTGAAGCTCATAATTGACCTCTAACCTATTAAATACAGCCTGCAAACAGGCAAAATATTATTAAACTCTATTACGCGATCTCTGCGACATCAGTCAGCCTAACCGCACCTTCTTTAGTGTTAATAATGATGCCATTAGCACCATTTATATTTACACTTTCAATATTTTTAAACGTAGCTATAGGAAGGCTTGAAAATTCACCGTTAGTGCTGCCTTCAGCCACTATATTGTATTCACCCTCCGGTAAACGTTCACCCGCTTCGTTTTTACCATCCCAAGCAAAACGTACTGCACCAGCCGATTGCGATCCTAGTTCAATACTTCTTACAAGTTGTCCAGATTCATCCGTAATACGAAGCGTTAAACTCTCTACTGGGCTTTCTGCAACCACTGACCCTTTGGCTTCACCAGTTGCATTTAAATCTAAAGAATCTGACTCTAGTAATGCTTGCTTTCCAACTAATGTTGACGCTTGTAAAGCGGAGTTAGATGTCATCGAAGCTGCAAGTGACTCAAAATTACTATTAAGGTTTGAGATACCTTCAGCCATCGTGAAGTTGGTCATTTGCGCAATCATTTGATCGTTATCCGCAGGCTTGCTCGGATCTTGAAACGATAATTGCTGGGTTAACAACGAGAAGAAGTCTTCTTGAGTTAACGCATCGCTCTTTTCTTCATTTGAAGTGGGCGTTGTATCTTGCCACCGTAAAGAGTCTAAATAGGATGAAGATGTACTAATATCGTTACTCATAACCTACCCTCGGTTAACGCTGACCTAGCAGCAGAGTTTTACTTAACATTTGCTTAGCTGCATCTGCAACTTGCACGTTTGTTTCATAAGAGCGAGAAGCAGAAATCATGTTCGCCATCTCCTCTACAACATTAACGTTGGGTTTGTAAATATAACCATTTTCATCCGCACTCGGGTGATTAGGGTTGTATTCAATTTGTAATGGTGCACTGCTTTCAACAATGCCCAGCACTTTAACACCAACAGAAGAGCCCTGATTGTTACTTGCCGACTCAGAAGCTTTGGTAAGCTCTGCAGCAAATACAGGTTGTCGCGCTCGGTACGTTTTGTCTTGAGAAGAACTAATTGTATTGGCATTCGAAATATTACTAGCAGTGGTATTCAAACGCACATTTTGTGCGCTCATACCAGAACCAGCAATATCAAAAACGTTATATAAACTCATAATTATTATCCTTGACTACCGAGGGCTTTATTCAGGCCTTTAAACTTGCCGCTTAAAAATTGTAAGCTGGCCTGATACTCCATAGCATTCTGTGTATACAAGTTCCGTTCCACTTGCACATCCACTGAGTTACCATCACCTGTATCTGTTTGATTTGGCGTACGAAATAATTCATCACCACCCACACTTCGGGTACCACCACCAATGTGTTTTTCATTAGTAGTTACCATTGTATTGCCGCTTTGCTGGTGTGATTTTGCCGCTTTTAATGCTGAGGCAAAATTAATATCTTTTGCTTTGTAGCCCGGCGTATCAGCATTAGCAATATTACTCGCTAGCACTTCTGCTCGTTGTGAACGGATCAACATAGTATGCTGATGCACACCTAAAGCTTTATCAAAACTGATAGCCATAACCATCTCCAAAAAATTGACATAGTTTGTATAAAGCAATAAATAAGCCATTTATAATTGAGTGATTATATTTTTTGTAATCGAATGATTTAAAATGAAAAACGACACATAGTGTGTCGTTTTAAAGGAAAGAAAGAGGGTTTACTTCTTTTGGTAAATAATGCCAGGGTTGCATCTAACCATATCAAATTCGTCACTTAATCCGGCCATTGACTCCGAAGCCCCTAAAAATAAATAACCTTTAGGGTTAAGTGCTTGCGCAAATTGTTTAATAATTTTAGCTTTTACTTCAGGAGAAAAATAAATAAGTACATTACGGCAAAAAATAATATCGAATTTACCCATCAACGCATACGAATCGAGTAAATTTAAGTGCCTAAAGCTCACTTGCTTTTTCAATGTATCGTTTACTTTTGCCATGCCATTGCCGCTGTCTGTAAAAAACTTTTTACGGCGCTCAGCCGATAAGCCTCGTGCCAAAGCTAGCGCGTCGTACTCGCCATTTTTGCACATATCTAGCATGGTATTAGAAATATCAGTACCAATTATTTGAGCACCCATTTTTAATACACCAGGCTGTTTAGCCTGAAACTCCGCAACCGACATAGAAATAGAGTAAGGCTCTTGCCCAGACGAGCTGGCCGCAGACCAAATTTTTACCGGTCGCCTTAACTCTTTAAACTCAGGAAACAAGCGGTTTTGTAGAAGCTCAAACGGGTATTGATCTCTAAACCACAAAGTTTCGTTGGTAGTCATCGCATCAACAACAGCCGCTCGTAATTGCCTTTCATGTGGCCCTAGTGTTTTGCTAACAAGTTCAGATAACGACCCTACATCAAAACGAGCCATTAATGGTGCAAGCCTGCTTTTAACCAAGTATTGCTTATTTTCACCAAGAACAATACCACATTGCTGTTCTAAAAATGAACGAAATTGATCGTATTCATTTTGCTGCAAGTCTTTGTTATTCAAATTAGTAGCACCTGTTTTGATTATTCACAATGAACCCATTTTTTAACCGCAGTGGCTAATTCATCTGGGTTAAATTTAGCAATAAAATCGTCTGCCCCTACCTTTTCAATCATTGCTTGGTTAAATACACCACTGAGTGACGTATGCAAAATAACATGTAAAGGTGCAAGTTTAGGGTCTGCTTTTATTTCTGCCGTTAGTGTATAGCCATCCATTTCAGGCATTTCAACATCAGATATAAGCAGCGCCACACGTTCTGTAATATCGGTTTGGCAATCAAGCTCGGCAATTTCTTTGAGTCTTACGAGTGCTTCTTTACCATTTTTGGCAAGTTCCGTTTGCACACCAAGCGGCTCTAGCGCACGTTTTACCTGATTACGTGCAACCGCACTATCATCAGCTATAAATACTATTCGCTCACCCAAGTCTTTCTGAATATCGCCACTTTCAGCAACTTCTGCGCTTACTTCGGTGTTAACAGGGCAAATTTCATTTAGGATTTTTTCAACGTCGAGTATTTCAACAAGTTCGTTTTCAATTTCTGTAACAGCAGTCAAGTAAGAATAACGACCCGCACCCGATGGCGGCGGCATTATTTTTTCCCAGTTCATATTAACAATACGTTCTACACCACCAACTAAAAAGCCCTGCACAGAGCGATTGTATTCGGCGATAATAATAAAGCTGTCTTGAATATTGTCTATTGGGCGTCCACCTACAGCCATTGATAAATCAATAACCGAAATAGTTTGTCCACGAATATGTGCAACACCACGAATGTAAGTGTTCGACTTTGGCATACTAGTAAGCGGAGGACATTGAAGAACTTCTCTTACCTTAAATACATTGATCCCAAAACGCTGGCGCCCTCTGAGTTTAAATAATAGTAATTCTAGGCGGTTCTGGCCAACCAGCTGAGTACGCTGGTTTACTGAGTCTAAAATGCCTGCCATTAAAATCTCCTTTAGAAAACAAATAATACGGAACGATAATTGCTTCCTATATATACAAAGCTACACAACATCGTGGGTGCGTCTTAATTTTGACGCAAAATATTTATACCCTGTTTGAAACCATAAGCATAGTCGAAACATTATGAGTTTGTTAAAAAAAATCAAAAGATACAGTGTTTTTTATTTTGTTGCTAGCCTAGGTTTTGCATTCCCTGTATCTGCTCAGGTATTTAGTAAAGCATTACTACAAGAAATGGCTGTAAATTACATCGCTGAACAAATTGGAGAACGCGACAGTAAGCAAATACAACTTAGTGCATTACCGTTGGACAGCCGCATACCCGATCGTGCTTGTTCAACAACACCTACTATTATTTCATCGAGTGAACCCCCGTTTAACAGGCAAATTACAATACAAATTAAATGCGACGATCTGCAAAGCTGGGCGCAATACGTTCATATTAAGGTGCAAAAAATGGCGCCAGTTGTTGTTACTACTGATAATATTGCGCGAGGTGAAGTAATAACCAGCGATCATCTAACCATTGAAATGAAACCAACACACTTTGTAAGAGTACAATATCTAGACGAACCAAAAGTACTTATTGGAAGCAGAAGTAAACGCAACATTCGCGAAGGTATGCCAATATTGCTGAATCAGATATGCATGGTGTGCAAAGGTGATGCAATTAACATTTATGCAAGTATCAAAGGGTTACGAATAAAAACAACTGGCGTTGCGCTTGAAGATGGTACATTGGGCGATCAAATACGTGTAGAGAACAAAAAAACAGGTAAAGTTTTAAATGCGCGTGTAGATGGTGTAGAGTCTGTACAAGTAAATATTTAATTAAAAATAATATTAAAGTTTACTAAAGATATGCCGATATACTGGTATTAGTTGGGTAAATTATGGATTTTTATTATGGTTAATCAAGTCAATTCAGGTAATCAACAACCAAGCGCTTTAGCTAACGCTAAACAACAAAAGGTTGATTTGCAAAGAGATAATGCAAATACACAAGCGGCTCAATCGGCTACACCTAAAGCTGCCAGCGATTCTGTGAGCTTAACACCACAAGCACAGCAGTTAAAAACTTTGCAAGAAAAAGCACAACAGTCGTCTGGGTTTGATAGTGACAAAGTTGCTGAGCTTAAAAAAGCAATCACTGAAGGTAAGTATCAAATTGACAGTGAAAAGCTTGCAAAAAATCTAGCTGACTTTGAGTTTGATGTATATGGCTGATCATAATAGCTTAATTATTGTTAAGCTAAACGAGCAAGATAAGTGTTTAGACTCTCTCGATGTTTTATTAAACGACGAGCTAACAGCTATTGCCTCAAGAAGAGGTGAAGGTTTAAAAGAAATTACCCAACAAAAAATGTCTTTATTAACCAAGCTAAATACCCTCGACCAAGAGCTTAATAAGTTACTTGCTAAAAACGACGAACAATCAGAAGAGCTCCCAGAGCTTATTTCTCAAGTTCGTAGTAAGTTAGAGAAATGCCAAAAACAAAATGAAGTAAACGCACATGCAGCGCATCAAGCTCAGCTAAGCGTTAAACAATTAAAAAGTATTTTAATTGGAGCCCCGTCATCCACTACATACAACCAGTCTGGCGGTGAAGTTAACACTAACGGCCAACTGGTGCGAAACTTAAAAGCTTAAATCAGAAACTATTCAGCTTAATAGCGCCGCCTTTAAAACATTACCTACCTGTTGTTTAATATATAGAATCTCAAAATTACTTAGCAAATGTAAATCAACTACATTAGTGCGTGTTGTACTCTGGTGGGTTAATTTTCAGCAGCTTGTTTGGGTTTTATGTAAGGCGGAGCCCACATAGTGTGGGACTCCCAATAAATTGACGATAACGCAGCATTAATAGTCAGCAGTCGCTGCTCGAAGGGGTATATCTAGAGGTTATTTACTCTTTATTGCCTACATGGATGTAATACCAATCCTCAATAATACTTAATCATTTTGCGGGGCAAAACGCGTTAATAGCTTTAAAATAGATGACTTAATTAAGCTAATTGATATAGCCAGTAGAATAACGCAGGAGCAGTTATCCTACTAGCTTACATATCTCGTGCAGTGGCTAAATAACCTCTAGTTTGAAAAGTTTTAATCCGCAAAAATCAACAGGTCTTAGTAATAAGTCACTTTTTTAACTTCACGTGGTTTTATTTCACCAATATATAGGTCGTGCACACGCTTCATATTGAGTTCAAGCTCCGTAACATAAGTATCGTCTACCGCATAAGTTTTAATAATTTGCGCACCTTTAATTACGCCTTGCACTTTGCTTTGTAAGTAATCGTCTTTTGCTACTGCGTTTTCAACACTCATACCTGCGGTCACCTTTTGCCCATAAACTTGTTCAGTGAGCTCTCGGTAGGCTTCTAGCTTAGAGGCTTTGATAGCCATAAGCTGTTTTTGAGAAGCACTCGCTCCTTTTTGTAAACTAATAGGCGCGTAACCTACCGCTTTTAACACGGGGTAATTATTAGGTTCAACGTATTTGTATTCTACGTGCTTATCAAACACGCTGCTGCATCCACTTAAAGTTAAACACCCTAATGTGATCAGTAATGAAATTGCTCGCATAGTTTTATGCCCTAATATATTAATTATTTTGATTTATGCACATTTAATGCCATTAATAGTGTTATCTTCGTCGATAAACAACATTGGTACAGTCCTTGCTGCTTTGATAATAAAGCTAACGTATATTTGGAGTAAAAGTATGAAATCGTTTTTATTAAAGGCATTTGCAGGACTAAGCGCAACTGCGTTATTTACGTTTTCGGCTTTTACAAATGCGCAGTGGTATGAATCTACCGGGCATGCACTTATTCAAAACGACGACATAAGCACGGCCAAATCAGCAGCTATAAAAGATGCCATCACTCAAGCGCTGGTTTTTTCTGGGGCACGTGTCAGCTCTGTACAAACCTTGGTAGACGGCGTGTTAATGCAAGATCAGTTAAAAATTAGTAGCCATGGCGAAATTCAAAAAATTGAGCTTGTAAGTGAAAATAAATACGACGATAAATTTGCCATTACCCTGCGTTTAGATATATTTGCGCAAACAGAGCAATGCCCGCAAAGCAGCTTTAACAAATTTGTTGCCGTAACACAAAGTCAGCTAGCTCATCGAGAGCAAGCCAGAATGGGTCAAATATTTGACGTAAACAAAGCAATTAGCAAGCGAATATTCACCACCTTACAAAAATCAAAAATGAGCGCCCTACCCGTTGCTTATTACAACATGCCTGTAAATGTAGATAATTACTTTTCACAACAGTACGACTATTCAAAAATACAGTTAGAAGAAATAGCATCCCGTACTAACGCTCAGTACGTGTTACTTAGCCAAATTACAGACCTATCAACAAGCGATAAACTCAATAGCGATTATGCTTTTTGGCAGGACGACAGCTACCAACGCAATTACAAAATAGAGTTTAGCCTTTTTAATGGCACAACCTACGAGCAACTTTGGACTAATAGCTATCAAGGCCAAGGTATTTGGCCGTTTGAAAAAACCGCTATTATTGATGTAAACAGTGATAGATTTTGGCAATCGCCTTACGGCCAAAGCATACAAGATATAAATCAAACCTTGAGTTATGATTTACAAGCTGTGCTAGCCTGTTTTCCAACACAAGGTAAAATAATGCATATGGAAAACAGCAAAATAGTGATTAACTTAGGTAAAGCACATGGCCTAAAAAAAGGACAAATGCTAAGTATTGCACACCATAACTACCTAACTGATGCTGCAGGTAATGTAATGCCTCATACCACTACAACACTTAATAAAATACGCGTAGAGCAGTTATATCAACAAACTGCGGTTGCAGTTAGCATTGACGACCAACCTTTGCCCGGCGTACAAATCAACGATGTAGTTGAAGTAATAAGCCAAGAACTCTAAAGTTTTTTATCAAGCTGTGTTTTTAAATTAGGGTGAGCCGACAACCACTCACCTAATTGCTCAACCCCTGCCAAATGCGGATAATGCTTTCTGCATGCAAATACAACATTACGCTGTTGGTTGGGAAATATAGGCATATAATCAATGCCTGTTCGCTTTGTACAAGCTAACTTTGGCACAAAAGTAACCCCATCATCCATCGCCACTAATGCAAGTAACGTTTCTAGGCTATTGCCTTTATATTGATTAGACACATCAACCCCTGCTGAAAAACAAAACTTTTGGGCTTGATCTTTAAAACAATGACCATCACTTAACATTAATAAGCTGCATCCTTGAAGATCGCTTAGCGCTACTTTTTTATGCTTAGCCAACGCGTTGTCTTGTGAAACAGCAACTAAAAAGTCTTCTTTATAAAGTGGGATAGTATGGTAGTGCTTAAGTTCTGGTACGTCGGCTAAAATTGCAAAATCAAGCTCACCATTATTAAGCGCATCTAATATGGTCGCTGTTTGCATTTCGATAAACGAAAATTGGCTGTCTACAAACGCCTCTTTCATCGAAGTTAACAACGTAGGCAATAAATACGGTGCGATAGTTGGAATAATACCAATTGTTAACTTACCTTGTAATGGGTCGTTAGAGGTAGAAGCAAGCTCTTTGAGTATTTGGGTTTGCTCTAAAATAACCTCTATTTGCGCTAGTAAACGTGCTCCTTTAGCCGTTAGGGTAACTTGTTTAGTTGAGCGGTCAAATAAAGAAACACCCAAGGTTTGCTCAAGCTTTTTAACCTGCCCACTCAGTGTTGGCTGGCTAACAAAGCACGCATCGGCTGCTTTACGAAAATGTTTATGTTGCGCTATAGCTTTAACGTATTCAAAATCTTTTAAGTTCATGTTCAGCTCCAACCTGATAGCTTTTGACTATCAGTTTAATACAAACAAACGATTAGAACTATATTTAAATTTTCGCCATAATGGCTTCAACAAATCAAGAGGAACTAAACCATGTTAAAGAATATTGAAGGTCAAACAATCCCTAACGTTACATTTGCAACACGTCAAAACGACGAATGGAAATCGGTAACAACAGACGAAATTTTTAAAGGCAGAACAGTCGCTGTATTTTCACTGCCAGGCGCATTTACCCCAACATGTTCATCTACTCACCTTCCTCGCTACAACGAGTTAGCTGGCGTATTTAAACAAAATGGCGTAGACGAAATTGTGTGTTTATCAGTAAACGATACATTCGTAATGAATGCATGGGCTGAACACCAAGAAGCGCAAAACATTACTTTACTACCAGACGGCAACGGCGAGTTTACAGACGGCATGGGCATGTTAGTAGACAAAAACGATTTAGGCTTTGGTAAGCGCAGCTGGAGATACTCTATGCTGGTAAAAGATGGCGTAATTGAAAAAATGTTCATCGAACCAGATCTACCAGGCGACCCGTTTGAAGTGTCTGACGCTGACACCATGCTTGATTACATCAACCCTAAACAAGCTAAACCAGAGCCAGTAAGCGTTTTCACTAAACCTGGTTGTCCATTCTGTAAAAAAGCAAAAGAGCTTCTTACAGAAAAAGGATTTGCCTACGAAGAAATTACTATGGGTGCAGGTGCATCATTAACAAGCCTCAAAGCAATCTCTGGCCGCGACACCGTTCCACAAGTATTTATTGGTGGAAAACATATTGGTGGCTCAGACGACCTAGAAAAATACTTTGCTTAATAAGTAATTTTAAATAGGGGCCAAGCGCCCCTATTTACTAAAGGAAAAAGACGATGAAACAATTGCAAACCGACGTAGTAGTTATTGGCGCAGGTACCGCAGGACTCAGTGCATACCGAAACGCTAAACAGTTTACCCCTAACGTACTTATGATCGAATCAGGTCCCTATGGCACAACCTGCGCACGCGTTGGCTGCATGCCGAGTAAATTATTGATAGCGGCAGCGGAAGCTGCACACTCTATAGAAATGGCACCTGCATTTGGTGTGCATAGCTCAAAGCCTGTAATAGACGGCAAAGCAGTTATGTCACGCGTTAAAAGTGAACGCGATCGTTTTGCAGGATTCGTAGTTGAAGCCGTAGATGAACTTCCAGACGAAGACAAAATTAAAGGTTACGCTAAATTTTTAGATGCCAACCGTGTACAAATTGACGACCATACTATTATTACAGCCAAGCGTTTTGTTATAGCCACAGGCTCTCGCCCTTCATATCCTGGTGTATTTAATAATTTTGGTGACAAATTAATCATTAACGACGACGTATTCGATTGGGACGACCTACCAGAATCTGTTGCCGTATTTGGCCCGGGCGTAATTGGCCTTGAAATAGGTCAAGCACTTAGTCGCTTAGGCGTTAATGTAAAATTATTTGGCGTTGGTGGTGCTATTGGCCCCCTAACCGACCCCATAGTAAAAGACTATGCAAATACAGTTTTTGCAAAAGAGTTTTTTGTTGATACCGACTCAAACGTATCAGACATGATGCAAGTAGGCGACAAAGCACAGCTTACCTACACCGACAAACAAGGTGAAAAACACACTGAACAGTTTGACTATGTACTTGCTGCAACAGGCCGAGTCCCCAATGTAGACAAGCTAGGCCTCGAAAATACAGGCATAGAGCTTGACGAGCGCGGTGTACCGCATGCCGATCCGCACACAATGCAATGTGGCGAATCAAACATATTTATAGCCGGCGATGCCAGCAACATGATCCCGCTACTTCACGAGGCGTCTGATCAGGGAACCATTGCAGGGCAAAATGCAGGGCGTTTTCCAGATGTACGTATTGGCCTACGCAGGGCCAAAATTGCCGCAGTATTCAGCGACCCACAAATAGCCATGGTAGGTGAAAGCTTTACCCAAATAACAGACCGTTTAGGTTCATGTGGCTGTTTTGAAGTAGGCGAAGTAAGCTTTGAAAATCAAGGCAGGAGCCGTGTAATGCTAAAAAATAAGGGCCACATGCGTGTATACGCAGAGCAAGGCACCGGCTTATTTTTAGGCGCAGAATTTATTGGCCCACAAGCAGAGCACATAGCACACCTACTTGCATGGGCAGTACAAAACAAAATGACCGTACCACAAATGCTTAATATGCCTTATTACCACCCGGTTATAGAAGAGGGTTTACGCACCGCACTTCGCGATTTAAACGCCAAGCTTAAGTTTGGCCCAGATATCATTAACCACTGTATGGAATGTGGCCCAGGCGCATAACTTACAAAAAATAAACACTTGCTATCAAAAAGCCAAAACGTCTGTTTTGGCTTTTTTATTTATATAATTTTTAAGCACTGGTATCTCAAAAAATAGTTTAGCTGTTACACTCAATACGTAATTTAATTAAAAAGATGGAATAGCTATGCCCAATAATAAATTTAGACTAGTCACCCGTAGCGATTTTGATGGCCTTGTATGTGCCGTACTACTTAAAGATTTAGATCTAATTGACGATATTTTGTTTGTTCACCCAAAAGACATGCAAGATGGAAAAATAGACATTACCGCTAACGATATTACTACTAACCTCCCCTATGTAGCGGGTTGTCACATAGCATTTGACCACCACCTAAGTGAAACCGTTCGTAACGCAAGCGACATTAAAAATCACGTTATTGATCCTAAAGCGCCTTCTGCTGCGCGTGTAGTATACGACTACTACGGCGGCGCTGAAAAATTTCCTAATATTTCAGTAGACATGATGGACGCTGTAGACAAAGGCGATGCTGCACAGTTTTCAAAAGACGAAATACTCAATCCAACCGACTGGGTGTTAATGAACTTTATAATGGATGCCCGCACAGGCCTGGGCCGCTTCCGCGAATTTAAAATTTCAAACTACCAATTAATGATGAAACTAATCGATGCCTGTAAAGATCAAAGCATTGACGACATATTAAAAATGGAAGATGTAGCCGAGCGAGTAGCGCTGTATAACGAACACAACGAAAAAGCAAAAGCACAAATAACACAATGTGCAACAGTACATAAAAACCTAGTAGTGCTAGATCTAACCCAAGAAGAAACCATTTACGCCACCAACCGCTTTGTAATTTACGCCATGTACCCCGACTGCAATATTTCAATTCATAAAATGTGGGGGCTTAAAAAGCAAAACGTAGTGTATGCAATTGGTAAGTCAATTACTAACCGCAGCTCAAATACAAACGTAGGTGAGTTATGCCTTAAATACGGAGGCGGCGGACACTTAAATGCAGGCACCTGCCAAGTAGAAACCAGCCAAGCTGAAACAGTACTAAGTGAATTAATTGATAAAATTACCAGTGATGGTTAATTATTAATTATCAGCTATTAAATTGTAAAGCGAGTAAGTTTAGATTTACTCGCTTTTTTATTATTAAAGCAATTTAAACAACAAACACGCTAACCATATTATTATTAAAGACTTAGCTGCCTCAGTTATTTATATTAAAGTATTGTAAGCTTTTAATTTATTCTAATAAATAAACTTTATTTATATTCGACTACTCATTAAAACAACCTCTGAAATAACGAACGCCTAAAAAACCACCGAAACCGACCCTAAAATAAACACAAATAGATATTGCCAATTTGTAAATTAAATATTAAATTGTTGGATAGTAAGATTTTGATTTTTAACCTTACCAAAATAAATAAAAACATTTACCAATATTTGGAAAGCACAATGCAACAAAAATACACAACAACTTTATCCAAAGTGTCAGCAATTGCTCTACTTCTTGCTGGTGCATCATCTGGCCAAGCATTAGCATCATGCAACTATAGTGGCAATGCACCAAGTGGTACTCATGCCCCTGGCTATGTATCTGGCAACCAACGAACAGAAGTACGAAAAGCAAAGTTACAAGTTGGCCCTAGCTCAACAACTTGCTACTCACAAAGTCAAATTAAAAACAGCAACTCAAAAAATGACCACTTTTATACTACCTCAGATGGCTCTGTTATTTACTTTTATGAATCGGGTGAAAGTAACCGATCAGAGCTTCGTGAAGAGAGGGAGTTTAAAATAAGCGAAAACACATCAGAAAGCCGTTACATCCGTATTAACTCAAAATTTGTGTCTAAATCATCTAACCTAGGCAAGGCTATTTTCGCGCAAGTACACGTGGATGAAAGTGGGCAAAAAGGTCCACTAGCCGCGTTAAAGTGGGCCGCAGCAGGCGAACAAAAAGACGCTTATAACAATTCACCAGAAGGCATTTATTTATCACTTCGCAGAACAATGAACTGTTCTGGCACTGATTGCTTTACCCATATTTATGTAGGGAACTACGACGAAACATTTAAAACTTACAGGCTCGGTTTATTTAATGGAAAACTAAGATTAAAAGTTAATAATTCTTATATTAATTTACCTCGTAAAGATATTTACGATGAAGACGGTGACGGTAACTTTTCTGAAGTAAAAACAGGGAGCTCGATCGATTTAAGAAATAACACTGACTGGAAAGACAAAAAACTTTACCTTAAGACCGGTGTTTACATAAATACAGATGGAAATGCAAAAGTCGCCACTAAAAATTTAAAGTTTTTTTAATAAAACAGACAATTATAAAGTTAGCCTCCATAGCGCTAACTTTATAATTAAAAGACAGGCTTAGGTAGCAAGAATGCAACAAGTAAATAAACGAGACGCTTTATGAAATTACAAAGGCTGATTACCCTACTCATCTTAATAGTAATTGCTTTTGGCTGTGGTTTTTATACAGCATACATTAGTTTTGCAAACACAGAAATCCCCCCTTTAAGCTCAAAAAGTCCCACGAACTTTGAACATCAACGTGCAGATACAACATACAAAAACAACGTTATAGCAATCAACTCAAATCCAACTCTTAGTTTTACTTCACCAAGCCATGGAAAAAATAATCAGCAAACTTCTTTTAGCAGCCAAGTTAACCAAAGCGATGATTTAGTCACGATGTTTAATGAAGTTCTAAGTGCATATGAAAAACAAAACTCAAACAATGCTGATACTAATAGTACCATTACAGAATTTAAACGCCTGCTTTCAAGATCCCCCTCAACATTAGACGAACTACTTGAGCACATGCATACACTAGATTTTGAATCTCAAGAATTTCATTATTTAATTTCTATTTTGCACGAACTACCAGAAAAAATGGGCAGCAAAGCACTACTAACTAACGCAATTCAGATGAGCCAATTTGATGATGCCCAATCAACTACTCAATTTTTATTGTTAGCGTCTAATATGGAGCGTACCGTGGAGAATCCTGAAATTCATAGCGCATTAGTTAACATTGCAACAAGCACTGCACAATCAGCAAGTGTGTCGTTAGACGCACTAAATCTAATAAAACCTTACGTAGTTAACGACTATGAAAGAGAACAAATTTTGTCACACTTAAATGCACTATTAGAGATCAACGGTTCATTAAGCCAAGATATTATAGTTAGTCATTGGTTGAGGTTTAGCAATCCTCGAGAGCGTGAAAGCTTTGCATATGAATATATAAATTTAAACCAAGACTTAGAGACGCGTCACACTATTTTGCAAGGCCTACAAAGCGGGCTAATAACTCCTACACAATCACTAAAAGAACAGTTATTAAATGTTGCTAATAACAACTCCGACCCTCTTCAAAATGAAGCAATACAAGTATTAAAAAGTGCTTTTTACATTTCGAATATTGAGTATCAACAACTTACAGATTAAGTTTAACAAAAACATGTAGCGTAAATTATAATGTTAATAAACTGATTTATTTGAAAATTTGCAGTATTCTCAAACGTTTAAGGATCGGTTAAAGACGCCTAGGCAATTATAATTGCGATTGAAACTTGTAGTGCTACGTGAACGCAATATAGAACTTAAAGAAAAGAAAAAATGTAACCCATTGATTTTATTGGTAGCCCCTGCAAGAATCGAACTTGCAACTGCCCCTTAGGAGGGGGCCGTTATATCCATTTAACTAAGAGGCCACAGCGGTGTGCTAGAGTTAAATTATAACGGCATCTGATTTTCAATATCAAGGTTTAAATCAATAGGAATTTGAGTTAATTACTTGATAAATATATGTCTTCTTTGCTTAGCACATAATGCGGAATAAGCTCTCGGCTGCTGGCCACAATCTGTTTGGTGTTAACATTTATAACGCGTGTATTTATCACTACGCCATTTTGTCTGTAAATTAAAGTGCCTGCTAATACATGGCTTGCCATGTGCTCTTCACTTAGCTTTTTAATATTTCGAGAAAACACAAAGTCACCACGTCTGTTTACGTCTATTGTATTGGTGGTTTTAAAATCAACCACACTGTAACCAAACTTTTGTAGCTGATGTATTAGTGTTTCTGATATTTGGTTACCCAACTGGTTACTTTTATTGAGTGACGAGTCAAGGTTTACCAATGTGCTAACAGCAATATTAACCTGTGTATCGGCCTCTGCGTCGTACTCGAGTGTGTCAACTAAGTCTAATGCCATTTGCTCTACGTAATTAACAAGCGTTTTATGGTGCTTTAGGGGCTTAAAAGGTTTTGACGCATCGTAATCATTGTCTAGCTGCACAGTTTGCTTGTGTGTTTGTGCATCGTAATCACCATTTAGCATGTAGTCGTTACTTGCTTGCGTTGCTGTGTGTGTATTTGAATCATGTACATGGTGGTGTGTTAGCGAGCAACCAGATAGAGCAACGACTAGCCCTACTAGCAAAAGCGTGTGTAAATTGGTGTTTAATGTAAAGCCCATACTCACCTCACTCACTCGCTTGTTTTAGCATAATGCCATCGGTACGGTAGTTGCCATTTAATGCATCAATCACTGATTGGGGTAAAAACCCTTGTGCCGAACCAACAACAGCCTTACTGGTTAAGCCAACAATTCGTGCATTTACTAAAACTCCGCCTTGATGGCTTACTAATGTGCCAGCCAATACGTATTGAAAGTTTTGCTCTGGGTCGAGCTCTAGGTAGTCGCGGCTAAATACAAAGTCGCCGGTTTGCGTTACACGAACATAATCGGTGGTTTTAAAATCAATGACCGGTACACCAAAATTATGGAGCTCGTGCATAAAGCTTTCTGCAATTTGATTCCCTAATAAACTGCCATTACTGTAATCGTCGTCTAAAAATACAAAGCTTGATACCGCTAGCGGTGTTTTGTCATTAACGTATTGTAAGTTTTCGACCATGTCTTGCATTATTCCGCGTACATAATGGTTTATATTTTTATGCATTGGCGGCGTCGATTTAGTGTAGTTGGTTTGCTGAGCTAACCCCGACTGAAACACATTATCATGATTCACCGGAGCACTTACTTTACGTTGGCTTGAAGCCAGCAGCGGTGCTTGGTTACTTTGCGCAACCGCTGAGTCGGTGCTAGTTGTGTTCGTTATTTGCGAACAGCCAAACCCTAATGGCAAACATAGCGTGATTAATAAGTTTCTCATTGTGTGCTCCTCGTTAATATTCACTGCGATAAAGTAAACCATCGCGCTGCTGAATTTTTTCATTACCCCACATTACATTGATTGGGATCTCGGTACTGCCAGCAGATAAAACTTGTTTGTTGCTAATGTTAACCATGCGCGCATTGACAATGTATGCATGCTGTTGGCGTGTGACGGTGCCTGTAATTATAAGGTCAATATTTTGGCGTTCTCGTAGCTGTTCTAAATTACGCGTTAACGCACTATCGGCGTTATGAGATAAGTGTAGATTATTAGCTAAGCGGTATTCGACCGTGTGATAACCCATTTGCGTCATTTTAGTGAGTATACTTTCTTGTATTTGTTGGCTTAAGCCCGACGCTTGTTGCGTCATTAGCTTAGAATCGAGCGCATCTGCAAAGTAAAAGCTACTAACCCCTATGCGAGTATTGATGCTTAATGGGCCCTTTAAATGACTTAATTGCACAGTTAAGTTGTGCACGTAGTCACTTACTGTAAAAGGCGCCATCGCTGCTTTTGGGGCATACGTGCTCACACTCGGCTCGGGTTCAGGAATTAAACTGCACCCAGCCAAGTTAATTAATAATAAGGGTAGTAAAAGGCGCATAGTTGCCATCCTCTTGTGATCATACAAGAGACTAAGCAATTATTATGCCTAGAGGGTTGTTTGTGGTTTTTGCTGCGTGTAATAGGTGACAAAACAACTCACTTTTTGCTGTTTTAATGCTTCGCAATCGGTTGTTGCCTGTTTACTTGTTTTATATGCGCCTAACTTTAAGCGATAAAATGTATTGGTTTTTATTACTTTAGTTTCAATATTGACCGCTAAATTAGTGTTAAAAAACGCAGGTATTTTACGTTTTAAATTAGCCAGTTCGGTATTTAATTTAGCTTCACTATCAAATGCTGCTACCTGAATAGCAAAAAAAGCCTGATCACTTTTTAAAATACTTTCTGTTGCAGGGGGTGTTAAAGCGGTGTTTTCCTGGGCCACATTGATTTCGTCAATGGCTTTTAAGCGAGTCGTCAGCTTTGAAAGCTGGCCTTCTAGTTCAAGCAAATCGTTAACTTTGGGCTCAACTGTTTTCCACTCTTTAGCCGATTGCTTAAGTGCTTGTAAGTCAGTATTTGAAATAAGAACGGTATTTGATGTCGCTAAACTTGGTTGTACTATTTTTGGTGAACTGCACGCAGTTAGGTACAACACAAACCCAATACAAAAAAATGTATTAATAAATTCCTTTTTAATAACCATACTTTTTACCTACCATCCTTTTGACTATGGTGAGGTATTTTATGGATAAATAATTTTTTAGCAAGTTTCTATTTTAACTACAGCTTTACTGGTTTATCTGTGTAGTTACTGACTATGCAGTCGAGCTTGTATACTTTAAATACTTCACAGTCTGCTTTGGCATTTTTTAGGTTTTGGTAAGACCCTAATTTAAGCCTATAAAACGTTTTTTTATTTATTTTTGCGGTTTCAACATTGGTTAGTATTTTTTTTCTGAATAAAGGTGCGGCTTTAGTATTTAGCTCTTTCCACGCTTTTGCTATGTCTTTTTCTGAATCAACCGATGCTACTTGCAAAGCAAAAATATGCCTTGTTGTATTAAGCTTAACTGTCTGCTTTTTGTTTCTGTATTGGTTAACATTTTGGCTACGTGACCTTGCAGCTTGCTGATTGTGAATTGTTCGCGTGCTGTACGAGTTGCTTGTAGGCTGATTAGACTGAGCTATTGCTTTACTATTAATAATATCTATGTGATTAACAAGGTAGGTAATTTCTTTTTCTAGCTTTAAAATACGCTCTATACCTGCTCTGGCTTGCTGCCATTGCAATGCTGCATCTTTTAACTGAGCAAGCTCTAATGCAGTAATAGGTACATACTCGGGCGAATTGGTTTGCTTTTCAGGTGTGGGGACTGATTTTATTTCAGGTGTAATCGAGCATGCTGTACCAAATAGCAGTATTAGCAGGCTTAAAAGTAATCCTGTTATGTTTTTATTATTTATTAACATTTATTCGCTGTCCTGAAAGCAGTGTAATCACACTTACATTTCAGTTAAACATCCTCTTTAGAAAGCGTTTAACCTTACTTTAAGTTTTCGAGCCATACCCTAGCCCTTTATGTACATAAACGTATTTAATTCAATAGGCTTATGTTTTTTTGACTCCTCCATGAGAACACTTTTCAATACAATTTTAATGCCACTTAAAATAAACATTACAACATAAATTACATTATGTCTGTAAAGTAATCAAAACTATTCTAATTTTTACATTAAAAAAACAAATTATGCAAAAAACAATAAAAAAGGCGCCAAATTAGGCGCCTTTTGCTGATTTAATGTAAACGGTTATATGAGTGTTTTAATAAATGTTTTTAGCTCATCGGCAAATTCATCACGACGAAGTGCAAACTCAATGGTTGCTTTTAAATAACCAATTTTACTACCACAATCGTGGCTTCGGCCTTTCATTGCGTACGCATCTACTTTTTCACTTTGCATAAGCATGGCAATAGCATCGGTAAGCTGAATTTCATCGCCAGCACCCTGTGGAGTTTTTGCAAGTAGCGGCCAAATATTTTCACTCAACACATAACGCCCAACCACGGCTAGGTTTGAAGGTGCCTCGTCAACCGGTGGCTTTTCTACCATGCTAACAATAGGCGAGCTTTCACCTTGCGCTATTTCGGTGCCACCTAAATCCACTACTCCAAACTTATCAACTTCCTGCATTGGTACAGGCTCTACCATTATCTGGCTGTGTTTTGTTTGTTCAAAATGAGCGATCATCTCGGCGAGGTTGTCTTTTTTAAGATCGCTTTCAACGTCGTCTATGATCACATCGGGTAAAATAACCACAAATGGTTCGTTACCAATAATTGGGGCTGCACAGTTAATGGCATGGCCTAGCCCTTTTGCTTCACCTTGGCGTACGTGAATTATTGTTACGTCTTTAGGGCAAATGGCTTGTACTTCGGCAAGTAATTGCCGCTTAACACGCTTTTCAAGCGTTGCCTCTAATTCAAAGCTGGTATCAAAATGGTTTTCGATAGAGTTTTTACTTGAGTGCGTTACAAGTACAATTTCTTTTATACCTGCACATACCGCTTCGTTAACTACATATTGTATTAAAGGACGGTCTACTACAGGAAGCATCTCTTTAGGAATTGCTTTAGTGGCTGGTAGCATGCGTGTACCAAGGCCCGCTACTGGGATCACTGCTTTCATGTTGTTTTCCTTAATCGGTTATTATACTGAAAATGGATATTGAATTGCGTCGTGGCATTGATAGCCGGTTACTTCAAAGTCGTCTCGGGTAACCCAGGTTTCTATGTCTTCTAGTGACTTAATCTTTGGGTTAATTGTAAGCTTGGGCGATTCAAATGGTTCGCGTTTAAGCTGTACATCGCGCATTAACTCGAGCTGATTTTCGTAAATATGAGCATTAGCTATTTTATGATATGCCTTACCCGGTTTATGGCCGGTAATTTGAGCGACCAGAGCAAGCAACACAAAGCATTGAATTTGATTAAAGTTTAGCCCCAGCGGGACATCACAACTACGCTGATAAGATGTTAAGTAAAGCGTATCACCTAATAGTGAAAACGTATGTGTATGCATACAAGGTCTTAAACAACCCAGTTCAAATTCACCTGGGTTATAAAACGTAATTATTTCGCCGCGATCATCAATGCCATTTTTTAAATTGTTAATTACTTTTGCTAGCTGATCGAGTGTTGAACCATCAGGGCGTTGCCAACCTCGCCCTTGAACACCGTAAACGCGCCCCATGTCATCCTCACCTTTACGGTTTGGATTATTAAGCCAGGCTTGGTTATCGTTGGCATTAGCATCCCATGTTTTACAGCCAATATTACGAAACTGCTCTGCACTATCGTAGCCTCGTAAATAGCCAAGCAACTCTGCAATGGCCGCTTTATAGTAACTTTTACGCGTGGTGATCATAGGAAACTGATTGTTTGCTACATCGTACTCTAAATCGGCGTTTATAACGGTTAAGCAACGTGTGCCTGTGCGTTTGTTTTCTACCCATTGACCTTCGTCAACGATACGCTGACATAATTTTAAATATTGTTTCATGCTTCTATTATGCCTTTGCTACTGTTACTTGCTGCGGGTTTTTATATGCCCAAATTAATAAACCTAAACCACCTATAATCATAGGGAGTGACAGTATTTGACCCATAGAGATAAAGTCGGCAAATAAGCCTAGTTGCGCGTCTGGTTGGCGGAAGTATTCAATACCAAACCTAAACACCCCGTAACCTAGTAAAAATACGCCGCCAACACTGCCAGCTGGGCGTGGTTTTTTAATAAACCATAGCATAATTAAAAATAAAACAAGCCCTTCAAAAAAAGCTTCGTATAACTGCGACGGGTGGCGAGCAAGCGGCCCACCGGTTGGAAATACCATAGCCCAAGGAACGTCTGATACACGCCCCCATAATTCGCCATTTATAAAGTTACCTATACGCCCTGCTAATAATCCCACTGGCACTAGTGGCGCTACAAAATCGCCAACTTGTAGAAGTGACTTTTTACGTGTCCACGAAAAAATGGCAACGGCTGTAATTACACCCAGCGTACCACCATGAAACGACATGCCGCCCTGATCGATGCGGAATAAATACAGCGGATTTTCTAAAAAATAACTAAATTGGTAAAACAATACATAGCCGATACGACCACCAAGTATTACCCCTAGCATGCCATAAAATAATAGATCGCTTACCTGCTCTTTGGTCCAGCCAGAATTAGGCTTTGCCGCTTGACGATTTGCAAACCACATCGCAAATGCAAAACCAATTAAATACATCAATCCGTACCAACGTACGCTCAGTGGTCCAATCGAAAAAATAATTGGATCGATTTGAGGAAACTCAAGTGCCATAAAAATAAACCTTTAGCTAAAAACCATTTTAATTGCGATAACAACAAGCAGTACCGCGAAAACTTTCTTTATTGTATTAACAGGTAAATAATGAGTTGCTTTAGCCCCGTAAGGCGCCACAAACCACGATGTAATAACAATACCAAATAACGCAGGTAAATATACAAACCCTGCAAAACCATGTGCTAAGTCGGTCACCTTCCAACCCGCACTAATGTAGCCAATAGAGCCAAATAAAGCGATTACAATGCCCGAGACGGCAGCACACCCAATGGCTTTTCTTATATCAATGGAGAAGTAATTGAGCATAGGTACAATTAACGCTCCACCACCAATCCCAATCAACCCTGATAAACCGCCCATAATAGCGGAAATACACCCTAAAATAGGCCCTGGTGGGAGCGACTTAGTGGATGAGGGTTTATTACGTGATGATAGCGCCATTCTGGCTGCAATAAATACAACACTCACTGCAAATACACTGCGTAGTAACTGCTCTGGTATTAAGCTTGCTGCAAACCCACTAATTAAAGCCCCTATTGCTACACCTGTCATAACCCAAGGTGCAACATGCCAAGGCACATTATCATTTTTATGATGAGCCAATGCTGAAGACGTAGAAGTAAATAAAATAGAGGCCAAAGAGGTCGCAATCGAAATAACCACAACATGTTCTGCAGATGTAACATTAAATAAAATCAGCAATGTGCTCAGTGCAGGCACAATTATTAACCCACCGCCAATACCTAATAATCCTGCTAAAAAACCGACAATACAGCCCAGTAGTGCGCAACATGCGACCAACAAACCTAAGTCATACATAGTTATCTCAAATGCCTTTTGAAGGCTTATATGGTAAAGGATTATAAAACGAATAGCATCTGCGTATTAAAATTAATTAAGTAAGCACCTTTTACTTTGGGGTATAAAATAGGTCACCTAAATTGTGCTCTAGCATAAAATTACGCGTTAAACGCAAAACTTGTTTAGCTGTTGATTGTGCTAAGCACTCGCTTAATAACTGTTCCATGTCGGCAACGCTTAAACGCCTAAGCACCCATTTCACTTTATTTAAAGACGATAAGTTCATACTCAGTCGTCTATATCCCATGGCTATTAGCAATATGGCTCCCTCCGGGTCCCCCCCTAGTTCACCACATAAGCTGAAGGGTAATTCATAATTTTCACACTCATCGGCTATTTTACTTAAAACCCTAAGCACCCCGGGGTGGTAAGGATTAAAAAGCTCAGCAACACGCGCGTTGGCTCTATCTACCGCCAATAAATATTGTGTTAAATCGTTACTGCCTACTGAACAAAAATCTACCTTTTTAGACCATTCAGGTAACATAAACACACTGGAAGGCACCTCAAGCATAATACCAATATCGGGGCGATCTATTTGCTGCTCAGGGAAGTTTTCGTTTAGTTCAAAGTAAGCTTGTTCAAATAACCCCAATGCTTCATCTACTTCTTCTGTGCCGCTGATCATCGGCAACATTATTTTTAAATTGCCTAAACCGATATTTGCCTTAAGCATTGCTTTGAGTTGGTCTAAAAATAACTCGGGATGATCAAGGCTAATACGTATACCACGCCAACCTAAAAATGGGTTTTCTTCGGTTATATTAAAGTAGTCGAGCACTTTATCGCCGCCAATGTCGAGCGTACGCATTACGACGGGGTTTGGGTAATAACTGGTGAGCACTTCTCGATACCAATTTTCTTGCTCTAACTGAGAAGGAAACTGGCCTTTTTGCATAAACCACGCTTCAGTACGGTATAAACCGACGCCGTCACACACATGTGCGTTGTTTTGGTCTGTTTTTAATTCTAGCCCTGCGTTTAACAATAAACTGACGTGTTCGCCATCTAAGGTAATAGACTCGTACTCTTGCTCTGCTAAAAAACGATTATTTAACAGGTTATCTTGATGTTGTAAGTCTGCGTACTCGTCTAATAACATTTGCGAGGGTGAGATATACAAACGCCCTGCAAACGCATCTAATATCATTGGTTTACCATCAAATTGAAGTAATGGTAAATCTTCTATCCCCCAAATAGCGGGGATCCCCATTGCGCGAGTTAAAATAGATGCATGACTATTGGCAGAACCATTAACACTAACAACGCCTGCTAAATGCCCTTTTGGTACTTCAGCAAGCATCGCGGGGGTTAATGTATTTGCAATTAATATGGTATCTGCTGGATAATCTTTTACTGCGTGTTCAGTGTTAACTAAGTGATGTAATACGCGTAAACCAATGTCTTTCACATCAACAGCACGCTCTTTTATGTATGGGTCTTGCATCGCATTAAATTGCGAAATTAGACGCTCAATCACAATTTTAAGTGCGCTTTTTGCACACCATCCCTCGAGTAACTGAACCTCTACATTGTGACCTAAACTTTTAGCATCTAATAACTGTTGATACACATCAAATACGGCTAATGCCTCTTGAGGAATAGAGTCACTCAACGTCATCGAAAGCGTATTAAACTCTTTACGTGTAGCCGCCACTGCTTGCGTAAACAGGCGACGCTGCTCAGTCACATCACTATTTTTTTGGAGCTCAATTGATTTAAAGTCAAGTTTTGGTAAAAGTACAAATGCGGTACCTATACCTATACCCGGCGCACTAGATACACCCTTTAAAACAGAGGTTTGATGAGATGACTCGTCTTGACGAAGTACTTCTTTAATTTCGGCATGAGCCAATTGTGAAGCAAGTTGAGCAGAAAGCGTTATTAAAAACGACTCTTCATCTTGGCTAAATACACGGGCCATTTTTTGTTGAACAACAATAACGCCCAGTACTTTTTTTTGATGAACCACAGGTACCGATAAAAAAGCATTATAGCCTTCTTCGTTTACCTCAGGAGAGAGCTTAAAGCGCGGATGCGATTTAGCAAAAGCTATATTAATGGGTTCTTCGCGTTGGGCAACTAACCCCACTAAACCTTCTGTAAAGCCAATTCTAAACTTGCCTACCGCATCAGGGTTTAACCCTTCGGTAGCCATTAATACAAAATTGTCTTGGCTGTAGTCGGCAAAATAAATAGAGCAGCACTGGGTTTTCATGGCGTCTTTCACCATTTGCACAAAGCACACTAAAGCAGTGTCTAAATTCGCTTGTTGCGATACAGACTCAGCAATAGATCTTAGTGTTGCCAGCATGTCCTGCTCCTTTATTTTATTATAAAGTTATTACCTTTTACTTCGCCAATGGTCTTTATGGTGTTCTCTTTTATTAAAGGGCATAGCAAAAGGAGCAAACTCCTTCATTACACGTCGGTAAACATCCCGTTTAAACGACACAACCTGCCTAACAGGGTACCAGTAACTCACCCAACGCCAATCATCAAACTCTGGGTGATGAGTTTTAAGTAAGTTTACATCTTCATCTTTACAACGAAGTTTCAGTAAAAACCATTTTTGTTTTTGCCCAATACACACCGGACTTGAGTCGCGACGAATTAATCGTTTGGGTAATTTATAGCGTAACCAATGTTTTGAACTTGCGACAATTTCTACATCTTCTGGTCGCAGTCCGACCTCTTCGTGTAATTCACGGTACATAGTTTGTTCTGGTGTTTCACCATCATCAACACCGCCTTGGGGAAATTGCCAAGAGTGCTGACCGTAGCGTCTGGCCCAAAATACTTGTCCCTGATTATTGCAAATTACAATTCCGACATTGGCACGAAAACCTTCGGCATCAATCACCTTAGTGCCTCATTTGTAAGTCGATTTTTAATGATTGTTCCACATTAGTCGCAATACGGCAAACACTATTATAGACAAGCCTACGGGTGAATGACGTTTATGCTTTAACCCAGTAGATAAAACATACAGATGAGATCAATAAATTTTAAAAAAATGTGCAAAAGCTATTGCAGTTATTGTTTTACTCTAGTTACTCACAGTTTGTGCATAACTTTTAAAAAACACGTTCATTTTGCAAACAAATCCACAATATAAGATCTAAAACGTGTTGTTCTCCACAGATTCTGTGGATAAACATGTTCATATAGTTGTATTTATCCCATTAACTTTTAAAACGACCAATACGAACAAAACTTACAAACTAAAAAAAACCAAGTTAGTCAGTAACTTAACGAGTTATCCATAATTTTAACTATGTACAAAATTAACACACCACAACAGCGAACAAAAAACACACAAACCTAAAGATATCCACGGCTTAGCTGTTTTGCTATCATGGCAGTGGTATTTATTCAACTAAAATTAATATTATGCGCCCAACTAAACCACTTTCAATTAATGATCTTACTCAACGTGTAAACAGTATTGCTGGCCTTACGCTTGGGCAGCTTGCTGAACAATATAACTTTAAAACCCCTGACGACTTATTAAGAGAAAAAGGCTGGACGGGGCAATTAATTGAATACGTATTAGGTGCAACCGCGGGTTCTAAACCCCTCCCCGACTTTGAAGATTTGGGTATTGAACTTAAAACGCTGCCTATTTCTTATAAAGGCAAACCTCTTGAAACCACCTTTGTATCTGTAACGCCACTAATAAATGTAACCGGCATGACATGGCACACTAGTGCGGTTCGTAAAAAGCTTAACCATGTTTTATGGCTTCCAGTTTTAAGCGAGCGTGATATCGCACCGTTTAATAGAACCATAGGCAGCGGCTTTTTATGGCAACCCACGCCCGAGCAAGATGCAAAACTACAGCGAGATTGGGAAGAACAAATGGAGTTGATTGCGCTTGGTAGGGTTGATGAAATATCAGGCCATTTAGGCGATGCAATGCAAATTCGTCCAAAAGCCGCGAATAGCAAAATTGTGACCGATGCTATTGGCCCAAACGGGCAAATAATAAAAACCCTGCCCCGTGGCTTTTATCTAAAAACCTGTTTTACAGGTGACATTTTAAAGCAGCAATTCACTTTGTGAGCAGTTTATTATCAGGGACTTCGTTGAGCACTTTGTTAATAACGTAAAACAAATGAAATAGACCTAAAAGAATATTCACAAATGTCAAAACCAAACTCAAACCTATACTACTTTTAGTATTAGAATTTTTATTTAGAAAAAAAATCAAGCCTGAAAAAATAAGCAAAAATGGTAAAACGAGAATGTAATAAAAAGATGAGTGAAAATACATTATTTAAAACTCCTAAAAAGGGGAGTTACCCCCTCAATTCGAATTATTGAGCGTTGCGATCCCGCTTTTTAATTGATGTATAAATACACCAAATAAAATGTACAAACCCTGCAGGAAAAAATAACATCGTTAAAATAAAATTAAGCATAACATCATGCTTAATGTTTGTTTTTGATGTCGCTTTTTTTAATAAATAAGCCATTGTTAACGCTATAGGCAATATTACTATTAAGTAACTGTAATCGTTGACATGAATATCCATTTTAATTATAGCCATTAAGTTGTATATGCATTGATAAGGAAAGCGCTGCAGAAAAAATGAAACGTTTTAGCACTACAATTCCCTGTAAATTGAAGCTCATACTAACAAAAAAAAACTACAAGCAATATAAAAAATCCCCGCATTGGCGAGGATTTTATAGCTTAAAATTTAAAATCAGTTTCTAAAAAAGAATTACTGACCTTTAACTTCTTTTAAACCATTGTACGGTGCTTTAGCGCCTAATTGCTCTTCAATACGAAGCAATTGGTTGTACTTAGCTACACGGTCAGAACGACTTAATGAACCTGTTTTAATTTGGCCCGCAGCAGTACCTACTGCTAAATCAGCAATTGTTGCATCTTCTGTTTCACCTGAACGGTGAGAGATAACAACAGTAAAACCAGCGTCTTTCGCCATTTTAATAGCCGCTAACGTTTCAGTTAGTGAACCGATTTGGTTAAACTTAATTAAGATTGAGTTAGCAATACCGTTGTCGATACCACGCTTTAAAATCTTAGTGTTAGTTACGAATAAATCATCACCTACTAATTGGATTTTATCGCCCATTAATTTAGTTTGGTGAGCAAAGCCATCCCAATCAGACTCATCTAAGCCATCTTCAATAGACACAATTGGGTATTGCTGAGTAAGCTCTTGCAAGAAGAAGTTAAATTCTTCAGACGTGAATTTTTTGCCTTCACCCTTAAGGTCGTAAATGTTTGCTTCTTTGTCGTAAAACTCAGAGGCTGCACAATCCATCGCTAAAGTAATATCTTTACCTAGCTCGTAACCTGCGTTTGCTACCGCAACTTTAATTGCTGCAAGTGCCGCTTCGTTAGATGCAAGGTTTGGCGCAAAGCCACCTTCATCGCCAACAGCTGTTGAGTGGCCGTCTGCTTTAAGTACTTTTGCAAGGCTGTGGAAAACCTCTGCGCCCATACGTAGGCCTTCGCGGAAGTTTGCAGCGCCAACAGGTTGGATCATAAACTCTTGAATATCTACAGAGTTATCTGCGTGTTCACCACCATTGATGATGTTCATCATTGGCAGTGGCATAGAATAAACACCCGGTGTGCCGTTTAAATCAGCAATGTGCTCGTATAGTTCTACTTTTTTAGACTGAGCTGCGGCTTTAGCTGTCGCTAGTGATACTGCTAAGATTGCATTTGCACCTAATTTTTCTTTGTTTTCAGTGCCGTCTAAATCTAGCATTACTTTATCAACTGCACTTTGGTTAAGTGCATCTTGGCCAGCTAACGCATCAGCAATTTCTTTATTGATGTAACCAACCGCGTTCAATACGCCTTTACCTAAGTAACGTGCTTTGTCACCATCACGTAACTCTAATGCTTCGCGAGTACCAGTAGATGCGCCTGAAGGTGCTGCCGCACGACCCCAAGAACCATCAGCTAAATGTACGTCTGCTTCAACAGTTGGGTTACCACGCGAGTCCATGATTTCGCGACCAATTACTTTTACGATATTTGACATCTTGTTTCCTCTATATTCCCAAAATGGTGAGTTTTGTTAACTTTACTATGTTTGATATAGCTTAGTCAGTCTTAAAAACAAAAAAGCCGTACAATACATGCACGGCTTTTTATAAGTTACGATGACGCTTTTTGGTGGATATGCGCTGCTGCTACAAACCCTTCAAATAGCGGATGACCATCACGTGGTGTTGACGTGAATTCCGGGTGGAACTGCGCGGCAATAAACCAAGGGTGATCTTTGTTTTCAATAATTTCTACCAGTTTTTTATCTTCAGATAAACCAGAGAATGTTAAACCCGCTTTTTCTAGCTGCTCTACAAAGTTGTTATTTACTTCGTAACGATGGCGGTGGCGTTCTACAATTTCGTCGCTACCGTAAACTTCGTGCACTTTAGAGCCTGGTGTTAAGTAACATTTTTGTGCGCCTAAACGCATTGTGCCACCAAGATCCGATTTTTCGTCACGAACTTCTACTTTGCCTTCGGCGTCTAACCACTCGGTGATTAAGCCAACAACCGGCGCTGCTGATTTGGCATTAAACTCAGTAGAGTTTGCATCAGCTAAGCCTGCTACATTACGTGCATACTCAATAAGCGCTACTTGCATACCTAAACAAATGCCTAAGTAAGGCACTTTATTTTCACGAGCGTATTTAGCTGCTAAAATTTTACCTTCAACACCACGACCACCAAAACCGCCTGGAACTAAAATAGCATCAAGGTGAGAAAGTAATTCTACGCCTTTGCTTTCTAGGTCTTGTGAATCTACATATTCGATGTTGATTGTTAAACGGTTTTTAAGACCCGCATGTTTTAATGCTTCGTTAACCGACTTATACGCATCGGGTAATTCAATGTATTTACCAACCATACCAATGGTCACTTCGCCCGTAGGGTTAGACTCTTGGTATAGTACTTGTTCCCACTCAACTAAGTCAGCTTCAGGCGCGTCTAAGTGAAAACGACGACATACAAAATTGTCTAGCTCTTGTGATTTTAACAATGCTGGAATTTTGTAAATACTGTCTACATCGGGTAGTGAAATTACCGCTTTTTCTTCAACATTAGTAAACAATGCAATTTTTGCACGCTCGTTATTAGGTAACTTACGATCTGAGCGACAAATAAGAATATCTGGCTGAATACCAACAGAACGAAGCTCTTTAACTGAGTGCTGTGTTGGTTTTGTTTTCACTTCGCCCGCAGGGCCTAAGAAAGGCACTAACGTTAGGTGAATAAAGAGTGCGCGTTCGCGACCGATCTCTGTGCCCATTTGACGAATTGCTTCAATAAACGGTTGTGATTCAATATCACCTACCGTGCCACCAATTTCAACAATGGCAATATCGTGCCCCTCAGCGCCTTCGTAAACACGCTGTTTAATATCGTTAGTGATATGAGGAATAACCTGAATAGTGGCGCCTAGGTATTCACCACGACGCTCGCGACGTAATACGTCTTCATATACGCGGCCTTGCGTGAAGTTATTTCGGCTAGTCATTTTGGTGCGAATAAAACGTTCGTAGTGACCTAGATCAAGATCAGTCTCTGCGCCGTCTTCTGTAACGTATACTTCACCGTGTTGAATTGGGCTCATTGTGCCTGGGTCAACGTTGATGTAAGGATCCAGCTTTAAAATAGTAACATTTAAGCCACGGGCTTCTAAAATAGCCGCCAACGATGCTGCTGCAATACCTTTACCCAACGAAGAAACAACCCCGCCAGTAACGAAGATAAATTTTGTACTCATGCGAACCCTAGAATATCAGGAATTAAAAGGAATATAACACCCAAAAAAGTGGCTATGGGCATATCATCAAGACGGGGCGAAATTGTACCAAAACACGCTTTAGCAATCCAGCTAAAATTAGCGAATGGGCGATTAAAAAACGTGCGCTATTTTATTTATGTTTTTTAATTGCTTCCCACGCATTATCCATTTCTTCAAGGCTTGCTGTCTCTAGGCTTTTACCTTGCGCTTGCAAATATGCTTGTACCTTTTCAAATCGGGCAGAAAACTTATCGTTTGCATTTCTGAGGAGCTGCTCTGGGTCACGTTTGACGTGGCGAGCCACATTAACGGTGGCAAATAGTAAATCGCCAAGTTCTTCTGCTGTGTGATCCGATAAAGGATCGTGCGTTATTGCTTCTTTAACTTCAAGTACTTCTTCGCTTACTTTATCAAGCGCACCATGATAAGTCGGCCAGTCAAAACCCATTGAAGCTACTCGCTGTTGAATTTTTTTAGCCTTGCTAAGACTTGGCATATTTGCTGGAATATCTTGCCACAACAATGATGTATTGGTTAATGCTTTTTCGCTTCGCTCCTGGGCTTTAATAGCTTGCCACTGCAGTGATAATTGCTCATCATTGAGCGCTTTTTTGTCGCCAAAAACATGAGGATGACGACGTGTTAACTTTGCATTTAATTGTTCTATTACATCGTTAAAATCAAACAAGCTTTGTTCTTGCGCTAATTGGGCATAAAACACAATTTGAAACAGTAAGTCACCAAGCTCATTTTTAAGCTCATTTAAATTACCCGATTCGATGCAGTCGGCAACTTCATAGGCTTCTTCAAGTGTATGCGGCACAATTGATTTAAAGTCTTGTTTAAGATCCCACGGGCAGCCGCCATTGGGATCTCTGAGTGTTTGCATAATACTCAAAAGTTCTGTTAATGCTGAATGGTTAGCCAAAGCTACTGCCCTCGCTTAGCGTGGTGAACACCTTCAATTTGGTGCAATTTAGAGAGCACTCGGTTTGTACCCGATAAATCGTGTACTTCTATTTGCATGGTAAATACCGCTAACTGGTCAGCACCCACAGTATTAACGTTCATATTAATTACGTTTACTTTTTCGTTAGCAAGTACAGAACTTATATCGCGAATGAGTCCAGATCTGTCGCTTGCTTCAATTTTTATACTAAGCGCGTATGATCCATTTATATCTTCAGACCAGCTAACTTCTACAACACGCTCTGGATGCTGTTTTTTCAAGTTATTAAATGCATCACAATCATCACGGTGAACGCCGATACCACGGCCTTGCGTAATATAACCAATAATTTCATCGCCGGGCACTGGTCGGCAACATTTAGCTACATGACTCATTAAACTGCCCACGCCATCAACCACTATGCCGTTTTTATCGCCCGTTACTTTGCTTGGTGCTTTAAAACGAATAACGGGTTCGTCTTCTGTGCGGTCAGTAACAAAATTAAGCATTTGGTTAAGGCGCACATCCCCCGCCCCTATCGCAACCATTAAGTCATCAAGCTCTTTAAAGTTAAATCGCTTAATTGCTGGAGCTAAATCTTTGTATGTTAAATCAAGCTTTTGTAGCTCATTATCAAGAATTTCTTTACCCGCACTTAAATTTTTATCACGATCAAGTTGCTTGAACCAATGGTGTATTTTGGCCCGCGCACGAGACGATTTAATGTAGCCCAATGACGGATTTAACCAATCTCTACTCGGGTTAGCCTGCTTTTGTGTGAGAATTTCGACCTGATCGCCCGTCGTTAATTGATGCGTAAACGGCACTATTTTGCCAAATACTTTTGCGCCAATACAACGGTGTCCCACATTAGAATGGATGTAGTACGCAAAATCGAGCGGCGTGGCCCCTAATGGTAGGTCAAAAATATCGCCACGCGGGGTGAATACATACACTCGGTCTTCAACAACTTGGTTTTTTAGCTCTTCAGCTAAATCGCCGCCATCAACTACTTCTTCTTGCCATTGCAGTAATTTACGTAGCCAGCTAATTTTTTGCTCGTAACCCGAACCACGTCCGGGTAAGGCCCCTTCTTTGTACATCCAATGAGCAGCTACGCCTAGTTCTGCATCTTGATGCATGTCTTGTGTACGAATTTGTATTTCTACGGTTTTACCCTCAGGGCCAAAAACAACGGTATGAATTGACTGGTAACCATTTTGCTTAGGCGTTGCAACATAATCATCAAATTCTTTATTTAAATGGCGCCAGTTGGTATGCACTATACCCAGCGCACCGTAGCAATCTTGCAAGCGGTCAACCACAATACGCATGGCACGAATATCAAAAAGTTGATCAAACTCGTAGTTTTTTTGCGCCATTTTTTTGTAAATACTGTAAATATGCTTAGGCCGGCCATATACATCAGCTTCTATACCTGCTTCACTTAAACGGCTTTTAACTTGCTCTACCATGTCTTCCATGTAGGCTTCGCGGGCAAGTCGTTTATCATCAAGTTGCTTGGCTATTTTTTTGTAAGTATCTGGGCGTAAATACCTAAACGATAAATCTTCAAGCTCCCACTTTAATTGGCCAATTCCAAGTCGGTTTGCTAAAGGAGCAAAAATATCCGCGGTTTCTTTGGCGGCAATAACCCGCTCCTCTTCACCGGCGTCTTTCACGTTTCGTAAATGACAAACCTGCTCGGCAAGCTTTATTACCACAGCCCGCACATCTTCAACCATGGTTAATAACATTTTACGAATATTATCAACTTGAACAGTGCCTTTGCCTTGATGCGACAAAGTACTGATAGTCGCCATTTGAGAAACGCCCGTTAACAGCAACGATATATTACTACCGAGCTGCTCTTGAACGGTTTCAAGGGACACAACGTCATTTAAAAAATAAGGCGTTAAGTAGGCCGTGGCTAACGATTCGGCATCAAGGTTTAGCTCGACTAAAATTTCTACCATTTCGATGGCTGTATTTTGCCAAGCTTGGTTATCACTTTTAACACAAAGCGCTTGCGCCTTATTAAGCAACTGAATCTTTTCTGTAGACAGGTCGAGTGCTTTTAACCGTGTAAAAAGATCACCCGTTTCATCTTGTTGATGTGATTGACGTGTCGCTACCATAATGCGCTTTACCTCCGTTGAAATAACGCCATAGTTTCAATATGCCCAGTATGAGGGAACATATTCATTAGCCCAATTTTGTTGAGCTCAAAGCCTGCTTGCAAAATAATAGCGCTGTCACGGGCTAAGGTAACAGGGTCACAAGAGACGTATAAAATTGTTTTAAATTGCTTTAAAGGTAATTGCTCTAATATAGCCATTGCACCAGTACGTGAAGGGTCTAGTACCAACACATCTAGGTTTTTATTAAACCATTGCGCATTTTGTATTTTTTGCGTTAAATCATAACAATGAAACTGCGCATTACTGATAGAGTTAGTTTGCGCATTTTGCGCGGCCATTGCAACCGCAGAAGCAACCCCTTCTATACCAATTACCGTTTTTGCTTGTTTTGCCAGCACGAGCGAAAAGTTACCAATACCACAAAATAAATCTAATATATTTTCATCGCCACTTAAACCAAGCCAATCTACCGATTGTTTTAACATAGCTTGATTAACTTGCGCATTAACTTGAATAAAATTACCTAAACCGAACTCAAATTTTAGTTTAAATTCATCCAAGTAATAATAGGGCATAGTAATATTAGCGTGGTCAATTACTTCGCTTTCGCTTTGCCAAATAACTGAGTATTTGTAAGGCATACAGGCGTTTTTAACCACTGCCTTTACTTCATCATTAATTGCTTTAGTGTGACGAATAACCACAAAGTTATGCGTTTCACTTTGGCATAATTGCAGGTGGCTTATACTGTGTAATGACTTATTGTGATTAATTAATTCATCAAAAAGTGTAAAAACAGCTTCATAGGCATCAGTCAAAACTGCACACTTATTGATACTAACAACATTTTTAGAAGCGCTCGCTCTGTAACCTATACGCATTTTTTTAGCAGCCTTATCAAACATAACCGCTATTCGTGCACTTCGCCTATAATGTGTTGGTTTACTTAATAATGGAGTTTGCCAGTTTAAATTTGCTTGCTTGGCAAATTTTTCGAAAAGCTGCTCAACCGCGGTTTGCTTTTCAACTACTTGTTGATTCACATCTAAGTGCTGTAATTGACAGCCACCACAGTGATTATAATGCTCACAAAAAGGCGCGACTCTTGCTTTACTTTCTTTAATCACTTTGTGTGTAACAGCACTACTGTAACGCGCTTTATCATCAACAAGCGTTGCTTTTACTTGCTCACCTGGTAATGCACCTGCAACAAAGCATACTTTATTGTTATATTTTGCTATGCCACGGCCTTGGTGATCCATATTTGTTATATCGAGCACCACTGACTTTTGTTGAAGAGGTTTTTTTTTCGCTTTAAAAATTTGTGCCATGTGGCATTACCTTACATTTATTTAGGTTAAAACTCGTTACTAATCACACCTAGGGGAAGCTTTGAGAATAAGCATCGAAACGTATATACTCAAAACATACTAATAATGATAATAATGCTCCCACTATGACCAAATTAGGCTTACGTGATTCTGTTTTAACTTTGACCCTGATCCCTACGGTGATCATTGGATTGCTGCTTGGTGGTTATTTTACAGTAAATCGTTACATTGAGCTTGATGAAATTTTATATCAACAAGGTGCAACTATTTCAGAGCCCTTAGCTATTGCCCTAGAGCAGCCACTTCTTGATAAAAATAAAGTATTACTTAATCGTTTAATCAGTTTTACACATAATCGCCACTCACCGTCTATTAAATCAATTGCTATATTTGACACTAACAACGAGCTGTTGATGACGAGTAATTACCACCGCTCATTTGATGAATTAATTAATCAAACGTCTCTTGAATCACTTAAAGTCACTAAAATAGAGTCCTCAAAAGATATCATCACGTTTTATACCCCCATTATTGGGCACTCTTCCCCTAACACTCAGTGGGATTCTTCTGCTTTTCAAACAACATTGGGCACGGTTATTTTACAGCTAAACAAAGATAAAGCCGTGATTGGTCAACAACGCGCCTTACTCGTTAGTGGCATTGTTATTATTTTATCTTTGGTATTGGCGGCAATTATGGCATTTAAACTTAGCCGTATGTTTATGACCCCTTTGAATAAGTTAGTACTTGCAACCGACAAGCTCGTTGAAGGAAAAAGAAGTACAGGCCTTACCGATACCATGTTAGGTGAATTTGATATTCTTCGTGAAGGGCTAAACACGATAGCCGATACCATGGTGATGCAAAAAGACGAAATGCAAAAAAATATTGACCAAGCAACCAGTGATTACCGTGAAACGCTTGAACAGTATGAAACGCAGAATATTCAGCTCACAATGGCAAAAAAAGAAGCGCAGGATGCTAACCGTGTTAAGTCTGACTTTTTAGCAAAAATGAGTCACGAGTTACGTACGCCACTCAATGGTGTAATGGGGTTTACTCGCCAGCTTTATAAAACACCACTGAACAAGCACCAAAAAGATTACCTCGATACAATCATGTTGTCGGCTAATAGCTTAATGACCATTATCAGCGATATTTTAGATTTTTCTAAACTAGAAGCTGGTGCGATGGAACTTGAGTCTATTCAATTTCAATTGCGCGATGCTGTAAACGAAGTCATGACACTGCTTGCTCCAAGCGCCCATGAAAAACAGCTTGAGCTCTCTATTTATATAAACCCGCAAGTCCCTGACGATTTAACCGGGGATCCCACTCGCTTTAAACAAGTACTTATTAATTTACTAAGTAACGCAATTAAATTTACCGAACAAGGTTCTATAAAAGTAGATATTAGCTACCGCTTACTTGATGAAGAAAGTGCCTCTGTTTTAGTGTCGGTAACAGACACTGGTGTGGGTATACCAATGGATAAACAAGATTCATTGTTTACTCCTTTTGGCCAAGCAGATTCGAGCATTACGCGTAAATTTGGGGGTACCGGCCTCGGCCTTATTATCACCAAACATATTGTTGAAGCGATGAATGGGCGCATATCGTTAAACTCAGCGCCTGGTAACGGAACATGCTTTACATTTAATAGCGTTTTTAGACTCCCTAATCACATATTTACCAATGATCTGCCAAGTAAATCACTCATTGGTAAACGTATTTTATACTTAGAGCCACACGAGCATACGCATCATGCAGTACTGTCGTTGTTGACAGAGTGGCAAGCAAACGTAACGCCATGCTTTAACGAAGCCAGCTTTTTGTCAGCCATAGAAAATACCCAAACTAAATTTGATATTTGTTTAATTGGCCACATGGCATCGGTTGATCACATGCAATTGTTAAAAGGCTATGTAAAAACAGTAAGAGACTCGACCGATTATTTATATTTAATGCTTAATACCGTTTCACATAATATGCGTGAGGCGTTTATTGGCAGCGGTGCAGATGCCTGTTTAAGTAAGCCGCTTAATCATCGTAAGCTATGCGAGGTGCTTGCTGCGCCATATAGGCTCGATCACCCTGTCCATAATATAGAGCAAAGCGAACAAAAGTTATTGCCACTCAAAGTGTTAGTTGTTGATGATAACGACGCTAATTTAAAACTGATATGTACACTGCTTGATGAGCAAGTTGAGGTCATTGATACCGCTCATAATGGTTCACAGGCTTATAGTTTAAGTAAAAGCCATAAGTACGATGTTATTTTTATGGACATTCAAATGCCAATAATGGACGGCATAACCGCGTGTAAACTTATTCAAGAGTCGTCGCTTAATGAAGACACGCCTATTATTGCGGTAACCGCACATGCATTGCATAGCGAAAAAGAACAACTACTGAAAGATGGCTTTAAAGGGTATTTAACCAAACCTATTGACGAAGATACGCTTAAACAAATTATTAGCGACCACAGCCCGCAAACGCCAATAAACCGTGACAAAAGCAAAAATGAAATACCCCAAAGCCCAGCGCCTTTTGAGAGTAGCCGAATAGATTGGCCGCTCGCATTACAACGGGCTGGTGGAAAAAACGAATTGGCGCTTGAGATGCTAAATATGCTGCTTTTAAGCGTACCAGAAACGCTGAATTTACTTACTAAAGCTATTGATGATGAAGATTGTGAACAAGTACTCAGCATTGTGCATAAATTCCATGGTGCGTGCTGCTACACTGGTGTACCAAAATTAAAATCGTTAGCTGAAACTATTGAAACTTCACTTAAAAATGAGTGCGTGCTCGAAAATATAGAGCCTGAACTTTTTGAGCTACAAGATGAGCTTGAAAACCTATTGGTTGACGCAAAAATGAATGGTAAAAATAAAAAAGACGCATCGTAATCGCGTCTTTTTTATTTTTGAATACTGACTCAAAATCAGCTAGTGTCAGCTTCGTCTTAAAAGTAAAGTTTGCTATTAAACACGCGCTTCAAGCATCAAGCGCTTCATATCTCGTACTGCTTTATCTAAGCCGTCAATGGCGGCACGCGCAATAATAGCGTGGCCTATATTTAACTCATAAATTTCTGGCATTGCGGCTATTGGTTTTACATTATGGTAGTTTAAACCATGCCCTGCGTTCACAATTAGACCTAAACTTGCTGCGTATTGTACACCTTGACGAATGTGCTCAAGCTCTTTGCTTAAGTCACTATCGTTTGTAGCATCTGCGTAAGCACCGGTGTGTATTTCTACATAAGGTGCGCCACAGGCTTTTGCAGCATCTAATTGTGCAGTATCCGCGTCAATGAATAATGAGACTTTGATGCCTGCATCGGTAAGGGTTTTAGTTGCCGCTTTTATTTTGTCTATGTTACCCGCAACGTCTAAACCGCCTTCTGTAGTTAATTCCTCACGTTTTTCTGGTACCAAACAAACATACTCAGGCATTACCTCAAGAGCAATAGCAATCATTTCATCAGTTACTGCTGTTTCGAGGTTCATACGCGTTTGAATTGTTTTTGCCATTACATATACGTCACGATCTTGAATGTGACGGCGGTCTTCACGTAAATGAATGGTAATGCCATCTGCACCGGCGTGCTCAGCAACGCTCGCTGCATGCGCTGGGTCGGGATAAGTTGTGCCTCGTGCTTGGCGAAGCGTTGCAATATGATCAACGTTTACACCCAAAAGAATATCTTTCATTATTTTACCTGTAAAATTACGTTTATTGAGAGGCCGTAAATAATTCACGACTTTTTAATGGCTTATTACCTAGTAAAGGTTTTAGTAAATAGCGACTTAACTGTTTTGCCATATATAACACATCTTTTCGACTAAAGTCATGATTTGCTATTGCTTGGAGCTGTTCACCGCTAAAGCCTGAGCGGGTATCTTCTTGAATAACAAACCCAAGCTCAGGAAAATAACTATACGTAAGCGCTTCATCTATTGGCTCACCATTGGTATCAAAACTAAAATCAACACCGTAACCCAATAATTCGAGTAATTGAAATTCGTAAGAACGCAAAACAGATTGCAAATCGGCACCACTGTTTAAGTTTTCTAAATGAGATTTATAAAGCTCATAAGCTTGTTCTATTGGCTCATTAACAGGCACTATTCTGTTTGTTAACTCGTTTAAATAAAAACCACAATAAAGCTCATCACCTGATAGAAAAAGCGGTGCGCCTTGCAGCTCAAATTTATTAATGTATTTTAAATCGTACTTACCACTGTAGTGAACAAGTAGAGGTTGAAAAGGCTGTAATTGCGCTTTGTGTTTAGTGGCCTGGCGGCCACTAATTCTTGCGATCATTCTAAGCTGACCGACTCCTTCTACTAGCATATCAAGCATTACTTGTGAGTCACTATAAGGACGTCGGTGTAATAAATATGCGGTATAGAAGTCACTATCCATAAAGTAGGCTACTTATTGTCTTAGTCTTCACCGTAGCCTAGGCTTCTAAGGGCACGTTCATCATCAGCCCAACCAGATTTAACCTTTACCCAAAGCTCTAAAAATACTTTATTATCGAGCATTTCTTCTAGATCTTTCCGAGCTTCACGGCCAATCACTTTTAGCTTTTCGCCTTTGTTACCAATAACCATGCGCTTTTGTGTTTCACGTTCAACTAAAATTAACCCGTTGATATGCCAAACACCGTTTTCTTGCCATTTAAACTGTTCTATTTCAACAGTGACCGAGTAAGGTAGTTCTTCACCCATAAAACGCATTAGCTTTTCACGGATCACTTCGGCAGCCATAAAACGCATCGAGCGATCGGTTACGTAGTCATCTGGAAAATAAAACTCACATGGCGGAAGACGCTTTGTTACTTCATCTTTAATAAGGTCGATATTTTTACCTTGCTTTGCCGAAACCGGCATAATGCTTACAAAGTCAAACTTATCGCCTAATAACTTCATATGAGGAAGCACTAAATCACGGTCTTTTACTTGGTCAATTTTATTAATGACCAACATCACTGGTTTACCGCTTTGCGATACTTTATTTAGTACCATTTCATCATCAGCAGTCCAGTGCGTTCCTTCAACCACAAAAATAATCAGTTCTACGTCACCAATTGAACTAGATGCAGCACGGTTCATTAAACGGTTAATTGCGCGCTTTTCTTCTATGTGAAGTCCCGGCGTATCAACATAAACAGCTTGATACTTACCTTCTGTATGAATACCCATAATACGGTGGCGCGTTGTTTGCGGCTTACGAGAGGTAATACTTACTTTTTGCTCAATAATCTCATTGAGTAAAGTCGATTTACCTACGTTAGGACGTCCTACAATGGCAATCATGCCACAAAATGTATCAACATCGCCTTCATGAGGTTGTATTAGGGTATCAAGATTCATTTTTAATTATCTTCAATGCTTTTTCAGCAGCTTTTTGTTCAGCCTTACGGCGTGAGCTACCAACAGAAATTATGCTATCCATTCCATCAACAATACATTCAACCGTGAATGTTTGATTGTGCGCTTGGCCTTTTGTATCAACCACAGTGTAACCTGGTAAAGGCAGTTTGCGACCTTGTAGATGCTCTTGCAGCAGGGTCTTCGGATCTTTTTGGTTAAGCCCTGGTGAAATAGCATCTAAGCGTGATTCGTACCACGATAAAATAAGCTCGCTGCATCGCTCAATACCTGAATCTAAAAACGCAGCACCAATGATGGCTTCTACTGCATCGGCAAGTGTTGATTCGCGGCGGAACCCACCACTTTTTAGCTCACCGGGACCTAAACGTAAGTAATCACCTAAACCAAATTCAACACCAAACTCAGCAAGTGTTTGACCACGTACCAGTGTTGAACGCATGCGGCTTAAGTCGCCTTCTCGTGCCTTTGGAAATTTGGCATAAAGTGCATTGGCAATAACAAAACTCAAAATTGAGTCGCCTAAAAACTCTAAGCGCTCATTATGTTGACCTTTGTGGCTACGGTGTGTCATTGCCTGTTCAAGTAAACCTTGATCAGAAAACTCGTAGCCGATTTTGTTGTATAACTCTGTTACATTTTTTTTCATTGTTACTGAATATTACCTAGGCGTTCAAAGCGAACACCAGTTGGAACCCATCCTGGTAAAACATCATCAGGGCCATTCTCAAATTCAAAACTCATCCATATAAAGACAGCTTTCCCCACCAAGTTTTCTTTTGGTACAAATCCCCAAAATCGACCATCTTCACTATTATCTCGGTTGTCACCCATCATAAAATAGTGGTCTGCGGGTACAACCCACTCATCGGTGCGAGTACCAGCTTGTCTGAAGTAGCGACCTTTTTTCTCTGGAACCTCAGGGTAAATTAAAATATCGTGACCATCTTCTGTAAGCGACTCATTTATTCGAACCGATTCCATGCCTTTTAGCATAAATTCGCCTCGGTTTTTCACTTCCATGTCAATCTTGTTGTACTCACCACATTGTAAGTTACTGCGGCTTACTTCACCCTCAGCACACTTTGGCTGAATGTATAGGTGTTTATCGCGGTATACAACCTTATCGCCAGGTAGCCCTATTGTTCTTTTAATGTAGTCAATTGTTTCATTACCAGGAAACTTAAAAACAACAATATCACCACGTTCAGGCTCGTCCATCTCAACTAATTGAGTGCGCCAAACAGGGTCTTTTATACCGTATGAATACTTTTGTACTAAAATAAAATCGCCCACCAATAGTGTTGGCATCATCGAACCTGACGGAATTTGAAAAGGTTCAAATATAAACGATCTGAAAATAGTAATAGCAGCAATCATCGGAAAAATCGATTTTGCAGTTTCAGTTAATACTGGCTCTGGTGCAATTAATGCTGCTGTTTCATCATCTAACTTAGCGCCAGCAGACGTTTGCGCTAACGCTAAACGCTCTTGCCTTTTTGGTGCATACAGTAAGTGGTCTATTAACCATATTAAGCCTGAGCCTAAGGTTAACAGCACCAATAAAATTGAAAAGTAACCAGCCATTTATAATCCTTTGTTGTTATTTGCCAACTTTCAGAATAGCTAAAAACGCCTCTTGAGGTACTTCAACATTACCTACTTGTTTCATGCGTTTTTTACCATCTTTTTGTTTTTTGAGTAGCTTTTTCTTACGACTCACATCACCACCGTAACATTTAGCAATTACGTTTTTACGTAGTTGTTTTACAGTTGTACGCGCAATAACATGCTGACCAATCGCGGCTTGAATTGCGATATCAAACATTTGACGTGGAATAAGCTCTTTAAGCGCATCAGCAAGCTGACGACCACGTGATTGCGCACTGTCTCTGTGTGCAATAATTGCTAGCGCATCAACACGTTCACCATTAATTAAAATGTCAACGCGAACCATGTCTGATGTTTGAAAGTGCTTAAAGTTATAATCAAGTGATGCAAAACCACGGCTAGTAGATTTAAGCTTATCAAAGAAATCCATTACCACTTCAGCCATTGGTAACTCATACGTTACTGCAACTTGCTTACCATGATAAGTCATTTTAGTTTGACTACCGCGCTTTTCTATACATAGAGTAATGACATTACCTAAGTATTCTTGCGGCACTAATATATTTGCCTCAACAATCGGCTCACGAATTTCTACAATGTCATTAACTGCAGGTAAATCAGACGGATTATCGATTTGGAAAGTGCGCTCGTCTTTTGTTACGATTTCGTAAATTACCGTTGGAGCAGTTGTAATCAAGTCAATATCGTATTCACGCTCTAAACGCTCTTGAATAATTTCCATATGGAGCATACCCAAAAAGCCACAACGAAAACCAAAGCCAAGTGCCGTTGAGTTTTCTGGCTCAAAGAATAACGACGCATCGTTCAAGCTTAGCTTGTTAAGGGCATCGCGGAATGATTCATACTCGTCAGACGCTATTGGGAACATACCTGCATAAACTTGCGGTTTAATTTTTTGAAAGCCAGGTAAACGCTGTGGCGCTGCGTTTCTTTGATGCGTAATCGTATCACCAACTGGTGCACCGTGAATTTCTTTAATGCCCGCAATAACAAAGCCTACTTCACCGGTACGTAAAATCCCTGTATTGGTTTGCTTAGGTGTAAATATACCCACTTGATCGGCTGTATGAATGTGCTCGTTAGACATGATTTTAATTTTGTCGCCCGTACGTAGCTCACCGTGCTTAATGCGCACAAGCGATACAACACCTTGGTATGGGTCAAACCATGAATCAATAATTAGCGCTTGAAGAGGCTCGTCTTTTTCGCCGACTGGTGGCGGAATGTCCTTAACGATCATTTCGAGCACTTCGGCAATACCAACCCCGGTTTTAGCACTACACTGAACAGCGTCTAGGGCATCAATACCAATAATTTCTTCAATTTCTTCAGCAACACGCAGTGGATCTGCTTGCGGTAAATCAATTTTGTTTAATACTGGAATTACTTCCAAGTCCATTTCTATCGCGGTGTAACAGTTTGCTAAAGTTTGCGCTTCAACGCCTTGTCCTGCATCAACAACTAATAATGCGCCTTCACATGCAGCTAAAGAACGCGATACTTCATAGGTAAAGTCAACGTGTCCTGGTGTATCAATGAAATTAAGTTGGTATGTTTCGCCGTCATTTGCTTTGTAGTTCAACGTTACACTTTGCGCTTTAATGGTAATACCACGTTCGCGCTCAATATCCATTGAATCTAAAACTTGTTTTTGCATTTCACGGTCGGTTAAACCGCCACAAACTTGAATCAAACGATCTGAAAGGGTCGATTTACCGTGGTCAATATGGGCGATTATCGAAAAATTACGGATATGCTTCATAAACTGAGTTCAATACTTCTTAATTAAAGGACTAAATATGGATACCTAAGTGACTTGCAAATACTTGCTTTAGCATGTTTTTGTTAATTAATTTAACAACATACATAATGACGAAAAATGATACAAACAATCAATAACTGATAACACAACAACTGCTCTGGTTAACTTTTATTACACTGCTTTAAATCACGACTTCCTGTATTTCCAAGTTACTTGGGTATAAAGCGCCAATTTTACATTTAATTGGCGTCAATCACCATCTATTTGAGTTAAAGGGATACTAATTGGATGAATTTTTACTACTTTTATATCGTGTTTCAGCGATTTAACCCGTGTTTTAGCAATATAAAACCCCAAAAGCCCCCCCAAAACAGCTGCTAGTATTTGCCAACCTTCGCCCATTATTAATAACTCAGACGTTACAAGTGCAAAAATAAGACTTAAAAACAGCGGCAACATATAAACAGCAAACGCATGTTTTACCATATGGCTATCATCAAGGGATAAAGTGACCTTCTGCCCTATTTCGACAGGAGACTCAAATTTATAAGGAAGTGTTTTTTTTGCAGTACCAAATAATTTACTAAATACCTGAGAGCCACAACGACCGTTGCAGCCAGCGCAAGCTTGCTTTTGCTCGGCTTCTAAATGCGCTGTGTGGCCACTAAGGGCCACAACAGTAAGAGTTTGTTCAATCATAACAATCCTTGCGAATCGTTTATAATGCGCGCGTAACAGATTCGGCTATAGCCTTAGCGGTTAAACTTGGCACATTACCAACAACCGATACATCAAAATTACCGCCATTATGCACATAAACCGTAGTGGCGCCAGAGGTGAGTGCACCACTTAAGCGCTTGCCTGGTAGTGGTCGCTGAATAAACACAGATATCTCAACAAACCCATCTGAATAAAGGTAGTAATCCGTTAACTCATTGTTTAAATCGAGTTTATGCCTGTCAGACTTAAGTAATTCAAAACCAGCTGGTAACCAGCTTATCTCCCAATTAGTTGAAGAACTATCAACTCCTTCCAATTCGTTTTCAGGTAGTGGTGTAGGGAAGTTTCGATTTAATACTTCAAGTAGCATTGGTGCTGGTTGCTCAGTCACACTAATATGGGTTAACTGAAGCTGTTCAAGTGCTTCACCCTGATGGTTAACATACGCAGCTTTTAATAGCAGCGCAGACTCCATATCAAGCCAAATCCAGTAGTTATACTTGTGCTCGTCTTTTGACTCTATGCGCACTAACTGCGCTGCCCTACCTGCAATACGGCCTTTTCCGCCTAATACAAAATCATAGTGTTCACTTAATTGCTGTATATCTTTAAAAAGAACTTCAGGGATAGGGCCTGCAATTGAATCTGTTTTAAGCGAGTAAGGCTCAGACTGTGGCTCAAAATAAGTTACCTGGTCGTTAACTCTAATCATTTCAAGGCCAGCGCCATTGAGCAAACTTAAGTGTTCGAGCTCGGTTTCACCTTGTTTGGCGTGCACCCATCGGTAGGGTTCCATTGATTTACCTTTAACAACAACAAATGAGGCGTCAAAGTTACGATTATGGACAGCATTGGCCATTTCTAATAATAGCGTTTTGGCAGGGTTTGTGTCGTTGGCAACGGCAGTAAAGCTTAGTACCAACGACAGAACAAAAGTAATTACTTTCATTTAATTAGTTTTTTTCCTCTTGCGCTTTTGTTTCATTTTGCGCTGTTTGAAGAGAGTTAGCAACACGTGCTTGACGCTGATGCTCTAACACTAACGCACCAATGCGTTGTTGTTGTAAATCACGCAAACCTTGCTCTGCGTTTTCAAGGGCTGGCGCTGATGAGTAGCTCACTGGTGACGCCATGCCTGTTAACGGTGTGGTTTGAAGTAATGGAATTTCATTTTGCTGTGGATCACTTTGCGGCAAAGTACTCACTCCCACAATCGCAAACATTGCCACGCTTGCAGCTATTGCAAGCTGCGCAACAGGTTTACGCCAGTTAAATGACACTACGTTATTTTGTTCTTTTTTATCAGCTACTTGAGATTGTCCTTTTGACTGAGTAAAGTCAGCGTAAACAGGCTCGCTTTCTAGTGCTAATGCAACGCGTTCGCTAATATCAATATGGATGTCGTGGTTATTTTTTTGAGCACGCATTGCATCACCAATTAACGCATAACGACCAAACGTAGAAACATCTTGCTCTGCAATTTTTGCATCAGCTAGGTGCTGCTCGCCATCAAGTAATGCAGATAACGATTCGTTATCTAACTTGTTAAGGTGTGCTTTTGTCATACTAAGACTCGCCTATTAATGGGTTTAATTTGTTATCAATTGCTTCACGGGCACGAAATATACGCGAACGTACTGTACCTACAGGGCAATCCATTACCACAGCTATTTCCTCATAGCTCATACCCTCAATTTCTCTGAGAGTTATTGCGGTTTTAAGGTCTTCAGGCAAACTATCAATTGTATTAAAAATTACAGCGCGAACCTCTTCACTTAATAAAAGGTTCTCAGGTGATGCGTTTGAACGCATGGAGTCACCACAATCATAAAATTCAGCTTCTTCGGCGTCAATATCATTGGCTGGCGGCTTACGCCCCTGTGCAACTAGATAATTTTTAGCACAATTAACGGCAATACGGTATAACCAAGTATAGAAAGCGCTATCGCCTCTAAAGTTGGGAAGTGCACGGTAAGCTTTTATAAAAGCCTCTTGCGCTACATCAGCAATATCACCTTGGTTTGATACATAACGAGAGATCAAACCTGCAATCTTGTTTTGATACTTCTTTACTAATAGATTGAAGGCATTTTTATCGCCCTGCTGCACTCTTCTTACTAGCACTAAATCCAATTCCTGCTCGCTCATTCGAGCCGGTACTCCTATGTCTGATTTTTGCTTGTTATTCATATTATCGCCATTGTTCACAAATACTCTGACCCCGACATGAATAAAAAGTTCTGCTTAATATTATTTTTATATAAAATAGTTCATAAATAACGGCGCTAAGCCATTAAAATCACTACGTAGTGGTATGGCAAATATGATACAACTACGGATATTAAAAACAAATACTGCTTTATTTAAGCATTGTAACCGCAAAGTACCCCTGACATGAACCAAAATAAACATCACATCGCAGATGTCGCTATTATCGGAAGCGGCGCGGCTGGCTTATCTCTTGCCTTATCTTTAGCTAATTATTGTAACGTGACCGTTATTAGTAAAGGTGCGCTTACCGAAGGCTCTACACTTTATGCACAAGGTGGCATAGCCGCAGTATTTGATAAACAAAATGACAGTATTGAATCGCATGTTGAAGATACCCTCGATGCTGGCGGCGGCCTATGTGACCGTAAAGCAGTTCATTATACAGCAAGTAATGCACACGATTGCCTACAATGGCTAATTGACCAAGGCGTGCCTTTTGACATGGAGTTTGACAGCAAAGGCAAAGAACGTTTTCACTTAACGCGAGAAGGCGGACATAGCCATCGTCGAATTTTACATGCCGCCGATGCTACAGGTAAAGCCGTTCAAACAACGTTAATAAGCCAAGTAAAATTACATAAAAATATCACCCTACTTGAGCAATATAATGCAATTGATTTAATCACTGATAAAAATACAGGCCGAACAGGTACACACGTAGAGGGTATGTATGTGTGGAACAAAAAAGCTAAAAAAGTCGAAACTATATCAGCTAAATTTGTAGCGCTTGCCACCGGTGGAGCTAGTAAGGTGTACTTATATACATCTAACCCTGATGTATCGAGCGGTGACGGTATTGCGATGGCTTGGCGAGCTGGCTGTAAAGTGGCTAATATGGAGTTTAACCAATTTCACCCCACCAGCTTATATCATCCAGAATTACAAAACTTTTTAATTACCGAAGCAATGCGCGGTGAAGGCGCTTATTTAAAACGCCCCGACGGCACCCGCTTTATGAAAGACTTTGACGAGCGCGAAGAGTTAGCTCCTCGTGACATAGTGGCTCGTGCAATTGATTTTGAAATGAAACGCTTAGGTGCAAATTGTGTTTATTTAGATATTAGCCACAAAGATAAAGAGTTTATTATTGAGCACTTCCCTACCATTTATGCAAAATGCTTAAGTGTTGGGTTAGATATTACAAAAGAAGCGATTCCGGTTGTCCCTGCCGCACACTATACTTGCGGTGGTGTAATGACCGACTTCAACGGTAAAACAGATTTAGATAATCTTTATGCCGTGGGTGAAGTTGCCTACACCGGTTTACACGGTGCAAACCGAATGGCAAGCAACTCATTGTTAGAATGCATAGTGTTTGCCCACGCCGCAGCAAAAGATATTTTAAGCAAAATTGAACATGCGCCAGAGCCAATGACCTTGCCACAATGGGATGAAAGCCGCGTAACTAACTCTGACGAAGAAATTGTCATCACTCATAATTGGCATGAGCTACGTCTGTTTATGTGGGATTATGTTGGTATTGTTCGTTCAACTAAACGCTTAGAGCGCGCATTGCATCGCGTTGAGCTGCTGCAACAAGAAATACACGATTATTATGCTAACTTTAGAGTAAGTAACAACTTGCTAGAACTACGTAATTTAGTACAAGTGGCAGAGTTAATAATTAGAAGTGCCATGCAAAGAAAAGAAAGTAGAGGGCTTCATTACACAATTGATTACCCTGATCAAAACGAAAACCCAACTCCCACTATTTTGACTCCTGAGCGCCATTAACAGCGCTCAAAACAGCTCGTTTTAATCGGGCATAGCTTTGCTTATCAACACCATTGGCTGAAATAATAAGCCAATGGTTGTTACTAAATCCTTTTATGAATAGCCACACACTGCCCGTGAACACTCTGCTTTTGGTACTTATTTGCCCTTCTACTTTATAAGCGTGATTTTCGAATCTAAACAAGTTGGGCTCCAAAATAATCACGCCCATGAGCGGTTGGCATACAGTTATTTTACGCCCTACTAAAACCCCAGCGATTAGATTGGCAATAACACAAATTATAATAGACAGGACAGAACTTAAAAATAAGCACATTATTAATGTAAGCACACAAAAAAAGACCACAATGGGTTTGTGGTCTGCTTTATTATTTTTTACTGTGAACCTATACACGAACTCTGTTTAATATAAGTTGAACCATGCTATTTAGTTGCTCGTCTTTACATTTTTCATGCCCCATAAACCATGCAAATAAATCAGGGTCTTCTTGTGTTAACAAGCGCTGAAATATAGCTTGTTGCTCTGCATTTAAAGAATCGTATGCTTCTTCTACAAACGGCATAAACAAAACATCTAGCTCTAACATGCCACGACGACAAGCCCAACGAATACGTGCTTTACTATGAATTTCAACCATTTTAAACCTCATACTGAATTGACTCGAGTTTAACAAACACAAGCCGGTTTAGCAGCTATTAATCAACTATAAAATAAATACCCCCCTGCGGGTGCTTGTCTGTACCATACGTAACAACTGCGTTATTATGTCACTTCATTTGTATTGCAAAGAAGGTTTTTATGTCTAGCGTTTACGCATGTCCGTTATCTCACCAACTTATTAGCCTTACGGGTGCTGATAAATTATCTTATCTGCACGGGCAAATTACTCAAGATCTAAATAAATTAACCACCAGCAATTTTTTATGGACCGGTCATTGTAGTGCCAAAGGAAAACTTTGGGGTGTATTTAAGCTCTTTTCTCACCAAGACAGTTATTACTTATCTGGCAGCAGTGCCGAGGTAGAGCAATCATTAGTTGAGCTAAAAAAATACGCTGTATTTGCAAAAGTAGACATAAGCGCCTCTTCAAAGCGCCTCATTGGTCTTATTGGTGATGACTTATCCGCTACATTAGATGAGCTAAATATTACCTTTAACGAAAGCACTTCAGCATGCGATTTTGCAAGCGGTAAGGCATTAAAACTGGCTAATAACCGAGTTCTGCTTATGGTCGATAACCAGTTTGCAGTACCTGACACTGTTTCTACGCTGGATAATGATACCCCATGGCAACAAGCAGCAATTTTAGCTGGCGAGCCACAACTTAACAGTGATGCAATTGGTGAATATGTGCCGCAAATGGTTAACTTACAAGCCATTGGTGGAATCAGCTTTAAAAAAGGCTGCTATACAGGGCAAGAAACTGTAGCCCGTATGAAATACCTTGGTAAAAATAAGCGAGCCATGTACATCGTATCAGGCCAAAGTGAAAGTATGCTGGACGAACCCGAACTTGAAGTACAACTGGGTGAAAACTGGCGTCGTGCTGGTAAGCTTATTGCGCAAAGCTTTGATGAAAAAACAAAGATCTTAACTGGCCTTGTTGTGTTGCCAAACGATACTGAGACAACGCAAGTACTTCGTGCAAAACACGCGCCTCAGGTAGAGCTAAACATTCTGCCTCTGCCCTACTCTTTAGACGATGAATAAATAGGAATGACTATGACCGTTGCGGCAAACAAAGTGGTAAAAATGCATTATTCAGTGATGGATAATGATGGTAACAGCATTGATAACTCGTTCGGTGGTGAGCCGCTACATTTTATTGTGGGTACTGGTTATCTAATTTCAGGCCTTGAAAACGCACTACTAGGTAAGCAACCTGGTGACACGCTAAGCGTAAAAGTAGAACCTGAAGATGGTTACGGTGAACGCCATGACAACCTAATGCAAGCTGTACCAAAGTCGATGTTCGATGGAATGGAAATTGAAGTGGGTATGCAATTTCGTGCATCAACAGATGATGGCGACCAATCAGTAATGATTATTGATATCCAAGATGAAGAGGTCATTGTTGATGGCAATAACCCGCTTGCAGGTATTACACTAAACTTCGATGTTGAAATACTTGAAGTAAGAGATGCAACAGCTGATGAGCTTACCCATGGCCATGTGCATGGCGAAGGTGGTTGTGGTCACGACCACTAATAAAACCTCTTATAAAAAAAGCGCCTAAGGCGCTTTTTTTATATCATATTATTACGTTTAACCACCTTGGGGTCACTTTGTTGCTTTTTAGGCTGTGCCACTGGTACGTTCTGTTTTTTAAGTGCGTCTAGTAACCCTTGTTGGTCGTTTGTACCCACTCTATACAAGGTGCCATCGTTAAGCGTTAGCTGAACAGCACTAAATCCAGACACAGTATAAACCCACCCATCGTGAGTTATGCGAATACCAATACCATGCCTGTAAGAGTTTTGAACTGCTTTCGCCTCAGAAATATCGCTAAGCGTAATTTGCTGGCCTGCCACACCAGGGCCAAATCCCCAGCTAATTGTTTTATCGTTTACTTTAACTGTTAAGCCATGAAACAAAAAGCCCACCAGTACCAATACACCTGCAAAAATAATTAACGGCCAATCTGCCCCAATTAAATTCCACGCTAAAGCAACAAAGCCACCAATCCAGGTCAAAACAAAAAAGATAAACACCGCATACTGTTTATGCTGATACATATTATTCTCTAATTAAATAAAATACTTAAAAGCTATACACCAAAGTAGCACTGAGCTCAGAATCAAACTTAAGTTTATCATCTTCTGGTTTTGAATTATAACGATACATATAAGCAAACTTAAGAGACACCGCCCCTATAACCTGGCTAATCAGCGCAGTTTCAGATTTTAATCGTGAATTTAACCCTGACAATGACTGCTCTATACTCACATCTTGATTAAAACGTGTTCGTTTTGAAACCAGTCGCTCCCATTGCATAGCAACACGAAGTAAGTAACCGGTTTTATTTTCTTCGCTTTCACTTACCGTTGAGTCTTCATCTGCTACCGAACGGTACAAACCAGGCCCGATATCAATATCTACTTTGTTCTTGGTGCCCTGATAAACACGCGCACCATACCCTGTTGCAATGGTGCTTTTAAATTTAAGGCCACTAAACTGATCTTCCTCGTAATCGCCATAAATAAAAAACGATGAATTTTTAACGCCTACTTTGTAGTTACCTTGTGCAGATACAAACACACGGTTTGCAGTTACGTCGCTGTCTCCAGTGTCGTCATTTTCGTCGCGCTTATAAAGGGAGTCAATTTTGAATTGGTTTCGCCACTTTTCAAAATCTTGGTAAAGGTTACCTTTGAGCTTAAAGCTGGTTGAATTGATATTACCCCGAGACAAAATAAACCCAAACTCAGTATCGCCGTAAAGCATTTCGCCTTTGTGTAAATCATGAATTTCTTCGTCAGAAAGCTGCCCATACTCATGAAAATCTTCAAATGGATCAACAGCCCAGCAAGAGCCACTAATTAAAATAAAAATTAAAAATAAATACTTACGCAAAATTCTATCTCGCCACTTAATCAAAAATAAACAAACAGCAGGGCTTATTCACTTTCTTTCCATAAAATATGGCAAAACGGGGCGTCTTTATCACGGCTAATTAAAATTTTTGCAAATAGTACATCTTCATTATCAAACTCTAAACCCACTAGCACTTGGATAAAGTGTTCTGGCTCAATTTCAAGCGCAACAAAATCTTGCCACTGATCGTCCGGTTCATCTTCTTCAATAAAGCCAAGATCTTCTCGGTACTCATTAAAGTTTTCAATGTCATCATCACTTAAGTTACTCGGTGCTAACTCTAAAAAAATATCATAAGCTTGATGTGTTGCTTCTTCGATTGTGAATAAACGTGGACCCGACATATCTGCGTAACCTTAACCTTAATAATTGGCGCTATGTTATCAAATCTGATTACCTATTTGATAAAAAAGCGTTTAAAAACCTGACTTTTTTAACCTCAAACCACACTTTATGTATTATCAAAATAAAACCAAGTAATTCAGACTGCCCATTTGCAAATAAATTCAATCTATTTTAAAAACCACATCACTTTACTTCCCTTTTGTAACCGCATAAGCTCAAACAACAGGTCAGAGGAGTTGATAATGATAAAACTAGAAAAACAAGACGGTATTGCAACGGTTACCTTGAGTCGTGCCGACAAACAAAACGCATTAAACTTTGCCATGTTTGTGTCGTTAAATAACACGATTAAAAACATAAAAAAGGATCGTACTATTCGTGCAGTAATTATAAAAGGTGATGGCGAACATTTTTGTTCAGGGCTTGATATTACCGCGGTTATGGCCTCACCTGTAAATATAATAAAATTACTGTTTAAATGGTTACCCGGCAACCAAAACTTAGCGCAAAAAGTTGTACTAGGGTGGCAATCGTTAAGCGTACCTGTTATTGCACAAATCAATGGCAACTGCTTAGGGGGGGGGTTACAAATAGCGTTAGGAGCAGATTACAGAATTGTACACAATGACGCCAAGCTAGCCATCATGGAAGCTCGCTGGGGGCTTTGCCCTGACATGGGGGCAAATGTAATGATGGGCGGACTTGTTAAACGCGACCAAGCACTTTTTCTTGCAAGCCATGCAACCCCTATAACCGCAGAGCAAGCAAACGAGCTAGGGCTCGTCACACAGCTAACAAACAACACAGAACTTGCTACCCAAACACTGCTAAGTACATTACTTGAGCGCTCACCCGATACCCTAGCTGCTATTAAGCGTATTACTCAATTAAGCTATCAGTCACAGCAACGAAAAATACTCGCAAAAGAAACTTGGAGTCAAATTCGTTTACTAACAAACCCAAATACAAAAAAAGCCATCGCAAAAGCAAAGGGTAAATCCGATATAGAATACAACAACGCTAAGCGGTGGTAATTAAATCGGCGTTAATACTAAAACGACGTTAATACTAAGGGACAATGTACACATTGTTATTGGTTGTTAAACTAAAAGCCCTCTATAAAATTGAGTAATAATGATGAAATACCTGTTAAGTAGCGCAATCATTTTGCTGTGTTTAGCCTGTGCTAAACTTATTATGCATTTTACAGGAGGCAGCTTCCCTGCCCCTTTACTCGCTATGGTTATTTTATTAGTGTTACTGCTAGCAGGTATAGTAAAAGAGGAACATTTAAAACCCTGCGCCTCTCCAATTTTAAATGTGATGCCTATTTTTTTTATTCCCGCTGGCGTTGGCTTTATTGAACATCTAAACCTTATAAAATCTAACTGGCCTTTTTTAATGTCTGTTATTTTTATTGTGCCAGCAAGTACATTATTGTTAGTTAGCTCAGTAATGGTTTTTTTCAAAAGTAGAAAAAACAATGACTGAATTAAAACCTGACCTTTGGTGGTTGTGTGTGCCTATCATTATTGCTTTGTTTTTACTGCTTAGGGCGTTTAATACACGCATGGAAAACAGTGCTTTAAGGTCAATTACAAACCCTGTTTTTTTAAGTATTGCCGTTATTGCTTTGCTATTGATTAACTTTAACCTACCTTATTCTGAATTTGCCCATCATAGCCAACTGCTAAGCTGGCTTTTAGAACCCGCCATAGTGGCTTTAGCACTGCCTTTATATCAGCAATTTATTCATGTTCGTAAAAATCTATTACTCATATTAGGCACTTGCAGTTTAGGTATAGTAAATGCCACCTTTGTGGCTTTTTTATTAAGTGTATTTTTTAAGGTCCCTTCAGAGCTTAGTGCCTCAGTAGCAGCGCTTAGCGTTACCACGCCTATTTCGTTAATTGTTACGGATTCACTGGGAGGGATCAGCTCTTTAGCCGCCGCTATGGTTATTTTTATTGGCTTACTAGGGGCATTATTTGGTTTCATGCTGTTTAGACTGGTAAAAATAGGCAGTCATGAATCCCAAGGTGTTGCAATGGGTACGGCCTGTCACGCTATTGGTACAGCAGCGGCGCTTGCTGAACACGCTAAAGTAGGCGCATTTTCATCGGTCGCTATGGCACTCAGTGCGTTATTAACTGCCATAATAGTCCCACTTCTCTATCCTTTTTTAGTAAACAGTTTGCTATAGTTTACAAAAATTTAATTACACGAGCTAAAAGCCCATAATGATCAGTTCTGAAATCGAACAATTTGAAAAATATTACACCATGCTCACTGAGTATTTAGTTACCTACAGCATGCAAATTGTAGGAGCTGTTTTTATATTGTTGGTAGGCCTGTGGGTAGCACAAAAGCTATCTAAAATAGTCGCCAACATAATGACACGCCACAATATAGACATAACACTAACAAACTTTGTCAGCAGCGTTGTAAAAGTACTGCTTATTGTGATGGTAATTGTTATTGTGCTCGGCAAAATAGGCATTAGTGTAACGCCATTTGTTGCCGCCATTGGTGCTGCCTCTTTGGGCGCGGGCTTAGCACTACAAGGCATGCTATCAAACTACGGGGCTGGCCTTGCAATTATAGCCACTCGCCCATTTGTGGTTAGTGACACCATTGAAGTAAAAGGCGTCAGCGGGCAAGTAAAAACAATAGAGCTTGGTTACACCATACTCATCAACGAAGAGAAAGTTGAAATAACAATCCCAAACAAACACATTGTGGGTGAAATTATTCATAACTCATTTAGTTATTCTTTAGTAAAAGGTGAGATTGATATTGCCTATAGCGCCTGTTCAAATACCGCTATTAGCCTAATAGAAGGTGTTTTAAATGCACACGAAGGCGTTGCTAAAAACCCCACATCGCAAATAGGTATTGAGCAATTTGCCGATAGCGGCGTTACCATTAGTTACCGATACTGGGTACCTACTACGAAAATTATAGAAACAAAGTTAGCTATAAACGGCGGTGTATACAAAGCCATTAACGACGCTAATATCGAAATACCTTTCCCGCAACGTGTTGTTACTATAAATAAAAACGACTCATAACTTTAAATATAACGCTGGTCTAGCCAAGGGCTGGCGTTAAAATAACTCAACACCACTGACTAAAAGTCATATTGGTTTGTTATTTTTTCTGTACTATTAAGTTACAGCTTAAAAAGCCGATACATTTTTAGAACCACAAAAACAATAATGAGTCACTATGAACCTCAGCCCATTTTATTTAGGCGATTGGCAGGTAAGCCCCCTATCAAACAGCATTCAACATGCTGGTAAAAACAAGCAGCTAGAACCAAAAGCCATGGATGTTTTAATCTATTTATGCTTAAAAAAAGGGGAGCTTGTTAGCAGTGACGAACTACTTAACCACTGTTGGAAAAATATTGAAGTAGGCGATAACCCGCTACATAAAATAATTACACAGTTGCGCAAAGCTCTTGGCGATAAAGCAAGTGCACCACAATACATAGAAACAATAAGAAAACGTGGCTACCGTATTATTGCAAAGTTAGACTTTCCTTTAAGTGAAGAAGCCCCCAAAGTAACAAGCTGGCAAGGTGGATCGCCCTTCTTAGGATTAAGCGCTTATAATACAACCGATAACCACCTGTTTTTTGGCCGAAATCAGGCTATTGCCACTTTATTGGAAAGAGTGGCTAGCCAAGTGCATTTTGGTCGCGCTTTTTGCTTAATTTTAGGCCCAAGTGGTACAGGTAAATCATCCTTAGTGAACGCGGGCATTTTGCCTAAATTGCTTGATAAACGCGGCTACAATGGGATTGGTGTGGTTTCGTATACTCAACTAGATTTCGCAGATATTGACCACAGTCGGCTTTATTTAGATTTAGCGTCAGCCATGCTTGATTGGGATATAAATAACCTGCCTGTCTTTGATGGTTTGAGTGCCGAAACACTTGCCCAGCAATTAACGCAGAACACCAATAATGTTATCCATACTTTAACTAATGCACTAAATCAATCAGTACCAACACTTAACAAACCGCAATTATTTTTGTTCATAGATCGCTTAGAAGTACTTCTTTCATCACCTTTGTTTGATGATGAAACACGTAGCCAATTTTTATCAGTTATTGAGCGCTTAGCAACGTCTAAAGCGGTGATTGTATTTAGTGCGTGCAGAAACGATTTTTACCCTTTAGTGGTTGAGCAACCAAGTCTTATGGTGGGCAAGGCTCATGGCGCGCATTACGATTTAACCCCGCCAAATCGCCATGAACTACAACAAATTATTCGCTTGCCAGCGTTAACCGCTAATTTAACGTTTTCACATGACCCGCAAACCCAAACACCTCTTGATGAAATACTTTGCGCCGATACCGCCAATAATCCAGATGCACTGCCCATGCTGCAATACACACTGCAAGAGCTGTATTTACAGCGCAGTGATAATAATGAGTTGTTACACAGTGTGTATAAAAAACTTGGCGGTATTGAGGGCGCCATAGGCAAAAAGGCAGAAGATGTATTTATTGGCCTTAGCAACAAACAACAACTGCAACTAAAAAGCGTGTTATCACAATTAATAACGCTAAACCCTGATGGTAAAACTATTACTAGCCGCGCAGCCCGCTTGCAAGCGTTAACCAACACCAGCCAAATAGAACTTGTACAAGCCATGGTCGATAGCCGCTTATTTGTATCGCACTTACAAAATGGCGAAGCCTGTTTTAGCCTTGCGCACGAAGCATTATTGCGTCAATGGCCGCGCGCAAAACAGTGGATAAGCGATCACAAAGATGCATTAGCAATAAAAAGCCGTTTACAACACCAAGCACAAAATTGGATAGATGAAGGCAAAAGTAATGCTTACCTCCTTGCGACAGGAAAACCGCTGCAAGAGGCCGTTACCTTATTAAACGACAACACATTCGAACTAGGCGATGACGAACACGCCCTTATAACCAGCTCTCTTAAGCATAGTAAGACAAAAGCCACCCTGAAACGTGGCACCGTCGCTCTGCTTTGTTTACTTACCTGTGTTGCCCTATTTATGAGTGTTACCAGCTTCCAAGCGCAGCAACTTGCACAGCAGAAACGCCATGAGGCCGAAAGCTTACTAGGGTTTATGGTAGGTGATTTTGCCGATAAATTACGCAGCGTAAAGCGTATGGACTTACTTGATGGCATTAGTAATAAAGCACTTGAGTATTTTACCAATCAAGTCGAGGAGCCAAGCTCGCTATTTAACTTTAGCAGTCAACAAGCCGAGTTTAAAAGTCGCTTTCAGTTCGCACAAACTCTGGAAGCCATGGGGGAAGTGGCCTATTCCCGCGGGAAAACCATTGAGGCCTTCACCGCCTTTGAAAACGCCCGCATTCGCCTTGAAGCATTATTAAAAATTCAGCCAAGCAACTTAGAGTTACTAGCGCTTGCCGGTGTCAATGCTTTTTGGCTCGGCCAGCTTCATTACGATAAAAGCGATTACGCAGCCACTGAGCCTTTCTTAAAAAAATATCATATCTACAGTAAAAAAATGTATTCATTAGCACCGAATGATTTTAATGCCATTATGGAGTTATCATATTCACACAATTCGCTGGGGTCTTTATATTTACAGCGATTTAACTACACTGGCGCTAAACAGCGCTTTGCAGAGTCGCTCGCCCTTAAAAATGAAGCGCTTGAGCTTAAACCCAATAATAAAAACCTATTACGCGATAAAGCCGATACTATCAGCTGGCTTGCTAAAACAGAAGAAAGATTGGGTGATTTTAACGCAGCATTAACCATGTATGCAAATGCCTCTAATGAGTTAAAAAGTTTATTAATTGAATACCCAGATGATGCAAGTTTAGCAAGCAGTTTAGCTTATACTTATATTCAACAAAGCTATCTATTAAGCTATTTATCTAATAAAAAGCTAGCCTACAAAAAAGCACAGCAAGCTACAAAAACAGTTAATAGCGCACGATTGCAAGATCCAAAAAGTAAAGAAATTCAACATTCTTATTATCGTTTTTTGGCCCACCAGTTAGTGCTTTCACCTAATAAAAAAGTTGATAAGCGAATTACCAAAATTATCAAATTTATGAAAGATCAAGGCTTTATAAATAACCTTACTGTTAATACACAATTGAGCCTTATACAGTACTTTATTGATAAACAGTCACCGCTTAAAGCACAGGAGTTATTGACGGCACTTGAAAGTGATAAAAACTATAAACAGCATAGAGGCAATCTAATAGCAAGTGGCGATAATTTAGCGCCCACACGAATAAATTTACTTAAAGCTAAGTTAACTTCAACCAGCAAGCAGCGAGAACAATTTTGCTTAAATGCGCTTCAAGCCATTGCTAAAACAGCAGAAACAAATCAAAGTGTTCGCATTACGTACCCGCTAGTACAGGCTTACACCTGCTTAAACCGAGCTAACGAAATCCCAAAAATAAAAGCAAGCCTAGTAAAGCTTGGTATTACTGACTTTAAACTATAACTATGAATACAAAGGAAATAATATGAATAGCACTCAAGAACAAATTCACTTTACAGTTAACATTGTACTGGGCAGTGACGACGAGGCTAACTTTACATACTCTATAGATGGTAAAGAAGTGACAGGCGGCGGAGTTGTAAGAACCGAAACCGCGGGCATTTATAGTTTAGATGAAGCCACACTTGCTAAAGGCTTTTTATTCACCGGCGCTACTATTACTGATGTAGATAAAGAAACGCCTTGCGCCCAAGACTTTAGCTTTAAAGTAAGCGATAACGGCCGCACAATTACTATTATCGATACCGATGAAAACCCAGGTACTGCCTGTTTAGTATTTAACGTTGAGTGCAATGGCAAAGCGTATAAAAGTGCCGATCCACAAATTGAAAATAAAGAAGAAAAGTAATTAACAACGTTTAATTACTAAATTGCACAGGGCTGGTTTATTCCTGTGCAACATTTGATACTTTAGGCACCTTCCCAACTACTCTGAAAACTAAGAAGCCAAACTATTAGCACCTAAAAAAGAAAACAAGCAAATAAAAATCAATAAGTTAAACCAGAAGGTTACCGAAAGGTTTAAAAATCATAAATTGAATAAACTGCTAGACATCAAGATTCATTAACAATAAAAATGAGCAACACCATGTCTAACAATAATGAAAATAGCAGAGCAAATAACACCGACAACGCTGTATCTGCATTAATGAGCAGCATTTCTAATACCGTTAACAATGAAAAAATAAGCGCGATTATTAATGTTACTAATGTGATGGCCGATGCTATTTTTATTGTAAATGCACACGGTGTGTTTGAATCGGTAAACCCAGTAGCTGCACGATTTTTTAATGTTCCTTCAGATATACTAATTGGTAAAAAGTGGCAGCATTTTTTACAAGAGCAATACCGTAACGATTATGAATACATGTTTGAAAGTTGGAAAAACAATTATCAAACGCCCCTTAATCATGGCCCCAAAGAAGTAAAAATAATTAAAGCCAATGGTAATTTTTTAGATGTAGAACTGTCGGTTTCGTGCATTCCACCAGCCACAACCAATAATACTCCTTTATTTATTTGCATCATGCATGACATTTCTAAACATATAAAAAAGTATAAAGTACTCGAAACACTTTCAAAGCTCGATCACCTAACGGGTATTGCAAATCGTGGCACGCTAGAAAAAACAATCCACAAAGATTGGCAAACATGCCTAATGAACAAGCAGCCATTAAGTTTTATATTGATTGATATTGATTATTTTAAACTATTTAACGATAACTTTGGGCATGTAAAAGGTGACAAGTGTTTACAAAAAGTAGCAAAAACAATTGAAGAATGCCTACCGTCAAAAGACAGCTTAGTTGCCCGATACGGTGGAGAAGAGTTTGCCGTGATATTACCACGGTCTCATATTTCGAACGCTGAAATGATAGCAAAGCGTATCCAAGATAGAATTTTAAATTTAAATTTTAGAGAAATAGGCCTACCTGACAACGTTAAAATTAGCGTTAGCCAAGGCTTAGCGTGTGAATACAATAACCAATATAGAACATCTGAAGCATTAATGTGTGCGGCCGATAGCGCTTTGTATAGAGCTAAGTCGGAAGGAAGAAACATGATTTGTATCAGGTAATGATTACTATTTAAAACAATGAACTTTATAAAAGCCATTTTATAAGTGAAGTGGCTTTTAAATTTATCCATAACCGACAATAAATATTTACATTTCTTTACAAATTCCGTTTAAAACCCAAGCCTTTATTAACGGTTTTATTTATTTAAATTCATAAACTTGCAATAATAAGACAGCCTAAATAACAAGTTAAGTTAGTATGAATTTAAAACAACATGATAGACCTTTTATTTTTGTTAACATATAATAATACTTAATAATTAATACAAAATAACTAGAATAGCCTCGGAACGCCTTCCTTTGAGCAATAGTTTAAAATTAATATAACGAATCATTAATGAAATATATTTTATGGCTTTTGCTTTTAGTATCAGCGCAGTTACTAGCAAAACCCGTTAATAACAGCATCGCATTTTACTACTCAGCCCCAATGCCCCTAGCTGAAATGACTTTTTACTCGCGCGTTGTTGTGCAACCTGAGTTAGTGACTGAGCACGAACTAAATTGGTTTAAAGAACGTAACATTTCAGTTTATGCTTATTTAAGCATTGGCGAATCATATAATGAAAGTGATTATTCACTCACCACAAACCCAAGTTGGAATAGCTATATTTCCGATTTAACTTCAACACAATGGCAACAACAATTAAATAGCTCGGCTGTTACGTTAAAAAAACGTGGCTTTAGTGGGTTGTTTTTAGACACCCTTGATAGCTATCAATTATTAGACAACGCACGCTACGATAAATCAGCGCAGCAGGCTGGATTAGTTTCAATAATAAAAGATCTTTCTTTAGTATTTAACAAGCAATTAGTGCTCAATCGTGGCTTTGAGTTACTTCCTAGCCTACAAAACCTTGCAACCGATTTAGTCGCTGAGGGGTTATTTAGCCATTTTAATCCGCTTGATAATAGCTACAAATTTACCACTGAGAGCGATCAAGCATGGTTAGCTGCCCAACTTAAAAAAGCGCAAAGTTTAGGTTTTAACGTGCAAGTTATTGATTATGCAAAACCTGATAAACGTCTTGTAATGGCTGAAAAAATTATTGCTTCAGGGTTTAATGCTTGGGTCACCGATGGGCATTTACAAACCTGGGGAACATCAGCTATTAGCCCCGTACCTAGGCGTGTGCTTATTCCGTACAATAGTGACTTAAAACCTCTTATTTATTCTACGGTTCACTTAAAGCTGGCTACTCTTATTGAATATCTAGGTTATATTCCTGACTATATTGATATGGCCAAGCGAGATCTGCCATTAGTTGACCCAAGTTTACATGCTGGAATTATTTCGTGGACCAACATGGCCGGCTTCTACTCTGCGACGGTTATAAACTGGCTTGAGAGCAACTTAGGCGTTGTGCCTCAATTAATTGTTGGTGAGCTACCACAATCAGCTAAATTATTAGCAGCATTAGGCGTGCAAACGCTGAACAGCTCCCCCCCTGGCCCTTATAAACTTAACTATTTAACACCATGGTTAGAAGGTGAGTCAGGTTCTTCGCCTGCCATTACCAAACCTTATTTATTAAAATTAGCGCCAGAAGCCACCACCCTTATTGATATAACAGCAGCTGATGGCAGCACAATTGTACAAAGTGCCAAAACCAAATATGGTGCAGTTATTGTCGCCCCATGGCTAATTGATACGCTACCAATGGAAGGCAGTAACTGGGTTGTTGACCCACTTACACTGCTTACAAAAGCAATGGGATTACCCGCTATATTAGCACCCGATACAACGACCGAAAGTGGCAGACGAATGCTTACTATGCATATAGATGGTGATGGCTTTACCAGCATTGCACACTTTGAAGGAAGTCCTTATGCCGCAGAGGTCATTCGCGATGACATTATTAAACCTTATAAACTTCCCATAACATCTTCCATTATTCAGGCTGATATTGAGCCTGGAGGAATTCATGCTAAACACAGTAATAAACTAGAAAAAATTGCGCGCAGTATTTTTGAACTTCCCTATGTAGAAGTGGCTTCGCATACTTATAGCCACCCTTACTTTTGGACCGCGCTTTCGGGCCGAAAAGAGATTGACGAAGAAGATACAGACTATGGGTTTCACCTAGATGTACCTGGCTATGACACAATTAGCTTAGAAAAAGAAATTACCGGCACCATTAATTATATTAACGAAAGGCTAGTACCTAAAGGAAAAAAAACAGTACTTATGTTGTGGTCGGGCGATGCTACACCCGGTCCAGACGCATTAAAAATAGCGCGTAATGCTGGTGTACTAAACGTAAATGGCGGCAATACTGATGTAAATAGTGATAACCCTAGCCTTTCACATATATCGCCGATTGCGCGCCCTGAGGGTGATTTACTGTATCAAATTTACGCGCCAATACTGAACGAAAATGTATACACTAATTTATGGCATGGTCCGTATTACGGATTTAAGCGACTAACAGAAACCTTTGAAATAACCGAAAAGCCATACAGGTTAAAGCCCTATACTATTTACTATCATTTTTATTCTGGCGAAGTTCCTGCAGGGCTTGACGCCCTAAAGCATAATATTGACTATGTATTACAAAGACCTAATACACCGGTGTACTTAAGCCACTATGCAAAAATTGCGAAAGACTTTTACTTTTCTGCTTTAGCTAAAAATAGTAAAGGTGACTGGTTGTTTAGTTCAAAAAACATTCGCACCCTTCGCATACCCAGCGACTTTGATATTGCAAACATATCACAAAGCGATGGGCTGCTAGGAGTAACGCAACAAGGCAACTACGTACACACTATTGAGGGTATCTCGCGTATTAGTTTTGACCACAGCCAAAAAGATAATGCCCCTTATTTAGCCTCTGCCAATGTAGTAATAGATACATGGCAAGTAAATGGCGCTGTTAGTTTTAAAGCGTGGATACCTGCAACACTTGATTTAGTGAATGCCCGCTCATGCCAATTTATATCTCACATGGGAAAAAGGTATAAAGGTATCACTCGTGGAAAAATAACCCACTTTAAACTGCCTGCAGGTGATTTTTTTGGTTATTTAAACTGCACAGGGGTTGCTAAGCAATGAATACCAAAAAGCGCCCTCATTTAGTTTCTATAAAAACAATTTTAACAATACTCGCTGTTAGCTGTTTTTCGTTGTATGCGCTATTTCCTCACACCTTATTTTTTGAAGACGATGCACTTTCACAAGACTATACGTTCGAAAAGTCATACTTACACGCTGCACTTAATACTGACCCAAACAATGAAAAACTGCGCGCTAAATTAGTTGAACTGCATATTGCATTGAGTGAATATTCAAACGCAACTAATGAGCTAGAAAGACTAACAAAAAGTCGGCGTAAAACAGAACTTGAAATAAAGTTACTTTACTCATTATGGCTTGCAAGTGGTGCCAATGAAGATGATCGATTTGAAGAGCTTTCATTAAAGGTTAGTGCCTATAAACCATGGAACGAAGACGTTCTTAGCATCGCTAAGGCACTCGGTTTGAATGTTAAGCTTGCACATTATTATCAAACACACAAAAAGCCGTTAATTGCCGCTGATTATTGGCTAACCGCAGGCGAGCCTGCAAAAGCGCTGCTGCTTTACAAAAATAACATGAGCGAAACAATAGCTGAAAAAGCCATTGAAACCGCTCTCGGGGCAAACGAAGCGGTGCAAGCTTATGCGTGGTGGAAGCAATATGGGGATCAATCAAACATAAAGCGCACACTTTATCTCGCTGACTTAGCAGGCAATAAAGAAGATGCAATTATTGCAGCTACAAAACTGCTGCGCGAAGAACCTAACAATATTAAATACTTAACACAGTCAATGCAGCTTCACTTAGCTAATGGCGATGCTAATGGCGCTGAAATATTGCTTTCAAAACTACTAAAACAAAAGCCTAACGATAAAGAGCTTCATTTACTTAACTGGAAAGTAAAGCGCTGGCTTAATAAGCCAAAAGAAGCACTTAAAGAATTTAAATGGTTAATGATAAATAAAGCTGTTACCGCATCAATGCTTACAGACAGTATTAACGATGCAACGGCTTTATACTTGTACCAAGACGCTAACGACATTTACGCTTATAAAGCTAAAAATAGGCAACTAAAAGGCAATGGCTTTACTAAATGGATGCAAACTAACGAATTTATTGGCGATGCCAAACAAGAGCTCAGACACATAGAGCGTTTTGAAAGCATAAACGGTAAAAGCGTATTATCGCAATATTGGAAAGCAAAAGTATTACATGACACAGGCAACTTAAACGGTTTACGTAATTTGCGGCCTATTTATCAGGGTCCCAAAAACGAAGAAGATTTAATGTGGCTAGCTCGCGCGTTTTGGTTAAAAAACGACTTTAACACAGCACTAACTATTTTAAAGCAAAAGCAGCAAAGTACCGATGACGAGTTTTGGAGTGCCCGCGTTGACATGGCGCTCAGGGTAAAAAATAAAAAAGAACAGCTTCATGCCCTTGAGCAACTCAAAGCACTGGGTAAATTAGGCGCAGGCGATTTATTGCAGTACCAGCAACTTAGATTTGAAGGCAACCCACATGAATTATTGACGTATTTGTGGCAGCAACCTTCACTGAGCGAAAGTCAGCTAATTGACATTGCTAACTTAAGTACGCAAATAAACGATTCAAACGCCGTTGAACGAATCCACAACGAACTAAACAAGCAACGCTACAACAAGGCACTCTACCCTGCTTGGTTAATTATTTCTAACTGGTATGAAAATCAAAGCGATTTGAATTCAGCTTATACAACACTTAACCGCGCCGCAAAACTGAGCGAATACAGCCCCGATGTGGTGCTTGCACAAGGCTGGTTAGCACTGCAAATGCATGACAGCATTATGATTTCACGTATTTTAAATAACTATGCGGACAACAACCCAACGTATGCGTGGGGTCAGCTTTTGGCGAGTTTATCAATTTATGAAAAGTCATATAACAGTGCTTATTTTTACCTACGAAAACTAGCGATAGCTGAGCCCAGTGACTTAACCACATTAGTAAATTTAGCCGATGTAATGAGACAACTTGGCTATTACGCTAACGCCACAGAGCTTAATCATTATCTTCTTCAGCATTTACCGAAAGATAAATACGCATACCGAGGACTTATGTTTCGCTGGGCTGGCGCTATGGCTATGCCTCATTTAATGCAGCTAAACACACTCGATGAGTTAGCCCCTGAAACCATAGGCACAGCACAAGCAAATTGGTGGTTATCGCGCCGTGCGGCGCAAAAACTTGAGCCTTGGCAAACACTCCAGTTGTACATGACCCAAGGTGAATTTATTAAAATTAAACAATTAGTTGACACAAATACGCTTAGCGAAAACGATCAATTAAGCGCGCTTTTATACCTAAATCAACCTTATGCAACTATGCAACGTTGGTATGAAGAGCTAATTAACGAACCAAACGAAGCTCAACTAGGCTTTTTAAGAAACACGCGAACAGCTTATTTTCGCGCACTTGAAGTAAACCTATCACCGCAAGCTGGGCTCAATAGTACGCAATACGACATAAATGTGTATTTCCCTTATGCAAAAGGCCAGTGGAAACTTAGCCTTAGCGATCAGCAAAACCTTGGGAATAACGGACTGCTATTCGCAATAGAAAATACCATGACGTTTGGCAGGTGGGCTTTAAATGCAAAAGTTGATACGCATCAGGGCGATATTGTTAGCCGACAAGGCTTGAGTTTAGATTCTCGTTATCAGTGGGATGCGCGTACTCAAGTTGGCGTAAACTTGCACTACAACGCCGAAAACCGCCAATCTGAAGTGTTACTCAGCTATGCGCAACTTAATAAAGCCACGGCTTATATAAATTATAATATTGATAACAGACAAAGCGTGCAGCTATCAGCAGCTGCTATGTCGTTCACGCGTAGAGACAACAACAGCACACTCGTTAATGGACAAGAGTATAACGCACGCTACCAATACAGTATTTTAAAAGATCGCCCTATTTGGAACGCCTACTTTAGTGCGCAATGGCAAGACTTTGAACGAGTAAATACTGCGATTAATACAGACAGAAGACCCAGACGAATAGTTATTGAGCCGTTTAGGCGCTTTGCCCTAGGTACTTCATTTGCATCAACAGGCTCATTAACGCCCCCATACTTGGGTGCCAGCCCGTCTTGGCTATTTGACATAAGTACAGGCTATCAAACACTTAACGATACAATAGATGTGTCTGTTTCCAGTGGCGCCGGGTGGTCTGTCCTTGGTGATGATTTATTTAAATTACAGCTCGGTTACCAAAGTAGCAATAAAGTCGGTAACTCAGATACACAGTTACAATTAGGATATTACATACATTTTTAATGTTAGGAGAGAATATGTTTCGCTTAGTTTTACTTAGTTTAGTTTTGCTCTTATCAGCTTGTACAACAAGCCGAATTGCTGATGACATCGAAATTAGCCCATCAACAACCGTGGCTTTATTACCGCTTGTTAATCATGCACAAACACCACTGGCAGGTGAACGCGCTGAAGATATTTTAGCGAGTATTTGGCAACAAAATAAGCTACCTAAGTTACTTCGTGCGCCAAGAAATAGCAGTAAAGACCTCCCACCTTTAGACGATCAATACCGTTTAAACAATGCAATGCAATGGCTCAATACTCAACAAGCTGACTATGTACTTAGTGGCAGTATTGAAGAATGGCGTTATAAAGCAGGTCTTGATGGAGAGCCTGTGGTTGCACTTACTTTATCGCTTACAAAAAACGGGGAAACAACACCAATTTGGACCGGCACCATTGCAAAGAGCGGTTGGGGACGCGATAGCATTGCAGCAACGGCGCAAGATGTCATTGCCGATTTAGTGTCTTACATTGAGGTTAGTGAGTGAAAACACATTTCTTACGCCCAAGAGACGTTCCTGAGCTACAGATATGGGCTGAGGTATGTTTTTTTACCGCTTTAGCTTTAGGGCTGCCTGTTCTATTTAACGCTGAGGATCCCTATTGGACGCAAGGAGGGTTTTCTTGGCCGGTATTAGGACCGCTACTTGTGGCTCTTCGCTATGGGTTCTCAAAAGGTTTTATTAGTATTTTAACCTTACTCGTAGGGCAATTATTGCTAATACAAAGCACTATATTAGACCCTCAAAGTGAGTTTAATATTAACGCTATGATTGGCTACATTATTGTGGTTATGGTGGCAGGTGAATTTAGAGATGTATGGGAGCGCACTAATCAACAGCAAAGTATTCAACTTGCATATGTATCTGATCGACTTGAAAAATTTACGCGCCAATATCATTTAATTAGCTCATCACATGACCGCATTGAACAAATGCTTGCTGGACATACGCTTAGTTTACGTGAGTCATTACAAGCCGTACGCGAATCAATTGGAAAGTTAAAAGAAAGGCGCTTAGACAGTGCCGCAGAGGTTATTTTAAATTTATTTATAGAATATGGTTCGATTGAAAAAGCAGGCTTGTATAAAGTAGAAAACAATAAAATACGAGAGCCTGCACTAGCTTCTATAGGTAAAATGAGCGAGCCATCTAATTCAGACCCGTTAATAGCTGCCATGTTTGACGAAAAAGAACTGGTGTCACTTAAAAACCCAAAAGCTTCATCGGGTGATAGCAAGTATCATATTGCCATTCCATTGATTGATGTTAACGACACAATTTATGGGGCTATTTTAGTTGAAAAAGTGAAGTTTTTTGCTCTCAAAGAAAACACCCTTACTTTACTTGCAGTCATGGCCGGACACATTGGTGATTTATTGCGTCACGAAATCACTAACCCAATAATGACACGTGAAGAGTCGCCCTACTTTAAGCGCCAAGTTAAACACGCAAACAAGGAAGCAAAGCGTTATAAAATACCTTCATACTTTTTAAAGGTAAACGCGCTAAGTATTAACGATGAATCTCGAAGGCTAATGGAGTATTTAACCGAAGCTCGCCGAGGGTTAGACATTTATTTATACGATAATGAAAAACAAGTTTTATTAATCCTGATGCCGCTTGCCGATGAACTTGAAAAAGACGGTTTTGTAATGCGAATGAACAGCTGGTGTAAAGAGCGTACCGGTAAAACCTTAACAGAACTCGATATTATTATTGAGAAAGAAGTCGCATTTCCGGTCAATAAGGATGAATTATCTAAACTGGTAACCCTGCATGATTAAAGTAGTGATAGCCGCCTTAGTTGCATTTTTATGTGAATATTTTGCACTGCGAGAGATTCTAGACACACCAAACTGGCTTATTGTTATTTTACTGCATTGTATTGCAAGCATACTTTTTACCTTTGTAAGCTACGTTTTTATTCCTAAAAAATATAAAACAACGCTTATAAATGGCTCGCTATTATTCTTCTTGTTACTGTTTAGCCTACCTGTTTTTGGTCTTTTAGGTGTCGTGCTGGCGCTTACGTTCGCGCTATGTAAGCCACTTAAAAATGACGATACTGAAATAATAGAACATGAAATTCCAGAGCTCCCCTTTGAAGTTCGCGATATTTCAATAAACCCTACTTATTCAATTGGTGGCGTAAAAGCTATTTTAAAGTATGCAACAGAGCCCAATAAACGCTTAACCGCGGTAATGGCTGCTCGGCACATGCGCGACAGCCAAGCAATCCCAATTTTAAAACTAGCCCTCAAAGATTTAGAAGACGATATACGCTTACTGGCTTACTCAACACTTGACGCTAAAGAAACAAAATTAAACGAAAAAATTAGTGTTTATCAGCAACAAATAGCCAGCACCACAAAACAACCTGAGCTGAGTAATTTACAGCAACAATTAGCCCAAGTGTATTGGGAGCTTAGTTATTTAGGGCTTGCACAAGGCGCTCTAAAAACATATGTATTAGAAAAAGCTGAAGCGCTCAGTTTACAAAGTATTGAGTACGCGCAAAAACCAGCTAATTATGTATTTTTAGGGCGTGTTTATTTAGCGCTGGGTCATTACGAACGTGCGCTTGATTTTCTTGTACAAGCAACTGAATTAGGTATGGCGCGTCGCCATGTTTTACCCTACAAAGCCGAAGTTGCCTTTTGTATGAGTAAATATGATGACTGTAAACGCTACTTAAGTGAGCTACCTGAACAACCTAAAGGAAGCGAGCTTCGCCAATTACAGGAGTATTGGAATGCCTAAACCCAATGCTGATATATTATTATTGTTAGAAGGTACTTATCCCTATGTGCGTGGGGGCGTATCAAGTTGGGTTCATCAAATTATTGAAGGGCTACCTCATTATAACTTTGAGCTTATTTTTTTAGGCGGTGCTTCTGAGCATTATGGCGACATTAAATATACACTTCCAAAAAATGTCACAAAATTGCATGTTCACTATTTAGTAGAGCAAAATAATACTGATATAAAAGCAAAGCACGGCGTTAAATATAAAAAAGAGTTATTTGAATTTTGGCAGCAACTACAACGTTACTTTAGAGACTCAAAAGAGCCTATTCCTACTGAATTACTTAAATTTGCATTTGAACAACTTGGGCAAAAAAACGGCATAAACGAGGCTGATTTTTTATATAGTGAGTCATCTTGGCAAGTATTAGCAGATTACTATTTAACATTTTGCGACGAATCATCTTTTATTGATTTTTTTTGGTCGTATCGTAACTTGTATAAACCTTTGTTTAAAATTGCAGATATTGCCCGCCAATTACCAAAAGTTAAACTCATACACTCTATTTCGACAGGTTATGCCGGTTTTTTAGGTGCTGGTGCAAGTGTAATTAATAACACGCCTTACCTCTTAACTGAGCATGGTATTTATACAAAAGAGCGAAAAATAGACTTAATTCAAGCCGATTGGATAAAAGAGTCTGAAGCAATTTTAGGTAAAAATTTAAATACCGAAATGGGCTTTATTCGCCGAATGTGGATCACTTTCTTTGAACAAGTAGGCCGCACAAGTTATCACCAAGCCGATAAAATCATTTCACTTTACGAAGGCAATAGGCAACGCCAAATTAAAGATGGAGCCTGTGAGGAGCGTGCGTTAGTCGTACCTAACGGTATTAAAACCGCTCATTATGCTAAAGCACTAGCTGCACGTTCTAAAACTATTCCATTAACCGTCGGATTAATTGGCCGCGTAGTACCAATAAAAGATATTAAAACCTTTATTCGTGCCATCAAAGAAGTGCAATCAAGCATGCCCACAATAGAGGGGTGGATCATAGGCCCTTTTGAAGAAGACCCTAAATATTACAAGGAGTGTCAATTATTGGTGGGAAGCCTTGATTTAGAACACCATGTTAAATTTTTAGGTATGCAAAATATTGCCGAAATACTCCCTAAATTAGGCCTTGTTGCTTTAACATCTATTTCTGAAGCGCAACCCTTAGTATTACTAGAAGCAATGGCAGCAGGCGTTCCTGCACTGGCCAGTGATGTGGGTTCATGCCGAGAAATTATTGAAGGATCAACAGAGCAAGACAAAGCACTGGGTAAAGCTGGTGAAGTCGTCTCAATTGCATCTCCTAGCGAAACTGCATTACAAATAGCAAACATACTAAAGAACAATGAAAAATGGCATGAGTATCAAACCAGTGGTTTAAAACGTGTAAAAGCGTTTTATGACGAAAGCCACATGTTTGCCCGATACAACAAGCTGTATAAGGATACAATGTCATGGCCGGAATAGGTTTTGAGATTCGAAAAATTCTCAAAAAAAACACGCTTCTTTCTGTATTTAAAGCCTATAGCTACGCAGGTTTAATTGGCTCGGGCCCTTGGTTATTATCAATTATTGCACTGATGCTGATTGGTATTTTAAGCCTTGGGATTGTACTACCTAAATTACTGATTATTCAGTTTTTAACGCTTATCACTTACATGATGGCGGCCTCGTTAATATTAACTGGCGGCTTACAGCTAATGCTTACGCGGTTTGTTGCTGATTTATTTTTTACAAAAGATGATGACTCAGTATTACCCAATTTACTTGGTGCGCAACTTATTACGACGATAGGTGCATTACTGGTTGGGTTTGCTGTGTGGCCATTTTTGCCTTTACCCGTTGTAACTAAAATTATTATTTTAGGTGGTTTTGTTAGCCTATGTAATCAATGGCTAGGTGCTATATTTTTATCGGGTATGAAGGAGTACCGCCTTATATTAATTACCATGCTCAGCGGCTACGCGTTCATGGTACTACTCGCATTTTTACTACGAGATTGGCAGCTAGATGGACTATTTTTTGCTTTTTTTGCTGGTGAAGCGCTGCTGTTTTTTAGTTTTTTATTCATGATTATTCGCCGCTATCCAGGCAATAAGCTAATCAGCTTTGACTTTCTTAGTCGAAAAAAAGTCTATTACATGCTGTTTTTTTGCGGGTTATTTTACAATATTGGCGTGTGGGCTGACAAAATTTTGTTTTGGTTTTCACCAAGCACATCTATTCATATCATAGGTCCCCTGAGGGCTAGCCCAATTTACGATCTTCCCATATTTTTGGCTTATTTATCGATTATCCCCGGGATGGCTGTATTTTTAGTAAGAATGGAAACCGACTTTGTAGAGCAATATGACCGTTTTTATTCTGCAATTAGGGGGGGCTCCTCACTCGAAGAGATATACTTTTTAAAAGATAACATGATCACGACAGCGCGAGGCGGCTTGTACGACATATTTAAAATTCAAGGCATTACCGTTGCGTGTTTATTATTATGGGGCGAGCAAATCCTTACCTATATTGGCATTGATCCTAACTATAAAACACTCCTTTTTATTGATGTAGTGGGCGTAGGCGTGCAGGTAATATTTTTATCTATTCTCAATATATTGTTCTATCTTGATAAGCGCTTTACTGTGTTAGTGCTCTCGGGCCTATTTTTAGCATTAAACATTGTGCTTACGTATTTATCTATTGCACTTGGGCCACAGTTTTATGGCTACGGGTTTGCTCTCTCTACAATAATTACCTCTGTAGTTGGCTTGTTTTGGCTATCAAAGCAGTTTGAAGACCTAGAATACGAAACGTTTATGTTGCAATAAAGACACTTACACCTGATAAAAAGGCGTCAATATATTCCTTATTCATCAGGTGTAAACTTTATTTACTTACCCAGCGGGCTTTAAAGCCACGTGTATCAACATGAATAAATGCCCCTCGGTGCGCTTTAGGGCCATAAACGCCCAAACCACCTAATAAGCCTTTAAATGATTCGCGCCTGGCTAACGACTCTACAATATTTGCCATCACTTTTGCGTCTTCAATAGTATATTTGGCATCTTTATTTATATCATCCATACGGTAATTTCCATCGTTATCGATAAAAATATCCGCAGCGTCTCCAAACACATGACGGCTTAGTTTCACATTCCCAATAGCTTTATTGTAATAAGGTGTTCGGTAACCACTCATCACCACCATATTACTAACTGGAATACCTTCTAAAATTAGTTCCTTACGAATTATTTCTAGCTTAAGCAGCAGTTTGCTTTGCAAAAAGAGATACTTGGGATGATTACTTTTTTGCTTACTCACAAATTCTTTTAAAGAAAAGTGAGGCGATAATTTGGTACTTTCATTCTCAGGTGTCACTTCAACAAACCCATCAGGCACAATATAATGTTTTGAATCTTTAATTTGCGATGGCTTCGGGTAGTGCCCTATTTGGTAATATTTTAACTTACCCCCCTCTACTTTATCGGCAGGTACTTTTACAAACACATTTATGGTCATACGTTGTTTTTTATTTGGCGATTCAATTATTACCGATGTTAAACCGGGAGTATCCGGGGCCTGCCATTGCCAACGATTAGTATCAGTTAGCATGGACTTTTGATCGCTAATTAATGTGTAGGCGTCAGTTGATTGCGCATAGAGCACTTCAAATTCAACCTGCTCATTGGGCATTACAAACACCGAAAAAAGCGAGTATGGCATGACAATATCGTTAATTTTTAAACTAAATTCTGCGTCCTCAAAAGCAGGCCTGTTTTGTATATCAACAACCTGATGAGCCGTTTTATCAGGCTGAGAGGCAGATAAATGCGTACTAAGCAGAGTAGCCAACATACTGATTAATAAAAAACCGATTAATTTCATATTACCTCTCATTATTTACTTTCTAATAATGCCGCAATAACTGACTGGTTATCATTTTTAAGGCGTGCTTTTTGATCGCGATTGTAAATATCATCTCTAAAGTTAACGAGCTTATTTTCATCTACCCACGCAGTCCAATAAACTAAATGAATGGGTAATGGCTCGTCCAAATAAAATGTTTGTGTGCTGTCTTCACTGCGTGCATCGTTAACTTGTGCCAATGCATGTTCTTCACCTTGGTGTTTAATTATTTCTTGTGCAAGTGAAAAAGGGTCTTCAATTCTTATACAGCCATGCGATAGCGCACGTCTTGTTTGGCTAAAGCGCTGCTTTGCAGGTGTATCATGTACATAAATTGCCTCAGGGTTAGGGAACAAATATTTTACTTCACCAAGGGGATTTTTTTCACCCGCACGTTTCACTAAAAAATGATCAAACTGATAAGGCTTAATTGAATCCCAATCAATATTACTGGGGTTAACTGTTTGTGAGTCTATGTAGCTGTTTTTTCTGATTTCAATATTGTTTTTAACAAGGTAATCAGGATCTTCTGCTACTTTAGGAGCTATTTCTCTAGTAGCAATTGAAATAGGTATGCGCCACTCAGGGTTAACTACAAATTTTTCTATTTCGTCACTAAACGACGGTGTTTCCCAACTAGGTTTACCAACAATCACGTTGTTTTGAAGCTTTACATCGCCTACCTTTACATAACGCAGTTGATACTCAGGAATGTTTACAAACACGTAGTGCTCATCGCTCGAACCGGCAAAGTTAGTAATTCTATAAAAGTTTAACTTTAATTTATTGAGCTTTTGCTCAGCTGAAATATTAAGCTTGGCAAACGTGTTCTGGCCTACTCGCCCATCAACGTTTAAGCCATGACGATATTGAAACTGTTTTACGGCGCGCTCAATATGTTTATCAAAAAGGCATGGCGATTCATCGCATACGTTAGTGTGTAAATCTTGTTCTTGAAATAAACGCATTGCTAATAAACTCACAGCTCTACTGTTACTGCCTAGTTCTAGCAACTCGCTGGCTGGTAAAGGAATAAACCCACCACGATTCACTATTTCTTGGTACCAATTAATCGCTTTTTCAGTACGCTTTATTAATTGGGCTGAATATTGATCAAAGTAATAACTATCACTTGTTTGCGTGTAATGCTGTGAGCTGTATGTGGTCAGTGAAGTGCTGGCAAGTAAAGCATCGTCTAGATCATCACTCGCTAGTATGGGTGAAGCAAACATACTTACTAAACTCACAAGCAAAGCCCCCTTAAAAGTAGCTTTGTTTGTTTTAGTAAAACATTTTTTTATAGATAGTCCCTTCACGTTGTACCCCTCGCTAAATAGTGTTGATAAATAAATTTGTACTTGCCGTTAATTTATCAACTAAGGGTGCAACGTCAGTGCCAATAACAAAAAATACAGTAAACCGCTGATATTACTTAATTTTAAAAATAAAATTTAATTCATCTACGTTATAATACAACCTGTTTGTGTAATTAATATACTCAAGTGTGTAAAGTTGCTATCCCGATTAATCATTTAAAAATGCTAAAAAACCACGTTCGTAACGGCTTAAATATTTTGTCTTTCGAGGTAAAGTAAGTGACTCACGCCACGCATTTTGTGCTGCTTCATCTTTTTTACATAGGGTAATTAAAGCCGGATGAACGTAAGATTTGCGCGCTATTGCTGGGGTATTGCCTAATTGTTGAGACACACAATCGAGCATGCTTTTTAAGGTAAGTGCGCCTTTGGCCTTAGCGAGCTGCTTAAATGCAATTACGCTTGCTCGCCAAGTTCTAAAATGTTTTGCACTAAACTCCTCTCCCATTATTCGCTGTATGTATTGGTTTATTTCGCTCGATGTTACGTTAGTACGCTCACCTTCACTTATGTACTGAAATAAATGCTGGCCAGGCAAATCTTGTAAGTCTTTAATTACATGGCTTAGCACTCTGTCAGTAATATTAACCTCACGTTCTTTTCCCGATTTTGCCCGGTATTTTAACTGAATATTTTTACCTGTCAGTTTTGCGTGTCGTGTGCGTAACGTTGTAGCGCCAAAGCTTTTATTTTGTTTTACGTTTCGCTCATTGCCAACTCTTAGCGCTCCTAAATCCATAAGCCTAACTACCGCAGCTAATGTTCGCTCTATATTTAGCTCGCTACCTTGTAAATCTGATTCTAAACGGGCTCTCAATAAAGGAAGTTTGTGGCCAAACACACCACAAGCTTGGTATTTTTTAGCCTCTTGCTGTGCTCTAAACTCTGGGTGGTATCGGTATTGTTTTCTTCCTTTACTATCAAAACCTGTGGCTAAAATATGTCCGTTTTCTTCGGGGCAAAACCATGCACTTTTGTAAGCAGGCGGAAATGCTAAGCCATTCAAACGCTCAATAACCGCTTCATCTTTTATTAATTTGCCAATGGGATCGAAATACTGCCATTGCTTATTTTTAAGCTTTCGAGTGATACCTGGTAAATTATCATCCACATAGATTAACTTCATAAGCACTGCACTCCGATTTGATCATGACAACCATAAAAGATTTAAACTAACATATTCAAATAACCTTAAACTGAACAATATTATTGATATACAATCAAAAATTAAGCAATAATGTTTAAAGTGCATACGTTATTGTAACTCTGCTGATATTCCCTTTTTAGGGTATGCTATTTATAAGGAGCATTTAATGGCTTTTGATTACGGATCAATCGATCTTGGACTAAAGAACCCTTTTAAACTGGAGGGAAAAGTAAAGGCCGTAAGAGGACTTATTGAGTCTATTGTTGGTGTCGGCCTTTTGGTCACCGCATCTGGCTCAGTAAAAGAAGATGCAACCGCAGGTTGGATTTTAATGATATTTGGCATGCTGATACTCGCACTCGGTATTCGTACCTTATCGGGCGGCATTTACGCCACACTTAAGTACTTTGTAGGCAGGAACCACCCTACATCGCTGGCATTTAACTTTAGTAAATCACAAACATCGACTGCACAAGAAGAAAAAAACGAAGTAGCCTACACGGCACAAACACTAGAAGAAATGCTTGTTGGGCGCAAAAACAGTACCTTCAAAGAGCCAAATGGCTTTTTATCTCGCTTACTGCACAGCTTAATACCAAAACTATTATTTTTGCCCTATCCAATACGTAATGTTGCACAACGTTTATTTGGCTCATGGGTTAGTACGCTGGTTGCACTTATTGCTTATGCATTAGTTGCGTTTGTGTCATTATCAGGCTTTACAGGCGAAGCAGGAGAACTCGCTTTTCCAATATATAGCGCTATTTTGATGTTTTATGTGCTGTTTTCTTGGCGTTCGTCTGGCAAACCTATTTCTCGTAATGCAGAAAAAAACATTGAAGCATTGGGCACGGGTGCGCTTGCTAAGATCATTTCTTTATCGTTTATATTACCCATTGCTATAGGCCTTTCTATGTCGTGGCTAATGCAGGAGCAACGCATTAGTAAACAACAAATAGACAACTGGCTAGAACAATTACCCAGCCTCAATGCAGGGCTGTATTTAACAGCCATTATTATACTAGCCGCACTGAGTTGTGCTCTTGTATTTGTAATGATTAAAGCACGTTTAAACGTAGTGACCCCCAGTGCAGAAGTATCAGAACTTCGAGAAAACTGGCAAGAGTCTGTTCACCCTGACGAAATTTTTATAAACCTTGATAATTTAGTGATGGCAAACCGTCGTTACAAAGAAGTGCCGAATAGGGTTTACCGTGAATTAGACCCTAAGCTACAAGAGCAAATTGAAGGTAAAGGCGGATTTAAAGGTGAAATGATTCAAGAAATTCAACCTAAACTGCACACTATGGATTTAGGTAGACAGTTTAGCCTTTCGCGTTTAATTGCGTTAATTAGCGGTAACTTGCTCTACATTGCAGCGCTTAGCTTTACCGTATTACTTGCTTATTCATTTATTAATATTTACCACTATATTGAAGCTGCAAATATAAACACCATTGAACAAGCGTTTAATAATCAAAATATTATAGAGTTTAGTGAGCTATTAATGGCAAGTGTTCACTTATTACTGATTGGTGTATTAATTAAAGCCTTTGCACAGCTGTTAAGTAACAGTGCCCATTTGTTTTTTGCCGAAATGCAATTTGAATCATTACTGGTGTATTTTAAATGTGAAGGCACATTTACAGAGTCCAAAATATCAACAGGTACAGGGATTCACGACAGTACACGCTCTGAAAACACCCTAGTACGCAGCAGCATAACGCCTTGGGTTATTGTTTCACGTATTGTTTCGACAACCTTTGCCGCAACAGGTATGAAAAACCTTGAACATCCTCGCCATATTATGGAAATGCACAAAGATGAAGGTCAATTACAAGCAATCAAAAAAGATGTAATCGCCTTTTTGAAAGACCGCGAATCAATTGCGTCAATAACGAGTGAACGCGATTTAGGTAATGCCTCTCAACTGCATCAGCTAAATCAACAAACTCGCGCAATGCCTATGCAACCTGCTTTAACTAAAGACGATGAAGAAGCCGCTGGCTTTTTACGCCAAGAGGACGACTTGGCATCTAAGCCAAAAACCTAGCATTTTTAAATAAGTGCCACCTGTGTATTTGGGTGGCATTTTTTATTTAGATCAATATGTCCCACCGCTATGTAACGTCTAAATTTAACTAAAAGCTTGCAATAACATGATTAATATTTGATTAGCCCACAAAGCCCTTGCTTTATGTGTTAAAACACAAATAATGAAACATTAATCACAGGGTAAGAATGAGGAAAATGAGTTACATACTAACCACCCAATGTGCCGATGATGTGGGCTTAATTGCTAAAATTACCGGGCTTTGTCATAAAAATAACTTGAACATTACACGTAATAACGAATTTGTAGATAAAGACGCGAAACGTTTTTTTATGCGCACTGAACTGACGGGGCAACCACAAAGTGACTTTTTAGAGCAGCTACGCGCTTTATTACCTGAAGGCGCCAAGCTTGCACTGCACGACGATGCAAAAACTAAAGTAGTGTTGCTTGCCACCAAAGAAGCACACTGCTTAGGTGGTATGCTATTAAAACAGTTTGAACAAACACTTAATATTGAAGTGCTAGCTGTTATTGCTAACTACCCTGATTTAGAACCACTTGCGAAAGGATTTGGTGTGCCATTTCATGTGGTATCGCATGTTGGGCTAAGCCGAAGTGAACATGACCAACAAGTAGGTGATTTAATTGCTAGTTATAACCCAGATATAATTGGTTTAGCCAAATATATGCGTATTTTAAGCCCTGAATTTGTAGGCCGGTTTGACGGTAAAATCATTAATATACACCACTCTTTTTTACCTGCATTTATTGGTGCAAAGCCGTACCACCAGGCATTTGAGCGCGGCGTAAAAATTATTGGTGCCACGGCTCACTTTGTAAATAATGAATTAGATGAAGGCCCAATTATTTTGCAAGACGTGACAAGTGTGACTCACGCTAACACAGCTGAAATGATGGCAAAAATGGGTAAAGACGTTGAAAAAACAGTTTTTTGTAAAGCGTTGCAACTTGCTTCAGAGCACAAGCTATTTATAAATGGTAATAAAACCGTGGTGTTTAGCTAACGCGTATAAACCTTTGTAGTTACCCCGCGTTAATTTTATAAAAAAAGCCAGCTTAGCTGGCTTTTTATTGTTCGCATATAATAAGTAATTATGGCGTGTAATATGTTGGAGACTCAGGCCCTACCGGCATGCCAAGTAAAAATACCCACACATAAAACAAAATGACCCAGCCAATAAAAAATATAATGCTGTATGGCAGCATGGTGGCAACTAGAGTACCTATCCCCATATCTTTTTTGTACTTAACAGCCACAGCAAGGATTAAACCAAAGTAACTCATCATTGGAGTTATTAAGTTTGTTACCGAGTCACCAATACGGTAAGCCGCTTGAATAGTTTCTGGCGCGTAACCGATTAGCATAAGCATAGGAACAAAAATAGGCGCTGTAATCGCCCATTGCGCTGACGACGAGCCTAAGCTTAGGTTTACTAGTGCACACATTAAAATAAACAATACAAATACTTCAGGGCCTGTCAGGTTTAAAGCTTGTAAAAGCGCCGCACCATTTATAGCTAAAATAGTGCCTAAATTAGTCCACTTGAAGAATGCTACAAACTGAGCCGCAAAAAATACCAAAACAATATATAACCCCATCGAGCTCATACTTTTACTCATGGCGTTAATAACATCTTTATCGTTTTTCATAGTGCCAACAACACGACCATATACAAAACCAGGAATACTAAATGTCACAAAAATAATAACCACAATCCCTTTTAAAAAAGGAGAGCCCGCGACTTCACCCGTTGCAGGATTTCGTAAAATGCCATCGTCAGGAACGATGGTCCATGCAAGTAATAAAGAAACTGCGAGTAAAGAAATGCCAGCCCACTTTAAACCTGACTTTTCTTTTTGAGTAAGGGTATCGATGCTATTTTGCGACAGGTCAATACTGGCTTCATCTGGATTATATTTTCCTAGGCGTGGCTCAACTATTTTTTCAGTTACTAAAGTACCCAGCACTGAAATTAAAAGCACCGATATCATCATGAAATACCAGTTTGCTTCTGCGCCAACAACATAGGTTGGATCGATCATTTGAGCTGCAGGAGTTGTAATACCTGCAAGGAGCGGATCAATAGTACCTAATAATAAGTTAGCACTATAGCCCCCCGACACACCTGCAAATGCAGCAGCAAGGCCAGCTAATGGGTGACGCCCTAAGCTATGAAAAATCATCGCTGCGAGCGGAATTAAAACCACATAGCCAAGCTCTGAAGCCGTATTTGACATAATAGCGGCAAACACGACCATAAACGTAACTAAACGTTTAGAGGCGCCCATTACCATGCCTCGCATAGCCGCAGAGAGCAAACCCGAGTGCTCAGCAACGCTCACACCCAATAATGCAACCAACACGGTACCTAGGGGAGCAAACCCTGTGAAATTGGTAACGAGCCCAGCCATAATGCGTTGTAAACCTTCAGCGCTTAATAAGCTTACGACTTCAATAACGCCGTCAGCGGCGCGCCCTGGAGCGCCTACCGGGCGAGGGTCTATTGCACTTAATCCAAACCAATCTGCAATGCCGCTAAACACAACAATCGCTACTGCAAATATTGCAAATAGTGTAATTGGATGAGGCAGCATATTGCCTAAAAATTCGACGGTGGCTAAAAACCGATTAAATAATCCCTTATTTGGATTGTTGCTAGGTGAGTGTGTGGAGTCTGTCATACCCTGCTCTTAAAGTTATAAAATTGCCGTAACCTAGCATTATTTGTAATTTAGATCATGTTTAAAAGGTGAATGGTTTCTGAGTAAAGTCAAATAACACAAAAGGAGGAATAGGTATTAAGCGTGTTTTTTCATCAGTAAAAGATAAAAAAACATTAATACTAAGCAGACGCTGCCTAGAGGAGTTAACCTACGCCTGCTCTAAATTTAGCGAGTTTCAAAACATAACCGTCAATATGCGCTTGCGCAAAAATACCAATTCAAAATAGCGGGTAAAATATAACGGTAATAAATCGCTTCAAAACCCTTAAAACTATTATTGAGCTGGCTCAATAGGCTCTAGTTGTAATTTAGCAGCGATAAGTACGGCTTGAGTGCGGTTATATACACCGAGTTTTCTAAAAATTGCGGTAATGTGTGCTTTTACTGTTGCTTCTGAAATATGCAACTCATAAGCAATTTGTTTATTGAGTAGTCCTTCATGTAAATACTGTAAAACGCGGTATTGCTGAGGTGTAAGCGAAGCGACTTGCGCTGCAATTTCTCTGTCTTCACCTTCAATCTCGGCTACTTTATTTTTAAGCTCTTTCGGCAGCCACGTATCGCCTTCAAGTATTTGGTTTATAGCACTGGCAATATCGTCAGATGGTGATGATTTGGGAATAAATCCCATAGCGCCATAACCCATTACTTTAGAAACAATATTAACGTCTTCACTGCCTGAAACCACAGCAATGGGTAAACTTGGGTGCTCTTCTCGGATACGAATAAGACCATACAAATCACCATTTCCTGGCATATGAAGGTCTAGCAGTAATATATCAAGATCTTCTTGTTCGCTTAACACCTGCAATGTACTGTCAAAATCTGACGACTCGAAAACTTCAAGCCCTTCAAATTTAGAGCTCAATGCCCCCTTTAGTGCTTCACGAAATAACGGATGATCGTCCGCTATTAAAAACTGACTCATGGTTCACTCCTAAATATTCGGCTGATACTTATTCCTAAGTAACAGCCGATATACTACGTTTAGAATTAACTTGTAATCAAGCTTTTAACGCGTATTTAACGATTTAATCGATTTTCAATAAGCTCATCCACAACTGACGGATCGGCAAGTGTTGACGTATCACCTAGCTGCTGGTGCTCATTAGCAGCAATTTTACGCAATATACGACGCATTATTTTACCTGAGCGTGTTTTAGGCAAACCCGGCGACCATTGAATCATATCTGGTGAGGCTATTGGGCTAAGTTCTTTACGAACCCAATTTCGAACCTCTTTTGTAAGCTCGTCACTCACCGTGACCCCTTCGTTGGGCGTAATGTAAACATAAATACCCTGGCCTTTAATATTATGTGGATAACCGACTACGGCGGCTTCGGCTACAGCTTCGTGCGCAACTAAGGCGCTTTCAATTTCGGCAGTACCCAAGCGATGCCCAGATACATTGAGGACATCATCAACACGCCCTGTGATCCAGTAATAGTCATCTTCATCACGACGACAGCCATCACCTGTAAAGTAGACTCCAGGGTATGCGCTAAAGTAAGTTTGCTCAAAACGCTCATGATCGCCATAAACAGTTCGCGCTTGTGATGGCCAGCTATCTAAAATAACCAAATTACCGTCAACCGCACCTTCTAGTGTATTTCCTTCAGCATCATAAAGTGCCGGTGCAATTCCAAAAAACGGATGTGTTGCAGATCCGGGTTTTGTATCTGTTGCACCCGGTAATGGCGTGATCATAATACCGCCCGTTTCTGTTTGCCACCAAGTATCGACAATTGGGCAATTAGACTTTCCTATGCTTTCGTAATACCAGTTCCATGCTTCTGGGTTAATTGGTTCTCCTACAGAACCCAAAATGCGTAAACTATCGCGGTTTGAAGTTGCTGTGGGTTCATCACCTTTAGCCATTAATGCGCGAATCGCTGTCGGCGCGGTATATAAAATAGTGACACCATGTTTATCGACCACTTCACCCATTCTTCCTGCCGTTGGGTATGTTGGTACGCCTTCAAATACAACTTGTGTACAACCGTTGACTAGCGGTCCATATGCAATATAACTGTGCCCTGTGATCCAACCTACATCGGCGCTACACCAATATACATCGTCGTCTTGCAAATCAAACACGTACTCATGGGTCATTGACGCATAAACTAAATAACCGCCAGTTGTATGAACAACACCCTTAGGTTGGCCTGTTGAACCTGATGTATACAAAATAAATAGCGGATCTTCTGCATTCATTGGCTCCGGTTCACACTGTGCTGGTAAGCCAGCAACTAATTCGTGCCACCAAATATCGTGATCATGCCAATCAACTTCACCTTTGGTCAGCTGGTGGACAATCACATGCTCAATAGTGGTTACAGAATCTTGTAACACAGCTTCATCAACATTCGCTTTTAATGGCACGCAGTTACCTGCACGTCGACCTTCGTCTGACGTTATTACCACTTTTGCGCCTGAATCTTTTATGCGATCTGCAATTGCTGATGGTGAGAAACCACCAAAAACAACCGAGTGAATGGCACCAATTCGTGCACACGCCTGCATGGCATAAATAGCCTGTGGAGTCATAGGCATATAAATAGCAACTCGGTCACCTTTTTTCACGCCTAGCTTTTTTAAACCATTAGCAAATTTGGCAACTTCGTCATGTAATTGTTGGTATGTGATGTTTTCACTTTGTGACGGATCATCCCCTTCCCAAATAAGCGCGACTTTATCGGCTTTGGTTTTTAAATGGCGATCGATACAGTTGTAAGATGCATTTAAATAACCATCTTCATACCATTTTATACTGATGTGGCCCTTATCGAACGATGTATTTTTTACAATTGAATAAGGAGTAGACCAGTCGAGGCGTTGCCCATGCTCTTTCCAAAAGCTTTCAGGGTCGTTAATTGACTGCTGGTACATCGAATTATATTTATTTTTATCAACAAGTGTTGTGTCTTTTATATGCTTAGGAACTGGATAGATACTTTGTGACATCTTAGTCTCCGTTTTAATTACTTGCCTTGGGCTCTTAACAAGGATTACTCAGCAGTGCTTTATTAAGTATTAGACCTTAGTTGTACTCACCTACTTATTGCGTGTTTGTACTATATAATTAATAAACTTAAATATTTTTACGTAAACAATACAGGGTGTTAAATAAAGGTAACAAGAAGCTACCTAATTGTTAAACCTTAGTCTTATAGACCAATAGGTAATTGAGTAAACACTACACATAACTAAAGTATTTGTGGTGAACAATTAAGCAAACAAACCTATTGCATGCATTGTTTAAAAATTACAAAAATATTTATAAACACTAAACACTAAACACACTGACAACATTTATTTTTATTCGTAATTTGTACCTGTAGCAAATATTGAGCAAAAACGAGTGAAAAATAATAAACAACAAGTAGCCTAAACAAGGGATACCAGTATGAAATTTACTCCATTAAAAACACTCGCAGCAAGCGCTGTTTTATGTGCACTATCAAGCACTTCTTATGCAGCGACGGCTGCAAAAATCGGTGACACTGAGTTCACTTACGGCGGATATATTAAACTCGACACAATGTGGAGTGATTATTCAGCGGGTGCCTCTGCTGGTACAAGTGTTGGTCGTGATTTTTATGTGCCAAGCACACTAACAGTAGGTGATGATGACAGCTCGGATGCAGTATTTGATATGCATGCACGTCAATCGCGTTTTAATTTTGGTACGTCGACTTTACTCGATAACGGCAAAAAAATTAATAGCAAAATTGAAATCGATTTTCTTGCATCAGCAGCGGGTGGTAATGAACGCGTATCAAACTCCTTCGCACCACGTATTCGCCATGCTTTTATCACCTATGACGGATGGTTATTTGGTCAAACATGGTCAAACTTTCAAAACGTGGGTGCCCTTCCTGAAACGCTAGACTTTGTAGGCCCTGCTGAAGGAACTGTATTCGTTCGCCAAGCTCAAATTAAATACACAACTGGCGCATGGTCTTTTTCATTAGAAAACCCTGAAAGCACGATTACAACAGCAGGTGGATCACGTGTTGCAACAGATGATGCGTCACTTCCTGACTTTACTGCACGATATACCCACAAAGCGGATTGGGGTAATCTTGTCGTTACCGCGCTAGCTCGCCAATTAACATATAAAGTAGGTAGTATTGATGCCGATGAAACGTCATTTGGTATTAGTGCATCGGGTATGTTTAAAGTAAGCGACGACAACATTAAATTTATGCTTACACAAGGTAAAGGGTTAGGTCGGTATGTGGGTTTAAATGTTGCTCATGGTGCCGTACTTAATGGGGATGAACTAGACGCCATTGACTCAACATCAGGCTTTGTGGCTTATCAGCATAAATGGAACAGCCAATGGCGCTCAACATTCCTTTACTCGTTCTTTTCTGCAGATAATAACACCGACTTGCTAAGTGTTTCTGGGGATCCAACCGAATCGACTCAAAGTTACAGCGCTAATATCTTATACTCGCCAGTTAAACGCCTAACGTTTGGTGCAGAGTTAAAACATGCTGAACGAGAAACCCAAAGTGGTGTTGATGGTGATTTAGACCGCCTGCAATTCTCTGTTAAATACGCTTTTTAACTTTAAAGTTTATTCAATAAATTAAGCGGCCTAGGCCGCTTTTTTATGTATTTAACCTACGTCTTTATAGCAAGCGTCTACATAACAGTTTAAGTGATTTATAAAGGGTTAAAGCGATTACAGCCTATTTATTTTTAAGGATTAGCATCCTTATTTACTCATATACCAAACAGGCTGCTGTAAATTAAATCTCAAAGCATAAGCCCCCCGCCTGGTTAAATAAAATTGAACTTGTACCAACCCGCAATACGAGTTAATCACTTTAAAGGGCTAAACGTGTCGCTACCTAGATTAATAAATTTTCATTTACGACTGCATGAATGCAGAAGGTAGAGCAATACAGGAGCAATTACCGAGAACAACTAAATAGAGAGTTTTTTGCCTAGCTATCTAGCATATCTCTCCCCCTCGCTCAAAATAGCCACTAAATTAAGTAAGTTAGTATCAATAAAAAATAGCAATTAACGTAATTGCAAATCAATATCATTTAGATTAACATGAATTCCAATTTAAACTCACTGGAACCACTATGTCGTCCCCTACTATTTTACGTTTGTCAAAATTAAGCCTTGTTACCTCTTTAATTTTGTCTGGTTATACATTTGCTGATGAAGAAAATACAAAAGGTGACCCGCTAGAAAAGATAGCTGTATACGGTCAACATCATAAAAATTACATTACCGAAGAAGCACAGTCTGCAACAAAATTAGGCCTTTCAATCAAAGAAACACCACAAAGCATATCTGTTGTATCACGTGCATTAATGGACGACTTTTCACTAGACAACATTAACGCTGTGCTTGAAAGTACACCGGGTGTCACAGTAGAACAAATAGAAACAGACCGAACTTACTTCAAAGCTCGTGGTTTTGAAATAACTAACTTTCAGGTAGATGGTTTAGGTATTCCACAAAGCTCAGGTTCAATTCAAGGGACTTTAGATACGTCTATATACGACCGTGTAGAAATAGTTCGTGGTGCCAACGGCTTAATGACGGGAGCAGGAAACCCGTCCGCAACCGTTAATATGGTACTTAAAAAGCCAACTTACATAACACAAGCTCATGCATCTGCATCTTATGGTTCTTGGAATAACAAGCGTTTAGAGCTTGATGTTTCAACACCTATAAACGATGAGCACGCTGTACGCGCTGTATTTACTAAGCAACAAGCCGAGTCATACTTAGATCGTTACGAAACAGATAAAACAATTGGTTATTTAGCCTACGAAGGCAAAATAACAAATGACACAACGCTTAGCCTTAACTACGTTAATCAACAAAAAGATGCCGACAGCCCACTTTGGGGAGCATTACCACTTTATTATACTGATGGCTCAGCCACAGATTACGATTCATCTACCAGCACCGCTTCTGACTGGTCATACTGGGACAATAGCGCTGAGCAAGTTTATGTAACCCTTGAACAAAATTTGTCGACTACATGGGTTGCAACTGCTCGTTATGCACACATTAAAAACGAGCAGGACTCAGAGCTTTTTTATGTATACGGTACACCAGATAAAGAAACAGGACTTGGCTTAACGGGTTACGCTAGTCGTTATGATTACGAAGATAAACACGATCTGTTTGATTTATACGCCAGTGGTAAGTTTGATTTATTTGGCTTAGAGCACGACCTATCGTTTGGGGTAAGCCAAGCCAATATGGATTATACCGAACAGTCACTCTACGATTATACTACAGGCAATGGCTTTCCTGCCATGCCGTCACTTGATTCATGGGATGGAGTAGCCCCAGAGGCAACACTTGCAGACGGTTTAAACGGTAGTGACATTGAAAACAAACAACAATCAGCTTATGTCTCAACTCGTATAAAACTAAGTGCACCACTAAGTATACTTGCGGGCGTTCGTTATACAGACTGGGAAACAAAAGGCACAGCATATGGTGTAGCGCAAACACGTGATGACAGCGAAGTAATCCCTTATGTTGGTGCTGTTTACGACTTTACTGAGTCACTTTCGGCTTATGCAAGCTACACCGAAACGTTCGTGCCACAAAACGAACTTGATATAAACGCAGAACAACTTGCGCCAATTACAGGTAAAAGTAGTGAAATAGGTTTAAAAGCACAGCTTTTAGACGATCAAGTGTTTTTAACTTTAGCGTATTTTGATGCTAAGCAAGAAGGGCTTGCAGTCGCACTTCCTGATTCACTACCAAGTGATACACGCTACTACGGTGCCGAAGGTATTAACAGCGACGGCTTTGAAATAGAACTAAGTGGGAAACTTACCGAAGACTTAAGTGCAAGCATAAGCTTTAGTAACCTGAGTATTGAAGGTGATGATCTAGTAAAAGACTACACCCCAGAGAACCAATTAAAGGTGGCCGCTACTTACCAAGTACCGCTTGTTGAGGGTTTAACATTTGGCGCAAACTACCGCTGGCAAGATTCCGTTAGCCGAGTGCAAGTATCAGATCCAACGGGGGCAGCGCTTGTAACAACAAACCAAGGTGCTTACGGTATTCTTGATTTAATGGCTAACTACAAAATCACTCAAAACGTAGGGATTACTTTTAACATTAATAACACCACTGACGAAAAATACTTACATAGCCTATATTGGGCGCAAGGTTACTATGGCGCGCCACGCAACTACGCCCTATCGGTTAATTGGCAGTTATAAAGCAAATTAAACGTCTTTTTATAACTTAATTTAAACGACACATACTCTGTGTCGTTTTTTTTAATTTGTAATAGCACCCGCAATAATAATTTAAGAAATCAACCTGATGCTATTTGGACTTCCTTTCACAAACATAGCTCAGCTAGTTAAACGAATCGTTATTATTCATTTAATAGATGTTTAAACATAAAAAAACGCTAACCATTACTGGTTAGCGTTTTTATAAAGCTCGGGTCAAATCAAGCTTAGAGAACATTGTAAAGCTTAAAGGTCGCCTTCATCACCTAGCACATCTTCACCGTCTTCTGGCTCAATTGTCGCTTTAAGCAATAACATATCGCGTAGTTTGCCTTCAATTTCGTTCGCAATATCTACATTTTCTTTTAGGAATTTGATCGAATTATTTTTACCTTGGCCTACCTTGTTGCCATTGTAACTGTACCAAGCACCTGCTTTTTCAACAATTTTGTGCTTAACACCTAAATCAATTAGTTCACCTTGCTTAGAAATACCTTCACCATACATGATGATAAATTCGGCTTGTTTAAACGGAGGCGCTACCTTATTCTTAACAATTTTAACACGCGTTTCATTACCAACAACTTCATCGCCTTCCTTTACAGAACCAATTCTGCGTATATCAATACGAACTGACGCGTAAAACTTAAGTGCGTTACCACCGGTTGTTGTTTCAGGGTTACCGAACATTACACCAATTTTCATACGAATTTGGTTGATGAAAATACATAACGTATTAGAACGTTTAATGTTACCCGTAAGCTTACGTAATGCTTGCGACATTAAACGTGCTTGTAAGCCCATGTGCGAGTCGCCCATGTCGCCTTCAATTTCAGCTTTTGGTGTAAGTGCAGCAACAGAATCGACAATAACCACGTCAACCGCACTTGAACGTACTAACATGTCACAAATTTCTAGCGCTTGCTCACCCGTATCTGGTTGAGATACTAAAAGCTCATCAATGTTAACACCTAGTTTTTGTGCATATACTGGATCTAGAGCATGCTCAGCATCAACAAAGGCACATGTTTTGCCTTCTTTTTGAGCCTGTGCGATAACTTGCAAAGTCAGCGTAGTTTTACCTGATGATTCAGGACCGTACACTTCTACAATACGACCCATTGGTAAACCGCCTATGCCTAAAGCAATGTCGATCCCTAGTGAACCTGTAGATACGGCGTCAATATTTAGGGCTTTGTTGTCACCCAACTTCATGATTGATCCTTTACCAAATTGACGCTCAATTTGTGATAGGGCTGCATCTAACGCTTTTTGTTTATTATCGTTCATTTTGTTCTCCAAATCCGGCTAATGCGAACAAGTATACTGTATGAAATCACAGTATCAAGCAAAATTTATAACTTTATCTTTTCAATCGCAATTTTTAATGAAAATTCAATAGCTTGAGCTCTTACACTTGCCCTGTCGCCACTAAATATATGCTTAAATGTAAATTGTTTATCTGCAATTTGTAGGCAAAACCATACAAAACCTACAGGTTTATCTTGTGTTGCTCCACCCGGCCCAGCTATACCCGATATAGCAATAGCAACGTCAGCATTAGCGATATTTTTTGCACCCAGCGCCATTTCTTTTACTGTTTGCTCGCTCACAGCACCATATTGCTCTAACGTATTCGTCGCTACATTGAGTAATTCGTGCTTCGCTTCATTACTATATGTGACAAATGCGCGCCCTAAATATCCAGAGCTACCGGGGGTATCTGTGAGGGCATAACTGACCCCTCCCCCCGTACATGATTCAGCAGTAGTGATCCATAAGCATTTATCCGTTAAAATAGCACCTAATTGCGCAGCAAGTGTTTTAATCTCTTGATGTAATTCCATATTCAGCCTTTGGGTAAATACATGTCGTTTGATCTTTTTGCACCACACACTATAAAACAACAAACCCCTATGATGCAGCAGTATCTAAAAATAAAATCAGAGCATCGCGATATTTTATTGTTTTATCGTATGGGTGATTTTTATGAGCTTTTCTTTGACGACGCAAAACGTGCAGCGCAATTACTCGATATTTCGCAAACCCAGCGCGGCAAAGCCGGTGGCGACCCAATTCCTATGGCAGGTGTGCCTTATCATGCCGTAGAAAACTACCTAGCTCGTTTAGTACAAATGGGCGAATCTGTTGCTATTTGTGAACAAGTTGGCGACCCCGCAACCAGTAAAGGTCCTGTTGAGCGAAAAGTAGTGCGTATTGTAACACCGGGCACCATTTCGGATGAAGCGCTGCTACAAGAGCGACAAGACAATCTACTGACCAGTGTTTGGCAAAATAAAAAGGGCCAATACGGAATCGCTTACCTTGATATAAATTCTGGTCGTTTTAACATTGTAGAGGTAAGTACCGATGAGGCATTTTGTTCAACTCTACAGCGTTTGTCACCAGCAGAACTTTTATATAGCGAAAGCTTTGAAAACACCCATTTGATTGAGCATATCAAAGGCGCTCGTCGCCGCCCTGAATGGGAGTTCGACTTAGATACGGCCCAGCACTTATTATGCGATCAATTTGGTACAAAAGATTTAGTCGGCTTTGGTGTAGATAAAGCACATACTGCACTCGTAGCCGCCGGCTGTTTAATGCAATACGTAAAAGATACACAACGAATTGCTTTACCTCACATTCGCGCCATTACGCTTGAACATAACGAGCATGCTGTTATTTTAGATGCCGCAACCCGTAAAAACTTAGAGCTTACTGTTAACCTATCTGGCGGGTTTGAAAATACGCTTGCCCAAGTACTTGATAAAACCGCTACAGCAATGGGATCGCGCTTATTAAAACGCCGAATCCATACGCCAGTTCGTAATAAAAATGAGCTTAATTCTCGCTTAAATGCCATTAGCGCAATTTTAGACGTACAGCTTTACGGCGAATTACATGAATCATTAAAAGATATTGGTGATATAGAGCGTGTAATAGCGCGTTTAGCACTATGCACTGCACGCCCAAGAGATTTAACACGCTTGCGCAGTGCACTACAGGCACTTGCACCACTACATAACTTATTAAATGATGCGAGCGACCCGCGCATAGCGAGTATTATCAAACACTCGCCAGAACTACCTGAATTACAAGCATTACTAGAGCGTGCTGTTATTGATAATCCACCAGTACTTATTCGTGATGGGGGCGTAATTGCACCTGGTTATAATAGTGAATTAGATGAGTGGCGTAACCTGAGTAAAGGTGCCACAGATGTACTTGAGCAGCTTGAACAACGCGAGCGTGAACGCACAGGTATTAGCACATTAAAAATTGGCTATAACCGAGTGCACGGTTTTTTTATAGAAGTAAGCCGTGCTAATTCTCATTTAGTACCAGCTGATTACATTCGTCGCCAGACGCTTAAAAATAATGAGCGCTATATTATTCCTGAGCTTAAAGAGCATGAAGACAAAGTACTTGGCAGCCAATCAAAAGCACTCGCGCTTGAAAAACTACTATACGAAGAGTTATTTGAATTTATAGCCCCTCACATTGAACAGCTGCAAATAATGGCCGCATCGCTTGCTGACTTAGATGTGCTAAACAACTTAGCAGAGCGCGCCTTTGCGCTTAATTATGCTAAACCAGAGTTATGCGACAACGACAACATTAGCATTAAACAAGGCCGTCACCCCGTTGTAGAGCAAGTAATGAAAGAACCCTTCATTGCAAATCCTGTAGAGCTTAATAGCCAGCGCAAAATGTTGATTATTACAGGTCCAAATATGGGTGGTAAATCAACCTATATGCGCCAAACAGCGCTTATTGTACTCATGGCACACATTGGCAGTTATGTGCCTGCAGATAGCGCGAAAATAGGTAATATAGACCGTATATTTACGCGTATTGGTGCAAGTGATGATTTAGCCTCTGGCCGCTCAACCTTCATGGTTGAAATGACCGAAACCGCCACTATTTTAAATAATGCGACAGCGCAGTCGTTAGTGTTAATGGATGAAATTGGGCGAGGAACAAGCACCTACGACGGGCTTTCGCTTGCGTATGCCACGGCCGATCATTTAGCATCAAAAATTTCAGCTAAAACACTATTTGCAACACACTACTTTGAACTTACAGAGCTTGCAGAGCAAACTCAAGGCCTTGTAAACGTTCACCTAGATGCAATAGAGCATAATGACACAATCGCATTTATGCATACCGTGCTAGACGGTGCAGCAAGCAAAAGCTTTGGTCTACAAGTCGCCGCTCTTGCAGGCGTACCTAAAGCTGTAATTGCGCAAGCTAAACAAAAACTTAAGCTACTCGAAAACCATCAAAGTGTAACGGCGCCTAATACAGAACAACAAACATTTTCATTTAATAACGAAGCGATTATTGAGCCTTCACAAGTGGAAGAACAGTTAAAGTCAATTGATCCAGATAACTTAACACCCAGACAAGCTCACGAATTGCTTTATAAATTAAAAACATTGCTTTAAGTTTGCCTTGTAAAAAACATAAAAAAGCCGAAGATTAATTTTTTCGGCTTTTTTATTCCAGCCCAGTAAGGCCTTACATTTACTATTAAGAAAATTGGTTAAATAAGCTATCAGTGCTTAACCCTTCTTGTTGCAAAATATCTTTTAAACGACGTAGTGCTTCGACTTGTATTTGTCTTACTCGCTCTCGTGTTAGGCCTATTTCCCGGCCTACATCTTCAAGTGTAGATGGCTCGTAGCCGAGTAACCCAAACCTGCGAGCGAGCACTTCACGTTGCTTGAGGTTTAACTCTCCTAACCAATCAACAATGTGCTTATTAATTTCGTTGTCTTGTACTTCACCTTCTGGACCATTGCCTTTTTCGTCAGGTAAAATATCTAGCAGAACGCTATCGTTTTCGCCACCAATAGGCATATCAACCGAGGCTATTTTTTCGTTTAAACGTAGCATTTTGGTTACGTCTTCAACTGGCTTATCTAAGCACTCAGCTATTTCTTCAGCAGTTGGTTCATGGTCGAGCTTTTGGGTTAGCTCTCGTGCTGTACGTAAGTAAACATTAAGCTCTTTCACTACATGGATAGGCAAACGAATGGTGCGTGTTTGGTTCATAATGGCACGTTCAATTGTTTGACGTATCCACCATGTTGCATAAGTTGAAAATCTAAAGCCGCGCTCAGGGTCAAACTTTTCAACAGCGCGAATTAACCCTAAGTTACCTTCTTCAATTAAATCGAGTAGTGCAAGTCCACGGTTATTGTATCTACGGGCAATTTTAACAACTAAACGTAAATTGCTTTCAATCATGCGTTTACGAGAGGCTTCGCAGCCTTTTAAAGATTTGCGAGCAAAAAATACTTCTTCTTCTGCGCTTAATAATGGAGAGAAACCTATTTCACCTAAGTAAAGTTGTGTGGCATCAAGGTTTTTAGTAACTTCTTCTTTTGCAAATATGTCTTCGTCATCTACTTTTTCAAGTAACGGTGTTGCTTCTTCAACGGTGTTTTCATCAAACTTGTCGTCATTGCTAATATTTTTTTCAATTTTTGCTGCATTAGCCATAAGCCTTCTCCAGAGCAATTATCAATACCTAAAATCTAAGGAAGGTATTTAGCAGGGTTGACAGCTTTCCCCCGGTAACGAATTTCAAAGCGAAGCGCGGTAACCGAAGACTCTGAATTTCCAATTTCTGCTATTTTTTGTCCTGCCTTAACTTTTTGCTTTTCTTTTACAAGTAATTTCGAGTTATGTGCATAAGCACTTAGATAATCATCATTATGTTTCAAAATGATTAAATTACCGTACCCTCGAAGCGCGTTACCCGCATACACCACCGTTCCTTGTGCAGCGGCTAAAACTGAAGCCCCCATTTTATTAGTAATTTGTAAGCCTTTATAGCCGTTTTCCTTATTAGAAAAGCGTTTGGTAATTTTGCCCTTTGCTGGCCAAAACCACGCTAATTTACCGCTCGATAACTGCTTTTGGTTACTAACTTTATTACTGGCTTGTTTTTGAACATACTCTCGTTTTTTTGGCTGATCAAGTCCTTTCTTTAATTTTTTGTTATTATTTTGTGTGTTTTTTCTAGACTTTTTACTCAAATTCGTATAATTTTTTGAGCCTTTTATTTTTTTGCTCGTGGATATCAGGGATATTGACTGGCCGGGGTATATAACATAAGGGCTTGAAATTAAATTATTTTCAGCAATTTCTCTAAAATCCTTCCCTGCGCTAAACGCGATAGAATAAAGCGTATCGCCTTTTTGTACTGTGTATTTGCCACCCGCAATGTTAATTAAATGATTTGAGCCATTAACATTATTATTTAAACTACTAACAGGAGCCGGAACGTGGCGAGATGAACAACCAAAGAGAAAAACACTAATGAACAAAGCAACATAAAGTATAAATTGTTTATTCATCGTACTTTTCTCCATGTTTAAATAACGCTATTTTATGTAGCTTAACGCAATAAAAAGTACGCAACAGCAATTAATACCACTAATGCCCAGCCAAGCACTTCAATATATTGACGTAATTTTTTCTCCATTTGCGCTCCACCCCATTTCATAAGCGCTGCAACCAGAAAAAATCGGGCGCCGCGCCCAATTGCTGAAGCGATTAAAAAAGGGAAAAATGCCATCTGTAAAACGCCAGCACCAATTGTAAATACTTTATAAGGTATGGGTGAAAAGCCAGCTAAAAATACCACCCAAACGCCATACTCTTTAAACCAATTTAACGCTACATCAAACTTTTCTTGCCAATGCATTTGTGCAATTAGCGGCTCTACAACAGGTTCAAAAAGCCAAAACCCAAGTAAATAACCAATTACACCGCCCAAGACAGAAGCAATGGTAGTAAAGCTTGCAAAACGCCACGCCTTGCTAGGTTGTGCCAGCGACATTGGCGCTAACATTACATCTGGTGGGATTGGAAAAAAAACAGACTCAGCAAAACTCATTCCTGCTAAATAACGCTCCGCATGACGGTGCTTTGCCCATACTAGGGCCATATCGTACAACTTAGTAAACAACTTCAAAGTGAATTCCTATTCAATATCACCAGGTACCAAAGGTACAAATCTTACTGGTGCAATAACATGTTCTGTAAAGCTTTCGCCCTTTCGAATAACCATTGTTAACTTTTGCTCAACTTCACCAATCGGCGCTAATAATACACCGCCATCGGCTAATTGACTTAACAAGTCCTGAGGTAAGGTAGCAGCCGCAGCCGTAACAATAATACCGTTAAATGGTGCTTGAGATTGCCAACCTTGCCAGCCATCTCCATGTTTCATTGTTACATTGTATAAATCAAGCTGCTGCAAGCGACGTTTTGCTTGCCATTGCAGTGCTTTTATACGCTCTACCGAGTAAACCTTAGTAAACGTTTTAGCAAGCACCGCTGTTTGATAGCCAGAGCCCGTGCCAATTTCTAATACTTTATCGCGCACACCCGCAAGTCTTAGTAGCTCAGTCATACGGGCAACAATATAGGGCTGTGAAATAGTTTGTCCTTGCCCTATAGGTAGCGCAGTATTTTCATAAGCTTTATGTTGCAACACATCATCAATAAATAAATGACGCGGTATATTTGCAATAGCATCAAGTACACCTTGATCCTCAACGCCTTCACGTTTAAGTAAATCTGATAATACTTTCGCGCTGCGTGTGTAATTAGCAAGCACGGTTTATTTCCAAATCAGATAACCAGTTTCCAAGGGCATTTATGCTGTCGTGCGCTGTCATATCAACGCTTAAAGGTGTTACAGATGCAAAGCCATTATTAATGGCATAAAAGTCTGTTCCTTCGCCTGCATCACTCTCTGTGCCAAGCGAGCCATACCAATAGATACTTCGTCCCCATGGATCGGTTTGCTTGGTCATGGTTTCGGCTTTATGCCGAGCACCTAAACGCGTAACCTGCACACCTTTTAACTCGCTTAGCGGAACATCAGGCACGTTAATATTAATGATTTGATCTTTTGGTAATGGGTGCGATGCAAGCTCTTTAATAATATTGACTGTGACCGCTGCAGCTGTTTCGAAGTGCTCGCCATGGTGTGAGCAAAGGGAAACCGCAATTGCAGGCAACCCTAAATGACGCCCCTCAGTAGCAGCGGCAACGGTGCCAGAGTAAAGCGTATCGTCACCTAAGTTGGCACCATGGTTAATACCTGCCACTACTAAATCTGGTTTTTCTGAAACCAATTGATTAACACCTAAATGCACACAATCGGTAGGTGTGCCATTGACCGATATGAATCCGTTTTCTAGCGGTGTTGCCCGCAATGGGTTCATTAATGTTAGCGAGTTACTCGCACCACTGCAATTACGGTCTGGTGCCACCAAAGTGACGTCTGCAATTTGCGTAAGTGCGTTATATAAAACCGCTATGCCTTTAGCATTAACGCCATCATCGTTACTTAACAGTATTTTCATTTATGCCATCATCCTTTTCTTTTCGCTCTTTGGGACTTGCATCTTTATAGTCCACCAGCTCACGTAATAACGCGGTGGCAAAACACCCTTTGGGTAAACCAAAACTGAGCTTAAGAGTCGTGTCATCTAGCGTTTCTACAGCTAAACTATCAGGAATCAAACGCAACATTCTGCGCTCATTTTTAAGCCCTAACTCACCTAAGCCATCGCACCATGCTTGATACGGTTTAAGCCATATTTTTTCTTGCTCAGTTAACCCTTTATCACTTTTACCAGCCATTGGTGCCGACATAACTATATCGCCAGAAGCTAAACGTTCTATGTTTTCGTCATTAATCGCATCTTCAAAAAACGCATTACTACCACTGAGCATAAACACTTCGCGATGCATCGTTTTAGCCAGACCGTGCTCTTTTACACGTAAACTTACAAGCTGATTAAAAATATGTGAACGCGCAGCTGAAATAATAATACCGCGTAACTTCTTATCGCGAATACGCTCGCCAGCAAACATTTTTTCGGCCATCACTAAATTATGACCATCGCGACCAAAACGCTGCTCGCCAAAATAATTAGGTACACCTGCGCGAACCGCGTTTATGCGGCATAATATATCAAGCGGCTCGGTTACATTACGAAGGGTAATGGTAAATTTATTGCCTTTGTGGCAACCCGTTCGTAGCTTTCGCTCATGGCGCTGCTGAGATACTACAAAAATACTCTCGCTGTTCAGCTCTGTAAAATCTATGTGCTTTTTAATTGGCACTTTTACACTAAACCATTGGCTACACACACCATGGCGATCTTTCATGCCTGCATAACTTACTTCACGGGGCGATACCCCGGCCTTTTGAGCGATAATTTTAGCCACGTATTGTGTATTTTCGCCCTTTTTAACCACCTGCAAGCATACATGCTCACCACTACCAGTAAACTCAATACCCAGCTCTTCATCCACCATAAAGTCTTCAGCAATGGTTTTAAAATCAGCTTTAGAAAGTGGCGCACCGTATAAATAATTTAAGTCGCTCATGCGTTTGTTGTACTCGTAGGTTCTTTACTCATAATAACCACTGCATGACTAGAAATACCCTCTTTGCGCCCTTCAAAACCGAGCTTTTCGGTTGTGGTAGCTTTAACATTTATTTGGCTAAGATCGCAGTTTAAATCGCTGGCTAAATTTACGCGCATAGCCTGTATGTGCGGTAGCATTTTTGGTGCTTGTGCCACAATAGTTACATCGCCATTACCTAAAACATAACCTTGGTTTTTAGCTAATTTAACAACATGACGAAGCAAAATACGGCTGTCTATATTTTCATATTCGCTCGCTGTATCAGGAAAGTGCTTACCAATATCCCCCATAGCAAGTGAACCTAAAATAGCATCACATAATGCATGAATAGCTACATCGCCATCAGAATGTGCTAAAAAGCCTTGCGGGTAATCAATTTTTTCACCACAAATAGTTAACGGGCCTTCGCCGCCAAATTTATGAACGTCAAAACCATGGCCAATTCGTATCATACTGCGCTCTCGTTTTGTTGTTTATTTAATAAAAACCCCGCCAAAGCTAAGTCTTCTGGCGTGGTTATTTTAATATTATCGCTACGACCCGCTATCAGTTTTACCGGTTTGTTTACCCACTCAATAGCACTGGCTTCGTCAGTAATAGTTGCGCCATTTTGTAACGCATTTTGTAGCGCATCTTTAAGATCATTGTACTTAAAAAATTGAGGCGTGAGCGCTTGCCATAAGTCATCTCTTGGTACGGTTTGCTTTGAGTGTGTACCGCCACGTTTAATGGTATCTTTTACTTTACTGGCTAAAATCCCGCCTTCATTTGCACTAAGGCACTCATTAATCAGGCGCTCTATATCTGTTATATCTACCAGCGGGCGCGCTGCATCGTGCACTAATACCCAATCTGGTGGGTTAGGTGCTAAAAATAACAAACTATTTAGCACTGAGTCAGCTCGCTCTTTTCCACCAGTAGCTCGGACAATACGAGCATCTGTTAGTGGTAAGTCGTCAAAGTATGGATCTGTATCACTGAGGGCAACAACAATAGCTTGTAGTTGTGGTAATTGAGATAGTTTAGTTAGGGTGTGTTCTAAAATTGTTTTACCCGCTAACTGTATATATTGTTTAGGTGCATTGTGCTGCATTCTGCTGCCTACACCCGCTGCGGGTACAATCGCGACTATGGTTTGTTTATTTCTCATATTGGTTACCCGGTAAAACACGAATAAATGTTTCGTCCGGTTTAATCATTCCTAATTCGTTGCGAGCACGTTCTTCAATGCCTTCAAGGCCAAGTTTTAAATCTTCTATATCGGCTTTAAGCACTTTATTACGTTTTATTAGCTTTTCGTTCGTGTCTTGGTGGGTTGCCACCGCGCCTTTTAAGCGCGAGTAGTCTTGCACACCATTTTGACCAAACCATAACCTGTATTGAACAAACAGTGCTAAGCACAGTAAGCAAACTTGAAAAACACGCATTTAACACTCCTTATTTAATAATTTAAAAATTTTAGCTTAACTAAGCTAATGGGCGTTTTATATTGCGCCAATTAATATTCCCTGCCAGTAGCATTTCACGTAATGATAATACACGCGGAATACTGCGCTTTGAAAACTGCCATTGGTGGCCACAACATGCTGCTGCTAAACTTATTTTACTCGGTTTAATTAATTGCGCATTTTGTTCTTCAAGGCTCTCACCTAAAAAATCAAACCACCCTAGTTCGTTGCAATGCAACTTATTTTCAGACACCTGATCAATGCTGTCTATTCTAAGAAGCAACTTGTCATACTGGTTTACCACAACAGGAACAATCAGCCCCACTTTGGCATGTGCATGAAAAAAAAGTTCATTGGCTTGTTTATTTACATCGGGTGGTGTTGCTTTTTGTTTTTCAAGCCACGAGCCATTTTGTGCATCAAGCGTAAAAGGTGAATGCCCGTTTACTACAAGCGATGCAGCTCGTTCAATGTAATAAGGCAAACTTTTTAACTGCCTACGCAGCTTATCGGCATTAGGCTCAGCAACTAAGCGCTGAACTTCTCGCTGATAAAATGCATTGCACAACTGCGCATAAAGCGCTTTTTGCGCATCAGTTTGCCAAATTTCAACTTGCTGCTGTTCACCAAGTGACTGATTTTTCGCGACCAATTGTTCTACTCAAAAACATTCAGATAACTGTTTTATAACACAGTACTGAATAGTTTTTAAGCATGCATAATAAATTAAGCGCTTGGCTTTTCACCTAACTTAGCTTTACCCGACTCTAAAAATTGCACAACACTGTTGCGCTTTTTACCAATCAGTAAACTGCCATCGGCTAAAAACATAAAATTTTGCCAATTACGTTTAAATACATCAAACGACGTCTCAATAATATTGTCGCGTGCCATACAAAAATACACCGTGGTATTTGCTTCCCATCCTAAAAATTCTAAAATTTCTTGAGGTGGTAAAGCATCGCCATTTTCCCAAGCAGCTTCCCAGTTAACTTCACCACTAAAGCTTTTATCTTGGCCGCACCACATGCTGTCATCAAAAAAATCGGGGTGGTCAAACTCCCGGCTTACCATTGTGCTCCAAAGCACAGCCGCGCGCTCGTCGCTCATTGGTTTTATTTTAGCTGCGTCATCACTTGATACCGGAATGTCTTTATGGCGAAAAACCCACGCCTTTTTGTAATCATCTAACGAAATATAGTTCATAATATTGGCAAATTAGTTAGCATTCAAAGTGCAAACGCAAATTATACAAGAGATCAAAACATGACTACAGCAATAAAACCAATTTCACTCAAATCAGGTTTATATCAACACTACAAAGGCCCGCAGTACAAAGTTTTATATCAAGCAACCCATAGCGAAACAGACGAGCAGCTAGTTATTTACCAGGCCTTGTACGGTGAATTTGGTATTTGGGCACGGCCACTTAGTATGTTTTTAGAAACCGTTGAAAAAGAGGGTAAAACTATACCTCGTTTTGCCTACCTTGGACCTGCAGATTAACTGTGGCATTATAAGCCCATTCAATACTGCTCAGACCAGACAAGGGTAAACCGTGCAATTTAATTCTACTGACAATTACATCGCAAGCAGCTCGCTAAAACAGGCTGTAAATGCCGCCATTATGCTCGAAAAACCATTATTAATTAAAGGTGAACCAGGCACGGGTAAAACCATGCTGGCCGAAGAGCTTGCAAAAAGTTTAGATACCGAGCTTATTCAGTGGCACATTAAATCGACCACCAAAGCGCAGCAAGGTTTGTACGAATACGATGCCGTATCGCGCCTACGCGACAGCCAACTCGGTGACGAACGCGTACACAACATTGGCAACTACATTGTTAAAGGTAAACTGTGGCAAGCGTTTACCTATGCCGAGCTTAATGGTAAGCGCCCTGTACTTTTAATTGATGAAATAGATAAAGCCGATATTGAGTTTCCAAACGATTTACTACTTGAACTCGATAAAATGGAGTTTCATGTTTACGAAACCAACGAGCGCATTGTAGCCAAAGAGCGCCCTATTGTGATCATCACTTCAAACAATGAAAAAGAATTGCCAGATGCCTTTTTACGCCGCTGCTTTTTTCATTATATTGATTTTCCAAGTAGTGACGAAATGCAGCAAATTATTGACGTACACTACCCCAATGTTAAACAAGATTTAGTACGCCAAGCGCTAGAGGTATTTTTTAACTTACGTGAAGCCAATGGCCTGAAAAAGAAGCCCTCCACCAGCGAATTACTCGATTGGTTAAAGCTTTTAATGGCAGAAGACATAGACGCAAAAACACTGCACGACAAAGCACAAAAAGGCGGTTTAATGCCAATGTTTGGCGCGCTACTTAAAAACGAGCAAGACATAAGCCTAATCGAAAAACTCGCGTTTATGAGCCGTCGCTAACATGCTAGTACAGTTTTTTTTCAAACTGCGTGAATACCGCTTACCGGTAAGCCTGCGTGAACTGCTCGATTTAATTAACGCCTTAAAAAAAGGCGTTATATTTGCCGACGTAGACGCCTTTTACCATTTAGCGCGCACTATAATGGTAAAAGACGAAACCCATTTTGATAGGTTCGATAAAGCCTTTAGCGACTACTTTAGCGGTATTGCCGACTTAGACCTACTCGAGAGCTTAAAGCAGCAACACAACCTACCTGAAGATTGGTTGCGTAAAGAGTTTGAAAAGCACCTAAGCGATGAAGAAAAAGCCCAACTAAAAGCCATGAGCGGGCTCGACGAGCTCATGAAAACCCTAAAAGAGCGTTTACAAGAGCAACAAAAACGCCATGCTGGCGGCAATAAGTGGGTCGGCACTGGCGGCACATCGCCTTTTGGTGCCTACGGCTATAACCCAGAAGGCGTGCGTATAGGGCAAGACGGTAACCGCAACCGTCAAGCAGTAAAAGTGTGGGATAAACGCGAATACCGTAACCTCGATACCGACAGAGAAATTGGCTCGCGCACTATTAAACTCGCCCTTAAAAAACTACGTAAATTTGCCCGTACTGGCGCAAGCGACACCCTAGATTTAAACGAGACCATTCGCGCGACAGCAAAGCAAGGCGGCATGCTAGATGTAAAAATGGCACCCGAACGCCATAATGCCGTAAAAGTATTGATGCTATTTGATATTGGCGGCTCAATGGATGACTACATTCATACCTGCGAAGAGCTATTTAGCGCCGCCCACGGTGAATTTAAACACCTAGAGTTTTACTACTTTCATAACTGTTTATACGAACACGTTTGGCAAGACAATGCGCGCCGCCATTCAAACGTTGTTGACACCATGACGCTGATTAATAAATTTACCAGCGACTATAAAGTAATATTTGTGGGTGATGCCACTATGGGCCCATACGAAATAGCCTACCCGGGCGGCTCGGTAGAGCATTACAACGAAGAGCCCGGCAGTGCATGGTTGCAACGTATAACAAATCACTTTGATAAAGTCGCCTGGCTCAACCCACAACCCGTTGAACACTGGCCGTATTATCAATCAATTGGCTTTATAAAAGAGTTAATGAACAACCGCATGTACGCCCTGAGTTTAGACGGGATAAGCAGAGCAATAAAAGAGCTGAGCTAGATATTAATTTACCTCGGCTCAGCGCTGGCAGCAGAGCTTCGGGCGTGAGCCTATAACATTGTTGAGTGGCGACTTCGGCTTAACCAACCTTTTCAACGTTACTTTAGGCGTAAGTTGGATAAGTGACGAAGCCACACCATCCGACAGTAAATGATAAATTTATTAGAAACAAGCCGACTTACCGAGTTAAGGTAGGTTTATTTTTGTGTCGGGTTTATTTTTGTGTCGGGTTTATTTTTCCTGACTTAACTTTATCAAGTTGTCTGAATATACGCTTCAATTCTTTTTTTGTTTGTTGTGATTCAAAACTATCTCTTTTGATAGTCCACTTTAATGCCAATAGGCTAAAGTCAGAATAAAGAGAAATATTTTTCTTTTGGCGTGCTCTAATAAACGGTCTTAAGTGTAGGCTAAGATCTATAACAGAAGATTTATGTGAGGAGTACAAAAATTCTTCATCATACAACTTATGCCTAATAGCATTTGCCGCTTGTTCCCAAGTATTTAAAACATAACGTATAGACATAACCCTAGAGTCATTAGAGTTTTCAGGCTTTGCAAGCTCTAAGAGTGTCTGCTTTCTTTCAAGGCTATGTATTATTCCACCTAATACAACCACATGCGCTAAATAATCTTTATCATCTTTAAGCTTTTGTTGAAAATCTAATGTATTTTTTTCTTTCGCTGTTTGGCGTTGGTAAAACATTCCTGCTAATGCTGCTGATAAGCCCAGTAAAGCAGAGAGCAAAACAGCTCCGCTTGGAAAGAGTTTAGGGTCCATCTTTGATATAAAGTAAATTCCTGCAACAGGAGCCACTATAAACCAAAGAATAAAAATACTTTTCATTGAATCACGCTTACTCACTTATTCATTCCTTAGAACAAAAAAAGAGCCATTTAGGCTCTTTTCTTTAAAACTAGTGAAAGGCTATATTGGCCAATCTTCTTCATTGTATGTAATCATATTACGTCTCCTGGCGTGGAAAAGTAGTAGTATTGCTTTACTACCAAGCGGTATCCAAATGTACAAATGTTAATTTGTTTAAATATTTACCGTGTAAAAGAATATAACCGACCGTTACAACAGTTACAACAATACCGTTCCTGCGAATAACCTTGGATCTCAGTGAATAGCCTTGCACCTCTCTAAAAACGTACTTTAGAACTATTTGCTATATAAACATAAATTTTTAATATTAAAATGAATTTGAGAGTTTTTAGCATTTTATAGAACAGGATAACGGAACGACATTGTTTGTATCTGTACAAGCTCCCAGCTTTCAGTTATTGGATACAGATTAATCTATGAACCTTATTGATAAGAGGAGAACATAGAAGCAAAACTGCTTATTTAAAGCTTAATTTTATCAACCCATAAGCTATAAAAGGTTACATCGAGTTGAGTGAGTTTACTCACATCAAGTGCATGTACGCTCTCAACAGGTGAGTGCTTTAGCATATCGTTATGATGCGCTTGTAGTAACTTTATAACGTGTGGGTTTGAAAGCTCACCTGTTCTAATATCCATTTATGCCTCATTTAAATTTTATGCTTTAGGGCTTTAACTAATGCACTTAAGTAAAGCCCTTAAGTAAATAGCGAAATTTAAGCTGCTAGTTTCCACACAACAAACGCAGCAGCAAAACCGACTAAATACACTAGCCCTAACCACGTTAAGCTGCGTAATAGCACGCTGTGTTTAATGGCGGGCTCTGAGCGTACAAGGCTAAAGTTAAGCCATGCAAAAACGGGGGTGGTTACAAAAGCAAGTGTCATGGCAAAGGTAAGCATGGGGCCAAGGGCTGATTTAAAAAATAAAATAACGGCCATGCCAGCTAGTGCTTGTAGTACAAGCCAACTATTTAAGCTGTGTTTTGATTGCTTAAAACCAAGTAATTTGTGTGATTCGTTAAGTGTGCGTGCGTAGCCGTCAAGCACGGTGAGTGTGGTGCCAAACATACATAAAAAGGCAATAGCTGATACAAGCGGCCTTGCCCACTCGCCTATTGTGAGTGCGTACATATCAATGAGCTGTTTAGCAAAAGCAACACCGCCAAGTTCTATATTGCTGCTTTGCCCGTATTGCACAAGGACTCCTAAACTAAAAAATACTAATGCTAAGCACGCTGTTAACCAATACCCTACGTTAAAATCAAACAAGCCTTGGCTTTTAGTGACTGTTAGCTGGGCTTGTTTTTCTTTTAGCCAAAGCGAGCTAAGCGCCGATATTTCTATTGGTGCTGGCATCCAGCCCATTAACGCGACCATAAAGCTTAGCATAGCCAGCTCGTAAGGTGATGGGCCAACATAATCAGCTGGCGCCATTGGGCCATTACTAAACGCAATAACCAGTGCAATAACTGTAGCTAACGTTAATAGCCCCATTATGCCTTTAGCAACGCTGTCGAGCGCTTTAAAGTGCCCTAACAATAATATGACTAAGCAAACACCGAGCAATATCCAACACAGTAGCGTTACTTCTATCACTATTGGCAACGCATAATGCAGTAAACTTGCTGTGAGTAGTAATACACCAGCGGTATTTACTATGGCAGCAAGTATGTTAAGCCCTATAAAGCTATAAAAATAAACGGGCCCTTTGTTTTTATAGCCTTCTACTAAGCTATTCTTAGTGGTTAAGGTGTATTCCATACCAAAACGAAAAAAAGGGTATTTTAATACGTTTACCGCCAATATAAGCCAAAAAAGTTGCCAACCAAATAATGCGCCTGCTTGAGTTGATGCAACTAAGTGTGAGCCTCCAATTGCGGCGGTGGCCATTAAAATACCCGGGCCAAGGGCGCCTATGCGAGATTTCCATATTGCTTGTGTTTGTTGCATTAATTTCTCAAATTGTGTGTGTTATGCGCTCTTTTTACTAATTTATTCAATTAATAATCTGCAAGAGCGAATAACTTACCTAAATTACAGGCAATAAAAAAGAGCCTAAAGGCTCTTTTTTATGTAACATTTTGACCGTTTATTTAAGATCCATCTCTTGGATGATCTCATGTGCTATTTCTGGTGTTGTACTAACAGGCTTTTCGTGTAAGTTTGCTTTTATTTGGCCTTTTCGATGTTTTAGTGCTGCATCGAGTTTTTTAGCTGCGCTTGCAATAGCTGGGTACATTACTTCGTTTTCCCCTTTTACTGATATTCGCGCACCTTCGTAATTAGTGCTAATTTCTGCTTGGATTTTATGATGCTCTTTAGACAAGATCATATCGAGAGAAATAAGTGATGGAAAATGGCTCTCAATTTTAGAAAATTTTTCGTTGATGTGCTCTCTAATAGAGTCAGTAACTTCAACATGGTGACCAGAAAGATTAATTTTCATAGGGTATCCTTTTATTTGTTACCTCATAAATAGTATTGGGGGCTATTTAGATTAACACAAGGAAAAAAGAGAGATTTTTGAGGTTTATTTACTCGTTTATCTGATTTAAATCATAGGTTGCGCAAACTTTATGCAAAGCCCATAAAGTATGGGCTTTCAGACGTCTAACGTTTAGTCTGTGTAAGAGCAGCAGTAATCGGCAAAGTCTGTTACTTTTACTTTAAAGCTTACGTTAGCATCTACATTAAACGATTCGCCCGCGTTAAATGTTTTCCACTCACTCTCGCCTGGTAATAAAATATCCCACTGACCACCTAACAACTCCATGAGTTCTTTTTTACTGGTATCAAATACAAATTCACCCGGCTGCATAAAGCCTAATGTTTTAGTTGTTCCATCGCTAAACACAACCGTACGGCTCGATACTTTACCGTCAAAATACACGTTTGCTTTTTTAACTACACTTACATTTTCATACTGAGACATTTTAGCTCCTGCTATTAATTTAAATATTATGATTCATAAATTTTATCGCACTACCTTGCCTGATAGCTCACTTTCTTGCAAGAAAAGCGATACGGGGTAAGGTGAAGTTGTTTCATATAAGGCATAAAAAAACCCGCAAATATATGCGGGTTCTTAAATTGCTTAACTTACTTAATCAAAACGATTAAAAAGTGCCTTTGCTTTACTTACAATGTTTTCTACTGTGAAGCCAAAGTGCTCAAATAGCTCGTTAGCTGGTGCAGACTCACCAAAAGTAGTCATACCCACTACTGCGCCATTTAAGCCTACGTATTTATACCAGTAATCTGCAATACCCGCTTCTACCGCTACGCGGCGTGAAACGCTTGCTGGTAATACGCTTTCTTTGTACTCAGGCGATTGATCTTCAAACGCATCAGTACATGGCATAGATACAACACGTACCTTTTTACCTTGGCTGCGTAATTCAGTAGCTGAATCTTGTGCCAATTGCACTTCAGAGCCTGTTGCAATAATAATTAGCTCAGGGTTGCCATCACAGCTTAGAATGTAACCACCCTTTTTAACATCGCTTAATTGTTGTGCGTCACGCGCTTGTTGCTCTAAGCCTTGGCGTGTAAATATTAACGATGTAGGACCGTCTTTACGTTCAATAGCTTGTTGCCATGCAATTGCCGACTCAACTTGGTCACATGGGCGCCAATTGTATAAGTTAGGCGTTAAACGCATGCTGGCAATTTGCTCTACTGGTTGGTGAGTTGGACCATCTTCACCCAAACCAATAGAATCGTGCGTGTATACAAAAATGCTTGGTTGCTTCATTAATGCAGCCATACGCACTGCGTTGCGTGCGTACTCCATAAACATTAAGAACGTTGCACCATATGGAATAAACCCTTTATGAAGCGCAATACCATTCATAATGGCCGACATACCAAACTCACGCACACCGTAGTAAACGTAGTTTCCGCTTGCATCGTCAGCAGTTAGGCCTTTAGAGCCATCCCAAATTGTTAAGTTTGAGCCGGCTAAATCGGCAGAGCCCCCCATAAATTCTGGTAATAATGGGCCAAATGCATTTAATGCATTTTGTGACGCTTTGCGTGACGCTGGGTTCGCTGGGTTTGCTTGTAACTCTTCAATGTACGCTTGAGACTTTTCAGCCCAATCCGCAGGTAAATCTGAATTTGTACGGCGTTTGTATTCAGCGGCAAGCTCTGGGTGTGCTTTTGCATAGGCTGCAAACTTTTCGTCCCAGCTTGATTCAAGCTCTTGACCTTTGGCCTTTCCATCCCACTGTGCGTAAATGTCTTCAGGAATTTCAAAGGCATCGCCTGTCCAACCTAAAAACTCACGAGACGCTTTAATTTCGTCATCGCCAAGTGGTGCACCGTGACAGTCGTGGCTACCTGATTTATTAGGTGAACCGTAACCAATAATTGTTTTACAACAAATTAGCGTTGGTTTATCAGTAACGCTTTTTGCTTCTGCTATCGCAGCACTTACCGCATCGCTGTCGTGACCATCAACGCCGCTTATTACGTGCCAACCATACGCTTTAAAACGTGCTGGTGTGTCATCGCTAAACCAACCTTCAACTTCACCATCAATAGAAATACCGTTGTCGTCCCAAAAAGCAACTAGCTTACCTAGGCTTAATGTGCCGGCAAGTGAACAGGCTTCATGCGAAATACCTTCCATTAAACAACCGTCGCCCATAAATGCGTAGGTATGGTGATCGACAATGTCGTGTCCTTCACGGTTAAATTGTGCCGCAAGCGCTTTTTCAGCAATTGCCATACCTACCGCATTTGTGATCCCTTGACCTAATGGGCCCGTAGTAGTCTCGATACCTGGCGCATAACCATATTCTGGGTGACCTGGTGTTTTAGAGTGCATTTGACGGAAGTTTTTAATTTCGTCCAGCGGTAAATCATAACCACTTAAGTGCAATAAAGAATAGATAAGCATTGAACCGTGGCCGTTTGAAAGAATAAATCGATCTCGGTCTGCCCACTCTGGATTTGATGGATTATGTTTTAGATAATCGCGCCATAATACTTCTGCGATATCAGCCATGCCCATAGGGGCTCCAGGGTGACCAGATTTGGCCTTTTGTACTGCGTCCATTGACAAGACGCGAATAGCATTTGCAAGTTCTTTGCGAGATGGCATGAATTCTCCTACCTTATATATGTATTTGCGCGGGTATTTATGTGTTCGTTTATGTACTCAAATTATATGAGCACTGTTATTGCGACCATTCTTACTTATTGTGGGGGCTGTGTGCAATTAAAAACCCTATAAAAATGAGGTATTATGAATATTTTTTAAGACCATAATGTCATAACTAATTTTATTTAGACGTCTAGGCGTAAAAACACTATGCAAGATGTTTTGTTTTAGATAAAATACGCCCCTTAATTTTTTAGCGCTAATACCGACGTTTGTGAAGCGCAATATTTGTGAGCAGAAATACAATGGCAAAACATTTATTTACTTCTGAATCTGTTTCTGAAGGTCATCCGGATAAAATCGCCGACCAAATCTCTGATGCGGTTCTTGATGCTATCCTAGAGCAAGACTCTCATGCCCGCGTTGCGTGCGAAACATACGTGAAAACTGGTATGGTTATGGTTGGTGGTGAAATCACGACTAGCGCATGGGTTGATATAGAAGAGATTACACGTAAAACAGTACGTGAAATTGGCTACACGCATTCAGACATGGGTTTTGATGCAGACTCGTGTGCAATTTTAAACACAATTGGTAAACAGTCTCCTGATATTAACCAAGGCGTTGACCGCACTAGCCCAGAAGAACAAGGCGCTGGTGACCAAGGTTTAATGTTTGGTTACGCATGTAACGAAACAGAAGTATTAATGCCTGCACCTATCACGTATTCTCACCGTTTAGTTCAACGTCAAGCGCAAGTACGTAAAAGCGGCGAGCTTAACTGGTTACGTCCAGATGCAAAATCTCAAGTTACTTTTGCATACGAAAATGGCAAGCCAGTTGGTATTGACGCAGTTGTTCTGTCAACTCAGCACAGCGAAGATATCTCACAAAATGACTTAGTTGAAGCAGTGATGGAAACAATCATCAAGCCAGTACTTCCTGCTGAATTAATCACAAGCGCAACTAAATTTTTCATTAACCCAACAGGTCGCTTTGTAATTGGTGGCCCAATGGGTGACTGTGGTTTAACTGGTCGTAAAATCATCGTAGATACCTACGGTGGTATGGCACGTCACGGTGGTGGTGCTTTCTCTGGTAAAGATCCATCAAAAGTTGACCGCTCAGCTGCATACGCTGCACGTTACGTGGCTAAAAACGTAGTGGCTGCTGGCCTTGCTGACAAGTGTGAATTACAAGTATCTTACGCAATTGGTGTTGCAGAGCCTACTTCAATCAGTGTTGAAACGTTTGGAACTGGTAAGTTAGAAGAAGCACGTTTAATCGAACTAATTCGTGAACATTTTGACTTACGCCCATACGGCTTAATTCAAATGCTTGATTTAGAGCGCCCTATCTACCTTCCTACTGCAGCTTACGGCCATTTTGGCCGTGACGAATTCCCGTGGGAACGCACAGATAAAGCTGAAGCACTTCGCGCAGCTTCAGGTCTTTAAGACCAAAGCAATAAAAAAACGGTCCTTTTAAGGGCCGTTTTTTATAGCTTCTTATTTTGTTTAACACTGCTAATTTATGGTTATACAAATAACTATTAATTGGTCCTCGAACTTTTTTATACTTTAGGTATATACTCATTAAATTATAAAGCTTTAGGGATATTTAAATGACCGATAATTTTCGCGTTATGTTTGCTGGACTCGCTGATAACGTTGACACAAAAACAGCGTGTACAAACCTAGCGGCAAAACTAAAGATCTCAGAAGAAAAAGTAGCCTTATTTTTTAATGGTAAGCCTTTATTTGCGCCTAGCGATAAAAACAAAGCGTTAAAACAAGCTAAGCTACTTGTGGGTTTGGGCATTAAAAGTAAACTTCAAGCGGTATCAACAAGTACAGAAAAAGCCACTCAAACGGTAAGTGATAGCCAGCGAGATGAACGCATTTTTGATGCGTTAGACTACATAACTAGCAGCTTAATTAGGTTAGAAGAAAAACTCGAAGACTTAGAACAGCGCCTACCCGAAAACCAAACAAAAAACCCTGAAGTAGATGAAGACGAATGGCAAGATGAAGAGCTATTGCTTGAAGATGAGCTAATAACCCAGCCTAAAAAACGCAGTAATGCATTGCTTTATTCGTTAATTGCTACGGTTGTTACGTTGCTTATTATACTTGCGGTGTACTTGGCATTTCCTGATCTGGTTTCTTTTTAACTAAGTAGTAAGTTTAAAAAATGAGCGAATCACGCGCCCAAATAAGAAAATCCATTCGCGAATTACGTAATAATCTGTCTAGTGAACAGCAAAATTTAGCATCTCAATCATTAAGTATGAATTTTATTCAATACTTAAAATCAAAAAAAACAGCTAAAAGCCAGCATATCGCCATTTATTTAAGTAATGACGGGGAACTTGATACCTCCTTGTTAATTAAAGAATTATGGAGCTTAAATCACGTTATTTACCTACCAGTAATACACCCATTTAATGGCGCCACCTTATTGTTTCAGCGCTATGAGAAAAACTCACCCATGAGGGCAAATCGCTATGGTATCTTTGAACCTAAGCTAAATTGCAGTCAAATATGCCCTTTACCCAAGCTTGACTATTTACTTATGCCGTTAGTTGCATTCGATAACCAAGGTAATCGCTTAGGAATGGGAGGTGGGTTTTACGATAGAACGTTGGCTCGTTTACATGATGAAAACTGGCAAAAACCGCAACTTATAGGCCTTGCACATGAGTGCCAAAAAGTGGATTTATTACCAGTAGAATCTTGGGACGTACCACTTAAAACTATAATAACACCGAGCAAAAATTACTGCTGGTGATGTGATTATTCACATGCTTGCAGCACACGTTTGACATACAAGAGCACAAAATAATGACACAAGATGAATTAAAAAAAGCAGCCGCATGGGCTGCACTCGAGTTTGTAAAAGAAAACACCATCGTAGGTGTAGGCACAGGCTCAACCGTTAATCACTTTATTGATGCCCTTGGCACCGTTAAAGATACCTTGGTAGGCGCTGTATCAAGCTCTGAAGCCTCAACTGCACGTTTAAAAGAACTCGGCATTGAAGTATTTGAGCTAAACGAGGTAGATGCACTCGATGTTTACGTAGACGGCGCGGATGAAATTAACGCCCTAAACGAAATGATCAAAGGCGGTGGTGCAGCACTTACCCGTGAAAAAATTGTGGCTGCAGTTGCTAAGCAGTTTGTGTGTATTGTTGACGACACAAAACTAGTAGACACATTGGGTGACTTCCCACTTCCAGTTGAAGTTATTCCAATGGCGCGCAGCTACGTAGCACGTGAATTATTGAAATTAGGCGGCGATCCAGTCTATCGCCAAGGTGTAGTTACCGATAACGGTAACGTTATTTTAGACGTATATAATTTAAATATTACCAATGCTAAACAACTTGAAACAGATATAAATCAAATTGTTGGCGTAGTTACCAATGGCCTATTTGCGATGCGTGGTGCTGATAAAGTAATTATCGGCACTATAAATGGGCCTCAAATTAAATAGGATGAGGTTATGAGTAAGGTATCGTTAGCAAAAGACAAAATTAAAATTCTCTTGCTTGAAGGTGTGCACCAAAGCGCAGTTGAAACGCTAAAACGAAATGGTTACAGCAATATAGACTACGTTAAAACATCGCTGCCTGAAAACGAGCTAAAAGAGCGTATAAAAGACGCGCACTTTGTAGGTCTGCGTTCTCGAACTCATATTAATGAAGCTGTTTTAAATGCAGCAGAAAAGCTAATTGCTATAGGTTGTTTTTGTATTGGTACTAACCAAGTTGACTTAAATAGTGCTCGCGAACGTGGCATTGCAGTATTTAACGCCCCATTTTCTAATACTCGCTCTGTTGCAGAGCTAGTACTTGGCGAAATTTTGCTTTTACTACGCGGGATCCCTGAGCGCAATGCTGCGGCTCACCGTGGTGAGTGGTTAAAAACAGCAACAGGCTCGTTTGAAGCTCGTGGTAAAACCTTGGGTATTATTGGCTATGGCCATATTGGTACTCAACTCGGTATCATGGCTGAAAACATTGGTATGAACGTCGAGTTTTACGACATTGAAGATAAGCTAACACTCGGTAATGCAAAACAAGTGCATAACCTTACTCAACTACTTCAGCGATCTGACGTAATTAGTTTGCACGTGCCAGAAACACCGCAAACTAAAAACTTAATTGGTTCAGCTGAACTTGCTGTAATGAAACAAGGCGCCATTTTAATTAACGCCTCGCGCGGCACGGTTGTTGATATTGACGCCCTTGCAGAAGCACTTACTGAGAAAAAGCTAAGCGGTGCAGCAATCGATGTTTTCCCCGTTGAACCTAAATCTAACGATGAAGAGTTTATCTCGCCACTACGTGACTTCGATAACGTTGTTTTAACCCCGCATATTGGTGGTTCAACACAAGAAGCCCAAGAAAATATTGGTATTGAAGTGGCTGGTAAATTAGCTAAATATTCAGATAACGGCTCAACAATTACGGCTGTTAACTTCCCTGAGGTATCTCTGCCAGAGCTTGCTAACCGCAGCCGCTTGTTACACGTTCATCACAACCGCCCTGGTGTACTTACGCAAATTAACCAAGCGTTTGCGCAGCACGGTATCAATATAGCGGCTCAGTACTTACAAACTGATGAAGCAATTGGCTATGTGGTTATTGACGTTGATACCGACCACTCTGAAGTAGCACTAAAAGAGCTAAGTGCAGTAGAAGGAACAATTAGAGCGCGTATTCTTCACTAAACATTATCTATAATAAAAGCCGCATTTGATTAAACAAGTGCGGCTTTTTAAATTATGATTTAGCAACTTATCGTGATTAGTCGCCCTTAACTTCTAAATTTATAAACTTAACCAGTTCTTCTGGCTTACCAGCTAGCATCATTAACTGCTGGTTAACTTCCATCATAGTTTGGCCTTCAGGTAGCTTTGCTGAAACAGTTAACGAATTTAAACCGCTTGCAAAGCTTGTTAACGCACTAGCAATTTCTTCCGTAATAGGCGCTTGCTCTAACTGCTGGGCTAGCATTGTTTGCATTTGCTCAATAGTCATACCTTGCTTTGAAAGCTCACTTTCAAATAACTCTTTAAGTTTCCCTTGGTTATTTATGACAAAGCTTGCGTTACGTGGTTCAAGTTTGCTCATTGCTTGCATCATACGTGTTTGTTGTTGCAGCTGCTGCTCATAAGTTAGAGGGGTATCGCCCGCTTGCTTTTGCTCTTTGCTCATAGCAAGCGACGTATCCATAAGCGGTTTAGAATTAGCTAATCCTATATCCATATTAAAACTAATCACATCTTTAGCATTGAGCTTAACAACCATATCGCTCTCACCCGACTCTTCATTATAATCTAAAGATGAATGCAGGTTGTAACTTGCTGACGCTAATATTGCGTTTGTGTCAGCTGGCAGTGTGGCAATAAAGTCTTTACTCAGTGTCAGATTTTTTACATCAAGCGATGTATGCGGTGAAATTTTATCAGTTTCGTAGCCTTTAACTTCAATACTTTGAACGTTGGCAACACTCTCGCCCTCAGGGCTTATTACTTCCATGTTTGTAATTTCAACACTTTTTGAAATAACACTTGCTGATAAGCCAGCATATTTAAATGTTGCACCCGTTTGCTCACTCACCATGGCCAGCTGCTTGTCTACTTCAGCACGAACCTCTTGGGTTGCAACATAGTTAGCATAGCTAACGCCGCCAACACCTGCGGCAATAATCGCTGCTGCTATTATTAATTTTTTCATGTTATTTCCTTATTTTATTTTTTATAAAAATTGTACTTGCTTAAGAGTAACATTGCATAGCAACCGCTGTAAGCGTTAATTAATTAGGCTCAATAACTCATGTACCGTTTTTACTGGAGTTATTTTAGCGCCTAAGCCTTCCATTGATTTATGGTAATTACGAAACGGGATAAATATTTCTGTAAAGCCATGCTGCGCAGCTTCTTTGACTCGAGGTACACCGCTGTCTATTGGGCGGACATCGCCATTTAAGCTAAGCTCGCCCATAATACACGTTGTGCGTGGTACAACAAATTCATTCAAGCTACTAAGCAGTGCGGTAACGAGCGCTAAATCTATGCAAGTTTCTGACTCATCAATTTTTAAACCACCTACAATATTAAAAAAGGTGTCATGAAATATTTTAGTTTTTGTATGCTTGCGTAAAATACCGGTAAGCATTTTTATTCGGTTCATATTTAAACCCACACAGACGCGCTGTGGAAATTCAGCTTCGGTTTCTGTTGTTAAGCATTGTATTTCTAGTAATAAATTACGATTACCTTTACGGATACAGGTAATAGACGAACCCGGAGAGTCAGTTGTCGACCCCGACAAAAATATCTCACTTGGGTTGTCTACACTTAACATTCCGCGTTCACACATTTTAAAAATACCGACCGTATCAATATCACCAAAACGGTTTTTATTGGCACGTAAGGTACGAATTTGTCCATCATTAGTGTCTATGTGTAATAGCGCGTCAACAATGTGTACTAAGGTTTGCGGGCCTGCTATTTCATTGTTTTTATTCACATGAGCAATAATAAACATAGTCACGTCATTTTGCTTACAATACTGGGTAAGCGCTTGAGCTGCGCTTTTAACTTGTGAAGGTGAGCCCGGACTACCATTTGCTGTATCGGTAACAACAGCCTGAATAGAGTCAATAACTGCAAACTTAATTTTATTTTTATCGAGCTCTTCAATAATGGTTTCAACGCTAGTTTCTGAGAGTAAATAAAGCTCGTCGGCGTCATAGTCTAGCTTTAAGCGGTTAACGCGATTTTTAAACTGCGACAAAGACTCTTCTGCTGTACAGTATAGAGATGGCATACGCTTTGACATTCTTGCGACTAAGTCAGATAAAAGCGTTGTTTTACCCGCACCCGGATCGCCCGAAATAATATTTACCGAGCCCGTAGTAACACCACCACTTAACACACGATCCAGCTCGCCTATATCAGTGAGTTGTTTTTCGGCTTCAACGGTCGCAATATCATTAATTTTTTTAGAACCACCACCAACTCCGCCGGCATAGCCGCCAACACTTGCTCTTGCTGCAGTTTTTTTGCTTTGCCCTGCTGAGGGTTTAAATTCAGCTAATGTGTTCCAAGCACCGCAGCGACATTGTCCCTGCCAACGTTGGTAATTCATGCCACACTCTGTACAAACAAACTCTACTTTTGCCGCTTTAGCCATTAATAACCTTATTTATTAATCATTGAATTTAAAAATACGTATTGTTTTGTTGTTATTTTGCCATTTCACCTATTTACATAGCAACATAGCTTGCCTGTGGAAATTTCTTAAGCCACAATCATTACCTAATTAACTGTTTTGCTTTTATATATCTTAGGGCACAGTTTTTGCTTTAAAATTGAATAAAAGTAACTTGCCAATAAAATGGCGCATAACACATAATAACAAAGACTAAATTGTAGTTACTCAAAAAATCGTACCTATATTAATAACATAGCATGATTTACGTTTATTGAATTTCTAATAAATGGATTTAATAGTATACCTACTTTTCAAAGAGACGGTGATGGTTTTATAAATGGCTGATGACATCATGCTCAAACACGAGTCCCTCGTGAATGAGCTAAAACAATATTTAGGCAACGCTAAGTTTGACCTAATTTTTAAATCAAAAACAGCAGAGCTTACAAAGCCTGAGCAGTTTTTGATTAAAATGGAAATGTCGCGCCTTTCTCAGCCTGTTGCGCGCTTTATCGATCTACGTGGTTTAGTTACAGGGCAAGTAAAACCTTACGAACACAACGGTAAACAGCACTTTATGGATGAAACGGCTATTGAAGTGTTTGAAAATGCTCTAAAACAGCATGGCGAATACACGCTTGCTGTCTATGAAGCGGTTATGAATACGGAAAATAATCACCGTGTAATGCAAAAAGAAGCCGCCGAAAAAGGGAATAAGCAAGAGCAAGAAGATTTACTAAATACCAATGTAATAAAGTTTGCATCTTACGAAAGCCGCGCAGAAGAAAGAATGAATTATTCAATTAAAGTAACAATTGAATATAACGATAACAAAAATATTAAGGCAAGTACCTCTGATATCTCTTTGAGTGGCTGTAAAATTAAGCTTGCAAAGCGAAATATAATTAGAAAAGGCCAACTAATAGCAATGCGTTTGGTGGGCCTAGAGCAAGACTTTGAACTAGGTTTAAAAAATGGTATTCAATATGAAGTGGTTGCCGTTGAGAATATTTCACGTGAATTCAACCATATTCGCTTAAAGCGAACTTATGTTGAGAATAATGAAGCCTTTGATAACTTTTTAGAAAGCTTTATCCACGGAAATAAACGCCGCTACAAAGTTAATTTAGATAACACGCTTGATGCCGTTGTATCTAAGGGGTATGAGCAATATTACATACCTCGAGTTACTTCGTTGTATGTGTTTTTAAGTAAAAAAGATGACCAGTATTATCCTAGCTTAAGCTTAACCACTGAAAACAATATTTTTATTCAGCGTTATTTTACCGATGAAAAAAGTGTACCTTGTTTATATAACATACTTAACCACAAACGTGTGTCGGAACTATTAACACAAACAACCGCAGTAAAAGAAGATTACCTGTATACATTTACTCACGTCTCATCAGGGAAAGTTTATTTTTACTCTGCAACACGAACCGAACTTAATAAAAACCCAAAACTTCGTGATTTATTCTTGGGATTTGGTAGCCAAAAAGAAAGCTGGCAGTGTTTTAAAATTCAAATAATGCCAAGTCATCCTGATGATGCATACATACCGCTTTCACTGCCTAACTCTGCGGGCAGTAATATTGAAAAACTCAATAAGCCGCCCTCCCCACGTGTTGAAGGACTAGTAAAAGACGTAAAATATATTGTGGTGCTAACCAGTATAGGTAACAGTGTTGAGCAAGCTCATTATAAAGCGCGAACTTACGATAAGGCACTTGTTAATCAGCTTAAGCTTTTTGGTCATGCAAAGCATAAAACAGCTCCCTATTTAGACATTGTTGCGCTCGAGTATGTAAATTTACGTTCTCATAAGCGCTATTTATATAAAACCGACGTTAAATTGCATATAAATGATACGGTGCTTAACGGACATACTCGTGATTTTTCAGTTATGGGACTGCAGCTAGAGTGCGATCAGCCTGTTAACTTTAAAAAAGGCGATATCGTCCTTTTAACATTTCCTGAGTTACAAAAAATAACTAAAAAACATAAATTGGGCGAGCTCAAGTATGAAGTTATGGCCATTAGTAAATCACTGACCACCGTTAATTTAAAAGCAAATAGAGTGGCTGATTTACCTCATGCAGGCGTTAGCTTTTTTACGCAGTTAATTGAAAATAACAAAAATAAATTAAAAGCAAGCGAAGAAGCGCCTAAAATAGAAGGGCTTTCAACCGCATTAAGAAACATGGTCACTAAAAGTGTTTGCCAATTCCCGCTGTATTTACATAAAGAAGCGGCACATTTTAAAGTGGGCGCAATTGGGTACGGTCTTTATTCAAACCCGCTGCATGTACTTTTGCAAAACTTTGGCTTACTTAGTAATAAAACAGATGTATCGAGTATATTAACAGACGAGCAAATTTTAAATGTGATCACGCCAAATATAAAAGATCGCAGCAGGCAAGACCCACCGCTTGCGTTTACGCTCGCAATCAATTTTGATCCCCGTAAAGATAAAGCCACCGATGCAATCCAAAGTCAGTGCATACTCGGTGAAGATTACAGCAGTTTTAACGAACAAATTAGCAAAGGGATTAAATCCGAAATTATATTTGTTATGCGTTTATATATTTCACGTACCGGTCGCCCAGATACTGACTACCTCTCTAACGAGCTTAGCTATGTTAGCCAATACGCTCTGCATAAAGCCAAAGAGTTAGAAGAAGCTTTATGGTCTGTAACAGGTGTAGGTGATGTGGTTGATATTACCGAAGAAGCGTTGAGCCATTTTGAGTTCGATCAACAAAAGGTTGACCAAATGGGACGCAGGAAACTGATTTGGTTAAACCGCTCTCGCTAAGCGGTTTAACAGTCACTATTACTTTTTACCTAGCGGAATAGCTAACATATAAAGTAACTGTAATAACGAGCCTTTACAAATAGCGGCTTGCGCTTGTCCAACAACCTTAGGTTTACCATGTACTGCAACACCAAGGCCAGCTTTTGCCATCATAACAAGGTCGTTAGCGCCATCGCCAATCGCCACGGTTTGTGTTGTTTTGAGACCTAACTTAGCCTGCAAGGACTCTAAAATAATTGCCTTTTGCTGTGCATCTACAATAGTACCTAACACTTTACCTGTTAGCTTATCGTCTTCGAATTCAAGCACATTTGCATGTACTTCGTCTAAATCAATAAGCTGCTGAACACGCTCTGCAAATGGTACAAAACCACCAGAGGCAATAGCTAAATACCAATTGTGATGTTTTAATACTTGGCATAAAGCTTTTATGCCTGGCATAAGTGGTAAGGTACTTTTTAACTCATCTATAAGGCTTTTTTCAATACCTTTAAGCTTAGCTACTCGTTGATTTAAGCTTTCACTAAAATCAAGTTTACCCGCCATGGCAAGTGCAGTTACGGATGCTACATCATCATAAACATTTGCTAAGCGCGCTATTTCATCGATGCATTCAATAGTAATCGCTGTTGAATCCATATCCATCACTAGCAAGCCTGGCTCGTATAGGTTAGGCGGGGTATTAATTTGTACTAGTTGACATTCTAGTGTTTCTGAAAACGCTTTAAGCGTTAGTGGGTTGATAGATTGCATTGTATTTTGAGTATAAAAGCACAGTGCTGGTGATAACCCTAAGTCAGGTTGGTATTGGCAAAGCGCAGTAACCGTTTGCCCATGGTGAGCTAAAAACTGAATGAATGTATCTATACTCGTTGCATTAAAATCACCTGCAAACGCAATGCTAAATAACCCGTCTTGTGTATTTGGTACACCGTCAAACAGCGTAAAAACCCCATTTTTATGAGCAAACCATTGGTTAAGCGTTAACATTGATAATGATTGCTGTGAAATAAGCTGTGCCATGCTGATTTGCGACATGGGATCTCCGTGTTTATTTTTATTTACCTGATTTAAAAAAGTTGATGAAAATAGTGCTAAATTCGCCATCAGGGTCAGTTTAAGGTTATAGTAGTAGTTGTAACATCAAATCAAAATTCTGTCAGCAGCATATACGGTGACTATGAAAAATAACCATCTAAAAAATCCAATATCAGCATCACAAAAAAAGCGACTCTTGCGGTTATTGCTAGCTGCGGGCTGTTTTGTATTGCTTAGCTGGGTTGGTGTAAATAGTAGCTTTCAAAGTCATCAATTGTTGTACGATAGCGCCGATAACACGGCAAAAAGTTTAACCCAATTTATGGCATTAAATGTTAAAACGCCACTGATAGAAAAAAACAAACCCGAACTAAATGCGATATGTAACGATATAGCTAAAGACGAATTTGTACTTTCGGCTACCATTTATGATCATCAAGGCATTTTAGTTGCCAGTAGCGATAATTGGCAGTCGCACCACATTTTAGGTCAACTTCCAGAGTCGACTCCAGGAATAAGTAAACTAAAAACCCCTTTTGTAGAGCCTGTTATAAGTGATGATGACCGTCCTATTGGCTTTGTGTCTGTAACGTATCTAACGCGTGCAGCTATATCGAACAGCCACAGTCATTTTCACGATTTAGGTAGGCAAGTTTTATTAATGCTGGTTATTGCGTGTATTTTTACTTGGCAATTGGGGCGTGGTTTAAAACGTTGGCAGGTAAACCGCTATATGCAAAAAACCTCTGAGCAAGAATCATAAAGCGCTTTAGCAAGCGCCTTTTTGTCACTACATTGTTTTAAACTACATAGTACGTTGAATACATTTGGAATATGTAGCGGCGTATTAATTTCACCTTGATGCCCGCTCAGTGGCATTGAGGGCGAGTCGGTTTCGAGCACTAAATGCTGTGGCTCAATTTGAGCAATAACATTACGGGTTTTTAATGCACGCTCGTAAGTTATAACCCCACCTACACCTAGTTTAAAGCCCTGTTTAATATAATAGTGCGCTTGCTGTAGTGACCCCGAAAACGCATGTATCACCCCACCATATTTTGGCTTACAACGTTTAAACGATTGCGCAATTAAATCATGGCTTTGCCTATGGTGGATAATAAGTGGCAAATTTAACTCATTAGCAATAGTTATTTGCTGCTCAAATAACCACGTTTGCTTTGTAAGGTCTTCAATACTTCTATCAAGCCCACACTCACCTATTGCCCCAAGCTGGTTAATATTTGCTTTTGCAAAATCAAACAGCTGCGCAAGATGAGACTCTTTATGATCAGCTAAAAAGTAAGGATGAAGCCCTGCGGCTATATGCACTTGTGGGTATTTACTTTTAAACTCAATTAACTGTTTAGATTGCGCCAAACTAATACCCGGCACAATAAAGCGCTCTACGCCCTTTGCCACACACGCTTTTATAAGTGATTCGCGCTCTGCGTCAAACTCAGTAAAATCAAGGTGGCAGTGGGAGTCTATAAATTTCATAGCGTAAACCGCTTAAGGGTTTAAGCGTGTTATTTGCCAGCTATTATCATCTTGGCGCTGGTACATAAAGCGGTCGTGTAGACGGTGAGCGCCGCCTTGCCAAAACTCAATTTTAGTAGGCACTACACAGTACCCCCCCCAAAAATCTGGCAATGGAATTTCACCTTTGGCAAACTTGCTTTTCATATTCGCAAAGGTTGCCATAAGTACTTTTCGCGACGACACGGGCCTGCTTTGTTGCGACGCCCATGCTGCTAATTGGCTTTCTTTAGGGCGCGATAAAAAGTATTTTGCCACGGCAGATGTAGGTAACGGTTTAGCCTCGCCGTACACAATTACTTGGCGCTCCATATGGTGCCATGGAAAATGCAACGATATTTTGTTATTACCTTTTAGCTCTTGTGCTTTTCGAGAGCCTGTATTAGTAAAAAACACAAACCCGTTATCATCAAGGTGTTTTAACAGCACAATACGTTGCGAAGGCTGCCCGGTTTCATCAACCGTTGCCACAACCATGGCCGTTGGGTCTGGAATATTACTGCCCACAGCATGCTCAAGCCACGTTTCAAATTGTTTAAATGGGTCATCTTGCAACGTATCTTCGCTTAGCGCGTCTTGTAGGTATTCACGGCGGATATCTTCGAGTTTCATAAACAAATCCTTCTCTGTTTATTAAAGCGTATGTGGGTAAGTAAGGTCAGGCAATTAATCGTTATAAGAACAAAAATAAAAGTGTTTTGTTTAATGTTAGTTTAGTGATGGGTTTCGTTTCACTCTACCCAACCTACGGTGCTATCAGCTATCAGCTATCAGCTATCAGCTATCAGCTATCAGCTATCAGCTATCAGCTATCAGCTATCAGCTATCAGCTACAAAATTGATTAACTTACAAGAGCTCGTCAAGTAAAGCCTAAAATCACCTGCAAGTGTAGAAGTGCTGATAAAGTGAACTTCACACAGCAGACGTTCACCTAAGTAGTTTAGCCTAAGACAAGGCATCCAACCCTACTTATCCCTATGAGCATACGGTTTGTATGTAATTAGGGTAAGTCGGGGTGGATAACGCAGTATTAGGTTAAAATACGACGGTGATTACATTTGCTCCATAACTTCAATGCCTAACAAATCCAATCCTATTTTTAACGTATCTGCCACTAAATTACACAACACTAAACGGCTGTCACGAACGCTTGGCTCTACGCCTTCTTTAAGTACCGGGCAAGCTTCGTAGAATGTCATGTATAAGCTGGCTAGCTCGTATAAGTAACCACATAATACGTGCGGAGTGGCCTCAGAGATCATTAAATCAAGCACTTCTTCAAGCTGAAGTAGTTTAAGTGCGAGTGCTTTTTCTTGCGGCTCAGCGATGGCTACATCAGCATTTAGCGAAGCGGCATCGACACCTGATTTACGGAAAATACTACGTACGCGAGTATAAGCATATTGTAAGTAAGGTGCTGTAGCGCCTTCAAAGCTTAACATGCTGTCCCAGTTAAATATGTAATCACTGGTACGGTGCTTAGAAAGATCAGCATATTTAACTGCGCCAATACCTACTTTACGCGCAATTTCGCTGCGATCATGATCCGATAAACCGGATTCACGCTCAGCTAGTTTTGTTGCTGCACGGCTGATTGACTCTTCAAGTAAATCAGCAAGTTTAACAGTGCCACCTGTACGGGTTTTAAAGGGTTTACCATCGGCGCCCATCATGGTGCCAAACGGGCAAAACTCGTAGCTTGTTTCATCGCGTAAAAGGCCTGCTTTACGTGCTGTAAGCTCTACTTGGTTAAAGTGAAGGCTCTGGCGTGCATCAACAAATATTAAAATACGTTCAGCACCCAATTTATTTGAGCGGTAATCACATGCGGCTAAATCGGTGGTTGCATATAAAAAGCCACCGCCTGATTTTTGCACGATAAACGCAGATGGCTCGCCATCTTTATTTGCAAGCTCATCTAAAAACACCACTTGTGCGCCTTGCGACTCTACAGCAATGTTTTTATCTTTTAATAAGCTAATAATATCGTTAAGCTCGCTGTTATAGGCACTTTCAGCCATAATATCAGCTTGAGTAAGCGTTACATTTAGACGTTTGTAAACTTCTTCAGAGTGCTTAACTGAGGTTGCTATAAATAATTTCCATAGTTTTTCACAGTGCGCATCGCCGCCTTGTAGTTTAACGACGTAATCACGGGCTTTATCGGCAAAGCCTTCTTCATCGTCAAAGCGTTTTTTAGCGTCGCGGTAAAACGTTTCTAAATCAGCAAGCGCTACCGACTCTAAGTCTACGCCTTGGCTAATTTGATCTTCTAAATGTGCAATCAGCATACCAAATTGTGTGCCCCAATCGCCCATGTGGTTTTGACGAATGACTTTATCGCCTCTAAATTCTAGTGCGCGTACAATGGCATCACCAATAATGGTTGAACGTAAATGGCCTACGTGCATTTCTTTTGCAAGGTTTGGCGATGAGTAATCTACCACAACAGTTTGCGGGTTAGCGTGCTCGTTTACGGCAAGCTTTGCATCTCTGTTAGCCGCTTCTACGCTTTTGGCTAAAAACTCAGGCTTTAAATGAATATTTATAAAACCAGGGCCAGCAATTTCTGTTTTTTCAGCAATGTCGCTTACATCTAGGTTATCAATAATTTTTTTCGCAAGCTCACGTGGGTTGCTTTTCATTTTTTTAGCGGCGCCCATTGCACCATTAATTTGGTAATCACCAAACTGTGGGCGTGTGCTTTGTGTAACCGCTGGGTTTGTATCTTCAGGTAGGCCAGCTGCGGTCATGGCGGCAATGGCTTTTTCTACTAAAATAGTACGAATGTTCATTATATTATTTACCTTTGTAAGCCCGCCTAAGCAGGCTTTCAGTTGACTGTAGTCAGTTGATTCTAGTTTTCGCGCGTATGGTTAAAGGTTACTTCTGGGTAACGCTCTGTTGATAAATTAAGGTTTACACGGCTCGGTGCTATGTAAGTTAGGTTATCGCCACCATCAAGCGCTAAGTTGCTTTCGCACTTGCGTTTAAACTCTTCAAACTTTTTAACGTCAGTTGAGCTTACCCAGCGCGCTGTATTTACGTTTACACCTTCGTAAATAGCATCTACGTTGTACTCAGCTTTTAAGCGCGCTACAACTACGTCAAACTGTAGTACACCTACCGCGCCTACAATTAAGTCGTTATTAATAAGCGGTCTAAATACTTGTACTGCACCTTCTTCAGAAAGCTGTACTAGGCCTTTTAATAGCTGCTTTTGCTTAAGCGGATCGCGCAAACGAATGCGACGAAACAGTTCAGGCGCAAAGTTAGGAATACCGCTAAATTTAAGCTTTTCGCCTTGCGTAAAGGTATCGCCAATTTGAATTGTACCGTGGTTATGTAGGCCTATAATGTCGCCCGCGAATGCATCTGCTGCACGCTCACGATCGCCCGCCATAAACGTTACCGCATCAGAAATACTGACTTGTTTACCAAGGCGTACATGGTTCATTTTCATGCCTTGGCTGTATTTACCCGACACAATACGCATAAAGGCAATACGGTCACGGTGTTTAGGGTCCATGTTGGCCTGTATTTTAAATACAAAACCAGTAAAGTTTTCTTCTGATGCAACGACTTGGCGGTCTTCTGTTTCACGCGGTAATGGCGTAGGCGCCCACTGCGTTAAACCATCAAGCACGTGGTCAACACCAAAGTTACCTAGGGCTGTACCAAAGTACACTGGCGAAAGTTCACCCGCTAAAAATAGTTCAAGGTCAAATTCGTTTGAAGCACCAATTACAAGCTCTAACTCTTCACGTAGTTGCTCTGCGAGTTCTTCACCAATAGCAGTATCAAGCTCTGGGTTATCAAGGCCTTTTACTGTACGTACTTCTTGAATAGTATGGCCTTGGCCTGTTTTATATAAAACCGCTTCGTCGTTATGAATATGGTAAACACCTTTAAACTCTTTACCACAACCAATTGGCCATGTAATAGGCGCACAGGCAATGTTTAGCTCTGTTTCTACTTCATCAAGGAGCTCCATTGGGTCACGAATATCACGGTCACACTTATTCATAAAGGTAACAATAGGGGTAGTACGTAGGCGCGTAACTTCCATCAGTTTACGAGTACGTTCTTCTACACCTTTTGCGGCATCAATAACCATTAAGCACGAATCTACCGCAGTCAGCGTGCGGTAAGTATCTTCTGAGAAGTCTTCGTGTCCAGGAGTATCAAGTAAATTAACCAGCGCATTGTTATACGGAAATTGCATAACAGAGGTCGTAACCGATATACCACGCTCCTTTTCCATTTCCATCCAGTCAGACTTTGCATGCTGATTAGAGCCACGGCCTTTTACAGTGCCGGCTTTTTGAATCGCTTGTCCGAACAATAGTACTTTTTCGGTGATGGTGGTTTTACCCGCATCCGGATGCGAGATGATTGCGAAGGTACGTCGTTTACTTATTTCGCTAAGGAGGTTTTGGTCTGCCATTAAAAAGTTCTTATAGTTTAAATACGGATAATGTCACTATGAAGTGTGCAGACGTTTAAAGGCTAAAATAACTAAACCTCGAAACCTCAACACACCAAAACAAAGAGCAAATTAGCACCTCGTTTGCGATCCGTTATGTTAATCGTAATTAAAGACTATTTTCGCTGATCTTGACCCTTTAAACAATCAATGGTTAGTTATTAACTGATCTTTTTTATTAATATTTGAGCTTAAGCCATTTTGTTTGTAATAAGACGCTGCCTAAATACAAACTATCGACTAATTAAGTAATTAAAACCTCTGTATATTGGAGCGTATATCTCTAACTAAAGTGTATATTTTAACGATGAGTAAATCGCAGGCTTGTTTAATAAACTTGTAACGCATACTATAAAAAGATTGCGTAAAGGATATTAGTTAGTTAATGAAAACCAGTAAGTTAAGCATTAGATTATTATGGTATATAACTCCGCTTGTTATATTGCCCCTGCTATTTTTAGGTGGCTTTACGTTAACTAATGTAACGAACTCAACTCAAAAACAAGCTGATTTGATCATGAGCCGCTTTGTTGAGCAGCAGCAACAAAAAGCGTTTAACTACATAGACTCTTTTCACTCTACGACTAAGTTACTATCTCGTTCTCCGGTACTTAACGACTTTTTAGCTAATGACGCTCTTTCAGACGGAAATTATACACGTAGGCTTGGCGCTCTAATGGATGTATTTGCCAGTTATAATGAAGCCTACCCTGATATTATTAGCATAAATTTAGTGTCGGCTAGCGGTAAGAGTGACGCCTATCATTCAAATAATTTAACGATAGCGCCTAAAAACTACCCCTTTTTTAATCAGGTTATACAAAGTAATTTAAGCCAACAGCAGTTTATGGTTCAAAAACCCGACGGCACCACTAGCTTATATTTTGTTCAGCGAATCGACAGCGTGGGTTATTACCTAAAGCGTCCTCAACAACTGGGCTTTATTGTTGTAAATGTTGAACCTTCAATTTTAAATACCAGTATTTTAGAAGCGCCCTATAACAACACGCTTAATTTGTTACTGACCAAAGACGGTAAAATATTATTTAGCTCTAACTATAATTTACGTGGCCAATATATTAGCGAATACGAACTTAACAAGGTTCATGATTTAGCTGACATCGGCACACTTTCTACTATTGAGCTGTCGAGTATAGATAAAATAGAACGTATGATTTTTGCCGTACAAATGAGCGGTGGTTACTATTACGTATCAACGATCCCCAAAGCGGTGCTTCACCAGTCGGGCAAGGCAATTAGTTTAATTACAGGTCTAATTGTTATTATTTCAGTGATCTCGTTACCCATTTTAATATTTGTTGTTGTACGTAACTTATTGTTAAACCCAATAGAACTGTTAGGTGCAGCCAGCCACAGAGTCGGTGACGGAGACTTAGCGGTAAGCTTACCTGCTCATACCGATGACGAAGTGGGCATATTGTTTAACGACTTTAATCACATGGTTAATCAAATTAGGCATTATCAGCAACAGCTCGAAGAATACAAACACCATCTAGAAGACAAGGTAGAAAGCCGAACTCAAGCGCTTGAGTCAATGAACAGCCAACTTGAACTCGCCATTACTCAAGCAGAGCAAGCTAACCAACTTAAAAGCCGTTTTTTAGCAAACATGAGCCATGAAATACGAACCCCTCTCACCGCTATTATGGGCTTTACGGAGCAGTTGCTACATAACGATAAAATAGTAAACGACAAACAACATTTAAGTACTATTTTACGAAATTCAAAGCACTTACTTGAACTAATTAACAATATTTTGGATTTATCTAAAATTGAGGCTGAAAAGTTAGCTGTCGAGCAAACCTCAGTGAGCGTTGTACAGTTAATTCATGATATTGAATCAATCATAACGCCGTTGGCTCAAGAAAAGCGTTTAGAACTTAATATTATTTTTGACTTACCAATACCGCAAACTATATACACGGATGTAACACGCTTAAAGCAAATTTTAATCAATGTAGCAAACAACGCTGTTAAATTTACAGAGCAAGGGCATGTCACTATTTGTGTACATTATCATGCTAAAAGCAACCTTATTGAATTTGTAATCACCGATACCGGTATTGGTATGTCTGAGCATCAAATTTCTCGTGTATTTAAGCCATTTGAACAAGCAGATGCGACAACCACGCGACGCTTTGGTGGTACAGGATTAGGATTATGCATATCTAAAAACCTTGCACAATTACTTGGCGGCAACATAAAACTAGAAAGCGAAGTCGGCGAAGGAAGTAAATTTTCTATTAGTGCTGCTTGCCACTTAACAGGCAAAACACCAGCGCTTGAGCTCCTTGAAGAGCATTCACAATTAACTCCTGAAAAAGACCCTCTTTTATCATTTGCTACTAACAGCTTTGACGCAAATATTTTGGTAGCCGAAGATAACCCAGATAATCAGTTACTCATTAAGTTGCTTTTGCAAACTTGGGGGCTTGAGCCTGATATAGCAAATAATGGTGCACAAGCCGTAGAAATGGCACTAGTAAACGACTATCAGCTAATTATTATGGATATGCAAATGCCTGTTATGGGTGGGCTTGAAGCCACTAAAATGCTGCGACATGCTGCGTACGACGGTCCTATTATTGCGCTTACCGCAAACGTAATGAATCACGATATTGGCACCTATATTGAGGCTGGCTGCGACAAAGCTCTAGGAAAACCAATAGACAAAGATGCGCTCGAAAACGTACTTGTTAGCTACTTGCATCTTGAAAAAGATAATCAAAATAAGTGGGATGATTTGTTGAAAAGTGAAAAATTTCAGCAAATATCTAATAATTACTTAGCTAATTTACCTGATTATTTGAAGCAAATAAAAACGTTGCATCACACGCAAGATTGGGAAAGCCTAAAAGCAGTAGCACATAGTGTTAAAGGCAGCGCAGGATGTTTTAACTTTGATGCTATTTACAAAAGCGCAGGCGACCTTGAAGAAAACCTAAAAAGTAACGATAAATCACAAAGAGATGAAATTATAAACTCAGTAATAGTGGCAATACAGCAGGCAATTAACTCAAAATAAAACCGTTAGCTGCCCGCAACTAAATATCACATAAACCCTAAGCTTAATGCCATACCCATTAAAATGGCATCTTCAAAGCCGTTTTTAGTTGCATCGTCACTTGGGTAATAATTCTTTCGTACCGACATCTCTATAAATCCGGCCTGCTCATAAAGCTTAATTGCGCGTGTATTTGACTCGCGTACTTCTAAAAATAAATTCTCTGCATTTTGCTGTTCACCGTACTCTATAAATTTACTCAATAGCTGCTTAGCAATCCCCTTACCTTGATGCTCGGGCGTCACGCATATATCCATAAGCGTAAAATCAGGCCCCGCTTTTTCACCAATGTAAAAACCAACGAGTACATCACCATCAAAGGCGGCTAAATTAAAATAACGTCCACCAATACATGAACTCATTGTTTTTAAAGTCCAAGGATGACTGTGGCATGCCTTTTCGATAGCCATCAGCATCTCTACAGCATCGTTATTTACAGGTTTAAAGTTTATCAAGGTGTTCACTTATTAAAGCCCACAAAGCCCGTTTTTGGGTTGCGTTAAGTTGTGAGGATGGTAATTCGAGCTGATCACCCGTTAATTGCATGTGCTCACCTTTAACCACGCTATTTATAGCTACAGGCACTGCTGCACGATGAATATCTGCAAGTAATGAGCTAGAAAGCTCAAGGGATTCAAATAAAACAGGTGTTAATTCATTTTCCACATTACTTATAGGATTTTCAGAGCTGGCAGGTAAAAAATGAGTATTTAGTTCGAGGTTTTCAATACCAAAAACAGCTGCGTACCTTGAATGCATAACGACTCGATGAAATTAGTAAGTAAGATAATATAAGAATTAATAAATACGATGTAAAGAAGAAATGGCAGGGGCGGAGAGATTCGAACTCCCAACCGTCGGTTTTGGAGACCGCTGTTCTACCAATTGGAACTACGCCCCTGCAATGACGACGAATTATAGAGAAGTTTCGCTAAAGGTAAAGAGAAAAATCACACATTTAGTTCAACTGCTTTTTTAATAAGCAAAACGGTGAATTAGCATGCTAATTCACCGTTTTTTATCAGTTTAATTTACCAAACTTAATGCAGGGTAAGTTATTCCCATTCAATAGTTGCAGGTGGCTTACCTGAAATATCGTAAACTACACGTGAAATACCATCTATCTCGTTAATGATACGGTTAGAAACCACACCTAAAAACTCATAGGGTAAATGTGACCAACGCGCAGTCATAAAGTCGATAGTTTCAACACAACGAAGTGAAACAACCCAATCGTATTTACGTGCATCACCCATAACCCCTACCGATTTAACCGGTAAGAACACGGTAAACGCTTGGCTAACTTTATGGTAAAGCTCGGCTTTGTGTAGCTCTTCAATGAAGATAGCATCAGCACGACGTAATAAATCACAGTACTCTTTTTTAATTTCACCTAGTACACGTACACCTAAACCTGGTCCAGGGAACGGGTGGCGGTAAAGCATGTCGTACGGTAAACCTAGCTCTAAACCAATTTTACGTACTTCATCTTTAAATAACTCACGAAGTGGCTCAACTAGGCCCATTTTCATGTCATCTGGTAATCCGCCCACATTGTGGTGAGATTTAATAACGTGCGCTTTACCAGTCGCTGAAGCTGCTGATTCAATTACGTCAGGGTAAATAGTACCTTGACCTAACCATTTTGCGTTTTTAAGCTTTTTAGCTTGCTCATCAAATACATTAATAAACGTGTGGCCAATAGCCTTACGTTTATCTTCTGGATCTGATTTACCAGCTAAATCATTTAAAAACTGATCTTCAGCATCTACTTTTACAATGTTTAAGCCAAATTTATTGCCAAACATATCCATTACTTGCTGACCTTCGTTTAAACGAAGCAGCCCGTTATCAACAAATACACAGGTTAGTCGCTCACCAATAGCACGATGAATAAGCATAGCCACAACCGATGAATCAACACCACCTGATAAGCCTAAAATAACTTCATCATCGCCAACAGTGTCTTTGATACGCTCAATGGCATCATCAATAATTTTTGCTGGAGTCCACAGTTTTTCACAACCACAAATATCAATTGCAAAGCGCTCTAGTAAACGTTGCCCTTGATGAGTGTGCGTTACTTCTGGGTGAAACTGTACGCCGTAAAAACGTTTTTCTTCATTAGACATAGCAGCATGCGGACACGTTGGTGTTTTAGCTGTTGTGCTAAAGCTTGCTGGTACTTCCATAACTTTATCGCCGTGGCTCATCCATACGTCTAAAACGCCGTTGCCGCCATCGGTAATATGATCTTCAATTGCATCAAACAATGCACAATTGCCGACCTTTTCAACTTGCGCGTAACCAAATTCTTTTTTGTCAGAGCTGTGAACGCTGCCGCCAAGTTGAGTTGCCATTGTTTGCATACCGTAACAAATGCCTAATACAGGAACGCCTGCATTAAACACATACTCAGGAGCGCGCGGGCTGTTTTCAAGTGTTGTTGATTCTGGGCCACCAGAAAGAATGATACCTTGTGGGTTAAACTCGCGGATTTGCTCTTCAGTCACATCCCATGCCCACAGCTCACAGTAAACACCAATTTCGCGTATACGGCGCGCGATTAATTGCGTGTATTGTGAACCAAAGTCTAAAATGAGAATTCGTGAATCGTGAATATCTTTGCTCATGGAGTATCTCGTAAAGTAGATGCTAATGCTAAATGCCGCTTTGAATACCAATTTTATTAAACATTACTAATTCTTGCAGGCTAAATAACTCACTAACCACGTTAAAAACTTCTTATTTAGAAGAAACTAAAAATCGAAATTTTTGCCTCGTTATTGAGCCATTTATCTGTCGCAATAATTGACCACTTTATTAATGCAATTGGTATTTATATAAACGACTAAAAAGAGGGCTTGCAAAGCAAGCCCAATAAATTATTAATTACGCGCTTAACCTAAGCGGTAATTTGGTGCTTCTTTGGTAATTTGCACATCATGTACGTGCGACTCACCCATACCTGCAGATGTAACACGTACAAACTGAGGTTTTGTATTAAGCTCTTCAATAGTTGCACAACCCGTTAAGCCCATTGCACTACGAAGACCGCCTACCTGCTGGTGAATAATAGTCGCAATTGGCCCTTTATAAGCTACGCGACCTTCAATACCTTCAGGTACCAACTTGTCTGCTTCGTTTGATTTTTGGAAGTAACGATCCGATGAACCTTCTTTTTGGTCCATCGCGCCTAAGCTGCCCATACCACGGTATGATTTGTAGTAACGCCCTTGGTATAGTTCTACTTCACCAGGCGCCTCTTCAGTACCAGCAAGCATTGAGCCCACCATCACACACGATGCACCTGCAACAAGCGCTTTTACGATGTCACCTGAGAAACGAATACCGCCATCAGCAATTACTGGAATGTCGCGACCTTTTAAACCATCAACTGCATCAGAAATAGCCGTAATTTGTGGTACACCACAACCAGTAACAATACGCGTTGTACAAATTGAACCTGGGCCGATACCTACTTTTACTGCATCAACACCTGCATCAGCAAGCGCTATTGCTCCTTCAGCAGTTGCAACATTACCCGCTACAATTTGAAGGTCTGGATAAGCCTGGCGAGTTTGCGATACACGGTCAATTACACCTTGAGAGTGGCCATGAGAAGTGTCAATAAGTAATACATCAACACCCGCTTCAACTAGTGCAGCAATACGCTCATCAGTACCGGCGCCAACACCTACAGCAGCACCTACACGTAAACGACCTAACTCGTCTTTACATGCATGTGGTTTATCTTGCGCTTTTTGGTAATCTTTTACGGTGATCATGCCCTTAAGTTTAAACGCATCATCAACAACTAAAATCTTCTCAATACGATGCTCATGCATTAGGCCTAAAATTTCTTCGCGAGCTGCGCCTTCCTTAACGGTAACAAGCTTTTCTTTTTTAGTCATAACAGTCGAAATTGGCTGTTCAAGTTTTGTTTCAAAACGCATATCGCGACTCGTAACAATACCTACTAAGGTGTTTTCTGGGTCGGTAACTGGAAAGCCTGAAAACCCTTTTTCTTCAGCAAGGTCCATAGCATCTGCAATTGTTAAATCAGCAGTCACTGTTACCGGGTAAGACACAATACCCGCTTCGTAGGTTTTAACTTTACGTACGTTTTTCGCTTGTTCTTCAATAGTCATGTTTTTATGAATAAAACCAAGACCACCTTCTTGCGCAAGGGCAATAGCTAAACGAGCTTCTGTAACAGTATCCATAGATGCTGAAATAAGCGGCAAGTTAAGTTTGATACCACGCGTTAAGCGAGTTGAAATATTTGCCGTGTGTGGCAAAACAGTAGAATGACCAGGTACTAAAAGTACGTCATCAAAGGTAAGAGCTTCTTTAGCAATTCTAAGCATTTTGGCAACTTCTCACATGTGGATCTAAGATAAGGAATTGCGGCCAAATTTTAACAGCGTTGTTGGCATTCGTAAATAATATTTCGCAAATATTTATGATAAACTTGCCTCATAAATAGTTTTAGGTTGTTTTTTATGTTTTCGAAGCCTTCGCAGACGGTTTATACCGTTTCGCGCCTTAATAGAGAGATCAGAACAGTATTAGAGCAAGGCTTTGCTTCATTAGTGCTGACTGGCGAAATTTCTAATTTTATTGCGCCAGCATCTGGGCATTGGTATTTTTCGTTAAAAGATGACAAAGCACAAATTAAAGCCGCTATGTGGCGAGGTAACAACCGAAGCCAAAGTTACCGCCCTGCAAATGGCGCACAAGTTACCGTAAAGGCACGCGTGTCACTTTACGAACCACGCGGTGATTATCAGCTTATTGTTGAGCATATGGAACCCGCAGGTGAGGGCCAACTTAAACAAGAGTTTGATGCATTAAAAATGCGCCTAGCCGCAGAGGGCTTATTTAGCTCTGCCTACAAAAAAACATTGCCGCAAAATATAAACCGTATTGGTGTGGTTACCTCAGCAACCGGCGCTGCCATAAAAGATATTTTAACCGTACTTAAACGCCGTGCGCCGCAATTAGAAGTTATCATTTACCCTGCTATGGTGCAGGGCAAAGAAGCCCATGTGCATTTAATTAATCAAATAGAATTAGCTAATGCACGTAATGAAGTAGACGCACTTATTTTAGGACGCGGCGGCGGTTCACTTGAAGATTTATGGTGTTTTAACCACGAACAACTTGCGCGTGCTATTTATCAAAGTGAATTACCCATAGTCAGTGCGGTAGGCCACGAGATAGACACAACCATTAGCGATTACGTTGCCGATGTTCGCGCTGCGACGCCATCAGCGGCTGCTGAGCTTGTAAGCCCTAACACGCAAGAGCTACATAACAAAGTAACGCAACTCATTAACCGTTTAAGCAATGCCTTTAAACACGATATTGCTGATAAGCGCGCGCTTGCTACGCAATTACAGCATCGTCTTAACTTGTGCCATCCGCGCAATCAGCTCAATCAAAAGGCGCAACGATTAGACGAGCTAAGCATTGCTTTGCAACAAGCTATGCTGCAGCGTTTATACCAACAAGAACGTAATCTAAACAGTTTAACACCGCGCTTAATGCGCCAATCACCGGATAAAAAGCTAGCGCAAGCTTCACATCAACTGTCGCAGTTACAAGCAAGGTTAAACCAGGCTATTCAACAGCAATTACAGCAAGCCAATAATAACCTAGCATTACAAGCAAGTAAGCTCGACTCAGTAAGCCCCCTTAATGTTCTAGCGCGTGGCTACAGCATCACTAAAACACCACAGGGGAAAGTAGTTAAATCGGTGGGCCAAATTAAAACAGGCGATGTGTTAATTACAGAGCTTGGCGATGGCATAATAAAATCAACAGCATCATAAAATACGCTTTCAGTTAAAGCTCTGTTGTCATTAATAGAGTTAATTCACTGTCGCTCGAGGTGGAGGTTGTTCTTTTAAACTGTAACCAAAACTCTTGCTTCATTAACTTATCGTTAAGCTCTCGCCAATGGGTATGATCGAATATATCGTTACCCGTTGGCGCTGCTAGTTTAAATTTACAAACCGATGACTTACATTCTGCGCTCACAATATCAGGCATTGAGGTTAAATCTGCGGTAAGTAAAAAATCCTGCAATGCGGTTTCAGTTTGATAAGCCCATTCTTCATTACGTTGTTGTTCATCAAACTGAGCCTGTAAAGCGGCTTCAACATCATTTGGGGCACGCAACTGCTTCACCACATTTTCCATTAACGACTTTTGCTTAGCTAATTGCAGCTTAAGTTGTGTAACTTGTTCTTCTAGGGGGAGCTCATCAATTTCTTGAGGTTCTAAAGCAGTGGAGGTTGTATTTTCATTTTGTTCTAAACTAACGACCTCTTCAGTAACAGCTGGTATCACTTTATTTGGTGTTTCTTCATTGCTTTTAGATTGCTGGGCATGTTTTTTTTGCAAAAGAGTATTAATTTGCTGTGTCTGAGCTGCCTCTAAATCATTTGGGACTAAGTTAAAATAGCCCCAAGTCAAACCTACACCAGCAATAAACCCAACCCCTAAAGTTAATAAGCTATTCTTGTTCATTTTAATTCCCTTTAAGTTTTATTTTACTTACATGTTAAAGCATAGCGCTGGTATGGGATTCGTTTTCAGGCTCTGGTGTCGCTAAAAAGTTTTGGTTCATACTTTGTGCAGGACACGGACAATCCGGTCTGCCAATAATTTTAGCCGGTACGCCGACAGCGGTGGTATGTGGCGGCACCGCGGTTAAAACGACTGATCCTGCGCCAATACGCGCGCCCTCGCCTACCTCAATATTACCCAGCACCTTAGCACCTGCACCAATAAGCACACCAGCTCTAATTTTAGGATGACGGTCGCCTTGCTCGTTACCAGTACCACCAAGCGTTACCGATTGCAGTATTGATACATTATCTTCAATAACTGCCGTTTCACCGATGACAATACCCGTTGCGTGGTCAAACATGATGCCTTTACCAACTTTACAGGCTGGATGAATATCTACGCCAAACACTTCAGAAGTTCGACTTTGGATAAAGCGCGCCAGTTCTTTACGATTCTGTTGCCATAGGCAATTAGCTAATCGGTGAGCCTGAATAGCATGAAAACCCTTTAAGTTTAAAATAACAGTGAGGTAGGTTTCAGCGGCAGGGTCTCTATCTTTCACAGCTTTTATGTCTTCTGCAACAAAAGACAGCATACGGTCACATTTTACAAATGATTGATCGAATAATTCGCGAATAGTGAATGCCGATACAACTGCATCCGCCAATTTATTAGCAACAATAAAGCTTAACGCCGAACCCAAGCACTCATGATTCAAAATACATGAATACACGTGACTTGCCAAAAGAGGTTCGCGAGTGACGACTTCATTTGCTTCACTTCGAAGCTGTTGCCAAATTTCATGACGCATAATACTGAACTGCCTTAAATTGATATAAAAAAGAGCCTTTGGTCAAGTCTAACGGATTTAAAGCTCTAAGTGTTAACGCCTTAGTTATTTGTTCTGGTTATTAGGTATAACAAAGCATAACTCATAACAACTTATCATTTAGTCAACCACTGTTAAATCGGCCACACATAATAAGTTTTTACCTGTGGCTTTTGCTTTGTACAATAAGTCATCAGCCTCTTTAATCATACTTTCTATCGTGTAATCACTACAGGGAACAACACTTGCCAAACCAATACTGACTGTAAGTGTTTTGCTGGGTAAAGACAGTTCGTTACAAATGTTAAGCTGTTTTAGCTGCTCTACAATAGCGTTAATAACCGTGGTTGCTTGTTCAGAGCTTGTGTTGCCATAAACAAGTGCAAACTCCTCCCCGCCAAAACGAGCACAAATATCACTAGGTCTTTTTGTATATTGCTCAAGAATTGCCGCAACTTGCTTTAAACACTCATCACCTTGTTGATGACCATAAGTGTCGTTTAGTAATTTAAAATCGTCTAAATCAATGATTGCTAATGAAAGGGGCATATTTAAACGCTTGCACCTATTCCACTCTTGCTCTAAAAAGCTATCAAAATAACCTCGATTAAATATATCGGTTAATCCATCAATATTTGCCAGTTGCTGAACTTCTTCTTCAGCGAGTTTTCGCTCTGTAATATTTTGATGCGTAATTACATAGTAAAAATCGGTATTAAGTTTAAATGGTACAACACGCATCATAAACCAGCGTTTTTCATCATCACTATGACATGGGTATTCTAAATATAAATCGTCTTGCTGTTCGTTAATGACAGCATTAATTCCTTCCAATGCCCTTACGCCTATTTCGTCACCATTGTCTGCTGCTTTTTTACAGGTAAATAAATAATTTTCTTTTTCCCAAGCACCGCATGAGCAGTCATTTTCTTCACCAAAGTTTTGCCATCCCTTATTTATAAAAACGATATCTCCTTCTTTGTTTATTACGACAACCTGTTCTGGCATGGTATCCAATACCAACTTTAAAAATAATTTATCATCTAGCACGCTTACCTTCAGATTTATTAGAATAATCGTCATAAAGTATATGTACTTAGCGTTTTTTTGACAAAAATAAATACGCACTTTTCTTTAATTTTTTTATTTACCTAACCAATGATTAAATATGATGTGACAGCAACACTAATTTTCAATCAGATCAAAAAGTAAATAAAACATATTAAAATCAGTAATTAAACATACATGACTTACACAGTGTCATATGCCAAACTGTTTGCTGGCATACTCCTGACGGCGTAAAAAATAATAATAAACGCTAAATTAGCATCATCAACTCAACAAGGATAACGATGATGAAAAACGACATATTAAATACTAAAAAACTCGGCTATAAATTTTACTTTCAAGATGGTGATAATCAGATAGCCTGCTTTGGAAGTTACTTTACCGGTAAAGAAGAAGTATTTATAAACGATGAATTAGTCAGTGACAAACGAAACCAAAAGATTGCTAGCGGCCACTTATTTAAACATGGTAAAGATGATTTTGAAGTCATATTTGAAATGCGCAATATTTTAACAGGCCGATTAGAATGCTCACTTTATAAGAATGGTCAGTTTATAAAAAGTTACCAGAAATCGTCTCTGCTTAATAACTCCCCTAGAGCTTCGGTCAAAGTCATTGCAGGGTGCTTTTTTGGAGGGCTAGTTGGTGGCTACTTGCTAATCACTATTTTAGAACTCTTGCTAGGGGAGTTTTAAAATGCAGCTTAATCCCAAAACAGTAAAAACCTTGAGGCAAACACTCAACTGGACACAACAGCAACTTGCTGATGCATGCGGCTTAAGCTTACGCACCATCCAGCGCGTTGAAAAAGAAGGGACTGCATCAAAAGAAACAACGATGGCTTTATGTGCAGTATTAGAAGTACGTCAAGGTGAATTAATTAAACTTGAAGATGACACTAACTCTTCTGCTGTTAATCCAGCTTTAAGCACACAAAATATAACCTCAATTTTAGCATTGTCGTCAGTCATCAGCTTTATATTAGGGATGATCACTGTATTTTTTATAATGAGTTAAGGTAGCAAAAAATGTCGAAATATAAACTAAAAGAACGACGAGGCCACATTACTTTAATAGCCATAGCAAGCGCAATAATACTTTTAGGGTTAGGGATAAAGGTTGGCTCAATGCTATAAAAAAGCCCCAAACGTGGGGTTTTTCATTATCTACAAGTAGTTTTCGTTTAATGTTTTATTTAAAAACACTGTCCACTTTTACTACTTCGATGTTGTTAGCCTCAATGGCTAATTTATAATCGGCAATAATTTTATCTTCTGCAACAAGCTCTGCTGGTTTTTCTGTGTTGTAAACCATTGGCGAGGTTTGCTCTGACGCTAAACGTTTTTTCATGTCTTCGCCGTCACCGGTAATAAACACATACTGCACGTTATCAGTTTGCAGATTATCTTTAATTACGCGATTAACATCACCAAGCGTTAGCTTTTCAAGCTTACTTGTCACGTATTTCACAAACGAATCCGTGTTATAAAATTCGCTATCCAATGCATAACCTAACTGACGGTTTTGACTTGCTACAAGCTGCGGCACGTAGTTAATTAAAAAATTACGTGTTGCCTCAAAGTCTTTTTCGGTTAAGCCATTTTTAATAAGCTTATCCAGCTCATACAATGCGGTACGTGTTGCAAAGTGTGCATCGTTATTAGAGCGCAGTGGGCGTAACCAAATTTGGAATATTTGCTCAGAGCGTCCTAAATTTGCATCTGGTTTAGTTTGAAACATACCACGTGGGAAGTATTCTATGTACGAATAATCACCGTAATTCATACCGCGTGTTTGACGAATTCGCTCATACAAGTATGAGTTAGAACTACGATGCTCACCAAAGTATGAGCGCACAAGCCAAAGTGCTGTCCAATCTTCGCTGCTACGAATAGTATCAATAGGGAAACCAAACGATACCGCAGTAGATTGCGCCGATTTTTCAACAATAGTAGCATGATGACCTTTAAGTTCTGGTGCATCAGGGATACTTAAACGGCTTTGCTCGCCTTTAGGTAGGGTTGCTAAATCGCTCATCATTTCGGCTTTAAGCGCGTTAGGCACAGCGCCAATTAAACCCAATGTTAGTTTAGATTGGGTAAGCTCTGTGTTGTAAAATGCTTTTACATCATCAAGAGTAAGTGCTTCTAAGTCTGAAATATCACCATAGTTGTAGCTCTCGTATGGGTGGCCTTTATAAAGCGTACTGTAAAGCACTTCTTTACCTAGCTCTTCATCATTAGATGCTTTTAAGCCAGACTTAATACCGTCGATCATTTCTTTTTTAAGGCGTTTAAAGTCATCGTCTCTAAAACCTGGGTTAAGTAGTTGCTCGCTGATAAGTGCATACCAAGTTTCAGCGTTATCTTTATGAATACGCCCCTGGAACGACAGCATTTCTTTATCTATTTGGTAACCAAAGCTACCCGCAAGCGGATAAAGCGCTTTTTGGATTTCTTTGTAGCTGGTACTTTGCGAACCACCTTGAGCAAGCATTGCGGCGGTAAGCGCAGCTACACCTTTTTTACCTTGAGGATCAGCAGCTGCCCCTGTATTAAATAAAAAGTTTACATCAATCAGCGGCGAGCTATTGGTTTTATCAAGCACTTTAAATACAGGTGCCTCTGGGGCTTGTTCAAGTTTTGCAACTACTGCACTTAAACTCGCCTCTTCTGCAAACCCCGGTGCTTTATCAAGTGCCGACATAGTCACGGTAGTACGCGTGTTATCTACAAAGTATTTATTAGCAACCGCTTTAATATCTTCTGCTGTGATGTTGTCGGCCGACTTATAAAGCTGGTTAATTACTTCAGGATCGCGTTCAAAATGCATGTAACTTGCAAGGGTTGATGCAATTGCTTGCGAAGAATCTAAACCATTAATAAAGCCATATTTAAGGTTAGACTTTAAGTCACTTAATTTTTGTGCATCGACCAACTCTGTTCTGGCTTTTGCATAAGTGCGGTTAATTGCATCACGCGCTTTTGCTAAATCATCAGCGTTTTCTACTTTTACAAATACATGCAGTAAGCCTGGATCTTTGGTTTCTGGATTATAAGTAAACATTTGACTCGCTATTTGTTTATCAACAACGAGCTCTTGATATAAATCTGAGTTACTTGAAAAATAAAGCTGCGAGATTAAATCAAGTGCAGCTCTGTCTTTTTTAGCGGGTTCCCACGCAGCCCCCTTATACGATACCAATAGCCAATGCCCCGGCAAGGCTTTATTTTGTTCATGCAAATACTTAGGAGCTTGCTGTTTTGGCTCAGCTTTAATATCGGCAACGTAATTGCCTTTTTCCCAACCACCCCAGTGTTTTTTAACCATTGCCATTGTGGCTTTTGGGTCAACATCACCCACAATAACTAGCGATACATATTCTGGCTTATAAAACTTATCAAAAAACTCTTTACCGTAAGCCATTTGGTCTGGCATGGCTTCTATGTCTTCAAAAAAGCCCATTGTGGTGTGTTTATAAGTGTGTTTTTCAAAAGCCTCTGCACGCACAGCACTTAATAACTTACGAATTGGGCTGGCGTTATTTTTTAAGTACTCACCTTTTACCGTCAATGCTTCGGTTCTAAATTGCTCTTCGGTGTAGGTTAAGTTTTGGAAAATATCAGCTTCAATCTCAAGTACTTTATCAAGGTGCTGCTTTGAAAAGTTTAAATGGTAGTTAGTGTAATCGTTGGTAGTGTATGCACGGTTATCAACCCCTGCATTTTTGAATATGGCGGTGTATTCGTCTTGCGGAAATTTTTTAGAGCCTTTAAATACCATATGTTCAAAAAAATGAGCAAAACCAGTTTTACCCGCTTCTACTTCATTACGCGAGCCAACAGAAACCGGTATTTGCAGCGAAACGACATCAGGGTAATCCGTTTTTACAACCATTACACGTAAGCCATTCTCAAGCTCTTCAATTAGGTAATCTTGTGAAAAAACACGGTCATCAGCTTTTTTTATTTGTTCTTGTTTTGCTGTTTGCGTCGTTTCATTTTTTTGCATTGCACAGCCAGTTAAAGCGAGTGATACCGCAAGGCTTGTTGCTAATAATTTAAATTTCATAATTGTCCTTTAGTAAATTGAGCAAAGTTGTTGTCAAAATATTTACAATTTCACTACTAATTATGCCCCAAAGCCAATGAATATAAGAGCCCTCAGTCGCTTTATTATGTAAACAACTATGTCTTGCACTTAATTTAGGAACTCCTTTGTATGAATAATCCTCACGTTGCTTGAAAAACTTTCACTTAAAAAATCTATCTAGACGTCTAAATGGCTGCTATATTTAATCCATCAACCATTGAGCTGGAATGAGGATTATGGCTTTATCACTTCAAGAGAAAATTGAGGACACTAATCAAGGTGTTTATCTTATTGGTACAACGCCACCCAAAATAGGCACTGATAAAGCGCAGTTAAAAACCATTGCAGAAAAACTATTAGGCCGCTTACACGAAATCGAATACGACGGTGTTGTAATTTACGATATTCAAGATGAGAGCAGCCGTACTAATCAGGCTCGTCCGTTTCCATTTAAACAAACGGTTGATCCGCGTGAGTACAGTAAGTTGCTAAAAGACTTATCACGCCTAGATGTAATTACCTACAAAAGCGTAGCGCAACGCGGTGAGGCTGAATTTAAAGAGTGGCTAGATGAAACTAAAAACGAGTTTGATTTAAAAAATGTCGTTTTAGTGGGTAGCCCATCGTCGGAAGGTGATATTAAACTAAGCCTACCTGACGCTTATAAAACATTAGCTGAGCAAAGTGATGACTTCTTTTTAGGAGGCGTAACCATTGCAGAGCGACATGCAAGCAAGCGCAATGAACACGAACGCTTAATAGAAAAAACAACACAAGGTTGCCAATTTTTTATATCGCAAGCGGTTTATAATGCTCAAGCTACTATTGATTTAATAACAAGTTACGCGCGTACCTGCAAGGCACAAGGCGTTACACCAAAACGTATTATACTCACGTTTACACCATGTGGCGGTGATAAAACCCTAGAGTTTATGCAGTGGTTGGGTATTTCAGTACCAGAGGCGACCAAATGGCGCATGCTTGACGCAGACAACACCTTGAGTGAATCGGTGCGTATTTGCCGCGAAAATCTCGATTCAATTTTAAAAAGCTGTGCGCACTTAGACGTGCCACTGGGTTTAAACATTGAAAGCTTAACAAACCGTAAAGAAGAAATTGACGCATCAATTAACCTATACCGTTTATTAAAAGCAACTATGGAGCTCAACCTAGCTGAGAAACAAATAGCATAAAGTTAAACTAATTTACACCCTTCTTGGCAAGCTAATGCTTGCCTTTTTTGTCTCACTAACTTATTTAGTAAACAACTCAAAAACAAAAATTAAATACACACCCACTTTGCTATTACTTCAAACATACTTTCAACCTTAATGGGCTTTGAAATATAGCCATCCATACCGCAATCTTGCGCCTTTAATAAATCCGTTTCTCTTGTATTAGCAGTCATTGCAATAATGGGTAAATTTTTAAACTTTGCTTGTTTTTTTATTTCTGTGGCTGCCGTATAACCATCCATTCTAGGCATTTGGCAGTCCATTAACACACCATCGTAAGTTTTATGTTTTAGCGCATCTAATGCCTCAAGGCCATCGTTAGCAATATCAACAATTAAGCCATTTTTACGCAGTATTTGTGTTGCTACTTGTTGATTGAGCGGGTTATCTTCAACCAATAAAATATGAATGCCTTGCAGTTTTTGTAGTGTGTTTTGTGTATTTAAGCTCTCTTGTGATTCTGGTTTTTTTAGTGTTTTTATATGCATAATTTGTAAAAGTACGTTATGCAAAGTACTTTTAATTATTGGTTTTATGAGTACTTTATAAGTGTTATTACCAAACCCTAGTAGGCTTTCGTTTAGCGCTTTATTTTCACAAGGCGCTATTACAATTAGCTTTTTTGCATTTAATTTAAGCTTATTGCGCAAAGACTGCGCAGCACTATCATGATTTAAATTTAACGTTCGCCAATCTATAAATATAAAATCGTAATCATGTAGCATACCTAGCCGGTCTAATACTTGGTTGATGTTATTTACAGTGTCAAATTTTACTTCAAAACCTAAAAGCAGCGTTTGTAATGATGTTAACTGACTATCTGAACTCTCAATAACAAGTGCTCGCTTGGCTCTAATATGTGATATGTCAAACTCATTTTGCTTAGTCGAATAATTGAGTGGAATAGTAAAACTAAAGCAGCTCCCCTTATTTAATTTGCTGTTTACTGTAATATCGCCCTGCATTAGTTCGACCAATGTTTTGCTTATTACCAAACCAAGCCCCGTTCCACCAAACTTTCGGGTTGTCGATACGTCAGCCTGAGTAAAAGGTTTAAATAGTGAGTCAACTTGTGCTTGGGTCATCCCAATGCCGTTATCTGAAATAGAGAAAGCAACACTGCAATAACTATCTACTTTCTGAACTAGTTTTACAGCTAATATAACCTTACCCCGTGTTGAAAATTTAAGTGCATTATTTAACAGATTTAATAGTACTTGGTTGAGTCTTAATGCATCACCAATAAAAAAGTCAGGCAGTAAGGGGTCAATATCAAACACCACTTCAATTTTTCTTTGTGATGCTAGCGTGCTAATAATATTTACAAGATTTTCTAGGAAGGTATTAAAATTGAATTCTTTTTGTTCTAGCTCTATTTTACCCGCTTCAACCTTTGAAAAGTCTAAAATATCATTAATTATTCCTAATAAAGACTCTGCCGAATAATGAATTTTTTCAACATAGTCGCGCTGTTTTTCCGAAAGCTCAGTATCTAAAGCCAAATAAGCCATGCCTATTATGGCATTCATCGGGGTGCGAATCTCATGGCTCATGTTTGCTAAAAAGTCTGATTTAGCCTCATTCGCAGCTTCTGCATCTTGTTTAGCCAGTTCAAGGTCGTGAGTTCTGTTAGCAACCTCCTGCTCCAAATTTTCAGCCGCACCTTTGAGTACCTTATTGGCTTCGTAAAGCTGTAACGATTTGGCTTCAAGTAGTTTTTCAGCTTCTTTTCGTGCCAAACGCTCTCGTTCTAATCTGCGCTGTAAAAGAGCTATATCCATATTTAACCGACCAGAGTTAAGTTAAATGTAGCAACTTGATGATCGTCACTGATATCGCTGCGTATGCTGATATTTTCCTTAAAATGCTCGGCTGCACCTTCTATTAACCCCTCAGCGAGCACTGCAAAGGGATTACTCGAATGGTAAACCATCTGCATTTGAGTATCACTTAATCGCTTGGTTTGAAAACTAGGTAACTCAACGTCGGTGTACAATTTTTCAACTTCTACATGCACGTGTCTATCTATGGTATCTAAAAAATCAAACGTGGTAGTGAGGTTTTCAAAAAACTGTGGATAGTAAACTAAGAAGCGCGTTAACAGATATTTTCCGTACTCTTTAACCAGTACATCTACTGGAATATCGACAATGTTGCTCAACGAAGTCACTAATTTTAAAAGCTCTTGCTTGTTATAGTTACCAACGCTGGTGTAAATCCCATTGGAATCCAGTTCGTTTTGTTCAATAATTTGATCGGCAACGGCAGGTGAAAATGTGCTTTCGACCATTTGTAAAAATTCAGTAAAAATAATACCTTTCATCGCTCTACCAATCTATTAGTCGTAGATTAAGTATAGATTTAAACTGTAATAATGCACATTTGTAAGAAGAAAAAACACTTACAAAGTATTGCTATTTAAAGGGGGGGTATTTATTTAGCCGCTTTATGTAAAAGAGACCATTAAAATAAGCGCAGCGGATGTGTATAAAATTGCTAAATACTATTTAAAAACTAATTTTTTATCACTAAATGGGGCATTAACTGCCCCATGCTATTGGCTATTATTTTCGTCGTCTGCTTGGTGCCCTTTTACCTGTAATACGCTTTTTGTCACGATCTTTACGCGCTTTATTGGTGTTTTTTCGGTTATCTTTAGGGGCTTTGTTTAAGTCAGGCTCGTAACCTTCTAACCATTGTGGTGCTAAACGCGTATCAAGCAGTACTTCAATTTCTTCAAGTAACCATTGCTCGTCAATACTTACAAGCGACATTGCAAGGCCTTGCTCGCCTGCGCGACCCGTACGGCCTATGCGGTGGACATAATCTTCAGCTATGTATGGCAATTCAAAGTTAATTACGTATTTAAGCGCCGGAATATCTAAACCACGGGCAGCTACATCAGTGGCAACTAATACGCGTGTAGTGCCTTCTTTAAAGTTTTGTAGTGCACGGTCGCGCGCGCCTTGCGATTTATCGCCATGAATGGATTCGGTTTTTAAACCGTCTTTACACATTTCTTTGGCAAGCTTATCGGCCATTTGTTTGGTGCGCGTAAATATAAGTACTTGGCGCCAATTTTTCATGCCAATCATGTGCGATACCAGCTCGCGCTTACGGTCTTCATCAACAGCGTAAATAATTTGCTCTACTTCAACGGCGGCTGAGTTACGTTTATCAACTTCAATCAGCTCGGGGTTTTTAAGTAGTTTTTTACTTAGCTCAAACACGCTGTCATCGAATGTGGCTGAGAACAATAAGGTTTGGCGATCGCCTGGAATGTGGCGCAAAATACGTTTTATTTCATCAATAAAGCCCATGTCGAGCATGCGGTCAGCTTCATCAAATACTAATGAATCAACACTTGAAAGCACCACACTGCCTTTAACTATATGATCGAGCAAACGCCCTGGTGTTGCCACTATCACTTGCGCCGTTTTCAGTGCTTTAATTTGTGGGCCAATACTTGCGCCGCCATAAGCTAGAGCGCCCTGAATGTTAGTGCCTTGTGCGTACTTTTCAAAGCTGGCAAACACTTGCTGAGCAAGCTCACGCGTAGGCGTTAAAATGACCACTCGGGCAATACCTGGCTCATCTTTTTTAGGTGTATTTAAAAGCTTATGTAGTAGTGGCAATACAAAGGCAGCTGTTTTACCTGTGCCAGTTTGCGCGCTGCCCATTACATCGTTGCCCGCGAGAATTGGCGGAATAGTTTTAATCTGAATTGCGGTTGGCGTAGTGTAATTATTTTGCTCAATCGCTGTTAATAATAACGGGTCGAGATTAAGTGATGAAAATGATGTAGCAGACATAGGCTTAGCTTTAAAATAACAAAGAGCGCCATTATACCTGAGCTTTAGCAATAAAAAAGGCGCTATCAATAGCGCCTCATTTAAATGCTGATTTTAAACTGGTTTTAAGGTCGCTTTTCGCTCATTATAAAATGCGATTAAGTCATCAACCGTTGCTTGGCAGTATTCACGAATACCAGACACCACCATGTGCTTTTCACCAAAACCAACTTTTTCGCCGTTTTCTAATAGGTTAAAGCGCAGAGTAATTTTGCCGCGTTTACCTGTATATTCAAAGCTTGGCTCAGCAAACTCAAGCGTTGGTGCTTTAATCTCAATGTTATCAAGATTAATAATCATCGACTCGTAAATAACCATAGGGCGCGCTGGGTTAATCATTACCTCTTGCTTGCCCATTAACGGAATAATGACATGTGGGAATGCCGCACCAGAAAACTCAACATAGTTTTTTATTAGGCTATTTGTAAGTGTTGGGCATTTGCTGGTTTTGCCTTCGCGTTTTACCTTTAAAATTACTTTATCGCCGTTGGTTACATCAAACTCATCATCCCCTTGTGGGAAGTTAAGTTTGGTATTTTCGTCAACCATGCCAGCAAAGGTAAACTCCATTCGCTCACTTATACCGTAGCGGTCTAACACTAAAGAAAAAAGTAAGTCTCCTGGCGCGCAAAACTTTTTGGCATCTTTATCATGAAGTGGATTGTAATCATCTGCAACGCACTTTGCGAAACGACACCCTTGCTCACGAGAGATAGAAACATAATCAGCGTGCTGCTGAAAGTAAGGACTTAACATAGTTTGTTCACTGCTTAAACTGCTTATAACTTACCCATACTACCAGAAAAAATTTAAAGAGAGGTCGAATCACTTACAAAATGATACAACTTACTTTTGTTTTTGTTTTGCTTGCTTTTGTTTTTATTGATAATTTGTTCTTAAGCCAACAATAACTAAGGGATTAATCATTATGCTGCGTATTTTTGCTGTAACCTGTGTGCTAACTGCACTTACTGGGTGTTCTGGCGTTACTTACCATACCAATATAAACAACGATGTTTTAGGTGATGAAATTGGTACTTATGTAAATAAAAGAGATCTGCATCAATTTTATAGTGACCAACAAGCCCATGAAAGCGGTGCTTCATTATTAGGCCGAATTGAAGGCGAGAGCTGTAATGGAGATGGCCGTGGTGCAAACAGTAACGTTAGTTACAATCGCGCTAAATCAAGTGCCATTGATTCACTTAAAGTGGATGCAATGCGCAGAGGCGGTAATGCCTTTACTATTAATTCTTGTAGAGAAACTCCTCAATCTTATTGCGACATTTCGGTTACTTGTAAGGGTCAAGCTTACGATTTGGAATAAATGCAGTAATACTAGAACTAATTAACACTGGCTCCCTAAAACAAAAAAGCCGAGCTTATTTAATAAGCTCGGCTTTTTATAAAGTATGACTAAAGGTTATGCGCTTGGGTATGTGCGGTACGCACGCTCAATATTTTTAGCCTGCTTTTTAGAAATACCTAAATGAGCGAGTGCTACACGTAAACGCGCACGTGATAAGTCAGAGCCTAAAATTTCCATTGCATCAAGTACCGACGTCGATGACGTTTTACCCGTGATTGCTACAAATATTGGCTCTAAAAAGTCTTTAATTTTTAGCTCGTGGAATGTGGCAACCTCTTTTGCAATGGCAAAAATAGCTGGCTTATCAAAGCTACGTAAGCCTTCTAATTGCCATACAAAAAATTGTAGTGCTTGGCGTATTACATTTTCATCGGCTTTGCCCGCCGTTAACAGTGCTGGGTCGTAAGTTGGAATACCACCTACAAAATGACCTGCTAAATCAACCATATCCGACAGCGTATTAATACGCGTTTTAGCTTCTGGTAATACTTTAGCTAGCATTTCGCCGTTAAACTTCCAATCAACAAAGCGCTGTACAAGCTCTTCGTCGGTTAGGCTTTCGCGGATCCACGTGCCGTTTAACCAGCTTAACTTATCTACGTCAAATACTGGGCCACCAAGCGATACACGCTTCATGTCAAAGTGTTCGATCATTTCATCAAGTGTGAACTTTTCTCGCTCATCTGGCATTGACCAGCCCATGCGGCCTAAGTAGTTAAGTACCGCTTCTGGTAAGTAACCCATTTCTTTGTAGTAATTGATACTTGTAGGGTTTTTACGCTTAGAAAGCTTTGACTTATCTGGGTTACGTAATAATGGCAGGTGCCCAAGTACTGGCGCTTCCCAACCAAAATCTTCGTAAAGCTTTAATAGTTTAGGTGCTGAGTTAATCCACTCTTCACCACGGAAAATATGGCTAATTTGCATGTGGTGATCGTCTACCACATTTGCTAAGAAATACGTTGGGAAGCCATCGGCTTTTAATAGCACTTGCATGTCTACGTTTTCCCACGGGATCTCAATTTCGTCGCGTAGGTAGTCGTTGAACTTAAAGGTCCCTTCGCTTGGAATTTTCATACGGATAACGTAAGGCTTACCTGCAGCTAGGTTAGCTTTAATTTCATCTTCTGTGTGGTTTAAACCACGACCGTCGTATTTAGGACGCAGACCCTCAGCCATTTGCTCTTCGCGCATTTGGTCAAGCTCTTCGCTTGTTGCAAAACAGTAAAACGCTTTACCTTGCTCAACGAGCTGGTGCGCGTATTTTTTATATAAATCGCTACGCTCAGACTGACGGTATGGGCCAAAATCACCACCTACATCAGGACCATGATCCCACTCGAGGCCTAACCAACGCAGGCTATCCATAATAGCTTGCTCTGATTCTGGTGTGCTGCGCACTTGGTCGGTATCTTCAATACGAAGAACAAACTCGCCGCCTTGCTGTTTAGCAAAACAGTAGTTAAATAAAGCAATGTAAGCTGTGCCAAGATGCGGGTCACCTGTTGGTGACGGGGCAACACGAGTACGGATTGTCATGGTAATGTCTCTTTAAATAAGTGAGATAAAAATTATATGGTTACGTTTAAGCAGCTACTTTATTTAAGTACGCAATAATATCGTTAGATTCGTAAAGCCATTGAGTTTGGCCATTTTGCTCTATACGTAAGCAAGGCACTTTAACTTTGCCACCTTGCTCTAATAACTCTTGTCGATACTGCTCATTGTCTTTTGCATCGCGTGTTTCTATGTTCAAGCCTTCGCGCTTAATAGCACGGCGTACTTTCACACAAAACGGGCATGCTTTAAATTGATAAAGTTTAAAATGAGAGGTTTGCAGATCAAGCTTGGCTTGCTCGTCGCTTGCACGCTTTTTACTACGAGGAGTAAATATAAAATTAAAGAATAAAATTATACAACCTAAAAACCAACGAACGAATTTCATGCTTAATACTCTGACTACAACAATTTAAGGAGCCAGATTTTAGCACAAATTTACAATCAAAAAAGCTCAATACTAATGAGAAACCCTGACTTGTTCGCTGAGCGTAAGCTCGTGACATGATGTCACCTTATTCCGTCCTGTTTTTTTTGAGTGATATAACGCCATGTCGGCTTGGTTTACTATGCTTGAAACGGTATCAGCGCTCTGCAGCTTTAAAAAGCCAATACTAATTGTTAACTGCTGTATGTGCTCAAAATCATGGCTGGCCACCCGCTGTTGTAAACGAGTTAGCGCATTAAGTGCATCCGTATTTGTTTGCGACTGAAATACGATTGCAAACTCTTCCCCTCCGTATCTAAAAGCATAATCTTCAATTCTAAAATTATTTTTTATGAGTTTAGCAACTTGTGCAATAACACCGTCGCCAACTACATGGCCAAATGTATCGTTAACATTTTTAAATAAATCAATGTCAACAATGGCTAAATACCAACAGCGTTTTTTATGTACTTGCTCTCGGGGTAATAAAAAACCATTGCCGGTGACTATTTCCATTACTTTTTTGTCAAAGGTTTGACGATTTAAAAGCCCCGTTAAAGGGTCTAAGCGCGACTTATGCAAAATCCATAATTGATTCGCGTATACATTTAAAATGTACATAGCTAATGCACTTATTCTATCGGTTATTAACTGCTTGGTTTTAATAATTAAAACACCCAGAATAGTATCGCTATGATTAACTGGGATGTATGTTGTTACATCATCAGTCGTATGAATAACTCTTGTTTTACTAGGCGTTGCTTTATTGAGTATTAATTGGGCTTGACTGGGCTCTAAGTATGTTAAGTTGCTTTGAGTGTTTAAAAGCAGAGGTGGGGCTTTCAAAGTAACGTGCTTATTTATGTAAATCGCAAAATTATTTTCGCTTAGTAAGTCACCTAGCACGTCTATTAAAGCCGAATCTAAATGGCTTTCGTCTTCCTGACAAGTGAGTTCGACTACCCACTCGTGGCCACATGAATTGGCTTGCATTGCCACACCCAGTTTTGAATAATTTTTAACCAGTGTAGACGTAATCTATAACTTTACTAAACAATTAGACAGTTAATTAAAATTCATTCTTTTTAGTTAAGCATTAAAGTAGTACCAAGTCGTCTCTATGCAATACTTCTGAACCAGCGTCATAACTAAGCAACTGAGCAATATTATTTGAATGTGCGCCTTTAATTTTATTAACCTCCGAGCGACTAAAGCGGGTTAAACCGCGCGCAATTACTTGGTTATTTGTATCAATCAAATCTATTAAGTCCCCACGTTCAAAATCCCCAAAGGCACTAGTGACCCCTTTGGCCAGTAAACTTGCCCCATTATTTTGCAGCGCACTAATAGCGCCTGCGTCTATTGCTATTTGCCCATTACTTTTAGGCCCGGCTAATAACCATTTTTTGCGACCATCTTTAGGCGCCGTTAATTTTAAAAAGCGCGTGCCCGGTAATTGCTCACTCATGCATTTTAAAATAACGTTGCTGCCAGCGCCTTTGGCAATAATAACTTCAACGCCTGCACGCCTTGCTATATCAGCCGCTTGCAGCTTTGTTGCCATACCGCCAGTGCCTAAGTTAGTACCACTGCCACCAGCAAGTTGACGCAGTTCATCATTTATGTGAGCTACTTCGTCAATAAGCTTTGCATCGGCATTGATGCGCGGATCGCTGGTAAACAAACCGTCTTGATCGGTAAGTAATAGCAATTTGTCTGCATTAGCTAATATAGCCACCAAGGCCGATAGGTTATCGTTGTCACCTACTTTTATTTCGCTTGTCGCAACGGCGTCATTTTCATTAATAATAGGCACTACATCGTAGCTTAGTAAGGCAGTTAAGGTATCTCGAGCATTTAAATAGCGTTCTCTGTCATCAACATCAGCGCGTGTTAACAGCATTTGCCCTACGTTTACGCCATACAAGGCAAATAAACTTTGCCATATATGAATAAGTTGGCCCTGCCCTATTGCGGCTAACATTTGTTTATTCACTAAGCTCGTACCACAGGGTTTTAATAGTTGCTCACGGCCTGCAGCTACGGCACCGCTGGATACCATAACAACCTGATGCCCTTGCTTTTTAAGCTCACAGCATTGGCGAACTAACTCAACCATATGGGCTTTATCTAGTTTATCGGTGCCACCAGTTAGTACGCTCGTACCTAACTTTACTACTATTATCTGTTCCCTTTGCATTGTTTTTAGCTATTAAAATTTTATTATGATTTAACTTATACCAGCTCGGTATTTTTGAACAAGTTAAAAATTTTCATGCTAGGATCGCGCTATATTTTATCGTTTAAATTAAGTCTTATGCCTGCCAGTTTATGTTTAATTGTTGCCACTTTTTTATGGGGCAGTTCGTTTATAGCGCTTAAATACGCCATTGCCATTTACGATCCGGCATTAGTGATATTTTTACGTATGCTTACTACGCTCGTTATTTCATTGTGCTTATGGCGTTATGTTATTCGTTTTGAATACCAAAAAGGTGATTGGAAGTATTTAGTCGGCATGTCGCTTGCTGAGCCTTGCTTGTACTTTTTATTTGAAGGCCACGCAATGGAATATACATCGGCATCTCAGGCGGGTGTTATTGTGTCGTGCTTGCCAATAATAGTGGCGTTTTTAGCGTTTTTCATGCTTAAAGAATACATAAGTAAAGCCATTGTGGTGGGCTTTACGCTATGTATTGGCGGCAGTATTTTACTTACGCTTCTATCTCCTAGCTCAGAACAAGCGCCTAACCCTATATTAGGTAACTTTTTAGAGCTAATGGCTATGGTGTGCGCTGCTTTTTATACCGTTAGCATTAAACACTTAGCAAACCGGTATTCACCACTGACTTTAATTGCATTACAAGGCATTAGCGGAAGTTTGTTTTTTGCACCCTTTTTATTTTTTATTGAACTACCCAGCGAAAATCAACACGACCTAACAGCACTTATGAGTATTTTATATTTAGGCTCTTGCGTTACTTTAGGCGGCTACGGTATGTACAACTATGCCATTAGTAAAGTATCGGTGCTTACTGCGGCGGCGTATTCAAATTTAATTCCCATATTTACACTTATTTTATCGGCTATTATTTTGGGAGAAGTACTTACACTTTGGCAGTGGCTTAGTATTTTTGTGGTATTTATTGGCGTTATGGTTAGCCAGCGCCATCAAGAGCTTGTTGTTGATATACCACTTAGTGAATCCGGTGAAGATATTTCTGCCGATACCAATAACCTCAAATCGGTGCCCGACGCTAATGCATCAAAGGGATAACAGGTAAGTAAATAAAGCCCCGGTGTGCGTAAAAAGTCATGCTGCGATTGATGAATTATATCAACCGCCGTGACTTTATATTGCTGTAACTCCCCGCTTTGTAACTGCATAGTAAACTGTTCACCCACTTTGGCGTGCTGTAAAAACGCAAAGTGGGTGTCGTTATGACCTGCTATTAACGCTCCCTTTTGGCGATCACCCAATTCCCCCGCGGGCAAAAAATGGCTTGGTGCAAATGCTAAATTTCGACCACTCGCACCACCGAGCACACTTAACGTTTTATTATGCGATGGAAATTGAAGCTGCGCGGTTACAAAACTGTCAGCATAAAACCACGGTTTTACTTTTTTACCAGGCTCTGCAAGCGCTTGCTGCCACGCATGCTCAATAAGTACCTGCGCAAACCATGCCTTTGCTTGCATATACACACCGTGGCCAAACAAGCTGAGCCCAGCAATTAATAGCCCTGCACTTAACCACTTTTTCATGTTTTAACGCGTCTTTTTAATTTAAGAGCACCAAACACCATAAGTAACATACAACCTAGCATTAAATGCAGCCTACTTTGACCATCGGTTTGCGGCAAACGCATTTCCATTCCTTGCGGCACTTGGTTAGCGGCTTGAGCAGTTTGATCTGCAACGTCTTTAATTTGAGTGTGTTCAATGGCAATAAACGCAGTAAATGGACTTAAAAGCTGATGCGTTAAAGCTAATTTTTGCACCTCGTCTTTAACACTACTTTGCTCGTTATATAAAAGTAGTGACTTAATTTTTTGACGCGCCCACAGTTTTGCTATGCCTTTGGCTTGAGGGCTATTTTGCGCGCTAAGTTTAATGTTAAGTGGCCCTTGTGCTGTTTGCCCTGTAAGTATCACACTTTTAACATCATTAAGTTTTATAGCGACCATGATAGGCTCGCCAAAATATAAATCAGGTAAGGGTGATGGCCAAAAATCTAAACGGTTCCCGTTTTCATCGCTCAAAGCTAGCTCGGTAATGGCTGGGTGGGCGAGCTTATCAAATAACTGCTGCATTTTAGGCTGTACTTCATGTGTGCTACCAATAAAGGTAAATGACCCTTTGCCTATATCGGCTGCGCGGCGCATAAAAAAGCTATTGGGTGCACTGCCAATTCCTACCGTAAATAATCGGCTATCACCTAATTTATCCTGAATATTTTTAAATAAAGCGGCTTCATTACTTACACTACCATCGGTTAAAAACACCACTTGGCGTACAAAACCATCAAAAGTACTGCCATCAAGCACCGCATCAAGCGCACCTTGTATTTCTGTGCCGCCATCGGCCTCTAGGCTGTAAATAAAGCGCTCAGCGCGGCGTAAGTTAAAGTCGCTAGCAATAAGAGGACTATCGCTCATGGGGGTAACCACGTTATCAAAACCAATAATGTTAAAGCTGTCGTCGCTATCGAGTAAAGACAGCGCATAAAATAACGCTTTTTTTGCCTGCTCAATAGACTGCCCATGCATTGAGCCTGAGGTATCTACTACAAATACCATTTCTCGGGGTAAGCGTTGAGTTTGCGTAAAGTGATCAGCAGGCGGCATTAGCATAGCAAGTCCGTATCGGTCGCCATTGTCAAACTGCTGGGTAAAAAAGGCAGCTTGCGCGCTTTCTTTTTGCAGCGGTTTAAACTCAAGAACAAAGTCGCGGTTTATGGCATTTTGCTCGTTTAATGCAACGGTGTATTGGCCAAATGCAGGGTTATGAATATCTACGTTATGAAATTTAGAGTTTATATCCACCAACTCTAACCCAACGTCTATATCTATATTTAAACTAAATTTACTACTAGGTTCGTCGTCATCGTTATACGCCGCGCTTTGTATACTGTAAACAGGGCTTAACCAGCCGCTTGGTGCAGTATTGACGGGAGCTTGGTTTTGCTCATTAAACTCAACTTCACCGCTAATTGCGTGGTAACGTGGCGTAATGGTGGTAGGAAAACGAATGGCAAAAGTGCCACTGCGGTAACTAATAATTTCTTGATACTCAAGCTCAATAACCACCTGCTCACCAGGACCAATATTTGACACATTAGTGACAAACATATTTGCCCGTTGTTGACGCACAAGTGCGGCCTGTTTCCCTGCCTTTTGAGCGTGTGCGTATTTTTTTTCAGCCTCTATTTTTTTATCAATTTGGCCTTTGATGACTCGCTCACCTATACGCATTGTCATGGCATGTACTGCACTTTCGTCGGGTAAGGGAAATACATAACGCGCATTCACCGCAAACGGGTTTTCGTTTTGATAAGTTTGCTTGACAACAACATGGTTAATTAACCCTGTTACAGTCATTTGTGCGTCGCTTTTTAATATAATAGCTGGGCTAACGGGCTTACCTAAGGTGTCGGTTAGTTCAAGCTTTGGCGATTGCGCATAGCTACTTTTGCTTGCTAATAGCGATATAGCCATGAATATAAAAATGCTTGCCTTAACAAGCATTTTGGTTGGGTTACTCAACATAAAATCACTCCATCGAACGCTAAAGTTAGTTACTCGCCGTTTGGCCATTTACAGATGTTAGTGAACGGGTAGTCAGCGTTACTCGACGGTCAAAAAAGTTATCTTCTAGGGTATTACTGTTTGCCAGTGTGTGTTGCTCACCAAAGGCTTGCGCGCTTAAACGTGTGTGGCTAACGCCGTGTTTTATTAAATAACTTTGCACTGCATTTACACGTTTTTTAGACAGTAAAAAATTAGCCTGTTCATCTCCTCGTTGGTCGGCAAAGCCACTTAAATCAAGCGCTAATTGAGGTTGGTTGTTTAAAAGCACAACTAACTGGTCGAGCTGTTTAGCGAAGTGGGGGGCTATTGCGCTTGAACCCGTTTTAAATTGAACGGTCATCGCAAGCAGGTTATTAATTTGAGATTGTGTTAACTGCTCATTTTGCTGTGCAAGGACCTCTAACTGCTGCTCTAACAGATTGTTATGATTAAGCACATGTTGGTAATCTTTAGTTTTTTGTTTCATTACTGCCAAGGCGCGTTGCTGCTCGTTAATTTTGTTGTCAGCAACCTTTGCATCCCCTATTAATCCACCAGCAAATGCGCCTATAAATGCGCCAATTGGTCCACCAACCACACCCCCAAAAATCGCGCCTGCACCTAAACCTATTGCAGTTTCTTGGGTTGCTTCTTTTGAGGGCGAGTGCTTAGAAGTTGCTGACAATGCCGGTGCAGAAAAACTAGCAACAAGCGTTAGCGCGATTAATGCCTTCTTCATAATATGATCCTTAAAATTGATGTTAACTTTGTGATGTTTTGTTTCGATAGATGTATTAAAACAACCTCAAGTGGCAACAAAGGGGATCAAAAATGGCAAACCGCTGAGCAATTGTGGCAAAAAAATGGCAATTGCCTTTTTAACCGTACATAGCTAAAAAACTTCGATATAGTGCGCTTTATAATAAATAGGGGTGTGTAAAATGAAAAAAATAGCCATCATTGAAGATGAAACCGCAATCCGCGAAAACTACATGGAAATGTTAGGCGCACAGGGCTATCAGGTAAGTGGTTACAGCGACCGCATAACAGCAGAAAATGCATTTAAAGACGCACTCCCCGATTTAGCCATTGTTGATATAGGCCTTGGCCACGAAATTGATGGCGGTTTTTTACTATGCCAAACCCTGCGTACTTTATCTAAAACGCTCCCTATTATTTTTTTAACCGCACGCGATAGCGAAATAGACACAGTTTGCGGCCTGCGTATGGGCGCCGACGACTACCTAACAAAAGACATTAGCTTGGCTCATTTAGCTGCCCGAATAGGCGCATTGTTTCGCAGAATGGAAGCTCTTGAACAACCCGCCGATGCCAATGCACTTATAACCCGCGGGCAGCTGGTGCTCGACACGCAACGCATGCAAGTGTTTTGGCAGCAGCAATTAGTGGATTTAACCGTGACCGAGTTTTGGATGCTACATTCACTGGCGCAGCGCCCGGGCCATGTTAAAAGCCGTAACGATTTAATGAGCGATGCAAAAATATATGTGGACGACAGCACCATAACCTCCCACGTAAAACGCATTCGTAAAAAGTTTATCGCCCTTGACTCGCAGTTTGACTGTATCGATACCGTGTATGGCATGGGTTATAGGTGGGAGCAACATTAATGCTTAGATTTGGCCTGCGCAGTAAGTTTATTGTGCTTTCTTGTTTTTTATTTTTACTGCCATGGCTAGGTTACGAATATGTGTGGGAAATGGAAAAGTTTTTACGCCAAGGCCAAGAAAAAACCCTCGTAGGCACAACGCGTGCACTTGCCACTGCTCTGCACGAACGTCCTGCTTTATTTGACGAGCAAACCAACTTTCTAGACCAAGTAATAAAAGGCCGCGATTTATACGCCTATAACCTAAAAAACCCTATTCAGCTCGATGGCAAACTAACCGACTGGGAACCCTACAAAGCGTTGTTCTGGCATTACGATAAACGCTATTTACAAAAAACCAATAAAAACCACCAAGCCAGCGATTTATCATTCGACCACATGGTAGGTAAATTTGATAACTACTTATACGCCGTTTTTAATGTGACCGACAACACACTTATTTATCGTGCTAAAAACAGCTTAAGCATCACTAATAACGACCATTTAAAAATTGGTTTAAAAACCCCTGATGGCCAGTTTAATACGTATATCATAGCCCCTAGGCAAGACGGCTGGGTTAATGCATTTAATGCAAACACCAAAGCGCCATTTACAAAAATTCAGGGCTATTTTAAACGCACCCAAACAGGTTACACCGTTGAACTGCGCTTTCCGTTAGCCATGCTAGGAAACAAACTGGGTTTTGCTATTGTAGATACCGATAGCTTAAACGAGTTAACTAACGTTATGTCGACCTCTAACTTAAATAACCCAAGCGATTTAGGCTCGGTGCTAGTGCCTTCACCAGAAATTAGCCGAATTTTAAAAGGAATGGGCCACAGCGGCAGCCGTATATGGGTCGTAGACAATCACCACCGCGTGCTTGCACAATCGGGCACCATTCAAAACGCTGATGGTGTATGGGCAGATGGCCTTAAAAATCAGCCGCCTCAAAATGCATGGCAACGTTTTGAGCAAACCTATTTGCACCCACTTTATTATAAAATTTTAACCCGCCCTGAAAACGAATTTATAGATACCCTACACGACGTAGCATCTATGCAAGGCAGTCATTTAGCCAATGCACTAAAAGGCCAACCTGCATCGTCTTGGCGGCTCACCCCCGATAGCAAAGCCGTTATTTTATCAGCGGCCTACCCTATTTGGATTGAAGACAACGTTATTGGTGCAGTAATAGCAGAAGAAACCACCAACGGTGTTCGCACGCTTCGTAATAAATCGCTCGAAAAGTTATTTAACGTTATTTTAGCCGTCATGCTGATAGGGACTGTGACTTTATTCTTTTTTGCATCACGAATATCGAGCCGTATCAGGCGCCTTCGCGATACCGCAGAGCAAGCAATAGATGCACAAGGGCGTGTTACAGGCAGTATTAGTTACAGTGATTCTAATGATGAAATTGGCGACCTGTCGCGTAGCTTTGCAAATATTGTAAGCCGATTGGGCGGCTATACCGACTATTTAGAAAATATGTCGTCGCGTTTATCTCACGAACTACGTACGCCGGTTGCGGTAGTACGCTCTTCTCTTGAAAACTTACAAAGTTTAAAGCAAACCGAGCTTAGCCAAAAATACCTTGATCGCGCCAGTGAAGGCGTAGAGCGCCTAGGTAAAATAATTACTACCATGAGTGAGGCTACTCGCCTTGAGCAAAGCATTCAAAGCAATGACCCCGAACCATTTGACCTACGCTCTGTTGTTAACGGCTGCATGCAAGGGTATTTACTCACTTACCATAAGCAATTATTTACGCTGGATATATGCCCAAATTCATTGCCTATGCAAGGCGCACCAGAGTTCATAGCACAGCTGCTTGATAAACTCATTAATAACGCATTAGAGTTTAGCCAAGCTAATACCGCAATTAAAGTAACGTTACAAAGCAAAGATACACAAGCAGTTCTTAGTGTAAGTAACGCAGGCCCATTATTACCCGAAGGGTTAAGCGAGCATATATTTGATTCTATGGTGTCTGTGCGCAGCCAACACATGCAGCAGCAACCGCATTTAGGATTAGGCCTTTATATTGTAAGGCTAGTGTGCGATTACCATAAAGGCAGTGTAAGTGCGCAAAATAACACACAAAATAATGGGGTCACTTTTACAGTAAGTTTGCCGTTAGCAAATTAGTTGAATGATTTTTAGTCTTCATTAGTTTTAACCTGCTCTAGCAGGGGGAACTAATAAGACTCAATTAAACCAAAGAGCTTAATACCAGCTGATTACAAATCATTAGTAAAACGACTAGCAAAGCAGAAAAATAGTGGGTAAACGGGCATAAAAACATAAACGTTATGCTCTGAAGTTTAATACCAGTGCTAGTTACTGACTTTTAAAGTTAAGTAAATATAACCAATATATAAAATTACAAATACATACCCTACAGATATCAAACCATTAAGGCCCCAAACACCATACCAAAACTTACCATAAAAATAAGTACTCTTTCTTAACTTGGTATTAAATAGTGCGATAGATGAAGGAATTAACAACAAGGCTGAAAAACCAAAAAGTGGCGCTACAAAAAACATTAAAAACAAGCCAATAGCACCTTCTGCTGAAGCGCTACTGTCAGGCGAAAGCGGAGCTAAGGCCCAAAACAAACACAAAAATGACACTATTGATGTCAATAAACCTAAAAATTGAATTGAACGCATACCTTCCTTGTTATTACACCTTTATCAATCTTATGTCTTTAATCATATTCACGGACATTTTTGCCCACAAGAGAATACCAATAAAACCTAAACCAAGTAACAAGTAGTGCTTAATGTTGCTTAACCCATCAGCATACATAAAGATAATAAAACTGTACCCAAATAAAAACACCGCAAATAATGGGATGGTAATTATTGCAGCAAATATTCTAAATTTACGTGATTGGCGAACCATAGTATTTCCTAATTTTTATATGTAAAATTGGCTTAAAATGGTTGGCTAAAATGAAGCGAGGCGAACAGCCCGCTGATATTTAGCCTTTGTTAAATTACTCTTTATATTTTTGTTATTTCAATTCAAAGACAATATTTTTTATATTTTTGTTAAGAGAATCTTTTTCAAATGCTATAGAAACCATTGAAAGTTTCACCACCAGCTTTTCTCCCTTAAATAGAGCTAAGTCGGTTCCTATCTCAGCACCATCAATATCGGAAAGTAAAATAGTTTCATCAATTTTTTTCCAGCCCGATAACCCTTTGAGTAAGATTAATTTACTGTCTATTTTGATTTCGTATTGACGAAAACTGGTTACCATCCACCAAGCAAAAGTAGATGTTGTAAACAAAGCTAGAATTAGCGCCAAAAGTTGTTCAATTAGCGATAACGAAATATTGTTCTCACTAACTAATAAAAGAGCACCTGCGTAAATCAGAAAGAATCCGATAAAGTTAAATAGTAGTAAAAATATCGATTTAAAAATAATTTGAAAAACTGAACTACGGATAACAGACATAGACTCTCTATTAATTTTACGCCCTAATAATGGGCAAAAAATTGTTGGCTAAAATGTTCAGGAACGAAAACAACCAACTGTTTTTTGTCCTTATTTATTAGTTTTTTAGGCATATTTAATACTCAACATACTTTACAATATTGTTTATAAATAAACCCGTATTTTCAACAGAAAGATGTAATATCCAACGGATATGTGGGCTTTCTTTAGATGATACAAAAATACTAAATGGATCGTTAATACTTGAACCTACGCTATTAACAACAAACTTTGAATTAGGAACTGCATTTATAAACTCCTTACAGTCCGAACAAAACCATAAAGAGTAAAATGGAATTCGGTTAATTAATTCAAATTCATTGGCGTTTAATTTTGATATGAAGTTCGTTAAATTATAAAAAAACAGATCTTTATTATATTCACTAGGAAGGTAATACAGTGACACATATTCATTTTCATTTATTCGAGGGCAAGCATTACCAATTACAGATGACCAAAGATATTTATCAGTTGAATCCTCTTTTCCTAAGGCATACTTTGTAATTTGACAGTTCCCGCGTGGGGTTTTGATCGGAGCAGATACGACTAGTGCAACATTGTGAAGAGTTAATTTTTTCTTTTCAGAAGTAGGACAGTAAAATATTGCATCAATATCTTCTTTAATAGGGACATTTAAGAAGAGTATATCTTCTTTTCCCGTAATATATTTACAGTGTGATACAGAGATTGTTTCAGCATACAATTTACTAGCAAAACTAGTAATCAGAACGACAAAGAAAATAAGTGTTTTACGATTTAAAATTGTGAACTTCCTCTAGAACCAAACACCTCAACTGAATATATGCCTAACAACTTTGTATTCGACATATGCCGCTTTATAAGCCGGCACATGTCCAAATATTACAATCAATCTAATGTAGCCAGCTAGTAAGCGCATGTAAACAAATAGTTATATCGCATTTAAATATTCTAAATGTAAAAGTGCCCTAAAATGGTAGAGTTCAGTAATATTGAACAAAAAAGTAATGCGCTAATAAACAGTGAGGAAATAAACAGTCACCTTTCTTTGTAACTATTCACTTTTAATTCAGTCGCGTTCACATACTCTGGGGCTATATTAACACATTAAGCAGTAGGATTTGCCGTGACCCCATCACTTGAACGAGAAGAGCTCGACTTTATTTTTAGTTTATATAAATCAGATAAAAATGCTGAGCCTGAGGCAAATAAACCACAGAATACTCAGGTAAACGACCTTTAAAAAGTACCGCGCCTTGAGGTGCAAGGCATATCGCGGTACTTAATTTAATCTACACAAATTAATTTGCTGTACTTGGCTCACCGCTTAAAAACGCTTTGATACAGTTTATTTCTGCCAGCTTTACCGCTTCGCCTATTTCTGGGCCTTTTTTACCACTTTTAAGTGCCTGTTGCACTATGTGCTTTTTATCCATTTGCTGTAATTTACTATGAATGGCGCGCAGCTTAATTGCCTGCGGGTAAGGCTTATTAACCAGTGTTTCTCCGCGCCCTTGCGCGTCACATTGGCAGGCTTGAGTAAAGGCTAAAAAGCGCTCAGGGTGCACCAACCCATTTAAATTAGTGACAATTAATTTATGAATAGTTTGCGGCCTAAGCTGATCAATCGTATGGCATAAAGTGTGGTTATCGCTGGTAAGCATGCCAATATCACGAAAGCGATTAGGCACTTTTAAACGATTACAAAATGACTCGACTACCGCTACACCTTCGCGTTCATGACCGCGTAAATTGCCGCGTATTTTATAGCTAAGGGCTTTACCAAAATCGTGTGTAAGCGCAGCAAAGCGGGTTTCTAAATTAACATTTAAGTCGGCCGCACGCCTAAGCACCAACATTGTATGCACAAATACATCGCCTTCAGGGTGATGATTGGCAGGTTGTGGTACATTTTTCATTTGTTCAATTTCTGGAAAAATGCCCAGCCCATCTAATGCTTGAAAATAAAGCTCGGGGTACTTTTCGCCAAGCGCTTTTTCGGTTTCTAGCCATACGCGTTCGGGCACTAAATGGTTAAGCTCACCTTTATTTTTAAGCTCTCGCATTAACGCATAGGTACTTGGGTGGATTTGCCAATCACTGCCATAACGTGCTAAAAATCGCGCAATGCGTAACACTCGTACCGGATCTTCTACAAATGCGTGTGTGGTGTGGCGCAGTATTTTATTTTGTAAATCGTGTTGCCCATTAAAGGGGTCAATAATTTTACCGCTTTCGTCAAGCGCCATAGAGTTTATGGTTAAGTCGCGCCTTGCTAAGTCTTCTTCGAGTGTTACGCTAGGGCTGGCGTCTACAACAAAGCCAGTATAGCCTTTACCGCTTTTTCGCTCGGTACGCCCTAATGCGTACTCTTCTTTTGTTTTGGGGTGTAAATAAACAGGAAAGTCGCTACCTATTGGTAAAAAACCAAGCGATTCCATGGTACTTGGCGTTTCGCCAATAACCACATAATCGTTATCTTTTGATGCAATGTTTAGCAGTTTGTCGCGTACTGCCCCGCCAACTAGGTAAACGTTTTTTAAGCTACTTTTCACGTTGTTTCCACACTGATTTACAAACTTCATTTATAGCAATCATATCATTAAAAGCGCTGCTGTTTGCCAAGCATATGTAAGCTCATTACAATAGCGCATCATTTTTTGTTTAAGCAATTATTCAATGAAAAATCATTCATCAAAAAAAGAACTTATGCTGCTGCCAATTTTGTTGGTCGTTATTGTTATGTGTGTAGCGGGTCACTTTTTATTGCAAGCTAATTTTCAAGACAGCAACATGGTTGAATACATGTTAGCAGCTCTGCCGTTCGCTATGTTTGGCTTGGTTATTGTAGCCTTTAAGCTGGCATCGAACAGTGAAAAAGATGAGCAAAACGAACAAGAAAAATAGCAGCGTGAGATAGCTTTATTATTCAAAGTTCAGGTTACTTACTTATAAAACATGGTAACCAAACCAATCCGGTTTTATAGGCTGAGAAAGCCCGCTTGGAGTAAGCTTTATAGTTAATTGACTGTCGAGCAAGTCTATTGCAAAGCAATCGTCTACGTCGTGTAAGTCGTCTTTATGTATATGGCTCAGGCCTGCGAGCAAATCGTGTTTAGCGCGCTGCTTTGCCTCTTCACTGCTGCTTGCTACATACAATGCAAAGTCGTGTTGCTCCGCCATTGAGTCGCTTCTGTAAGCGCCTAAATTTACAAAATAAAGCTGCTTATTTTGTTCAACATAGTCGTCTACCACTTCTACTTTGTAGCCATCAATATTATTAACAGCCATAAAACTATCCATGTGTACGCTGTTTTTATCGCCAACCCATTGGCTTTTTAATTTGGTGTAGGTTTGCTCTATGTTTTGCCCAACCACAAACCGAATGTCGTGCATTTCTATGTGGCAACCTTGAATTCGCCCGCCTAAATACACCATAAATAACTGCATGAAGATTCCTTTAATGTTTTTTACGCCAAACTCTCAACATCAATATTGTGTTTTTTAATGAGTTTATAAAAGTCTGAACGATTACGCTTAGCAAGTTTGGCGCCTTCTGCTACGTTGCCGCCGGCCATTTTTAGCGTATTAATAACGTAATCACGTTCAAATTCTTTTTTAGCGTCGTTTAATGAGAGTGGCTCTACGCTTTTTTCGTTGCTATCGAGTGCGGCTAACACTAAATGCGCTGAAATAACCTCGCCCGGTGTTAAGGCTACCACTTGTTCAACAACGTTTTGTAACTGACGAATATTTCCTGGCCAATCATAACGTACCAATGCGTGCATGGCATCATTAGCAAAGTGTTTTTCATTTTGGTTCATGCGTTTAGCGATACTTGCGCTAAAGTATTGGGCCAAGAGGCTTATATCTTCACGGCGTTCACACAGTGGTGGTAATTTTAAATTAACCACATTTAGGCGGTAGTATAAATCTTCTCTAAACTGTTGGTTTTTAATGGCTTCGGGCAAGTTTTTGTGAGTTGCCGATACAATACGCACATCAATTGGGATCTCTTCTTGAAAACCCACTGGGCGAATGGTTTTTTCTTGTAGCACACGCAGTAGCTTTACTTGTAAGTTAAGGGGCATATCGCCAATTTCATCTAAAAATAATGTACCGCCCTGCGCTTGCTGAAATAAACCTTGGTGATCTTTTACAGCACCAGTAAACGATCCTTTTTTGTGGCCAAATAATTCAGACTCTAAAAGTTCCCCTGGTACAGCACCACAATTTATAGCCACAAAGGGTCCGTTACTTACTTGGCTATGCTGGTGAATAGCTTGCGCTAGTAATTCCTTTCCCGTTCCACTGGCCCCCGAAATAAGCACATTAACTTGAGTAGGCCCAAGTAACTTAACTTGTTCAAGCAAGTGCAACATGGCACCACTGCGCGTTACTATATTACTTTTTGATGGGGCTTCATCGGTATTTACACCGTGAATGTCTATTGCATTTGCAAGGCTATCGAATAGCTCGTCTTTATCGACCGGTTTAGTAATAAAAGCAAAAATACCTTGTTTAGTGGCTTCAACCGCATCAGGAATAGAGCCATGCGCCGTCATCATAATTACTGGTAATGCAGGGTATCGACTTTGCAGTTGACGATGCAGCGCCATGCCGTCCATTTCATCCATTCGTAAGTCGGTAATGACGGCATCAAACACGTGGCTTTTTAAAATTTGTAGTGCTGCTAAGCCACTTTCACAAGTTGTTACTTGATAGCCTTTTGATTCAATACGAATAGCAAGTAACTTTAATAAACTTGCATCGTCGTCAACTAATAACACTTTTGCTTGGTGCGGGCTATTTGTGGTCATGGTTACTGCTCCTTAGTGTCTTCGCGAAGTAATAGCTGCTGCTCTATATCTGCCAGCGACGACAGGGTTTTCTGCATTTGGTTATTAAGTGCTTGCTGCTCTTTTTGCGCGTTTATTTGTAAGGTGATTTGCTGTTTTTGCAGCCATAAGTACTGTTTTATATCATCAGGCCAAAAATAGGCTAGGTCGAGTTTAAGTAACTTGGTCATTACTGTATTTGGGTCGGTACTTACGTTTAAGCACATAAATTTAAAAAATGCTTTTAGCTCATTTTCACCTTTAAATGACCGCTTTGTTGGTGGCAATGTAAACCCGCCGCATTGATTTGCATGCAGCGCTATAACCCGCTCAGCGGAGGGGTAAACAGGGGCTAATTTAGGCATTGGCTTGGGGCTAGGAGATACGTTTTTAGTATTTGATATTTTAGTATCGCCCAGCGCTTGCGTGCCATCATTAAGCTCACAACCCGATACAATTAGGCTACCTGCAAGCACACATAAAATAGTGAGTATGCGCATTGTTAATTAACTCCTAAATTTTTACTGATTGGTATTTTTATTAAAAAACGGCAACCGTGTGGTTTATTTTTCTCAACACTTAATGTGCCTTGTAGCTGCTCAACCGTCTCTTTTACTATTGTTAGGCCCAAACCACTGCCTTGTAAGGTAATGCTTTGCTCATGTTTACCTTGATAAAACGCACTAAAAATATGCTTTATTTCGTGCTCTTTAATGCCACAGCCATTATCGGCCACCTCCAAACACAGCTGATGTTGCTCGCATTTTAAATTTACAATCACACCTTGGTCATCATCAGAAAATTTTAAGCTATTTGAAATTAACTGAATTAGCATCATTTCTATTAGTTCATTAGGAAGCGCAAGGACAGTGCTTGAAACAGAGTTTTTCCACTGAATACATTGCTTTCGGGCCGTTAGACGATGCTCAAAATGACCATTAATTTTTTTAATTAAATGATCAATATTAACCTCGCTTGAGCTGTTTATCGTTGCTCTAATAGCGTTATAACTGAGTAGGCTATCTATCATCATGCGAAGGCGCACCGTAGATTGAGTTATAAGGGTAAGCACCGCTTTTTGTTCGTTATTAATAGGGCCAACAATTTCATCGGTGAGTAAATCGGTTCCTTCAACCATAGAGGCAAGTGGTGTTTTAAGTTCGTGTGTTACGTGGCGTAAAAACGTATCCTTTTGTTGCTCAAGCATATACAGCTGAGTTTGTACCCACTGTAGTTTTTCTCCGAGTTCGACTAACTCTGACGAGCCTTTTACTGCTATCTTTTGGTGCCAATCACCCTGCCCGAGCTTATCAATAACCCTAGTAAGCCCTTTTAAGCGCAAACTTATACGCCATAAAAAGCCGCCGCCAACCAATAAAGTAAGAGGAATAAGTGCCACTAGCCAATTTATAAACGACGCTTGTAGGCTGGCTAGCTCGTTTTGGTTATGGGTTATTTGCGCTTCGTTTTTATTTTTGAGCCACACTGTGAGCTCTGTAATTGACTCGCTTATGGGTAAGAAGAGCTCTGCTTTTTGCTGTTTTTTCTCAACGAGCTGGTGTTGTGCTGTTTGCAAAATAGTTAAAAGCTGTGTCCATTGGTATATGTAGTCTGGGTTTGCATTAATGTGTTTGAGTTCATTTATGCTCTGCACAGACGATTGCCATTTATCAACAATGAGGGCGTTGAGCGCATCACTTTTTAACACCCAATTTTGCCTTGTTGCGCGCTCAAGGCTATTAAGGTCTTGCTTTAAATTAGCGAACGATTTTGTGAGCTGGTAATGATTACTCACAATTTGCTGGGTGGTTGCTAGCTGCTTGTTTAACGCATTTAAAAACACAATAACCACAATAGACAGTGGCAATAACGACAGCAGCATGCTTAACGCAAACTGCCCTATTAAATTAGGGCGCCAATTAAGCATTGCATTGTAATGTTTAGCAAACGTTGCAGCCATTGCAGTAAACTCTGTAAGTAAATAACGCGCCTATTATTATCAATACCGCCTATACACATGCTGAACCATATTCATTTTAAATCGCCATTTTGTTGCTAAACAGCAACAGCACAACTGATTGATTTAACTAAGATCACAAAAAATACCTTCAACCCTGTTGCTGTATTTACACAAAATTACACACAGTCAGTGTAATTTTTACCTACAAACCCAAACTAAAAAACACAACTCATTGAAAGTAAATAAAAATAAAATTTGGCACCCTTTTTGTAATGGGTGTAACAAATAAATTTAATAGGGAAATACACATGAACATTAACACTTTGGTTTTTTCAACATTACTTGCGTTGGGTTTTGTGAATACAGGCGCATACGCTATGGACGTTGACGCTACGTTTAATGAACTAGATAAGGACAGCGACGGCCTGTTAAGCGAAGCCGAGGCAAAAATGGACGCCGTGCTTAAGGAAAACTTTGCACAAATAGACACAGACCAAAATGGTCAGTTGTCGCTAAATGAATTCAGAAAATTTATTCAATAAATTAACTTCAAAAGGAATGAAATTATGAAACAACTTATTGCTGCTTTTTTATTATTATTTTTAGCTATCAGTGCAACGGTATTAGCTTCTCCTTCGGCCGTGCGATTTGCACACTTAGATACAAACATGGACGGAAGTATCTCGTTTGTTGAAGCTAAGCAGGATAAAGAGCTACTTAGACAGTTTACCGATTTAGACGAAGACAACAACGAGATGATCTCTAAAGCAGAGTTTGAAAACTTTAAGCCATAACAGATTAAGTTTTGCTTAAGCTTTTAACTTGTAAAGTGTACTAAAGCATTTGCCATAATCCCTGAGGGAATGTGTAAAAGGATTTAATGTTGGGAGTTAAATTATGGCAAGTGCTTTATCTAATTAAGCGTAATAACTCATTATTCAATACAACTTAATTACCCTTTTGGAAGGACTACCATGAAGATACGTTACTTTGTAACCACCATAGCGTTGCTTTTAAGTTTTAATGCTTCTGCACTTGATGTAAAACAGCGCTTTGATCACCTCGATACAGATAAAAACGGTTACCTTACTCATAACGAACTAGAACGCCAGCCCCAGTTACTTAGCACGTTTATAATGTGGGATAAAAATCAAGATAAACAAATTTCATTAATTGAATTTAAAAATTACCTTACTAACAATCTTTACTGAGTATTTTAATGAATCCCATACACTTTTTTATTTTATGCGCTCTACTTGTATTTAGCGCATCAAGTTTTGCCATCAGTGACAGCATTAATAACCAATTTAAAAAAATAGACAGAAATAAAGATGGATTTTTAACTCGCTCTGAAGCTTCAATAGACCCAGCCTTGTGGTCTAAATTTGTAAGTTACGACCAAGATAAAGACGGTCGGCTAACACTGAGTGAATACCATTTATATGCCAGCAAGTAGCACAAATTTAATTAACCTTTTTAACCTAACGTTTTAGGCAATTAATTTAATAGCTAAGCAGCTAGCTTAGCTTTAACTGTCTATTTTACGAGCTTATCGCATCCTATTGGTATTCTAAAAAAGGGTTTGCTAGTGTTATTGCACTAAAAATAACAAATCAGTGCACTATGTTACTCAAAAATTTACTTAAACCACTTATACTTGCCAGTCTCTGTGCAGGGTCTAGCTTTGCGATTGCGCAAACCAAAGTTATTTATAATGCCAATGGTTATACCCCGCTTTATAAAGGCAAAATGCAAAAAGGCGAGCTTCAACAATTTAGCACTTTGGTTATAAAAGATGGCAAGGTCGTTAAAGTAGGCGGCGACACACTCAAAGAAAGCTTTCCAGATGCCAAGCTAATAGACGCGAAAGGCAACACCTTACTACCCGGCTTAATTGATGCCCACGGCCATGTTATTGGGCTAGGCGATAACTTATCGCAGTTAGATGTACGCGGTGCGAAGTCGGTTGATGACGTTACAAATAAATTAAAGCAATTTGCGCAAGGTAAACAAGGTTGGATCATCGGCCGTGGCTGGAACCAAGAGTTATGGCCAGATACACGCTTCCCTAGCGCTAAAGATTTAGACAAAGTGGTAAGCGATCGTCCGGTTGTTCTATCTCGTGTTGATAGCCATGCAATTTGGGTTAACTCAAAAGCGCTTGAACTTGCAGGCATTAACGCCGACACAAAATCGCCAAAAGGCGGTGAGATAATTAAAGATGAATTTGGTAACCCTACCGGTATTTTTGTTGATAAAGCTGAATCGTTAATTGTTCAGCACATGCCAGCCCCTTCAAAACAAGATATTAGCAACTCACTCGATGCCGCAGGTAAGCATTTATTAAGTTTAGGTATTACCTCTACTCACGATGCTGGGATAGATAAAGCCACATGGGAAGTGTACAAAGAGCGCGGTGAACAAGGCAATTTACCTTTACGTATTGTGGCAATGCTAAGCGGTGCTAGCCCAGATTTACCAGCGATGTTAAAAGCGGGGCCATATCACGATAACTATGATTTTATGGAAATTCGTAGTGTTAAAGTGTATGCCGATGGTGCATTAGGCTCGCGTGGCGCAGCGCTTATTGAAGATTATGCCGACCGTGCTGGCCATCATGGGTTAATGCTTGAAACCCAAGAGAAACTCGAAGCACTATTTACGCAAAGCTTTAAAAATGGCTTTACCGCCAACACCCATGCCATTGGTGACAAAGCCAATCGTGTGGTTTTAGACGCTTACGAAAATGTGTTTAAAAAAACAGGCGGTATTTTACTGCGCAACCGAATTGAGCACGCACAAATAGTAACGCCAGACGATATTCCTCGATTTAAAGCACTAAAAATTATCCCATCAATGCAACCTGTACATGCAACATCTGACATGCATATGGCCGAGCAGCGCCTGACTGAAAAGCAACTTAGCTTTGCATACGCATGGCAAACATTTTTACAACAAGGTTCAGTGGTTGCTGCGGGCTCTGACTACCCTGTAGAGCTTGCAAATCCGTTTGATGGTTTATATTCAGCAATTACACGAATGGATCATAACAAACAGCCTGAAAACGGCTGGCGTCCAAGCGAAGTACTGAGCCGCGAAGATGCACTACGTGCCTTTACGCTTGGCGGAGCTTATGCCGCCCATCAAGAGTTTAAAATAGGGAGCTTAGAGCAAGGTAAATGGGCCGACTTTATTTTAGTGGATAAAGATTATTTTAAAGTACCCGTTGAAGATATTTACAAAACTCAAGTACTACAAACATGGATTGCCGGTATGAAGCGATTCGATAACAAAGAGAGCGCAGCTAAATAAACAAAAAGAGGGTTAACGCAAGTTAACCCTTTTTTAATACAAACCATGTCATTTAACTTTTTGGCTGCTGTGCCTCGGGCTGATCAACTTTTGGCTGGCGATATAATTTTACAATGTGATACAAGTTAACCAATGCCAGTAGCGCGTTGGTAAAAACAACGGGAACAGCACCAATAGCTACGCCATAAGCCGTAAACACAATACACCCTAACATGTTGTACCAACGAAGCTTTACTACATCGGTCATAGTGAGTGATGCAACCAATAAAGCTGACGCAATATAGCCTAAATATTCCCAACTCAATTGTTCTCTCCTAACCTTTGGGTTAGCATTACACTAATGCTAACTTATTACAGTTGTAAGTATTGCAAAGTAATAGCACTTTGCTTAATTATGAGCGTTATTTAGAGTTTGAAAATAATTGGCTATTAAGAGAGTAGCTCTCTTATATTAATAATTAAGCGAAGTGACATACGTAAATAAAAAGCTAACTTGCTTAAAAACCTGAAAAAGTTTGCCGGCAAAAAAACCAACAAATTCTTAAATCATTACACGGGAAATGAAGGTAAAATAATACCCATAGCAAAGCTAAAAGTATTAGTAGCAAGTTAGCGTAAATTCTTAATGTGTTAATGCTACCGTCATTAAAACATAATAAATAGGACAAATGTCCGAAGAGCATATTGATGTTTCAATACCATTTTTCTAGTTATCTTGTTGAACAATTACTCACCTTTGCCGGTAGTAGTTATCAACAATCAAAAAAAGAAGTGCTGATCCATCAAGATCAGCCTTTAAGCAAGCTTGTGCTTGTTCGCAGCGGCACTGTGTCATTTAGTTATGACGTAGGAAACGGACGACGCCTGCTGCTAGGACAACTGGATTGTAATAATACCCTCATAGGCGAAATAGAAGCGCTCAACAACAATCCGTGTATTTATACGGTAACCTGCTTTAGCGATGTAACTTACAACCTGATTGAATTAAGACACTGGCGTGCATTATTGCTCGAAAAACCAGAGCTTAGCTTATACACGGCACAAACTATTGCTGCTAAATTTCAAGAAAACCAAAAAATCAACTTAGATAAGTTATTACTGCCACTTAGCTATAACATAGCCAAAGACTGCTTACTGAGAGCCGAGAACAATAACCCTACACTGCTTAGAGCCTACCCAACGGTTAACGCTGAGGCTGAACGCTTTGCGACCACTGAGCGAGCTTACAGGCGTGTTGTGACAGAATTAGTCGAAAAGGGCCTAGTGCAAAGAAGCACAACAGGTTTACAAGCGGTCGACATTCCAATGCTTAGTGAATATGTAGATAGCTTTGCACAGCTTTAAACACGCAATAAAAAAGGCCAATTAAGGCCTTTTTTATTGCCCTAAAAACGAATAATCAGTTCATAAGGCTAAATGTATATTAAGTGTGTTATGTGTATTAGTCTTCTAGTAAAATGTCGTGAATTTTTACTAAGTCAGATTTACCTTCAATAATTTCATCCGGTGTTAAACCCGATAACTCATGCGGGAATACTAACCACTCTTCCGACTCATGAATGTAGTAGTCAGGTACGGTATCTACTTTTGAATTTTTTGGTTTGTAGTATGGGCAAGCAATTCGAATATCGCGCGGTAAGTTTAAGCGCATTAGCTCTGAAAGCTTTTCCTTTAACGCAACAATACTGCGTCCTGAGTCAAATACATCGTCAACAATAAGCAGTGAATCACCCGCATTGGCGTTTTCTACAATGTAATGTAAACCATGTACTTTAATTTCTTTTGATTGTTGGCCAATACCGTAATAAGACGATGTACGCACTGCAATATGGTCAGTTTCAATGCCTTTGTAATCGTAATATTCTTGAACCGCAATACCAATCGGTGCACCACCTCGCCAAATACCTATAATAAAATCAGGACGAAAGCCGTCTTTGTATACTTGTGCCGCTACGCGGAATGAATCTTCAAGTAACTGTTGAGCTGTGATATAGCACTTATCTGACATAGTTAGAAACCCCAGTGGTGGATATAATATTTGAGTGTAGTTTAGAGTAAAACCAAATTAGTCACTCAAACAGGTATTGGCGAGGGATTTTACCGTAAATTAAATAAAATTGCTTGCTTGTGGATCAAAAAAGGCACCAAACGGTGCCTAATTTCTCTCAATAGCGTATTTTTTAGCGTTACGCTTTTTCAAGCAGCGTACGAGCAACTGTACGCATACCCTGTGTTGTTGCGCCGGCAGCCCACTGACTTGTGCTACCCATGTTAAATGCAGCCGCTAAGTCAATGTGTACCCAACCTTTGCCATCGTTTGGTACAAAGCGTGATAAGAAGCCTGCAGCATTTGATGCACCGCCATAGCCGCCACCTTTTTGCGCGCGGCTATTAGCCGTGTCAGCATAAGGTGATGGACAGTTTTGTTGGTGCCACTTTTCAAGTGGTAATGGCCAAGCGGCTTCCATTTCTTGAGAAGCAAAGCCTTCAACTTCGCGTGCCAGCTCTTTATCAAGTGCAAACAACGCATTATATTCTTGGCCAACAGCAACCAATGCAGCGCCTGTTAATGTTGCTGCGTCAATAATTAAAGGTGCGCCCGTTTCGCCAGCAGCCATTAGGCCATCGGCAAGCACTAAACGCCCTTCTGCATCCGTGTTTACAATTTCAACGGTTGTGCCATTTTTGTAAGTAAGAATGTCGCCTAATTTGTAAGCGTGGCCAGAAATTAAGTTCTCAGCACAACATAAAAATAATTTAATACGCTTTTCAATACCACGATTAATAGCAAGTGCTAAACCAGCCGTTACTGTTGCAGCACCGCCCATATCACACTTCATCCCTAGCATGCCTTCGCTTGACTTAATTGAATAACCGCCCGAATCAAACGTAATACCTTTACCCACAAGGGCTGCACTGACTGGTGCGTTATCGTCGCCTGTAGGGTTGTAATCAAGCTCTAACAATACCGGTGGGCGAACACTCCCACGACCAACAGCATGAATACCAATCCATTGTTGCTCTAATAACGCATCGCCTTTAATTATTTGGTAGCTTACGTGCTCAGGGGCCAGTGATTGAATAAACTCAGCGGCTTTTTCTGCAAGGCTTTCAGGGTAAATATCGTCTGCAGTGCCGTTAACCATTTCACGCGCCCACGTTGCTGAGCTTTTTAAATGCGCAAGTTCTTGCAGATCAGATTGTGCGTTATCAACAAACTCAACACCATTTAATAGTTTAGGTGTGACAAAACCTTGATAAAAAGCCCATTGACTTTCTGTGCACCATGTATCGCCCGCAAGTTCAACGTGTTTAACGCCTTGATTGGCAATAGTACGCGCTGCTTTTTGAACATTTTTTAATGTTTCTTGCTCAGATAAATGAACGGTTGCACCACGTTCGTTAAATGACAACGTTGCGCTTTCGCCCCAATGACTCGGTGCTGCGTGTTCGCTTAGTTGAACAACAAATTTTTCACTCATGTTAGAATATCCTTGCACTTAAATGTGCTGTTGAGTTTACTATAGTGCGCCTAAGTTCCCAACAGCTTGAGATAAATAACACTCATCACACTATTAACCACATTGGACATACCATGAAGTACACACCAGCATTGCAATCGGCCACATTAATTAAACGCTACAAGCGGTTTTTGGCTGATTTAAAACTCGGTGATGGCGCTGAGTTTACCGCGTATTGTGCTAACACAGGAAAAATGACAGGCTGCGCTGAGCCAGGCTTTACTGCTTTTTATTCAACAAGCGATAACGTAAAACGAAAGTATCCACATTCATTAGAGCTGACCCAAAATGATTTAGGGCACCTTATATGTGTTAATACAGCGGTCGCTAATAAAGTGGTAGAAGAAGCAATTAATCATAATGTAATTAATGAACTAACTGGCTATGAGCAACTTCAAAGTGAAGTTAAATATGGCAGTGAAAACAGTCGCATCGACTTTTTACTCACAAGCCCAAATACTAAAAACTGCTACGTTGAAGTTAAATCAGTCACCTTGCTAAGCCAAGATGAACCGCATAGCGGCCAAGGCTATTTTCCTGATGCACAAACATTACGTGGACAAAAACACCTTCGCGAGCTCATTGAAGTGGTCGAACAAGGCCATCGCGCCGTACTACTGTTCGCTGTTTTACATGAAGGTATAAATGCAGTGAGCGCAGCAGCGCATATCGATGAAAAATACGCACAACTTTTACAAAAAGCCATTGCTAGCGGTGTTGAAGTAGTAGTGTATAAAGCACTCATTTGTGAGAATGAAGTGGTGCTTCATAAAAAAATAGCATTTATAAAGTAATGTATAACCAAACAATTACATCAGGTAATTAGAACAAACAACGCGATGAAAATGATTGATGCAATAAAAATCAATTCCAGAGTTAGCCTTGTTTTTTAAAATTTTGCCCATATGTAAAGGCAAGTTTTATAAACCAGTAAGTTAGTTAATTAAGCACCATCATTAACGCACTTTTTACTCGCAAAGCATGGTTGAAGCTAATTCGTATAATTAAAAATAAATTTGCCTAGGGTATAAGTTTCTGTTATTTATACCGCCGGCTAATGCTGAGGCATTAAATTAAGGATTTAGGAGAGAGTTATGCCAGACCAAAAGAAACATGGTTTATTGGCTCAAGCCGGTTTAGAACCATACCAAGAAAAACCAGGCGAAGAGTATATGAATGAAGCACAACGTGCTCATTTCAAAACGATTTTAGAAACTTGGCGTAACGATTTACGTAACGAAGTTGATCGTACAAAGTCGCATATGCAAGACGAAGCTGCTAACTTTCCTGACCCAGTTGACCGCGCTGCACAAGAAGAAGAGTTCTCTTTAGAACTTCGCACTCGTGACCGCGAACGCAAATTAATTAAAAAAATTGAAAAAACAATTATTTTAATTAAAGAAGATGATTTTGGCTTTTGTGAGTCTTGTGGAATCGAAATTGGTATTCGCCGCTTAGAAGCGCGACCAACTGCTGATTTATGCGTAGACTGTAAAACACTTGCAGAAATTAAAGAAAAACAAGCTGGACGCGGCTAATTAACCTCATTAATTAGCATGTCACCTGCAGCCGTTACTGCGCCTATGCGCAACTATCGCGGTCGTTTTGCACCGTCTCCTTCTGGGCCACTTCATTTTGGCTCACTTGTTGCGGCTGTAGGCAGCTACCTTGATGCAAAATCAAATAAAGGGTCTTGGCTCGTCCGTATCGAAGATATAGACACCACTCGAGTGGTAAAAGATGCCGACACCGATATCCTAAATACCTTACAAGCCTATTGCCTCCACTGGGATGAACCGGTTGTTTATCAAACCAAACGGCTCGATTTATACCAAGACGTCGTCAGCTCACTTGAAAATCAAAAATGTGTTTATGCCTGCCAATGTAGCCGAAAACAAATAAAAGCATTGGGTGGAATTTATCAAGGCCAGTGTAAAAATCTTGGGCACTCAACCGATTCAGGCGCACTTCGTTTAACACAATGCCATGCAACCACATATTTTAACGATCTGATTCAAGGTGATATCAATGTTTGTAGTGAGCTGGCCCACGAAGATTACATAATAAAACGAAGTGATGGCTTATTTGCCTACCAATTAGTGGTTGTTGTTGACGATATTGATCAAGGCATAAATCGCATTGTTAGAGGCGCCGATTTAATAGAACCCACAGCACGACAAATCAGTTTATTTGAGCAGCTCAATCATCCTATCCCTGAGTTTGCCCACTTACCTTTAGCCGTTGCCAAGCCGGGCTTTAAACTATCTAAACAAAACTACGCCCCTGCAATTAGTAAAATAGAGCCAAAACCCGCATTAATAAGTGCCTTTGAATTTTTAGGCTTGCCAACTCATGCTGATTTAATGGATTTAACCACCGAGCAGCTGGTTGAATGGGGTGTAAATACCTTTGAGTTAAAGCAAGTACCTAAAGTTGCTGAAATACAAATTTCTCAGTAGCAAACAACTCAAGTCAACTAATTTACTAAACTATGTAAATAAAATCGCGAAAAACAGCTTAATTTCAACACATCAACTTAATTTTTAAACCCTGCTGGTATATGATAGCCGCCTAAATATATGCTAATTGAGTAAGACAGTAAGTATTGGGGTTTAATACCACTATTTGCGGTTGTTTTTGATTGCGATGACATGCCAATCAACACCTTCTAGGAGACGGATTATTATTTCCAAGCTTTTTCAATTTTGCCGACAGATAATCGGCCCAAATACGAGTGCTGAAAATGCCTCTGTAAGCAGCGAACCATTAGTAATCACACGCGGTGAGCATGGTATTTCTCGTAAACAATTTAGCCCAAATGCAATCAAAGTGTTATACCGATTAAAAGACGGTGGCTACGATGCCTACCTGGTTGGTGGTTGTATTCGCGATATATTGTTAGGCCAACAACCTAAAGACTTTGATGTAGTCACTAACGCAACACCCGACCAAGTTAAAAAGCTATTTAGGAACTGCCGATTAATTGGTCGCCGCTTTCGTTTAGCGCACATTGTTTTTGGCCGCGAAATTATTGAAGTGGCAACCATGCGTGGCCATCACGAAGCGCCTGAGTCTAAAAACCAAATAAGCCAATCAAGTACTGAAGGGCAATTATTACGCGACAACGTATTTGGTAGCATTGAAGAAGATGCCGAGCGCCGCGATTTTTCAATTAATGCTTTGTATTACTCAATTAACGACTTTAGCATTCACGATTACGCCAATGGTTTGGCCGCTATTAAAGCAAAACAAATAGAGCTTATTGGCGATCCCGAAACACGATACCGTGAAGATCCAGTGCGTATGTTACGCGCTATACGATTTGCAACAAAGCTTGATATGAGCATTGCGCCTAATAGCGAAAAACCGATTAGCGAGCTTGCCAGCTTACTTGATAATATTCCGCCGGCGCGTTTGTTTGAAGAAGTGCTAAAACTGTTTTTAAACGGTAAAGCCGAAGCTAACTTTTTAATGCTTCGCCAATACGGGCTTTTCCGTGCATTATTTCCTGCGCTTGATAAAATTTTAGAAGCTAACCCTAATGGGCTAGAGCATACCTTTGTTCAGCAAATGTTTCAAAATACCGACAAACGCATAAATGCTGATAAAAAAGTAACACCTGCATTTATTTTTGCCGCACTACTGTGGTTCCCGCTTTTAGCAATAACCAAAAAGCTTCAAGCAGAAGAACAACTTAGCGAATACGATGCCTTTGCACAAGCAATGAATAAAGTACTCAGCGAAAGTGCCCAACATATTGCTGTACCCAAACGCTTTACACTGGGTGCTCGCGATATTTGGCACATTCAACATCGTCTAGATAAACGTGCAGGCCAACGTGCATACAGGTTAACGCAACAACCACGCTTTAAAGCCGCTTACGACTTTTTATTGTTGCGCGTAGATGCGGGTGAAACTGAGCATGAAGAACTTGCACAGTGGTGGACTCAATACCTTAGCCAAGATATTAACGGTCAAAAAGACATGGTTAAAAACTTAGGTCATCAAGGTGGTCCAAAACCGCGTAAACGTTCTCGTCGCCGCGCACCAAGAAAGCAAGCAGAGTAATAACATGAACTGTGTTTATTTAGGATTAGGTGCAAACTTAAACTCACCTAAAAAGCAGCTTGATAATGCGGTTGCGGCACTTAAAAATCTGCCGCATAGCGAGCTTGTAAGCGTGTCTCATTATTACGCAAGTAAGCCCATGGGGCCACAAGACCAGCCAGACTATATTAACGCTGTTGCCTGTATTAATACCCACCTTGAACCAGAACAGCTACTTGATTTAACTCAAGAAATAGAACTTAAGCATGGCCGTGTAAGAAAAGCCGAACGTTGGGGTCCACGAACGCTAGACATAGACACGCTTTTGTTTGGCAATAAAATTATTAATACCGCACGCTTGACTGTGCCCCATTATGGCTTGAATGAGCGCGAGTTTGTTGTGTATCCGTTGCTTGAACTTGCGCCTGAACTTATTTTACCTGGCGGAATTGCACTAAAAACCATTGCAACTAATTTACCGCTCAACGACTTACAACAATTACCTCTGTAATTAACCTAGGCTTATGCCTGCGAGGAATATTATGTCTAAAATAACCGTTTCTACTTTAAATAAAATGAAAGCAGAAAATAACAAAATCACGGCATTAACCGCTTACGATGCGAGCTTTGCAAAGTTATTTCATGATAATGGCGTTGACGTTATTTTAGTCGGTGACTCGTTGGGTATGGTGCTACAAGGCGGTGATGACACCCTTGGCGTAACCAACCAGGATATTGCTTATCATACTCGCTGTGTACGTGCAGGAAGCCGTGAATTATTTGTTATTGCCGACATGCCATTTATGACATATTCAAGCGTTAACGACACCTGTAAAAATGCCGCAGAACTTATGCGCGCTGGTGCAAACATGGTAAAGCTTGAAGGTGGCGAATGGCTTTACGACAGTATTAAAGCGCTTACTCAACAAGGTATTCCTGTGTGTGGGCACTTAGGCCTTACCCCTCAATCTGTGCATGTATTTGGCGGCTTTAAAATCCAAGGTCGCGAAGAAGACAAAGCACAAAAAATGATTGATGATGCAAAAGCATTAGAAGCTGCTGGCGCACAATTATTAGTACTTGAGTGTATCCCGAGTGCATTGGCAAAGCGCATTACTGATGCGCTTAGTATTCCAACCATAGGCATTGGTGCTGGTAATGTGACCGACGGTCAAATATTAGTAATGCACGACCTAGTCGGTATTTCGGCAGGTTATATTCCAAAATTTTCAAAAAACTTTTTATTAGAAACTGGCAACATGCCAGCGGCTGTTCAAAAGTATTGTTCTGATGTAAAAAGTGGCGCTTTTCCAAGCGCTGAACATGAGTTTAAATAATGCAGTCAATTACTGAAATTAAATCACTACGTAGTCAAATTAAAGCCTGGCGACAAGCAGGCTTAAGTGTGGCGTTTGTGCCAACAATGGGCAACTTACATCGAGGACACTTTTCACTCGTTGAAAAAGCAAAAAACGTAGCCGATAAAGTGGTTGTTAGTATTTTTGTAAACCCGATGCAGTTTGGTGCTAACGAAGATTTAGATAATTATCCCCGTACATTATCAGAAGATAAACAAGGCCTTGCAGAGTTAGGCACTGATATAGTATTTACCCCAAGCGTAGACACAATTTACCCAAATGGGCTTGGCGAGCAGAGCTTTGTTGACGTGCCTGGCGTGTCACTTGGGTACTGTGGCGGTTCGCGCCCTGGGCATTTTAAAGGCGTAGCTACGGTTGTTACTAAGCTATTTAACTTGGTGCAACCTGACTACGCTTGCTTTGGTGAAAAAGACTTTCAGCAACTTCAAGTGATTAAAACGATGACTCGCGATCTATCTATACCAGTTGAAATTATTGGCGTACCTACCATGCGTGAAATATCTGGTTTGGCAATGAGTTCACGTAATGGCTACTTATCAGACGAGCAAAAAATAACAGCCACCGCTTTATTTAAAGCGCTAACCCATTGTGCCGAGCAGCTTAAGCAAGGCAATAAAGATTTCACCGCGCTTAAAACTCGCGCTAAACAAAGCCTAGAGCAAGCTGGCTTAAAACCAGACTATTTTGAGATAGCTCAACGAGATACCTTAAAAACTGCTACACTCGATGATAACCATTTTGTTATTTTAGCCGCAGCCTTTTTAGGCTCTGTTAGATTAATTGACAACATGCAGGTCGATATTTAATTTATTGAGCTCACTTTAAGGATTAAAAATGCATATATTAATAAAAACAAGCGTAGTTGCCCTCACTTTTTTTGTTTTAGCGGGTTGTCAGAATCACGTTGAAAATGCTGAGATGAACCAATGTGCTCAACAAAATTTTCGCTGTGAAAGCACCTGTGATCAGCAAACAACGGCTGAAGGTCTTAAGCAACAAGTGTGCTCTGCAAAATGTGTAGAAACATACAATCAATGTAAAGCACGCGCTGAAAAGTTAGGTGGTATTTAATTCCCCCAAGCTTAAAATTTTAGACACAAAAAAACCGCTCAATGAGCGGTTTTTTTATTGCTTGGATTTATTATTTTAAACCTAGCTTTTTAAGCTCTACTTCAACTAACTTTGCAGAAAGAGGCACATAACCGTCTTTTTCTACAATTTGTTGACCGTCTTTTGAAAGAATCATTTTTAAGAATTCAGCTTCCATTGGAGACAAGGCTTTATTTGGGTGCTTATTAACATATACGTATAAAAAGCGAGAAAGTGGGTATTTGCCTTGCGCAACGTTATCAAGTGTTGCATCAACAAAGTTAGTACCTTTTTTAGATAATGGAACTGTACGTACACCTGACGTTTTGTAACCAATACCTGAGTAACCAATTGCATTTAATGAAGACGAAATTGATTGTACTACAGACGCAGAACCCGGTTGCTCGTTTACATTGTTGCGGAAGTCACCTTTACACAGTGCTTTTTTCTTAAAGTAACCGTAAGTGCCCGATACAGAGTTACGTCCGTATAATTGAATATCACGAGCTGCCCAGCTACCTTCAAGGCCCACATCGCTCCAACGGTTAACTTGCTCTGGCGCACCACATTTACGAGTTGATGAGAAAATAGCATCAACTTGGTCAATACGAAGACCTTCGATTGGGTTATCTTTATGTACGTAAACAGCAAGTGCATCAATAGCTACGCGAACTGCCGTTGGTTTGTAACCGTAACGTTTTTCAAACGCTTCGATTTCTTTTGATTTCATTGCACGGCTCATTGGACCAAGGTTAGCTGTACCTTCGGTTAATGCTGGAGGTGCTGTAGAAGAACCTGCCGCTTGAATTTGAATGTTTACATTTGGGTAAATACGTTTGTACTCTTCAGCCCAAAAAGTCATCATGTTAGCTAAAGTGTCAGAACCTACTGATGAAAAGTTGCCTGATACGCCGCTGATTTTTTGATATTCAGGAATGTCTTGATCTAAAGCCACTGCTTGAGCAGATACGAAAGTTGTAACAGCCACACCCATTGCGGCAACTAAGTTTTTAAATTTCATGTGGGTTCTCCGATTTGTTCGTCCCATTTTCTAACTGCTGCTCACTCTAAAGCGAGTACATGACAATGATATGACTCTTAAATGACACTTTTATGACTTTACTGAATCTTGTTGTTTATTTATCAAATCAACAATCTTATCTGTTGAAAAATAGAAAGAAAAACAAGAGCCTTTACCCACTTCACTCGTAATATTTAATTTACTATCGTGTCGTGTTAATACATGCTTTGTAATTGCTAACCCTAAACCTGAGCCACCGGTGGTTCTGCTTCGTGCTTTATCAACACGATAAAAGCGCTCAGTAAGTCGGTTAATATGCTCTGCAGCAATACCATCACCGTTATCAATAACAGTAAAACAAGCTATATTATTTTTACGAAGCCAACTAACTTGTATTTTCCCACCTGGTTTAGTGTAATGAATAGCATTAAATACTAGGTTAGAAAACGCACTGCGTAGTTCATCTTCAGAGCCTTTAATGTCTAGTGTGCTATCTATATCAAATATTAATTCGTGACCTTTATCTTGGTTGATTGACTGGGCCTCAGTTTGAATATAACCCAGTAACTGGGGCACATTAATGGCTTTATCTTTATCTTGTCGGCGTGAGCCTTCTATGCGGGAAAGAGATAATAACTGGCTTACCAAGCTATCCATGCGTTTACACTGCTCAAGCATGGTCGTTTGTGCTTTATTCCACATTGCTGGGGGCGGTAAGTTATCGCTGTCCATCATTTCAAGGTAACCTGTAACCACCGTAAGCGGCGTACGCAGCTCATGCGATACATTGGCAACAAAGTCTTTACGCATTTGTTCAAGCTGCTTTAAACGGGTTACGTCGCGCACCACAACCATTAGCTGTGTGGTTGCATAAGGCATTACCCTAAACTCAAGTACTTGTTCAATAGCATGACCGTTATCAAGCTCTAGTGCTTCGTCAAAATTCCCCTTGTGCATATATTTTGCAAACTTAGGTTCGCGTATTAAGTTATCAAGACGTTGTCCATGATCGGTTGGCCACTGAAGTCCTAACACTTTAAGCGCCAGTTGATTACACCACACAATGCTTAAATCGTTTTGAAGCACAATAACGGCATCGGGTACCGCTTCGGCCCCATCACGAAATCGCCTAATTAAATCGGCCAGTTCATTTCGTTTTTTACGGTTACGGTGTTGCAGATGGTAAATACCTTCAAACACCTGTTCCCATGCCCCTTCTCCTTCAGGCGGGTTGAAACTACGCTGATTTAAAAGCCAATCGCTCAAACGGTATAATTGATGATAATGCCAAACAAGAAGTGAAAAAGAGCCTAAAAATAAAAGCAAAAAAGGTGCGCCAACAAGCACACCAATTAATAGTAAGGGCAAAAAATAGATAAACAGGCGTTTAATTAACGCCTGTTTATTAACAACTCGATACATACACTCACTTTACCTTAAAGTAGTCATACACGTATAAAACTAATCTGGTGATGAAGTAGGTTATAGTTTACTTGAAAAACGATACCCTGCACCACGAACGGTTTGAACCAGACGATCGTGTCCTAATGGGCCAATTGCTTTGCGTAAACGGCGAATGTGAACATCAACAGTGCGATCTTCAACATACACATTGGTTCCCCACACATGATCTAACAATTGTTCACGGCTGTAAACCCGTTCAGGATGAGTCATAAAAAAGTGAAGGAGCCTGAATTCTGTTGGCCCCATATCAAGCTCATTACCTTCAGAGGTAACGCGGTGAGAAATTGGGTCTAAACGCAAGCCATGCACTTCAATAGCTTCTTCTAAAGACGTTGGTGACACACGGCGAATAACCGCTTTAATACGCGCCATTAATTCTTTTGGCGAAAACGGTTTAGTCACGTAATCATCAGCGCCTACTTCTAAGCCACGTACTTTGTCTTCTTCTTCGCCGCGGGCTGTAAGCATAATAATAGGTATTTGGCGCGTGTGTTCGTTTTGCTTAAACTTTTTAGCAATTTGAATACCGCTTCCGCCAGGCAACATCCAATCAAGCAATACCATATCGGGGTAAGGCTCAACCATTGCAGCAATAGCAGAATCATAATCTTCGGCTTCAATTGCCTGAAATCCATTTTGCTCTAATACAAAAACAAGCATCTCTCTGATAGGCGCTTCGTCGTCTACGACTAGTACTTTACGTGACATTCCAATTTATCTCTTAAGCTATCGAATAAGTTTTCATTATTATGACTAAGTATTACATTTTTATGAAAGTGTAACGTGTAAATTAAAATCGGGGTAAAAAAAAGCCAAATTAATAATAAAAACCTCATTCCTGTCACAAATTTATATATTTTAAAATTGATTAACGTTATTAGGGTCTGTTGTTCTTTGCGCATTAAAATTCGTTCAAACTAGGGCTATTTAATCGCGGTGCGAGGTTTGTAACCTAGTGGGCTCGATAACTGCTTCTGCGTTATTCTAGTGGCTTACATACATAGAAGAATAGGTAAACTAGGTAAAGCTTCCGCGTCCTGCTCACGCCACTCACCTACATCTATGTAGGTAACAAAAAACTAGATAAACCCTCGTGTTAGCACTTTGCAAAACTAACTTTTTAATATGATCGAATACTGAGATCATTACTTTACTAAGTCTGCCTATGTTTGCAATTACTCAGGTTTGAATAGATCTTGATTTTACTAAGCTTAACTTCAAAGATCAGATTTTTACCAAGGTGATCAATTTTGAGATCAACGCTCTACCTACTCAAAAAGTTAAGCTGTTGATTGTTTGTGCAAATTAAAAAAGATCTGATTACTTTTACTGCTAAATAAAAAGAAAAATTTAATTAACTTAGTAAAGTAATGATCCCAAAAAGCCTGTGTTAGTAAATGAGTGATCCCTAATAACACAGTTGGTAATTGAATGATCTGCTATAGGCAGGTAATAAAAAAGCCAGCAATACTATTACTGGCCTTTATACATTGATCAGTTTAATCGGTCGATTATTTGATCTGTGGTGCTAACTCGCCGCTTAAGTACTTAAGATGCATGTCATCTAGAGAAATTGGTTTAATTTTACCTGCCTGCCCTGCCGTTCCAAACGAGTTGTAACGCGCAACACAAATCTCTGTCATCGCTTTTGTGGCTTCTGCTAGATATTTACGTGGATCAAAGTTAGATGGGTTAAGCGCCAAATGACGACGAATAGCACCTGTAGACGCTAAACGTAAATCGGTATCAATATTTACCTTACGAACACCGTGCTTAATACCTTCAACAATTTGCTCAACTGGCACACCGTAGGTTTCAGGAATCTCGCCACCGTACTGGTTTATGATCTCTAACCATTCTTGTGGTACAGACGACGATCCATGCATTACTAAGTGCGTGTTTGGAATTCGAGCGTGAATCGCTTTAATACGATCAATTGCTAAAATATCATCCGTTGGTGGGCGTGTAAATTTGTAAGCCCCGTGCGATGTACCACATGCAATAGCAAGGGCATCAACATGGGTTTTATTTACAAAGTCTGCTGCTTCTTCAGGGTCAGTTAGCATTTGGTCGGTCGTTAATTTACCCTCTGCGCCAACACCATCTTCTTCACCGGCTTCACCTGTTTCAAGTGAACCTAATACACCTAACTCGCCCTCAACCGATACGCCACAGGCATGTGCCATAGCAACGGTTTCGCGAGTAACTTCAACGTTGTATTCATAGCTTGAAGGCGTTTTACCATCACTCATTAACGAGCCATCCATCATTACTGATGAAAAACCAAGTTGGATTGAACGCTGACAAACACCCGGTGAGGTGCCGTGATCTTGATGCATTACTACGGGGATATGTGGCCACTCTTCAACGGCTGCTAAAATCATATGGCGAATAAATGGTGCACCGGCGTAAGCACGTGCGCCCGCTGATCCTTGAACGATTACTGGGCTGTTTGTTTTGTCAGCCGCTTCCATTATTGCGCGCATTTGCTCTTGGTTATTCACGTTAAAAGCGGGTACGCCGTAACCATGCTCAGCTGCATGATCTAAAAGTTGTCGCATACTGATTAAAGCCATTGGGTATTCTCCAATTTATCGACAGCATTTCACTGCCATCTAGTTTGAACGGATATGTTAGTTTGGCGTTTTAATAACACCACGAAAAATCACTGCTCAGCAGCAAAGTTCCGTCAAAATCAGTTATTAAATTAGGGTGAGAGGTATTTAATAACTAATTGTCGGCGAGGGTTTCCCCTCACCTTACACGGCTAAATAAATTTATTTAGCGCGCGACTCTAGCATCTCCACTGCTGGGAGTTTTTTGCCTTCTAAAAACTCTAAGAACGCACCACCACCGGTAGAAATGTAAGAAACTTTATCGGCAATGCCGTATTTATCAATTGCAGCTAAGGTATCACCGCCACCCGCAATTGAAAATGCCTTTGAGTTAGCAATTGCTTGAGCAATAGCACGTGTGCCGTTACCAAACTGATCGAACTCAAATACACCTACAGGACCATTCCATACCACCGTGCCAGCATTTGCAATAATTTTAGCAAGTTGGCTGGCAGTATCTGGGCCAATATCAAAAATCATATCGTCACTAGTCACTTCGCTTACATCTTTAAGCGTAGCAACTGCTGACTCTGAAAACTCATTACCTACAACTACATCGGTAGGAACTGGAATTTCACCATCGTTTGCTTTAGCTGCTGCACATAGACGATTTGCTTCATCCATTAAATCAGCTTCAAAAAGTGATTTACCTACCGGGTTGCCTGCAGCTGCAATAAAGGTATTCGCAATCCCGCCGCCTGTTACTAGCTGATCTACAATTTTAGAAAGCGAGTCTAATACTGTTAGTTTAGTTGAAACTTTTGAACCACCCACAATAGCCACTAATGGGCGAGCTGGGTTATCAAGTGCTTTGCCTAGTGCTTCAAGTTCAGCAGATAGTAATGGGCCAGCACAGGCTACATCTGCAAATAAGCCAACGCCATGCGTAGAGGCTTGTGCGCGGTGAGCTGTACCAAAGGCATCCATTACGTATACATCACATAATGCTGCAAGTTGTTTTGATAACGTTTCATCGTTTTTCTTCTCGCCTTTGTTAAAGCGCACGTTTTCAAATACAACCACTTCGTTATCAGCTACATCTACGCCATTTAAGTAGTCTTTTTCAAGACGTACTGTTTGCTCTAAGGCATCGTTTAAATAGTCAGCTACAGGGGCAAGCGAGTATTCTTCATCGTATTCCCCTTCCGTAGGACGGCCTAGGTGTGACATAACCATTACTTTAGCACCTTTCTCAAGCGCTAATTTAATAGTAGGTAGTGCAGCGCGAATACGCGCATCTGACGTCACTTTACCTGCTTTAACTGGTACATTTAAATCTTCACGAATTAATACGCGTTTGCCGTTTAAATCTAAATCTGCCATTTTTATGACCGACATGAATATCTCCTTAGTTAACGATACTGAACCTGAAAAATACGTTTTAAATTATTATAGTAATATAAAAAGTTACTGAGTTACTGCAACCATCGCACGCGCAGTGTCGAGCATACGGTTTGCAAATCCCCACTCATTATCACACCAAACAAGTAACTTTATCAGCCGTTTGTGACTAACACGTGTCTGTGTGCCATCAATAATACAAGAATGTGGGTCGTGATTAAAATCAACCGATACAAGCGGCTCTTCGGTGTAACTTAAAATACCTTCTAAGCGGTCTTTCGCTTGTGCTTTGAGTGCATTATTTACTGCATTTAAATCAACATCGGCGTTAACCGTTACACTTAAATCCATCGCAGTAACATTAATTGTTGGTACACGCACAGCAATGGCTTCAAAGCGGCCTTCAAATTTAGGTAATATGCGGTCTATACCACGCGCAAGTTTTGTATCTACCGGAATAATAGACTGACTCGCAGCGCGGGTACGGCGTAAATCATGATGGTACGCGTCAATCACTTGTTGATCGTTCATCGATGCATGAATAGTGGTAATAGCACCCGACTCAATACCAAACGCATCATCTAAAACCTTTATAACTGGCACTACACAGTTAGTAGTACACGAGCCGTTAGATACAATAGTGTGCTCGCTTTTAAGCTCATCGTCGTTTATGCCGTAAACAATAGTGGCATCTACGTCGTTATCAGCCGGATGCGAAAACAACACCTTTTTAGCACCAGCGGTAATGTGTAATTGTGCATGCTCACGCGAGTGATAAACACCGGTACATTCAAGTACAACGTCTACATCAAGGGTTTGCCAAGGTAACTCTACTGGGTTTTCTTCACAAAAAAGTGCAATGGTATCGCCTGCCACACTAATGGTGTCTTCACCAAGTTTTACAGGAAAAGAAAAACGACCGTGGGACGTGTCGTATTTTAATAAATGAGCAATAGCTTCAGGGTCAGCAAGTTCGTTAATCGCAACAATTTTAATCTCGTTGCTCAAACCTGACTCGTATAACGCGCGGACAATATTTCGACCAATACGACCAAAACCATTAATTGCAAGTTTGATTGCCATGAAATATAAAATCCACTCTTTTAGCGTGCAGATAAAGGCTATGTGCCTTTTAGATGGTTGTATTGTAATCGACCTTGCGCCTGATTATAAGAGGGGGCGATCAGAAACTTTAAATTAACGTTTAAAATAACCCCCTATCACTCACATTAAAACTTGTTCATAGCCCGCTGCCGTTGTATGTGCTCGTACCAGAAGATGTTCCTCCACCAAAGCTTTTAGGCGGACTTTTGGGCTTATCCTGTGAGCGATAAAATAACCATAAGCCAACCGCAGCAAAAAACGGAATTAACCAAACCAATATTACTTGCACTACTTTTTGAAACACCTCTAAATCATCGCGCTTTATCAGAAGAACACTAACGATGACGTTCAGTAATACAATGATACCAAACCCAATATAAAAATAATTTAATTCCATTACTCTAATGCCTCCTACCCTAATTGTTATTTTATCTCTAAATCAAACACCACGTTTATAGATGATTTAAATGTAATCGTTTCTTGCAGGTATCTACCTTGCTCGAATGGATTTCTAGTAACTTTAGAGCCGGTCACAACTATTCGCTCAAAACTATCTGCGCCATAACCATAACTTGAACGGTTAAAATTTGAATTAATACTGTAAATTTGTCCAAGTTCTGCCCCAAATGCTTTAGCAAGTTCGCTTGCTTTAACTATAGCGTTTTCTATTGCGCCTTGTGTTGCTTCAGCTTCTAATTGCGCAGCTTTTGAAGACATAAGCTCAATATTCGTCACTTCATTAATTTTTACACTTAGTGCAAAATCGATAAAATCGTTCACTTTTTCAATATCTCTTAATGTTACTTTAAGTGTTCTTGTTGCTACATACCCTGCATTAATTGCTGTACCACTCTCAACATTAAACATATCGTCATCATTATGAGTTAACAGGCTCGAAGCAGAAACATCAGTCTCCTTAACACCATACTTGCTTAACCCTTTAAGTAACAAATTCACTCGGTTATCAACATCACGTTTAGCATCAAGTGATTTGTCCTTAAAGCTTATTACTTCAAAAGAAACTTGAGCCATATCGGGCTTTGCTAATACCTCTGCAGTACCCTGCATTGCAATATGACGATTAGCAGGCACGCTTGAATTAGCAAAAGTGATAAGTGGTGAAAAGAGTAGAAAAATAGTAATAATAAGTTTCATATTCGTTCCTTGGAGTAACTTGGAGTAATCAGTTAAATAATGACGATATAACTGTACCTATAGTCATACTAATAACTATAAAAGTAAACTGCTCTTTATTGTAAGCGGGAGTTTATCTCGCGCGGCATCCCCCCGCCTTCAGCCAACCTACGTCAGCTCACCTACTTTTAGCTTTTTACCACAACTTATTTGATGACATTGGGCTAAAAACAGCTCAGCTGTCGCTTGTGCATCGGTAAGCGCATGATGGCAATGATAGCTTGGTAACTCATAGCGAGTGCGGCATGCGTTTAGGGTTAAATCGTCTTGTTTTATTTCAGTTGGTTGGTTAAGTAGCCGCTTTTTTTCTATGTGGAGGGTGTCGAGTATTAGTTTAGGGCGGGTGGTTATATTAGCTTGTTTTAAAGCAACTTTTAAAAACCCCCAATCAAGAGCTGCATTATGGAACACTAAAATACAATCGTTAAAATGGGCACTTAAGCTTTTTAAAATACTGTTTAAGCTACGCCCATTAGTAATGGCCTCGTTACTAATGCCATGAAAAACAGGGCTTTGTTCTAGGCTTTTTACGTCTTTATTAATAAAATGCTGCGACTCACTCATTTTTATACATTGATTATCAATCACAACCCATGCAACCGATACTATTTCGTGCTGTTTTGGGTCAAGCCCCGTAAGCTCTAAATCAATCACTAAATAGCGCTGCGATAATGCATTTTGTGCCAGTAGTTGACGGCGTTTTATATACCGCGTAAGTAGCGTTTTTACCATGAGAGCCTCACAAACTGCCTCGCGCAAATTTAAACGCCGCGCCTTGCTGTGCTTGTTTTACCAGATAAAAAGCCTCTTTAAGCTGATGACGCTCTAATGAGTTTAACTTGTTAGGGTTTATGCAGTTACTTGGGAGCCCCTCTTCATTTATTTGTGTACTTAAGCGCAGTTGGGTTAAAAAACGCCAACAGTCTTTTAAGTTGTAAATATCGTCTTTATTGATGAGGTTATACTTTAATAATGCTTCTAGGCGCTCTTGAGTGTTAGCACGTTTGATACCGGCTTTTAATGCGTATAAACGCACAATGTCGTTAATAATCACCACACCGCGTTTTTTCAAGTCTATGTATTTATGGTTGTTGTCATCTTTTTGTGTTTTAAACTTGTTAAACAACCCTATGGGCACACTGTTGTTATTTATATCGGTCGCCATGGCAGCATAAAATAAATCGTTTCGCGATATACGCACTAATTGCTCACAAAATGCGGTGTATAACGAATTTGATCCTTCAATGAAACGTAAATCAAAAAATATTTTACAGTTAAGCATGGCTTCGGGAGTTGGGCTTTTTATCCATTTAAAAAAACGCTCCGACCAATCGTTTACGCTCATGCGGCATAAATCACTACTTGCCATAATGTTACCAGGGCAACGCCTAATACCGCATTCAACTAAATGCTCACAAACAAACTCTCCCATTTTTTTAAAATAAGCATGTTGTTCTTGGGTTAAATCGTTGGGAAGCAGTAGGCCGTTATCTTGATCCGAGTGCAGCGTTTGCTCTTCTCGTGCCTGTGAACCAAAACATATAAAGCTAAAACTGGTTGGCGCTGCACCATGATCTTCTTGAAATAACCTGATCAAGCGCGATGTTAGCGCATCGGTTAATCCACTTAGTAGTTTACCAATAAGTGAAATATCGTCGATATTATGAGAAAAGCTCTTAAGTAAATCGGGTACTTCTTTGGCGTAACGTTTTAAATCGGTCACGTTATGCGCTTTATAAATGCGGCCAATGAGTTGCACAGGGTCACTTTTTTGTTGGCGCAATAAATCAGTGCTAGTAAGCATACCTATAGGATTATGGCTTTCATCAAGGACTGGCAAGTGGTGAATATTATATTTGAGCATTAAATGCAGTGCAGAAAACACGCGGTTGTTTTCAAATATAAATTTAGGATTTGTGGTCATTATACTACTAACAGCATCTTGTGGGTCTACTTCGTCGGCAAGCACACGATTACGCAAATCGCGGTCTGTTACCACGCCAACTAAATGGGCATGTTGAATAACCATGATTGACGATACACCGTGCTCTTTCATTTTTTTAGCGCTTTGGCGAATACTCGCATCGGGCGAAAGTGTAATGGCTGTGCGGGTCATGAGTTCAGATATTCTGCGCTCTGACCAACTGTCGTTTTTACTTTTATAATGTGATGAGAGTAAACGGTTTGCGTGAGCTCTTACAAAATATTGCTCAAACGGTTTGTACTCTCGGCGTAAAAAATCAAAATGTTCTTGGTTGAGCATATACACTATGCCCTCTTTTTGAACTGCCAATTTATTTTGAATGGCCTCGCCAGTTAAAAGCGAAGGAAAACCAAAATAATCACCTTGCGCTAAACGCGTCACCACATTGCCTTTTGCATCAACTAAATCGTAAAGGCCTGAACGAATTAAAAAAAGCTTTGGGTGTTCACTTTGCAGCCACTGCGCCTGATTTTCTCGCGTTAAATAAATAACATCGAGATGATTTACAAAATAGTCGCAAGCACTGCTATCAAGCATACTAAATGGCGCCTGAAGATAAACATATTGGGCCACTTCTTGTTGTTCTACACTCATTGTTACACTCACTAAAAAGTATACACAGCACCAATGTACTCATTATTTATACAAATAAAAAGCCCGACTAAAGTCGGGCTTTTGGTACTTTACATATAAGTTGTCTTAATGCGCGTGCGCTTCTGCCGACCCTTTAGGATTACGAATACCTTCTACCATTTCTTGTATTTCAACAGGTGTTGGTTGAGTGAATTTCAGTACTACGGCAGCAACAACAAAGTTAATTACCATACCGACTAAACCTATACCTTCAGGCGAAATACATAAGAACCAGTTCTCTGGGCTGTTAAGCTCTGGGCTCACAAATTTAAAGAAGATAATATACGCAGCGGTAAAACCAATACCCGTTATCATGCCTGCAATAGCGCCTTCTCTGTTCATTGTTTTAGAGAATATTCCCATGATAATTGCTGGGAAGAAACTCGCCGCGGCTAAACCAAAGGCAAAGGCCACCACCGACGCTACAAAGCCAGGCGGATTAATACCAAAGTAAGCAGATATAACAATGGCAATCATCGCGGCTAATCGTGCGGCCAGTAGCTCTTGTTTATCACTTATATCGGGTTTCAGAGTACGTTTGAGTAAATCGTGCGAAACAGAAGTCGAAATAACCAGTAGTAAACCCGCTGTTGTCGACAGTGCTGCAGCAATCCCCCCTGCGGCTACAAGTGCAACAACCCATGCAGGTAAATTAGCTATCTCAGGATTAGCCAACACCATAATATCTCGGTCTACTTTTACTTCATTTGCGCTATTTGGATCTTCGATTTTACCCGCTGTGTAGAACATTTTGCCGTCACCATTTTTATCATTAAACGTGATTAGGCCTGTGCGTTCCCAGTTTTTGATCCATGCTGGCGCTTCTGCATACGCTGTACCGCTGCCGTCTTTACCATTGATTGTGTCAATCATGTTTACACGTGCAAACGAAGCAACTGCTGGTGCGGTAGTATAAACAATAGCAATAAATACTAACGTCCATGCTGCTGAGATACGCGTATCTTTCACGCGTGGTACAGTGAAAAAGCGAACAATTACATGTGGTAAACCTGCAGTACCCACCATTAATGCACCCGTAATAGCAAATACGTCAATCATACTTTTTGAACCTTCGGTGTATTGAGCAAAACCAAGTTCTGCGCTTAACCCATCAAGCTTATCAAGCACATACATACCCGAACCGTCACTCAATGTGGCACCAAAGCCTGTTTGTGGGAAAAAGTGACCCGTCATCATCATCGAGATAAAAATAGCCGGTACAAGGTAGGCAAATACAAGTACACAATACTGCGCTACTTGCGTGTAGGTAATGCCCTTCATGCCGCCAAGAACCGCATAGAAGAATACAATCACCATGCCAATGTAAACACCGGTTTCAATTTCTACTTCTAAAAAGCGAGAAAACACAACGCCTACGCCGCGCATTTGCCCTGCAATGTAAGTAAAACAAATGAATATGGCACATAAAATTGCGACTAAACGTGCTGTGCGCGAGTAGTAACGGTCGCCAATAAAGTCAGGTACTGTGAATTTGCCAAATTTACGTAAGTAAGGCGCTAAACACATAGCGAGCAATACATAGCCGCCTGTCCACCCCATTAAGTAAACGCCGCCATCATACCCTGCGAACGAAATAATGCCTGCCATAGAAATAAATGACGCGGCGCTCATCCAGTCGGCTGCGGTTGCCATACCATTAGCAAGTGGAGGCACGCCGCCGCCCGCTACGTAAAATTCGTTAGTTGAACCCGCACGGGCCCAAATTGCAATGCCGATATAAAGCGCAAAGCTTAAACCGACAATTATAAATGTGAGTGTTTGAACATCCATTGCTTAGCTCCTATTCGTCTACGCCGTATTTTTTATCTAACGTATTCATTTTGAAAACGTACACAAAAATCAAAGCAACAAAGGTGTAAATCGCGCCTTGCTGGGAGAACCAGAAGCCAAGTTTAAACCCAAAAAAACGTACTTCATTAAGTACATCAACCAGTAATATGCCAAAGCCAAATGAGACCACAAACCACACTGCTAGTAGTTTAAACAGTAGTGAAATGTTTTCTGCCCAATAAGCTTTTGCTTGTTCTTCGTCTTTAAAAGCCATTTTTATTTTCCCCTTTAAGCACCGCAGTATCGCGATGGGTGGTTTTTTATCTTCGCTAATCAATTTAGCAACGCAGCTCACATATTGAATTGAGACCATAGTCGTAACAGCTAATTAACGTTTACGTAAACTGTATTTAACCTGCTTGATGAAAGCTGTTCTTTTTATTTAATATCAGCATGTTACATTCATAGCACCTGCTATGTTTGTTGCCTATTTACCGAGCAACTCACAAATGCGACATTAGTCTAATACGCGGCCGACTTTATTTTTTATTGTTATTATTCAGTAAGATAAATTTAAGTTTTATTAAACAATATAAAATCAGCCCTCACACTTAAGTTCAGTTCTGGTATTGTGTAATGGCCTCTTGGGTTGAGGGGCATTTAAAAATAATAAGGGTTAATAACAACATGACTGCCGTTCTGATAATTGTTGCGTTAGGGTATATAGGGGTACTGTTTTGGCTCGCTAACTGGGGTGATAAAACCACGCCTTTGGCGAAGCGTATTAGTCATCACCCTTTTGTGTATTCGTTTGCAATTGGTATTTACTGTACCTCTTGGACCTATTACGGCTCAGTAGGTACCGCGGCCACCAGCAGTTGGAGCTACTTACCTATTTTACTGGGGCCTGCCTTATTGTTTTTTTTCGGGCAAGGATTTTTGCGTAAACTCGTTTTGGTGAGTAAAAAACAAAACATTACCACCATTGCTGACTTCATTTCAGCGCGGTATGGCAAACGCCAAACCACCGCTATTATGGTTACTCTTATTGCCCTGCTGGCAACAATCCCCTACATTGCGTTACAACTTAAAGCCCTAAGCACTAGCTTTTTGCTATTGCAAAACAGCAATAAAATATCAGGCGATATGCTGGCACTTTCTGCCACACTCATCATGGCATTATTTGCAATATTTTTTGGCACCCGCAAAGTAGACGTAACCGAATATCGCTCTGGGTTAATGCTCGCTGTTGCATTCGAATCTTTAATCAAGCTTTTTGCATTAATGGCTGTGGCAGGGCTAGCAATTTATACGTTGTTTAATCTACCCGAGGCTACATCGTCCCAGTTGACTGAATCTGCTTGGTCGCACTGGAGCAACTTTAACTTTTTTAGTTTTAACTTTATTGGCCAATCGCTCATGGCAGCGGCGGCTATTATTTGTTTACCACGCCAGTTTCATGTAACCGTGGTCGACAATCAAAATAAGCGCCATTTAAACACCGCTCGCTGGGCGTTTCCGCTTTATTTATTGCTAACCGCAGCAATGATTTTACCTATAGCCACTGCCGCTATTCACCCAAGCATTGGTATTGGCTATTCGCCAGATAGCTTTGTACTGGCACTGCCATTAATTAACGACAACGCCTTTTTAACGACCTTTGTATTTATTGGTGGCTTATCGGCTGCAACGGCCATGATTGTGGTTGCAACACTGACCCTAAGTACCATGATCTCTAACGATGTTGTACTGCCATTAATACTGCGCCGAAAGTTTAAGCGAAATTTAATTACCACCAGCTATAAAGCACAAATTTTATTAGTTAGGCGCTTTACCATTGCCGGTATTTTAATTTTGGCTTACTTTTATCAGCAATGGTTTGGCCATAGCAGCGCACTGGCCAGTATGGGCTTAGTTGCCTTTTCGTTGGTTACTCAATTATTGCCCTCAATAGTGGGGGGGTTATACTGGCGAAAAGGCCATGCCTATGGCGTGTATGCAGGCCTTTTAGCCGGTATAACTTGCTGGGTGCTGTTTTTAATGCTCCCCATTTTAGACGCCGGTAATACGTTGAATAGTGAACTACAGCAAACATTAATAACCCGAGGAACACTAATAGCATTATTTGCAAATATTGGCTGCTACATTAGCTTTTCATTGGGAGCTGAAGAGCGTCTTATTGACAAAATTCAGGCCGCAGCATTTGTAAACCCAAAAGATCAGGCCATTTTATCGCGCCGCTTAAACAAAAATGTTAAAGCCACGGTTTACGACTTTAAAATATTACTGCAAACCTTTTTGGGCATACAACGCAGCCAACAGATTTTGGCACATTATGCACTTGCACATCATTTAAACGACAACAACGCCCACCCAGAGCCCGAATTTATTGCCTATTGCGAGCGCGCGTTAACCGGTGTTTTAGGTGCGTCATCTGCACAAGCCCTTATTCATACGGTATCGTCGGGAAAACGTATGGCATTTGAAGAGGTTGTTAACTTTTTTGATGAAACCACACAAGCGCTGCAATTTAACCAAAACCTATTATTTACCTCTTTAGAAAACTTAAGCCATGGAATTTCGGTTGTTGATAAAAACTTAAAGCTCGTGGCATGGAATAAGCGCTACAGTGCCATGTTTAACTACCCTGAGGGTTTTTTAGAAGTTGGCCAACCTATAGAAGATATTATTAGGTATAACGCTAAACGCGGTGAATGTGGGCCTGGCGAAATAGAACGCCAAATAGAAAAACGTGTGCAGCATTTAAAAAACGGCAGCTCTCATCACTTTATTCGTCATCGCCGTAATGGCCAAGTGTTTGAGATGATAGGTAATCCGCTACCTGATGGCGGGTTTGTAACGAGCTTTTCCGATATCACAACTCACATAAGCACGCAAAATGCGCTTGAAGAAATCAATATGGATCTAGAAAACCGTATTGAGGCCCGAACCCAAGAAGTACAAACAATAAATAAAGACTTACAAGCGCAAATAGATAGCCGAGTACAAACGGAGGAAGCACTCACTTTAGCAAAAAAAGAGGCAGAACAAGCAAACGACAGTAAAACACGTTTTTTAGCACTCGCTAGCCACGATATTTTACAACCGCTTAATGCTGCACGTTTATACCTTGCTGCCATTGACGACAAACAGCTTGATGCCACTAATGCTAATAACTTTAACAAGCTTGGCGACAGCCTCGATTCAACTGTACATTTAATGTCAGCCTTGCTTGAAATAGCCAAACTAGAACAAGGCGCAATGACCCCCACACCGCGCCACTTTTACATTGAAGACATTTTAGCGCCGCTAAAAAGTGAGTACGCTATTTTATCAAGCGATAAAGGCCTTAAGCTCACCGTGCGATCTAAGGCGCAAGTTGTACATAGCGACATTACCTACCTTCGCCGAATTATCCAAAACTTAGTGTCTAATGCTGTTAAATATACAGATTCGGGCCGTGTAGTAGTTGCATGTAGAAACCGAAAACACAGCTTACGGATTGAAGTTTGGGATACAGGGCCTGGTATTAGCGACGTTGAACAAGCCAAAATATTTAATGATTTTTACCGTGTCGAGTCGGGCGATAACAAAGGTGTTGGGCTAGGCCTTGGGGTAGTAAAGCGTATGGCCGACCTGCTTAGCTTGCCGCTAAGCGTGCATTCTGTACCAAATAAAGGAAGCCGCTTTAGTATTGACGTACCTTACGGCGACGCCCAGTTTGTACAGCAAAAAAGTGCAGCGAGTAACCTAATAGAAAACCGCACAGCAATAAATATTATTGCCGTTGACGACGATCCAGAAAACCTAGCAGCCATGGCAAGTTTACTTAAAAAGTGGCAAGCCAATTATACCCTGTTCGATAATGTAGAAAGTGTAATGTCGCATGCTAAAGCACATAGCGCACCCGATGTTATTTTAATGGACTACCAGTTAGGCAATGAGTGCGATGGCATCACTTTAATTAAAACGCTTAGAGAAATATGGCAAGGCGATATTCCGGCTATTTTAATTACCGCAGTGCGCGACACCGAGCTAAAACAAGAAACCAAAGCGGCTAATATTCATTACTTAAGTAAACCTATTAAACCAGGAAAGTTAAAAGCACTGCTTAATCACAGTACTTAATTTTGTTAGTTACTCAGAGCTGAGTAAGCAAAGCCCAGTATATTTACTGGGCTTTGCTTTATAAAATATCAATATTATATAACTTTTGAGCGGCTTCTAAGCTTTTGAAATAACCAACTCAACCCCACTAAAGAGAGCCCTAAACCAATAAACGAAAACGCTTTTAACAGCCCAGTTAAATTAGCCATATCAATTAAAAACACTTTTACAATTACCGCTGCAAGTAACCCTAAGCCTATTTTTTGAATGAGTAACTGGTTTTTAAGGTGCCCTAATATAACCGTACCGGCGCCTAGTATTAGCCAAATAATAGAGTAGCTATACAGCTCTTCATTAGTGGCTCCTTTTGATAGATAAATATAAGGCCCTTGCCAGTATTGGCGAATAAAACTATTAATAGCAATTAAGCCAAGTAAACCTGCCACACCCAGTACAAACGGCGCTACCTTAGCGTTTATAGATTTTATAAGTGAATATAACCACACCGTTAAGCCTGCAGGTACTAACCAAAGCAAAAACAGCCAATTTAGTACAGGGAGTTCACCAATATTGATAGAGGTTAATAACGGGTTATCGTCGAGTATTGTTTTAACTGAAATAAAACCCGCCCCGCCTGCTAATACACACCCTGCAATTTGATACAGTTTTGCTAAGCTCCCCGCAACACGTGCGCGATGCAAATAAACACAGCCCAGCGCAAGCCAATTACACGTAAGTAATACTTGCTCATAAAAACTAAGCGAGTCAAATTGTGGGTAATGCCCTACTAGCTGGTAACTGGTTTCGGTAGTAATAAATAACGCAAAACAATGAAGAGCGGCCCCTTCTAACCACACTTTTAATTGTGATGTTTTATAGCATTTAGCGGCGGCAAAAAATAATGCGGTACACAGCGGATATACAATAATGCTCCAGTGCAAGCCAAATAATGTAAGCGCTTCGTAACTTGGTGTCCATGGCGTGAGCGTTAAACGCAGTAATAATGCAGCCACTAACGCCTTAATTGGCCAATGCGGCATAGGCACATTAAAACGTTTTATAAGCACACTAATTAACAGTACTTGAATTGCTAATGCAATGGTTAAACCGCTGTCGCTTAATAGCATGGTGATAGCTAAGGTAATATTAGCATTTGCCCCTACCCAATAAGTAAATCGCTGAAACAACGTTGTATTATGCTGCGCACACTTAATTAAAATAGCCGCTACAACAAATAATACAAAAGCCCAAAAAGGGTAGGCAGTACTTAATGCGCTATTTGGAATGAGTACATACAAGGTACTTATCATTACAAAAACGCTAAACGCCGCACTAATATGAAACGCTAATCGTTTCACCTGTTTTTTACCAAAATAAAGCCCGTAGGCCATAAAACTAAAACCAAGCAATAATCCTAAGCCGTATTCGCTTTTGAATATAAATAATCCATCATCAAAAAAAGCGGATAAAGAACTTGTTTGCTCTGCACTTATAACCATTAGCGTAGCAATAACGAGTGATAGCCCTTGCCATAAATCCCAGCGACTATTTTTGAGCACTAAAAATAACAACAATCCAATGCTTAACACACCAATGGTTTGCCATTCTAAATTGTAGTAGCTTATACACTTGGTAAAAATTAACGGGACTATAAAAGCCAATAATAAGAGGTGATCGGGTAATACTTTTACAAGGCGTTTTAAAGAGTGCGGACGATGTTCAATGTTTCTTAATTTAAAGCCCAAACGCGGTATGACAATCAGCCCTATAATACTGAGTAACGCAAAAGTACCAAACAGCCATGGTGTGTCGCTTTTTATCTGCATAATAATAAAACCGACTAAATACCAACCAATGTGCCCTGCCCATAATAAGTACCAAAGCCAAGCTCGCTGCACTTTTTGAGCAACCAACGAGGCAGACAAACTAACAAAGCCCACATACATAAATAACGCAAATACATTATTACTGCCGGTATTAACCCAAATAGGCACACTGTAAGCACCAATAATTCCGAGCACTGCCAGCAATGGGCCAAGTGTTAATGCCATCACACTCGCACTTATGGCAATAATAGCTAACAAAATAAACGCGGTTGTTGGGCTAAGCATTTGATAGCTACTGTAAGCTAAAAGCGTTAACGCAAAGCAGGTAATAAAACCACCACTGGCAAGTGCTGCAGGTATGTAATTGTTAAAGCCTTCAAAAACAATACGTTTATAATGTAAGTAACCTGCAACACTAATTAAGCCAAGACCAAATAAGCCTCCTAAACTAAGCCTCATTACGGGTGATAAAAGCCCTGCCTCTAAACTATACTTAGCTAAAAATATGCCACCAAAGGCAAGTGCTATTGCACCTATCCACGTCATCCAGTTTTGCTCAAAGCCAGTGCGTAATGTTTCAAACAATGTGGTAATAAATGAAGGCGTGGCTGGTTTAGCTTTTTTAGGCGCTACAGGCTTTTGTTTTGCCGCGCCAATGGGAGCGCTTTGCACGGCTAAAGTTGGCTCGGTATTTATAGTAGTGGCATGAGGTTTAAAGTCAGGGGCTTTTACTTCACTCTGTACATTATTAAATGACGCTGCTTTAGAGGCTTGTAATTTAGTTACTTTAGCCCTCAATACTGCAACTTCTTGCTTTAATCCGTTTACTTGTATTAATGCAATTAATCCACACAAAGCACCGGTTGCAATAATCAGCATGACTATCACTATTAACCCAATAAAATCATCCATGGCACACTCTTATTATTTATTATGCCATGAGTGTACCTAATTATTACTAAGCCGTTAAATTTTGTTCAATAAAAAGCCTAAATACACTCTGTATTTAGGCTTTTAACTCTCATTTTATTATTCAACACTGTCTGTAATTGTGCGCTCTAAAGACATTTTATAACCCGATGCCGTGGTTTCATCATGCTCTAAAATGAGTATGTAATTTCCCTCTTGGGTAAAGTCCATATCGCTTTGTTGAATGAGTACAATTTGCTGACCGTTATCCTCAAAAACAGCGTACACCGTATAAATTTCGTTATCGACTACTTGCTCTTCTTGATCGTAGCGGTCTAAGCCATCAACTACATTACTGGTGTCCTCAACAGTTTCACCGTTAAGGGTAAAGTACACATCAATATCAGTTACCGACTGTCCTGCGTAACTTTCAATAAGATTAATAACCGACACCGTATGACTATAACTGCTTGGTGTTAAATGCTCTTCAACACTCATCATCCGCAAGCCATTATCTGCATCGTTGTAAAAAATACCCACCGCGCTTTGCTCACGTTCAAGGGTCATTAAAAAGTTATCGGCCAGCTTGTTACCTTGCTCATCAAACATCGCCACGCTATAACTGTTTGGTAATAGCTCAACGTAGTCGGTATAGCTGTCACTTGAAACTGAATTAGTTGGGGTTGCTGTAGTGCCACGCGTTACACTAAAACTAACTGGTGAGTAGTCATCAATAGTATTAATAAAACGCAGTTGACCTAATGCAGATTGATGCTTAAGTTCAGTAACATAGTTATTGTCGGTTACTACATCAAGCGTGATACCACTTAACTCGGTGGCATAACTTGGGCGAATAATGGCTACGTAGCTTGCCTCATCATACAAATAAACTGACGATGACTCGTAAACCACATCGCTACTGCCCGCAGGGGTAATAAAAATAGTGTAATAACCTTCATCTACACTTTGTAAATCTAATTCATTTAAGTACTGTGCAGATGCAAACAATGTTGCGCTTTCAAATACGCCATCGTCTGTTGCCAGATAAATATCGTAGCTGGTGTCCTCACCCGTGATGTTAAAAAAGCCAAGGTTAAACTCGCCGGTGTCACTACTAATAGGCACACTTAATTCAGTAAAAGTGGGTTCTGCAAAATCGCCACTCATAACGACTAATTGCGTTTTATCTCCTTTAATTGAAATTTCTTGATCGCTAATAGTGATGTAGCTATCGTTAGCGTCTAAATATTCAAAGCTAACATCAAATATGCCAGTACTGTAATTATGGCGCGTGGTTACGTCGGCAAAGTCGGCACCTGAACGTTCTGTTTCTTCAACAAATAAGCGCGTATAAGGGCTGTTGTACGAGCCATTATACATTTGAATATAGCCTGTAGAGCTTGCACTATCATCAGAGCCACAGCCAGATAAAACACCAAGTAAACTAAGAGGTAAAGCCACTTTTAAAAGAGAGTTGGTCATCAAGGGGATTCCTTATTATTAATATCCCCTCTACGACCTTTGCATTTTAATTTAATTTCATGCTTTACAAAGCATTACCTAAGCTGACATTTATTTACGAAAACGTAAAAAAGTGTAGCAAATGTGCAAATAATAAGGACCCGCTATTTACGGCTTTGCTGCGATTTCAAATTGATTCCGGCCATTGTTTTTAGCTTTGTATAAAGCTTGGTCTGCGCGTTTCATTACGCTATCAAATGATTCATTTTTAAAGCGTTTAGCTACCCCAACACTTGCACTAGTATAAAGCTTATCGGTAACCTCAATAGTACGAGCACTCGCTAACACCGACTCAGCAAACGCCTGCATTTGTTCTAGAGTGCAATTTGGTAGGTAGCCTGCAAACTCCTCACCTCCAATACGCGCAAAAATATTGCCATCTTCAAACAGAGCGTCTATTTTGCTAGCAAAAGCTTTAAGCACCTTGTCGCCCTTGCTATGACCATAGGTATCGTTAATAGATTTAAAGTGATCAATATCGATAATGATTACCGCGTAAGATTCATCGGTTTCGTTTTCAACGTATTCGTAAAAACATCGCCGATTGTAAACTTGGGTGAGATCATCAATTATAAACTCTTGGGCTAGCCTATTGTGCATTTTTTGCATAAACAACATGGTTTTAAATAAGCCATAAGCCGTAATAACGACCCCTACAGAAATGCAAAAATCTTTTATATACAAGTTAACCCACGCAGGCTGAACAACAAGTTCGTCAAGCACATCGGCCGTCATTCCCACTATCCATAACATTAAACCAATGGTGACATACTGGTAGGCTTTTTTAGCTAATTTGGAACACTGCACAACCCAAAAAACAGTCATTATGACAATAAGATTGATGAGCTCACTGGCAAAGTCAGGGATGCTTTTTTTTGCACCTAACAGAGGAAAATAAGTGAAGTTATAAATGGTGAATACCACTATAAATACTAGCAGCGCAAACATAAGTAATTTATTTAACCGCGTTATACGAGTAAAGCGGGTCAACTTAAGACTGACAGTTTCAACATTCATCATATAAATAGATTACACTTGAGTTTATAAATCATCTTTAATAACTATAACACACCTTACAAATTTAGCCTTAAAGTAAGGTACTGATCCCCCACCCCAGTAAAACCAAAATAGTTAAACTAATCATAGCTTTAACTTTATGCTTACTAATTATACGTTCAGCTTGATTTCCTGCATAAAACACAACAATAGCAAGTCCAAAGTAACGAATTGAACGAGCAATTGCGCTGGCCAATAAAAACAGGCCAAGTGAATATTTGGTAGCGCCTGCTGCAAGCATCGCTATTTGAAATGGAATAGGTACTATTCCTAAAGTAATAACAAACCAAAAACCTTGGTTGTCCATTTTTTGTTTTACATTTTCGAACTGTTCAGGGCTTGAAAAAGCACTGATCACCCAATCCCCAACTGCATCAAATAAATAGTAGCCAAGGGCATAACCAAATAATGCCCCGACAACACAGCCCAGCGTAGCCATTAATGCAATCAACCATAGTTTTTCTCGTTGTGCCTGCATAAGTGGCACCATAACCGCTTCTAAAGGAATAGGGACAATTGTGGATTCTAAAAACGACGCAACCGTAATGCCGCTGAGCATATGTTTAGACTCTATAAAATTACGTGTTTTTTGTTTTAATTTTTTTTGTAAAGCCACAATTAACTCCTGCCCTATGCTTAATTATCCTGTATTTACATAGTAATAATGACACAGTTAAGTTAATACACCCTGAAACTATTAAAACTTGATATAAACAATACCCACTTAATAGGTTAACAAAATAGCAATATTTATAAGAATATTTTACTATGTGTTAATAACGTTAAGCCCTATTTAAGTAGTTAAAAATTTATGCAAAATGCGCGTTTTATTCCCTTTCGCAAGCAAGACATTATTGAAATGTGTAGCAATGAGCTTGAAAACAACACACAACAAACCTCGTTTAAACAGTTTTGTGATTTATTAGCAAGCCTTATCCATTACGATTACCACGCAACACTTGAATCGCTTAAAAATAACTACGCCCCCTTTGATCCTAATAGCGATACACGCTCTTTAGCGCCGGTATCAAACAATCAAAAAGCCCAATGCCAACGCGAATTTGCAAAAGATTTTGCTAAAGTTTTAAACGCCGCTAACTTTGAAGTAATTACGAATCAAGATTTACAAGATGCGCTCAACGAAGAGTCACTTTTTAAAGTGCGCCTTGAGGTGGAGTTTGACGACTTTGAAGAAGTGGTTTTTTATCGCCGCGGCGAGTCGCAGCTCACTGAAACCATAACCAGCTTTTGGGGGCTTCGTAAAAAGCCACTGCACTTTACTAATTACGACCGCGTTGCGGTGTTTATTCGTTTTAAAGATAAAGCCCACTTTGACGCTAAAAATAAAACGCCTTTAGGGTTTGAGCCAAGCTCGACCATCGTTAAGCTGTTTCAAAATGTACCAAAAGCCGACCTTGAAATGCTATTTCCTAATAGCGAAGTACGTATGCGCCCTATTGATAAGGTGATTATTGGCTCATCGGCTTTAATTGGCGGTGCCGTGGTTTTAATTACAAAGCTAGGCGCATCAATATTATTATTATTTGCTTTGTTTGCTTTCTGGGGGGGCTTTACAGATAAAGCCGTAGAAATGACCCAGCAACACTTTATTACCTTTGCCATTGGCATGGGAGTATTTGGCAGCTTTATTTTTAAAGAGTGGAGTAAATTTAAAAACCGTAAAATTAAATTTATGAAAGCCCTTAGTGATAACCTTTACTTTAAAAATCTTGATAACAACGCTGGTGTTTTTCATACCCTTATAGACGCCGCCGAAGAAGAAGACATAAAAGAAGCTCTGCTTGCCTATACGTTTTTATTAAAATCTAAAAGTGGCTTAAGCGCACAAATGCTTGATGAGCAAATAGAGGCGTGGTTTAAAACAAAGTATAAATGCGAACTCGACTTTGAAATTAGCGATGCGCTTGAAAAGCTCACCCGAATGCGCTTAGTAACCTGCACTAACGATGTGTATAGCGCTATAAGCCTAGACCATGCAAAAACTATTTTGGATGAGCGCTGGGATAACCTGTTTCAATATAATTAAAATGTTTAAACAAACTTTTTTCTAAACTCAGTGGGTGACACGCCCACTGATTTTTTAAACCGTTTTGAAAAATTAAATATATTAGGGTACCCCACGTAAGCGGCAATATGGGCGACTGGCCAGCGGGTATTTAAAAGCAAGTTTTTAGCCCGTTTAATACGTAAATAAATAAGCTGCTGCATAGGGCTTTTGCCAAATTGTGCCTGACATAACCGGTGTAAATGCGGTGCTGAGTAATGTACTTGTTTGCACATAGCCTCTATTGTCCAATCAAATTGCAGGCGCTCTTCTACCTCTAAAAACAAGCTGGTTAATCTGTTTTGCCCGCCTATTTGTGGCTCGCTTTGAAGCGTAGTATTTAAGTAATGACTTAAAATAGGCATTACGCCTTCACGCAAAGTCGCATTTCCTTCGCTGTATAAAAGCTCCATTGCTAAATGTAATGGCCCTAGCTGCTGATTAGTTAATACCTTCGCGTGCGCTAAATTTAAATGCTGCCAACGCTTGGTATTTGCAAGATTTAGCCAAATCACATCCCACTTTTCGCTTGCTATTTGAACCTCAAAACTTTGCCGTGCTGGCAATATAGCTAAGCTATTTTCGATTAATGGGTATAGGTTATTAATAGTTTTAAGCGTGCCCTGACCACCCAAAGTATAAAACAAAGTGTGTTCAAGCGGGTTAGTACGCGCAACACAATAATCACCCAGTAAATTTGAGCAACCTGCCAGCTCTATTTCAAGGCTTGGCATTTGCGAAAGCGTGTTTAAATCAATAAACCGCTCTGTACACTCTGGGCCAATATCGAGTACATCTTTAATGGTGTTGCGCATAATTTAAAATGATAGTTTTGGATAAATAAAAGAGAGCTTTAAGCATAACCTCAACGTATTATTTTAGCTATATTTAAGCCACTATAATTGCCAAACATGCAATGGGACACTAATGAACTCACTACAGCACATAATTAACCGCCGCGATTGGGAAAACCCAATTTCGGTGCAAGTTAATCAAGTAAAAGCGCACAGCCCACTTAATGGTTTTAAAAGCGTTGACCATGCCCGTACAAACACGCAATCACAAAAACAAAGTTTAAACGGCCAATGGAATTTTAAATTATTTGATAAGCCCGAAGCGGTTGATGAGTCATTACTAAGTGAAACACTCGACAGCGACTGGCAAAGTATTCCTGTGCCTTCTAACTGGCAATTACACGGCTTTGATAAACCTATTTATTGCAATGTTAAATACCCCTTTGCCGTAAACCCGCCTTTTGTTCCTAGCGATAACCCAACGGGTTGCTACCGCACTGAGTTTACTATTACGGCGGATCAATTAGCTCAGCGAAACCATATTATTTTTGAAGGCGTAAACTCGGCGTTTCACCTTTGGTGTAACGGTCAATGGGTGGGCTACTCGCAAGATAGCCGCTTACCAAGCGAATTTGATTTAAGCGAACTCTTAGTGGCTGGCGCCAACCGCATTGCGGTTATGGTCATTCGCTGGAGCGATGGCAGTTACTTAGAAGATCAAGACATGTGGTGGCTAAGTGGTATATTCCGCGATGTTAATTTACTTACTAAACCGCAACACCAATTACGCGATGTATTTATAACCCCAGATTTAGACGCATGCTACCGCGATGCGACTTTGCATATAAAAACCGCAATAGATGCGCCAAATAACTACCAAGTAGCAGTACAGGTTTTTGATGGTAAACATGCACTGTGTGAGCCACAAATACAAAGCACTAACAATAAACGCGTTGATGAAAAAGGCGGTTGGAGCGATGTCGTATTTCAAACAATTGATATACAAAGCCCTAAAAAATGGACCGCTGAAACCCCGACCTTATACCGCTGCGTTGTAAGCCTGTTAGATGAGCAAGGCAGAACCGTAGATGCAGAAGCCTACAACATTGGTTTTAGAAAAGTAGAAATGCTTAACGGGCAGCTTTGCTTAAACGGCAAACCGCTACTAATTCGCGGTGTTAACCGCCACGAACATCACCCTGAAAACGGCCACACAGTGAGCACCGCCGACATGATTGAAGATATTAAGCTAATGAAGCAAAATAACTTTAATGCTGTACGTACTGCTCACTACCCTAACCACCCGCGTTTTTACGAGCTGTGCGACGAGCTAGGTTTATACGTAGTGGACGAGGCCAATATAGAAACCCACGGTATGTTTCCTATGGGTAGGCTTGCAAGCGATCCGCAGTGGGCTGGTGCATTTATGTCGCGCTATACACAAATGGTTGAGCGCGATAAAAACCACGCCTCTATTCTTATTTGGTCACTGGGGAACGAATGCGGGCACGGTGCCAACCACGATGCTATGTACGGTTGGTCAAAAAGCTTTGACACATCGCGTCCAGTGCAATACGAAGGTGGCGGCGCAAATACCACCGCAACCGATATTATTTGCCCTATGTATGCCCGTGTAGATACCCACCTTGCCGATGACGCAGTACCTAAATACTCTATTAAAAAGTGGCTAAGCCTACCAGGCGAAACCCGTCCTCTCATTTTATGTGAGTACGCACACGCAATGGGTAACAGCCTAGGTAGCTTTGACGATTACTGGCAAGCATTTAGAGAGTACCCGCGCCTGCAAGGTGGCTTTATTTGGGATTGGGTAGACCAAGGTTTATCTAAAACTGATGAAAACGGTAAGCATTATTGGGCTTACGGTGGCGATTTTGGTGATGAACTAAACGACCGCCAATTTTGTATAAACGGCTTATTATTTCCAGATCGTACGCCGCACCCTAGCCTGTTTGAAGCTAAATACAGCCAACAACATTTACAATTTACGCTGCGCGAGCAAACTCAAAACCACTATACCGTTGATGTATTTAGTGATTATGTATTTAGGGCAACCGATAACGAAAAACTGGTTTGGCAGTTAATAGAAAATGGCCAATGTATAGAGCAAGGCGAGCAAATCATTAATATTGCCCCGCAAAGTACGCAAACGCTAACTGTTAATACAAAAACGGTGTTTAAAGCCGGTGCGCAATATCACCTTAATTTAGATGTAGCACTGCTTAACGACTCAAGCTTTGCAAGTGCCGAGCATGTATTAAACACCGAGCAATTTAAACTTATAAATAGCCAAAGTTTAAGCGCTGATACATTTAAGCCCACTCTAAACGCTTCAGCACATGGCACACTAAATATTGGTGAGACCGATACACAGCTAAGTATTGAAGGCGATACCTTTAAACTCGTGTTTAATAGCCAATCAGGCCTTATTGAGCAATGGCTACACAATCAAACCCACGTTATTAAAAGTCCACTAGTTGATAATTTTTACCGCGCCCCGCTTGATAACGACATAGGCGTAAGCGAAGTAGACAATCTAGACCCTAACGCATGGGAAGCGCGCTGGCTAAGAGCGGGTATTGGCAAGTGGCAGCGCACATGTCGCTTGTTTGAAGTCGTGCAATCAAACAAAGATATACGTATTACCTGTGTGTTTAGTTATGAATTTAATGGCGCAGTACAAGCAAAAACAACTTGGCTTTATACACTTAATAATACAGGTGAAATTAACTTAAATGTTGATGTACAACTCAACGACACTTTGCCACCCATGCCACGCATAGGGTTAAGTACAACGCTTAATAAACAAAGCGATACACAAGTAAATTGGCTTGGTTTAGGGCCATTTGAAAACTACCCAGATCGCAAAGCGGCTGCGCGTTTAGGTTATTACAGCGCGCAACATAATGAGCTACATACACCGTATATATTCCCAACCGATAACGGCGTGCGTAGTGATTGCCAATTACTTAGCATTAATAATTTGACCGTAACCGGTGCGTTTTTATTTGCCGCCAGTGAATACTCTCAAAGCATGTTAACGCAAGCAAAGCACACCAATGAGCTAGTAGCTGATGATTGCTTACATGTCCATATTGATCATCAACATATGGGGGTTGGCGGCGATGATTCGTGGAGCCCAAGTACCCATAAAGAATATTTACTTGAGCAAACACAGCACAACTACTCTTTAACTTTTTCGGTTAAGTAAAATAATGCTTAATCCATACAAAAATAGCGGCTAAATTAGCCGCTATTTTTTTAACTATAAACGTTATTTATCAGCTAGTTTTTTAGCAATAACACTATCAACCGAAAAGCTACCTGCACCTTGAATAGCAAGCGCTGCAGTTGCAACTAATAACGTAAGTGCGTACTCGTAACCGTTGTTAGCCATAAATAAACCATTGTTAATGTGTACACTAAATATTGCAATCAACATTGTAAACGCAGTAACTACGGCTGCTGGGCGTGTTAATAAACCAAGTGCTAATGCAATGCCGCCAAAAAATTCAGCGCTGCCTGCCATTAAAGCTAACCAGTAACCTGGCTCTAAGCCAATACTTGCCATCCACTGCCCTGTGCCTTCAAGGCCGTAACCGCCAAACCAAGCAAATAATTTTTGCGCGCCGTGCGCTGCTAAAATTAAACCGACTGGTACACGTAAAATAAGTGCTGCTGCGCCTGCTTTAGAGTTTAATATTTTTTGTAGTAGTGTCATGAGTTTTTATCCTGTGTAAATTTATAAGGTGTTAGTTTTGCTAACCGATGAACACAGTTTACTATCATCATTTTAAAACATTAATACCGATATTATTGGTTAATTATAAACACAGTGTTTTTAATTTATTTTATGCATAAAAAAGCCGCTAACGTAAACGCTAGCGGCTTTTAGTTTTGTATTACTTTTAGCGCTTAAGCAATTGCTTGCTCTAAAATTTCGCGGCTTTGTGTAAGTGTAATTGCTTGGTTTTCACCAAGGGCTACCATGCCGTGAGCTTCAAGCTTAGCAAGTACGTTTTCTACTGCAGCTGCTTTGTCACTGCCATGTTCAGTAAGCACAGTGGCTACATCTAAGCTGTGGTAAAACGCTTCAATTGCTTGAATTGTTTGCTCTGCTAAATCATCCGATTGCGCAAGACCAAATACGTTTTTACCCATTTGCTCTAGCTTCGCTTTTTTAACTGCAAATTGGTTACGTAGTAAAGAAGGCTGAACAATAGCCAGTGAACGTGCATGATCAACACCGTAAGCAGCTGTAAGCTCATGGCCAATCATGTGTGTTGCCCAATCTTGCGATACACCAGAACCAATTAAACCATTAAGTGCTTGGTTTGCTGCCCACATAAGGTTTGCACGCCATGCATCGCCTTGGTTTTCAAAGTTATCGCCCAGCGTTTTAAGCGTTCTTAAAAGTGCCTCTGCGTAACCTTCTTGAACCAATGCTGTTTCAGGGAATGTTAGGTACTGCTCACACGTATGAACCCATGCATCTACTAAACCATTCACAAGTTGGCGCTGCGGTAATGTTTTCATTACATCAGGGTCCATAATCGCGAACTTTGGTAGCACTTTTGGTGATGCAAACGGTAGTTTTTGCTTCGTTGCTTCTTTGCTCACAACTGAATTTTGATTAGACTCAGAACCCGTTGCAGGTAATGTTAATATTGCACCGATTGGTAATGCGCTAGTAATAGTATGCTTACCAGTAGGGATATCCCAACCTTCGCCATCATAAACTGCCGACGCTGCAATGTATTTAACGCCGTCAATTACAGAGCCACCGCCTACACCTAATACAAAGTCGATATTTTGTTCTTTACAAATTTTTACTGCTTGGTCTAACACTTCAATTGTTGGATTGGCACCAACACCTGAGAACTCTACCCAATCAAAACCTTCAAGTGCCGCTGCAACTTGGTCGTACACGCCGTTCTTTTTAATAGAACCGCCGCCGTACACTACTAATACTTTTTGATCTTTTGCGATCAAATCGGTTACTGATGCAATTTGCTGTTGGCCGAACTGAATAAGTGTTGGGTTTACGTAGCTAAATTTCATTATTTTGCTCCTAGGTAACGGTTAAATACTAGGGCGTGTTGATCTTTGCGGATTGAAATTTGTTCAATCTAGGGGCGATTAAATCGCGGCGCGAGGTTTGTAACCTAGTGGGCTAAGTAAAAACCGAGTAACAAAGAGTTTATCGCCCCTAGGCAGAACCCGAAGGGCAGCGCATGTTTGGCATTTATGCTGCGTTATCGCCTATTTATGGGGAGTAACCACACTTCATAGGCTCTGCCTTGCCTAAAAACCAAACATACTGCTGCAAATTCAACCATCAAAGATCAACACGCCCTGAATAAAATGCTTAGTTACTCACTAAGCTAAATTCCAATGAGTGCATATTAGTGGCAAAACAAACATTAAAAAAGCCTAATAAATGCCTAAAGTTTGCCTAATACTGCCAACATTGTTATTTTACGCAAAATTTGTACGATAAAAGGTTTTTTAATGCCCACTATAGCCAGCATGTTGCAGCAATACGCCGAGCACAATGATTTGCTCAATTTTGAGGGCGTTAAGAAAACGATTATTCCCGGGGTTTACTTTCATCGTGCGAGTAAAAGTTCACCTCGTCAGCCACTCATTTACAACTCTGGTATTATTTTAGTTGGCCAAGGGCATAAAATAATTCATTTCCCTGATCATCAAATAAAATATGGTGCTGGCGACTACCTGGTTTTAGGTGTACCCGTACCACTTGAATGCGAAGCCTTTACTGATAATGGCCTACCTGTAATGGGCGTAGTTGTTGATATTAACCCAGCAACATTACATAAGTTAGTAAACCAAATGGGCGAACATACGCCGTTTACTTCTGGGCAAATGAGCGGTGTGCAATCAGCAAAAGTAGATGGTGCTATGGAGCAAGTAACTCATCGTTTATTAAGCGCACTAAATAGCCCGCTAGAAGCCGATATTTTTGGTGAAGATATAATTAAAGAATTGGTATACCGTGTACTTTGTGGTCCTCAGGGCCATACTTTAATTGGCCTTGCCATGCACGATGGGCACTACGCCCGAATAGCACGCACACTGTCTACTATGCATAAAAACTATGCAGATCAAATTACTGTTGAAGGCTTAGCTGAAGAGGTAAACATGAGTGTGTCGTCATTTCATCGCGCCTTTAAACAAGTGACCTTTGAATCGCCATTGCAATACTTAAAAAAAGTACGCTTAGCAAAAGCAAAAGAACTCATTACAAACAACGGTAGTAAAGCAAATGAGGCCGCATTGAAGGTAGGTTACACCAGCCCCTCGCAGTTTAGCCGTGAGTTTAAGCGCCACTTTAATAAAACACCAAGCGAGGTCGTACCTCAATTAAATAGCTAAATGAGTGGGCTCTGCTAATATAAAATTATGTAGTATTTTTATCTTGCGCCTATGGCTTACAAAAAGTTTAATGCACTTTTCCTACCTAACACTCTTAAAACGCAACTAAAAAGGTATTTGCTGTTAGGTGTTATTTTTGTTTTTTCTAATCTTTTATTTAATAAGTCTGCATTTGCAAATCAACATTGTGAAATTAACCAAATTAGTCCACAAATCACTTCAGTAAACACATTAAATAAACAAACGCCTTTAAGACTAAAAATTCAGTCTGGCAGAGTTCAATACGCTGTAAATTGCCAGTTACAGCAAGCTGGTGTTCTTAGCTTTAACCGCTCTACCCTTGAGCGCTTTGAGTGGCGTCAAAACGATGAAATACACAATCCAATTAGATACAACAAACCAGCTTATTTTATCGACTCAGGTGCAACAACCGCCCTATTAACTTTGTATTCTCCAGTCGAGTTTCGCCCGGTATTTAAGTGGCAACCAATGCCTGTATTTATACAAAAAAGCCAACAACAAAACCTAATTTTAGGGCTGTTTTACGGCTTGTGTATAACGCTTATATTGTATGTATTAATTATGGGGAGCCGCCTTAACGACGATACATTTAAGCTCTACAGCTTATACATTTTTTGTATTGGTGGCTTTATTCTTATGCAAGAAGGGCAGCTGTATTTATTTTTAACCTCGCAGCACAGCAGCAGTTTATTTAATATATACCTTTTATTTATTGGCCTATGTGTTCTAAGCGCGACATGGTTTATTTGCGCTCTTTTACAAATCAAAACAAGCTGGCCAAAAGTAGATACTGCCTTAAAGTGTTTAGCTGTAGTTGTCATGTTATTTAGCGTTTTACAAATACTGTTTAAAACCCCTCAAGTATGGGCTCTTTCAAGTAAAGCTACAGGCTATGTAACGCTTTGTATTGTAGGGTGTGTTTTTGCGCTTTCCGCTTTACAAGCACGCAAAGGCATTCGTGAAGCAACGCTGGTGTTTATTGCTTTAAGCTTTGTATTTGTCAGTATGGTTTTTAGAATATTATTAATAGACGAAAGTCCATTTATGCGTCGCTACGGGTTAATTATAGCTTTTGCTGTAGAGTCGTTTTTACTCGCTGTGGCGGTTTCAAGGCGTATTAGTCGGATGAGGATTGCAAAAAAACGCGCCGAAACCGAAGCCGATTATGATCACCTTTGCGGTATTCTAAACCGCAGGGGATGGTGTAAAAAATCGGCAAATTTAATAGAACATCATATAAAAAGTGGCGGTGTGCTCTGTTTAATTTATATAGATTTAGATGACTTTAAACAAATAAATGACACTCACGGTCACGCCGTTGGAGACCAAGCACTGTGTAAAGTTGCTCACCATTTAAAAGCTATTGTGCGCAGTAACGATGCCATAGGACGTTTAGGAGGTGATGAATTTGTAGTGCTAGCGCACTTTTATACTAAGGCTCAGGTAAGTCCAAAAGTTCATTTTTTTAAAACAGAATTAGCCAAACTCTTTATTGATCATAATACTGAACAATTAGCCATAAAAGCGAGTGTTGGTAGTGCTGTATTTAGTGATCCACCTAGAAATATTGATGACCTTTTAAAAGCTGGCGATGCTGCTATGTACCATGAAAAACTAAAAAGAAAAGCAACACCACTTACGTTAGTCGATTTATAAAATCGTCAAATTTTACAAATAAAAAAACCACTAAAAAGTGGCTTTTTATAAAAGTTATACTTTTTTAAATAAAACCTCGGGGTTAACCATGGTCTTCATTTCGAGCACGTTGCCATTAGTATCTTCGATAAAAAATGTCTCTTGCTCAAATTCGTCGCCAATGAATCGACGATATGGCTTATCTAGGTATTCTAAACCAGCGTCTTCTATACGTTTTTTTAAATTGTTAAATTCATCCTCAGATAAGTGAATACCAAAATGAGGAACCGCAACTGCCCCCATATCTACATCATGGCGAACAGTAGGTAATCGTTCAACGCTTTGGTGTAATGTAAGCTCGTTACCCCAAAAGTCGATATCTACCCAACGACCCTCTTCACTATTACCGGTTTTACAACCGAGTACGTCACAATAAAATGTTTTAGCTACTTCTAAGTCGCCGGCCGGAATTGCCAAATGCAAACAATTAGACATAAATTACCTTTGGTTATTTCTTAATCTTTAATAAGTTTTCTATATTATACATAAATTGTAATTTATATTACACAAAACACTTTTTTTGAGCATATTTAAGCCTTCATACATTTCATATGATCTTTTTAACTATTTGCCCGCAATGTTAAGCGCTGCTGTTAAACACTCCCCGGTTACTTTAAACTGACTAGCTATGCTTAAATTTTTCTTTATAAAATTCGGTGCTTTTTTTTCAGGCTGTTTGCTGTGCTTTGTGATGCATACTGAATTTAATTTTCCTGCTGTTATTGCTGCCTCTATGGTTGGCCTTTTTGGTTCTTTTATTTCTTTTCCAAAGTCTCTTAATATTCATCCAAACGCTGCTATTTACGCAGGAAGTTTTGCTGGTATGTGTTCTTCTAGTTTAATTAACAGTTACTGGGAACTGGGTTTTATTTCACTCTTAGGTGCTTGTTTGTATGTACTTACTTTAAATTTATTTTCTGGCTTTGGAGGGAAGTTAGGGAGTATTGCATTTGTAAGCGTTGCTGTCTTTGCGCTAGCAAAAGGAATATTTGTATGACAATAGAATACCCGGCAATTGCATTTTTTGGCGCTTTATTAACATTTTTACTCGCCAAACATAGGCTTTTTAGCGCTATTAGCGCCTCTTCGAGTTTATCTATAATTGCTTACTGCATTTTTTATGGTTTTAATTTACACCCCGAGCTTTACAGTGCCATTTTTTTTGGTGGTACGTTTATTGGTATGAGTGCACCTAAGCGTTTTGGTTTGTATACAATAACCTGCGCTGCAGTGATTTTTGCGATTCTATTTGAATATTTAGTCCCTAAAATAAGTAACTATGGTGGAGCACTAGGTATAAGTGCATTTTTATCTGTATGTGCTTGTCATATATTTATTTTATTTGGGGCACCACGTAGTAAAAAGTAATAAATAATACGAATACCTTTCAAATTTAAAATTCAGAAGTTTAAAAAACACTCAAATAAATCTGATCTCTTGTAAAAGTACTCCCGTAACGTTACGAGATTGTTAATTACATCTCACACAGAAGGATCAGGTCATGAACAAATTACTGAAGGTATGCCTCATAACACTTCCCTTGTTATTAGCACAAGGTTGTAGTGACGATGATGACGATAACATACCAGTACAAGTTGAACCCGAAGCATCTTCAACCATTGTTGATGTAGCAAGAAATGCGGGTAACTTTACTACCCTAGTTGCAGCGCTAGAGGCAACAGGCTTGGACGATACACTTGCCGATACGAGTCAAGAATTTACTGTTTTTGCACCAACAGATGATGCCTTTGCACTCCTCGGCGAAGACACAATAAATGACCTACTAGCCGACACAGATACACTAAGCTCAATATTAACCTACCACGTTGTATCAGGAAGTGTTAACGCAGAAGCAGCTATAGGCCTTGCAGGTACGACCGTCGACACGGTAAACGGCGGAAAAGTTGCATTATCATTAAGCGGCGAGAGTTTGTTAATTAATACAAGCACAGTAACCATGACTGATATTACAACAGACAATGGCATTATCCATGTGATAGACGCAGTACTTATGCCTATTGCCACTGCTGAATCAGCTCCTACCGCTAATATTGTAGAAACAGCGAATCAAGCAGGCGACTTCACTACCTTACTTGCCGCATTAGACGCTGCGGGTTTAACATCGGCATTGAGCGATGAGTCAGCGCAGTTCACCGTTTTTGCACCTACAGATGCAGCTTTTGATGCTGTTGGTAGCAAAATGATTAACACACTTTTAGCAAACCCAGAGGTACTAGCCGACATCTTAAAGCAGCATGTTTTAACGGGCGCGGTTGATTCGGTAACGGCTATGTCATTAAATGGTCAATCTGCAGAAACGCTGCTAGGCAACTCTCTTCCAATTACAATTAATACTGAAACAGACATGCTTATGTTTGGTGGTGCCAATATTGTGGTTAAAGATATTGCTACAACCAACGGAGTGATTCATGTAATAGATTCGGTCATTGTGGCTGATGTAACACTACCTGAAAGCTTTGGTACAATTGCCGACGTTGCCAGCGAAAATGGTAACTTTACAACATTAATTGCTGCGCTCGGTGCAACTGGCTTGGACACGTTAGTCGCAAATCCTACTAATACTTTTACGGTATTTGCTCCTACCGATGATGCTTTTGCAGCGCTTGGGCAAGACACCATTGATGCGCTACTTGCAGACACTGATACCCTTCGCGATATTTTACTTTACCATGTAGTTGCCGACGCAAGTGTTTTGTCTGACGCAGCAGTCGCCATTGCAAATAGCGAAAACAATAAAGTTGAAATGGCAAATGGCGATATGGCTGCCCTTTCATATGTAGATAGCGCATTATTCATCAACGACTCGGCAGTAACCACTGCAAATGTAACAGCTGATAATGGTGTAATTCATGTGCTCAATAAGGTAATTATGCCACCCACTGAAGTAGGTACACCTACTAAAACAATTGCCACCGTTGCGACAGAAACAGACGCTCTTTCAACATTAGTTACTGCCCTACAAGCTGCCGACTTGGTTGATACGTTTAACGATACAACAAAATCGTTCACCGTATTTGCTCCAACAAACGCCGCATTCAGCAAAATCCCAACCGACACCTTAAACGCGCTACTAGCCGATAAAGATGCATTAACCGGCGTATTAACACAGCACGTATTAGGCGTTCAAGTAGGCAGCACGGATGCATTTGCAGCTAATGGTAAAATGGTCACCACCCTTGCTGAAAATATGCTAAGTGTAAATATTGTCGACTTTACTAACACCACTAACGCTGAAACAGACAGTGTTGCATACGATGCAGACAATGCGCGTTTAGTAACAGGCATGGCTGATACAACACCGGGTAAAACAGTTTACGTTTTTGACAACGACTTAGGCGAGTCGATGAGCGTATGTGAAGATACCTGTGCAACAACGTGGCCACCTGTGTTAGGCACCGCTGATTCCACCGAAAACACCCCAGGTTTATCACTTATTGCTCGCGCAGATAGCACTATGCAGGTAGCGTACCTCGGTCGTCCACTGTATACCTACTCTGGCGACACGGCCCCTGGTGATGAAAACGGTCAAGGTGTTGGCAACATTTGGTGGCAGGTGAGTTTATCTGCAACGTCATTACAAGTTGCAGGAAGCAATGTAACAACCACCGACATATACACAAGTAATGGCGTGGTACATTTAATTGATACGGTTATTACTACTGCACAATAGTTTCTTTCCTTAGACAACAAAGTTAAGAGTGGATAACCCCTCTTAACTTTTATACTTCACGCTATTATCATTCTTCTTTTGCGAGCTAGTTGGGTAACCAAACAAAACTTTTAACTTAGCTTCAAATCCTTTAGTTGTGTAAGTTAGCTTAATTAAGTACCACCATTGATGAAATGTAATAGTGATTGGATTATTGCTATTTAGCTGCCCCACAATGCCATACTTACACGGCTGGTTTTTATCTTCTTCTACAAAGGTACCAAATAACTTATCCCAAATTATAAGTACGCCAGCAAAGTTTTTATCTAAGTAGCCCCGATTAATAGCATGATGAACCCGATGATGTGACGGTGTATTAAATATAAATTCAAACCACCCAAGCTTATTTACTACCTGTGTATGCACAAAAAACTGATACGCCAAATTTAACGCAACAACGCTAAGCACAGTTATAGGGTTAAAGCCGATTAAAATCATAGGCAACCAAAATACCCACATACCGGCTAAGGGGTACATTAAACTTTGCCTAAATGCCGTTGTAAAATTCATTTTTGTAGAGCTATGATGCACGACATGTGCAGCCCACAACCAATGAATGTGATGCGACGCCCTATGAAACCAATAATATAAAAAGTCTTGCAAAATAAAGGCGAAAAAAACACCAAGTACCGACAGCTCAATATCAAACACGCGATATTCATACAACCAATTAAATAATGGCATCAGTAATATTAAAGAAAGCGCATCGGCAGCTTGATGCAATAACGCCAAGGCCGTATTCGCCATGCTGTCTTTTATATCGTAAAAACGCCTGTATTTAATAAATTCAACACTAACAAACACTAAAAAAACAGGACTAAGCGCGAGTAAAATCATCTCAATGGTCATACATTATGCTCCTTAAAATACCGCGCTAGTTTATTAAGCGCTTGCGAAATGTCATGTCTAACAAATAACTTAATCAGGCTACTTGGGATCCACCATGGTGGCTTAAAAGTAATGCAATACCTGAGCACTGTAGCTGTATTACCTTCATGCTCAATGGGAGTTAAATATATGTCTCCTTGATGATTGGCCACCGGCTTATCACCCATTATGCGATAGCAAATATACTTATTGCTGGCACTTATAATTTGTTCACTAAAAATAGCAAGCGGGGTTTTAACTTGCCTTATGGCACCTGCTCCACCTTTCATTTCACCTTTATTATGTGATTTTAATTGTGAAAATTGGGCATTAAAAAAACGTCCTAAATAGGCATGTTCAAGTAATACAGCAGCCACTTTCTCTGGTGGAGCAAGTAAAGTACATTTTAAATTTACAGAAACCATAAGCTACTACTACTAAAAATAGGACCTATAGCATAATAAAATTTAACGTGGCAAACTTGCTCTTACACGACCATTTTTTAGCTTTAGGCGACAAATGCAAACTCTTGCCGATCATTACTTTTCGAGTATTCTTGACTACCTACAAAGCCGAGGATTAAATAGCGCAGCTGCTTTAAAAGCAATTAACTTTAACGAATACAGTAATCGTGCAACACAACAGCTGTCACCACGCATAACGCTTAAAAGCTATAATTCATTGCTTGATTATGGTCAAAAAACACTTAAAGACCCTTTATTTGGGTTTCGGCTGGGCCAACATATTCGCACCGCTGACTATGGCGTTTTGGGATATTTAGTAGAATCGAGTAATGGGTTAGGTAACGCGATACAAGCACTTTTAAATTACGACCGTTTGGTGGCAGATATAGGTCAAGCACAATTTGAACAACACAAAAACCTAGCCACTATACGCTGGTTTCCCCATGCCCACTGCAATGAACAAGTAGTGTTAAGAAACATGACAGCTTGGGTGAGTGTGGTGCGCCAATTACTCAAGACCGAATTATCACCAACCCAAGTAAGCTTTAAATATCACTACACTCATGAGCAAATAAATACGCTAACAACATGGTTTAATTGCCCAATTTTAACTCATGCTAAACACAACGAAATTTGTTTTCCGAGTAGTTACTTAAGCCTAAACTTTAAAACCGATAATGCTGCTATACATTTAGCACTTAAGCAGGTATCTGATCAGCAATTAAGTCTTTTTACTAGCCAGCAAAATATGTCTGAAAATGTTAGTCAAATTTTAATGGCAAAGCTCGATTTACAACATTGTACGTTAGCACGCACTGCAAATGCCTTAAGCATGACCCCAAGGACCTTGCAGCGACATTTAAAATCACAAGAAACAACATTTTTACTTCTTCTTGAAACCGAGCGAAAACGACGTATAAATGAGTTATGCAATAAACCCAATTTAGCGCAGTTGGCTTTAGCACTCGGATTTAAAGACCAAAGCTCTTTTAATCGTGCTTTTAAACGCTGGTACTCATGCAGTCCACTCGAATACTTTAAAACTAAACACACGTAACCACATTAAAAAGGCTCTACCTTGCCTAAGTACCAAGCTTACTGATGTAAATTTAACCTCGAAAGATAAATAAGCCACACTTATTTACTTTTATTAAACATTTAAGTTTATATTTCAGTCAACATTCTTTAAACTCGAAGCATATTAGTTATAAAAGATTGTTTTATGCACCCTCGTGTTGTAATTATCGCCTTTATGTTAATGTTTTGTACCGCGGTAAATGCAACGAGTACACTTAACTTTATTGCAGAAGACCTACACCCATATCATTTTAAAAATGAAAACGGCCAAGCCGATGGCGCGCTTGTGGATTTAGCCAAAGCAGTTTTAAAAAACACAACGTTAAGTGCTTCATTTGAAATAATGCCCATGGCGCGCGCATTTCACGAGCTTGAAAGCAACCCAAACACTATTTTACTTTCTTTGTTAAAAACCCCAACACGCACAAATAACTTTAAATGGTTAGGCGACGTATATTTTACCGACGCCTACGTAGTTAGCTTAAAAAGTAGTAAAGCAGAGGCAACACACTTAAACCACACTAAGTTTTATAAAATAGGCACAATTCGCGGTTACTCCAGTGCTAAATATTTACAGCAAATGGGCTTTACAGAAGACAAAAATTTAGTGCTAGTGAGCTACTATCAACAACTGTGGCAAATGCTGTATAAAAAGCGTATTGATTTTGTATTAATGAATACACTCACCCTTAATAACGAACTAAAAATGTCGGGGTTAGATCCAAGCCTTATCACTAAGCGGATCCACCTAGAAGATTTCCCTTCTACGCTTTATTTTGCGGCGAATAAAATGCTCGACGCGCAAACAGCCAATACACTATCAGACGCTCTTGAAGCAATTAAACAAAGTGGCGAATACAATGCTATTTTAAATAAATGGCAACTGCCACTGCCTAATACTGCAAATAAGTTGTAATAAATACTCGCTACAATTTAGCAAAGCTAACTACACCTCTTGGCTATGCGCACAATTAAAACACCTCACGGTATAACGCTTCATTATCAAGACGAAGGCAATAAAAAATCTCCGCCAATCATTCTAATAATGGGGCTTGGCGCTCAAATGACCGTATGGCCAGACACGTTATATTATGGTTTAGTTAAAAACGGTTTTAGGGTAATTCGATTTGATAATCGCGATAGTGGTCTGTCAACTCATTGTGATCACGCACCGCCTGCAAGTTTATTTAAATCGTGGTTAAGTAAACGGCTCTCCATCCCGACTAAAACTCCCTACTTACTCGATGATATGGCAAACGATGTTTTAGCACTTATGTGCGCACTTAAAATAAAAAAAGCCCACTTTGTTGGCGCATCTATGGGTGGGATGATTGCCCAGTTAATCGCAGCGCAACATAAAAAAAAGGTACTCAGTTTAACAACAATTATGTCGAGCTCTAGCCTACCAAGGCTAAGTGCTAAGAGCATTGGTGTATTTATAAAACTAGCAAAATTAAGGCCTAAAACGCCAAATCTTGATGAAGCAATAAATTACAACATTAAGCTGAACCAACTAATTGGCAGCCCTGCTTACCCTCAAACAGAAGACACACTTCGCCACCATGCAACGCAAATAGTTAAGCGTTCATACAATCCCAATGGTTATAAACGCCAATTAGTTGCAATGGCCGCAAGTAAAAACAGGCAACATTTAATACGTAAAATTAAAACCCCAACACTCGTAATTCATGGCAGTGACGATGTGGTTATTCCGCTTAATGCAGGTAAAAATACAGCCGCACTTATAAAAAAGGCCAAGCTAAGAGTAGTCCCTGGTATGGGCCATAATTTTGCCCCTGAGCTAATGCCTAAAATGACAAAGTGGCTAACTAAGCACATAAAAAAAGCGCAGCGTAAACACTTAAATAAAAAGCGCAAAAAACAGCAAAAAAACACATTGGTATAACCAATAATCTTATTTGAAATAATAAAAACCAAGAATTGGTAATGTTGATATTTTAAATTGGTATGTTAAATTAAAGCTAAGCGAAGTTAATATCGTTTACTTTTAAAATCATCACACAGAGACAACCATGAAAAAATACACATCTACTTTTAAACTCGCAGTACTTGCCGCTGTTACTCCTTTATTATTTATGGGCTGCGCTAGTACAAATACTAAAGTTGAAAATAATGCAGCAGTCCCTGCGTCAAAATTTGATTTATCGCAATGGAAAATAAACGTACCGGTCGATTTAAACAACGATGGAAAAATAGATACAATCGACGTTGAAGAAATTCAAACTTACGCTCACCCTGATTTTTTCTATCTTGATGAGCAAGGCTATATGGTATTTACCTCGCCAAATAAAGCACTTACCAGCGCCAACTCTACCAATACACGTAGTGAATTAAGACAAATGATCCGCGGGTCAAATACCAAAATTAAAACAAAAAACTCAAAAAATAATTTTGCATTGGCTGTCCATCCCCTTTCAGAGCGTTTTGGCTCTGTAGGTGGAAAAATGGAAGCCACGTTGAAGGTTGATCATGTAGCACTTCGAGCTACAGATCCTAATAAAAAAGCAGCTTACTCTGTTGTTGTTGGGCAAATTCATGCAGGTAAAGACCAAGCATTAATTGATACAAAACTGGGTTATGGGTGGGGCAACGAACCGCTAAAAATTTACTATAAAAAATGGCCAGGTCATAAAAAAGGCTCCGTTTTTTGGAACTACGAGCGTAACTTACCAAAAACAGATCCTAACCGTACAGACATTACCTACCCAGTATGGGGAAACACCTGGGAAAACCCAGATGACCCAGCGGCTTTAGGTATTGCACTAGGTGATGAGTTTAGCTACACCGTGAACGTGCATGGAAATGTAATGCACCTAACCTTTACCGCACAGGGTAAAAAAGACGTTAATTACTCAATTAACTTAGGGAACAATGTTGATGCATATGGCAAGGTGGATTATAAAGATCATCCACATGGTTATGCTGCCGACTGGCACTATTTTAAAGCCGGTGCTTATAACCAATGTAGCACTAAATCATCTAAAGGTATTTGGTACCCTGGCTGCTTAGGTACAGGCGAATGGGCACTCGACAAGCAAAATGGCGATTACGCACAAGTGAGCTTTAAAAAATTAGTATTAAGCCCATCAACTAAACCGTGAGAGTTGCTGTAGCTAAGTAATTTTTAAGTGATGTAAACAGTGGCGAAGGTAAATTATTAATATCACACCAGCGCCACTGAATACATTTATCAGGCTCGTTAAGAGTTGGCTCACCACCTTCATACTCTGCTTTTACATATAATGTAATGTAGTGTTTATTTTCAGCACTGAAAATATCGTTAGTAAAATCAAGCTTAGTTATTTTACTTACATTTAACCCTGTTTCCTCACATACCTCGCGTATTGCACATTGCTCAACTGCCTCGCCAAACTCTAAATGCCCGCCGGGTGTTGCCCATGTATTTGCACCATGTGCACCAATACGCTCACCTAATAAAATAGTGTTTTGGCGCATAATAATAACCGCCACGCCTACTCTCACTTCGTTACTCATACAATTAACCCTTTACAAATATAAGGCAATGCTGAGCCGCGCGTCTTTATTTGTCAAACTTACTGCAACGCATACTAACCATGTGATTAACTTTTAGCCGACCAAGGTCGAATAGCCTACACGGATAAAAAAGCCTACCTTTTGTAAGGTCTCTCACACATATTAGTTTTAGGAGCCAGTTATGCCAGGCCTTTATAACCAGCAATACACTACCTTTAAGCAAAATCCAGCTCAGTTTTGGCTTGAACAAAGCAAAAACATACCCTGGTATAAAACGCCAAAACAAGCCTACACAAAAGATAACGACGGCCTTTACCATTGGTTTAGTGATGGACAACTAAATAGCAGCTTTTTAGCCCTAGACCAGCATATTATTGCAGGCTTTGGCGAACAAACTGCACTGATTTACGACTCACCTGTCACCAATACAAAGCAAATTTATACTTACAACCAACTACAACATCAAGTGGCTAAGTTTGCAGGTGTAATGAAATCATACGGTGTACAAAAAGGTGACCGCGTAGTGATTTACATGCCTATGATCCCACAAGCTGTTATTGGTATGTTAGCTTGTGCTCGCTTGGGCGCTATACACTCAGTGGTGTTTGGCGGCTTTGCTGCGCACGAACTAGCTGTGCGTATCGACGATGCTAAACCTAAACTGATACTTAGTGCTTCTTGCGGTGTAGAGGTCGATAGCATCATTGAATACAAACCACTGATTGATAACGCCATAGAACTTGCCAATCACAAAATAAATCACTGTATTATTTACCAGCGTGAACAGGTCACTGCAACCATGGTGAAACTGCGCGATATAGATTGGACGCATGCCATGCAAACAGCACAAGCAGCCGACCCAATACCAGTAAATGGTGACGACCCGCTTTATATTTTATATACATCAGGTACCACAGGTACTCCAAAAGGCGTTGTGCGTGAAAATGGCGGGCACGCCGTTGCAATGAACTACAGCATGAAAACAGTTTATGGTATGGAGCCTGGTGAGGTGTTTTGGGCGGCATCAGATATTGGCTGGGTAGTTGGGCACTCTTATATTGTGTATGCACCACTAATGTACCGGTGTGCAACCGTTTTGTATGAAGGAAAACCTGTTCGCACTCCCGATGCCAGCGCTTTTTGGCGTGTAGTTGAAGAATATAAAGTGAGTGCGTTATTTAGCGCACCCACAGCATTTAGAGCCATTAAAAAAGAAGATCCTAATGCTGAAGGCTTTAAAAAATATAATACCTCTAGCTTAAAACGGTTATTTTTAGCAGGCGAACGCCTCGATCCACCCACTTATCAATGGCTAAAAGAGAAAACTCAACTTCCGGTACTCGATCATTGGTGGCAAACCGAAACAGGCTGGGCGATTGCCTGTAATCCAATAGGAATAGAAACATTAACAACCAAACCAGGCAGCTCAACCGTACCAACACCCGGGTTTGATGTTCGTATACTCGACATGAACGGTAATGAATGCGCCGCTAACGAACAAGGGGCTGTAGTTATAAAGCTTCCTTTACCGCCCGGATGCTTACCCACTATTTGGCAAGATAAAGCCCGATTTAAAGCCAGTTATTTAAGTGAATACAAGGGCTACTACCTCTCTGGCGATGGCGGTTATATAGATGAAGACGGCTACTTATTCATAATGGGCCGCACTGATGACGTTATAAATGTTGCAGGCCACAGGCTTTCTACCGGCGAAATGGAAGAAATTGTAGCGGCTCATCCTGCGGTTGCCGAATGCGCTGTATTTGGTGTAAACGATCCACTAAAAGGCCAGCTTCCAATGGGCATGATTGTACTTAAAAATGACTTCACAGGGTCAAGCCAAGAAGTCGAAAAAGCACTTGTTGCCTCCGTACGTAATCAAATTGGCGCCATTGCATGTTTAAAAAATATAGTTAGCGTAGAGCGCTTACCTAAAACTCGTTCCGGAAAAATACTACGTAAAAATTTACGTCAACTTATAGATGGCGACGAACTACAAATCCCTTCAACCATAGACGACGCGAGTATTTTTGAAGAAATAAATCAACAACTTACTATGCGTTAGTCCAACCAAACAAAGCCACTTTATAATTAATAAAAAAGTGGCTTTTACATTTACGCCCCCCTAACCAGTGCATACGTATTCACATTGTATTAACAATGATAGATTGTAATAGTGTACTTTTTGTATGCTAAGGCGCCACCATGAAATTAATTGCTTTACTGTTTAGCTTATCAATATTTGTAGTGCATACCTGCTATGCAAGCACAGCTAACGTGCAAGTAAGCAAAGGACACATTGAAGTAATCGACAATATAGAATCACAGTTTGTAAAAAACCGTTTTTTAAATGTTTGGCTACCACCAGGTTACAACAAAAACACCACCTACGATGTGCTCTACATGCACGATGGCCGCATGCTATTTGATGCCAACAGCACATGGAACAAGCAAGAATGGCGCGTAGATGAAGTAGCCGGCACATTAATAGAGCAAGGAAAAGTGCGTCCATTTATTGTGGTCGGCATTCCTAACGCCGTAGAAAACCGCCACAGCGAATACTACCCGCAAAAACCGTTTGAGTCCTTAAGCAAGCAAAAGCAAAATGCCCTTTCCCAGTTAGAAAAATAGCCAGGCCATAAACTATTTGCCTCTTACGTTTACTCAGATAACTACTCACGTTTTTTAGTTAAAGAAGTTATTCCTTACATTGAGTCTAACTACAACGTAAAAAAAGGCGCGCAGTACCGTTATATTGGTGGCTCTAGCATGGGTGGGCTTATATCGTGGTACACACTACTTAATTACCCTAACGAATTTGCGGATGCTATTAGTATGTCGACCCATTGGCCAGGTATTTTTAGCCACGACGACGAAGTATTTGCACAATTTAAACAGTACATTGCCAACAACATCGCAAAGCTAAGTAACCAAAAGGTTTATTTTGATTATGGCGACAGCACTTTAGATACCATGTACCCTAAGCTACAAGCGCAAATTGATGATTTATTTATGGCGCATAAATACCCAGCAAAGTTATGGCAAAGCCAATATGCTTAATTAAGTGATCTATTTTGAGGATGGAAAACCGTGGTGATAGCTAGGCAAAAAATTGGCTATTTAGTTGTTCTCGGCAATTGCTCATGCATTGCTCTACCTTCTGCATCCATACAGTCGTAAATGAGAGTTTTTTAACGCAGATAGCGACACGTTTAGCCCCTCAAAATGATTAAGTATTATTGCAGATTGGTATTATAAGGAATACGCCCTACTAATAATCATAAAAAGCGGCTTAACGTTCACTACGTAAAGCCGCTTTTTAAAATAAACCATTTAACTGTGCCTAATTTACATCATTACAGATAGTTTATTAGGGCAAAGTTAAGAGTGGTCAAAAGGTGTTAACTACTTTAGCCAAATTAGTATTTGCCACGTTTAGCCAAATTACGTAGCCTTTGGCAAAAATACTCATTTAAAACTCATATGCATAAATTAATTTTTACCCTTTTTTTAATACTCCCCACGTTATTGCAGGCTCAAGTAACCTTAAGTGATAAAACCATTATATACAGTGGCGAAATCAATAAACAAAATAACAATACAGCAGCTGAGATTTTAAAAATCAACCCCACAATTAATACCTTTACTATTACCAGCGGCGGCGGAAATATTGACTTAGGAATGGATTTAGCCGAACTAATATTGGCTTATAAGTTAACCGTAAATATAAAACAGTTTTGTTTTTCATCGTGTGCTAATTATGTGTTATTTGCCGGGCACCCTACTACAATTGAGCCCAATACAATTATTGGTTGGCATGGTGATGCAGCCTCAGCAAAATGGTTAGATAGCGATATTGACGCCATGGTTAAACATTTAAAAGAGCCGCAAAAAAGCCAAAAGTGGCAAACTTTACGTGCTCATTACGATGAGGTGATAAATAAAGCAAGCCTGCGCGAAAAAGCCTTTTATAAAAAGCTAAATGTAAATCACGATCTACTAACGGTGGGGCTTGGCGCAAGTTTACGCAGCGCAGCCACAAAACAGCGCGCCCGTGGCTGGACGTATTCACCTAAAGTGCTTGAGTATTTCAAAGTTCGCAATATTGATTTTGGTAAATGGCAGCCGCGTTCAGCTAAAAACTTCCCTCTTCTTATTATTAACGATCTTAACTAGATAATTGGTTACATCCCCCCTTATTTTAGTAACGCTCTCTTATTTGCAATATAAACCCTGTTAAGCGCAGGGTTTTGCTTTTTAGGCGCACTTTTAACCTCAATTGAATACTCACTATTTATAATACAAATACAAATCACACTTTTAAATCTAATTGATATGCGTTATCATTCGCAACATCATTAACTTTATATATTAACAATAATGAACACGTTTATTAAATATACCCCAATATTATGCGCCCTTGCTTTAGCGGGCTGTGGTGGTGGCTCTGGCAACACAGCTCCACAATTTGCACAACCTAATTTAAATTTTACTGTAAACGAAGACACTTCATTTACTGCTCAAGTAACGGCAACCGACGACGAGGCACTTAGCTACACATTAGCAAACGCGCCAAGTAATGGGACTATAGCGGTAGAAGCAAATGGTGAGTTTACTTACACACCTAATGCCGACTTCTTTGGTAGCGATAGTGCTTCAATTTCAGCTAGCGATGGTTCTCTTAGTTCAAATGTAACGCTTAACTTTACGGTCGAAAATGTTAATGATACGCCGATATTACAAACAACAAACGTATTTGTTACCTCATCATCAACAACAGAGGGGACTATTAATGTAGTTGATGCCGATGGAGATGAAATAACATTTACGCTGGTAACCTCCCCTGAAAATGGTGTAATTACAATAAACGAAAGCACGGGCGAGTTTACCTTTGAAGCGCAAACATTAAGTTCAGTTAATGAAGTGTTCGAAATTAGCTACACCGATGGCGTAATTGATGAACCAATTACGGCCAGCATTACACTAAGCCCTTCTTATGTAACAAATGAAGACAAACGTAATTTTTACTACAGCTCTAGTAAATCACACTTAAAACAAGCCGATATTGTAAACGAAAGCATTAACGATGAAATTTCACGCTATACCGTTTACCAAGCGCAAGCTGCCGCTTATGCACGTGCTGGATTTTTAGATACCGCCGAAGATTATTTATTACTGATTAACGAGCAAACGGCACTGGCTAGTGGCCTACAAGATGTTGCCGTTGCTTTAGATAATATCAACGAAATAGAACAAGGTGCGCAATATCGCTCACGTGCTTTAGCTGCTTACAACCAGTATTTAGCTGAAAAAGGGTTTGAAAATATAAATAGTAGCGATGCGTCTTGGTTACTTGGTTTAGTAAATGACTATATGGATGTTGGCCAAACCGATGAAGCAGAAACCCTGCTAAATACCATTAACAGCTACGCAGAGATTGTACGTGAAGAAGAGTACACAAAAACATATGGTTACTTTCAAACAGCGTTTAAAAATGCAGCCGAAGGTGCATTAGAGGTATATGCTGCCAACCCAACTGATGCCAATCAACTCACAGCACAAACGTTTGCTACTGCGCTAGTAAATATTTCAAGTAACACCGGTTACCAAATTCAAAAAACCGGCGAATTTAAAGGTAAAAAAACACAAAGACTAAAAGCGCTTTATACCGCATGGGCAGCAGAGGTTTTATTTCGCGCAAACTCGCTTGAGCTAGCTCGAGAATACGTAAACCTAGCGCTGTCGTTTTATGGTGTAACGGGCATAGATAGCAACTATGACTTTGCTGCTTCAGAATACACTGAGGCCAATTTAGGTACTTATACCTATCCACTACAAACTCTGGCCGGATTACTTGAAGGCCTTTATGACCTCGAAGAAAATCCTGCGTTTGCCTTACTTTCATCTGATTTTGATATCAGTGGTGCTAATCAAATTATGTATAGCTTTAGCGTAGCTAAAAGCATTATGTCGGGCTCTTCAGTGGCCGATGCAGCCGATGAGGCCTTTACCTTTTTTACTGAGGAAGGTGATTATAACGAATTTTTCAGAAGTTTAGTCGAAACAGACAACAACGCAGGCACAGCGCAAATTTTATATCAGTACGGGTATACCGAACAAGCGAAAGAGGTATTAACGTATGCGGGTGAGTTTATTTCATCTGATGAGTACATAAGTGCAGAGTCATCTGCTTCTTTCTTAGCTGGCTATAAAGGCTGTGGTTTACTAGTCACCATTAGTAGAGAAGTCGGCTCAGATACTGCTGCTGCCGCAAATCGCTGTTTAACCATGTTAAATAAACTAAATACAGGCACATTACGAACTTTAACCGACACTTCTGCAATTACTGTGCATAGCAATGTAATGGTATCACTTGACCGCGCAGGCTTAACTGACGAAATCCCCGCAATAAATACGCAATTACTAAGTAAAATTAGTGCACTAGAAGATATTGAAGACCGATTTGAATACCGCTTAGAAACATTAGGTTATTTAATAAATGCAGGCTTTACCGACTTAGCCTTAACTACATTTAATAATGCAATAACTGAAGTAAACGAAAGTTTAAGTACATTAACAAGCGACCAACTTCTTGAAGTACTCGAATCACTAAAAAACGAAACAATACTACTTAGTCCGTCTGCAACTGGCTTTTGGGAACGTTACAGCATGCTTTCTAGCATGGGGGCTAACGCCGGCAGTATTACTGACTTTGCCAGCACTTACAGTAGTGTGAAAACACAAACCTCAGCACTTATCGCTGATATTGAAACGCTTATTTTAACACAAGCCGATACTGTCATTATTGATGCCATGGAAGATTTAGTCGAAGCGCATACCTTACTTGGCGAATACGAGCAAGCGACAGCGCTTGTCACTAACGAGGTAAATGGTGAAGCCGACCAACTTGACCTTTACACCACAATGGCTGAATTAATTGCAAGCAAAGATGACTTTAGGGATAACCGTGTTGCCAGTGTTGATACTGATAACGATGGGCTTCCTAACTTCTTCTTAGCAAACGTAACTGATGAAGATATTGCCGCTTCGGGTTTAACAGCCGATGAAGATGCTGATAACGATGGTATTGCTGATAGCGAAGACAGCACTCCAATTGGCAACTAAATAAGAGAAAAAAATGCAGACACGTTATATTTATGCGTGTCTGTTTTTGCTTGCCCATAATTCATATGGTGCGACCGAGCAAAAACAGACTCCTCCCCCACCTGAAGATTGCAGCACACTCACTGATGAAAAAAAAAGTTTATGTGAAGCTATCGAACACATTGAAGTCAAAGGCCAATTTATAGGGATAGAAGTTCCTGAAGTTATTGGTCGTTCGTATTTAGACCGCAGTTTTATTGATGTAACAGCCAAAGGAAATGGCGACATAAATGAGCTAATTGCACTTTTACCAGGCGTACAATTAAGCAATGAGGCGTTCAGCATTGAAAGCCTAGCAGAGATCAGTGCTCCAGAAATATCCATCTCAGGTGCCCAGCCTTGGCAAACAGGTTTTTCACTTGATGGTATGAACTACAATAATCGTATTGATCCCGCCAGTAGTAGCCGCTTAACATCATCAAGCAATGATGTGTCAGGCGGTGTGCAAAGTATGAATGTGAACTCTGATGTAGTCGAATCAATCACTGTGTACGATCATAATATTCCGGCTGAATTTGGTGGTTTTTCTGGCGGTGTTGTTGATACCAAAACAAAAGAAACATTTGGCAAAGATAGTTTTAGCTTTACTGTACGCGGTAATCACAGTGATTGGGCTGATTATCATTATATTCAAGCCGACGATGAAACTGAGCAAAGCAGTACAGATGAAGCTGAATTAGAGGCTCCAGTATACGAAAAAATAAGCTATTCATTGAGCGGTAAAAAACAACTTAATAAACGCCACGGTGTAATGTTTAGTTTAAATTACCTTAATAGTGATATAAGTGACTTATCACTGGGGCAAACAAAAACCCAAAGCCGCCGTAACATTAACGCTATATTTAAATATGGTTATAAGAACGGCTGGGTTGATAATTTTACGATAAGTATGATCTATTCTCCCTATGAGGTGAATGGTTTTATTACTGATGCACTTGATAGTGATTATCAGTTAGAAGGTGGCGCTTATGGTAGCGCAATACAATTAAAGCAAGATTTTAAATATGTAACATGGGCAAGTAATTTAAGCTTAAACATAAGTGATAGTAGCCGTGACGGCCCAGCGCATTTTTATAATTGGCTACAAACAAAAGGAAAAGACTGGGGACAATACGCTAACCAAGGCGATGCAGACGAACGCTTTTCACGCCAAGGTGGTTATGGGGCGTTAGATAACCGCCAATTCACCACCAATTGGAAAAATACATTTAACCTAGAAACTTTTAAATTTTTAGGATTAACGCACTCTGTTGTGGCTGGTGCAGAAATTAAATATCAGCAAATAGAGCGTGAGCGTTTTCAAGATGGCTATAACTACAGTTCGCCTGTTATATGGTCTAGTGCTACTACACCCCTTAATTGCAGTGGTTATTCACTTGATTGTCAGGCACTTGAAACTCTCATCCCTATAGAAGAATTAGCTGAGCAATTAGGTGGGGAGATTGACTTTAACAACTCGGAGCACGTCACCGCATACAGTAATAATATAACTACTACTGCGCAATTTTTTAATGGCCGAACTGTTAGCCCTGCTGAATACATAGATGTAAATTTAAATCGCAATGCACTCTACATTACCGACCACATCAAGTACGGTAAACTTGATGTAAATTTAGGCATGCGCTACAGCTATGATGACTTTTTGCAAAACCATGATGTAGCACCGCGAATTTCAATAGGGTACGACGTATTTGATAATCAAAAAACCATTATCAGTGGCGGCCTAAACCGATATTACGACTCTGCCATTATCAGTTATAAAATTAAAGAACAACAAAAATTTTCTTATCTACAATATAGGCCTATCGAAAGTGGCTACTTACAAAGCTGGTTAAATTCAAATTACACTGGCAGCTTTAAATATCGATTTAATGACGTGGATACCCCTTACGATGATGAGTTTGCACTGGGTATCGCTCACGCATTTGAAACAATGGGTAATATTTCTTTAAAATACGTAAAGCGTAAAAAACATCAGCAGTTTTCTCGCACGACTTCAGACGAAACCGATCTTGATGGGTACACTTATATTGATATTAGTAACGAAGGAACGGGAAGTTCAGAACGTATTTCACTAGCATGGAGCGCACAATTTGGTGCCCATTCTGTATGGGCAAATACGTCGTATGCCGAGAACGAAGTATCAAATGACAATTATAATGCAACCGTAGATAACACCCCTCTTGATGAACTCGTTTACTATGTTAATGCAAAAGATGAAGGTTCACTGGTCACATTAAGTCAACTATCTCAGATACGAACTAATTTTGGATCACCTATCACAGCAGCCTTTGGCTGGAACGTAGATTGGGTCGATTCATTTAGCACTGGATTAAATATCTCATATTCAGGTAGCTACGATACAGCTGTAAGTACAGGAGGGAGCGAAAGTATTGATATAGGGGATGTCTGTGCTAGCTGCCCAGTTGTTTCCACTCTATTTGATGTTTACCAGGAACAGACTATACGTGCCAGGACAATGCTAAACCTAAGTTTAAAATACAAACATAAACTGACCAATAGCCAAACCTTAGAGTTACGAGCTGATATTTCCAATTTATTAAATAAGAGAACATATACAGTTGCAGAGGGCGCATCAGGTATTGAGCCTGGTCGAGTATTTTGGTTAGAATTGAGCTACAAATATGATTAAAGTTATTTTTGTAGCCCTTGCTGTGTTATTATTTACAGCTGATTCTAAAGCTTTAAACAATGAAGGCTTGCGTGCTTTGTATAGCAAAGGCCAAGCACATTGGCCTACTATTCAAACTAGTGATGGCAGAAGCGTTGAGCCCATGTCGCTTTTGCCTGTAGCATCGCCAAAACATGAGCATGTTGCTTTAGGTGACAAGCTTTTTCATGATGTACAGCTCTCGCGTAATAATACCGTTAGCTGCGCTACCTGCCATGAGCGTGATAAAGGCTTTCATGATGGCCGCACAACCGCAGTGGGTATTGATGAGCAAATAGGCACACGTAACACCCCTGCTATTTTTGGTATTGATCAATGGCAAAGCTTTTTTTGGGATGGCCGCGCAAATACTGCAGAGCAGCAAGCACTTATGCCCATAGCAAATCCAATTGAAATGGACCTAGACCCCCAAGTAGCCTTAGCGCGGGTAAATAAAGATAAAAGCTACAATGTATTTATTCAAAGTGCTTTTAACAGTAATACCCTAACTTCAAAGCAAATGGCAAAAGCCTTAGTTGCGTTTGAGCGAACATTAGCCGCGCCAAATAGTCGCTATAAAACGTTTTTAACGCAGCTTAATAAAAACCCACAACACGCAATTAGTAGCTTAAGCGATAGTGAGCTAAATGGCCTGCACCTATTTAGAACTAAAGCTAAATGCATGACCTGCCATAACGGTGCACTACTGAGTGACAATCAATTTCATGGCACTGGGCTGCATTACTATGGTCGACACTTTGAAGATAAAGGCCGCTTTGATGCCACAAATAACCCTGATCACATAGGGCAATTTAGAACCCCCTCTTTACTAGGCTTAATGCAAACATTTCCGTGGATGCACAATGGCTTATTTGAAGATTTAGCAGGCATTGTGAGTATGTATAACCATGGTGGGGCTAGACCAAAGCCACGGAAAAACCAACTAAACGACCCGCATTTCCCTAAAACCACCAACCTGCTTATTAAGCTTAATTTAACCAAGCAAGAACAAGCCGACCTAGTCACATTTTTACGGACTTTATAAAAGCAGCCTTTGAACAAGAATTTTGAATTTAATGATACACGATGAAAACTAACAGAACATTTTTCACCGTATGGGCTTATTTAAGGAAAACAGTGATGATAAATATAGGCTCAATAAAATTTTACCTCTATAATGATAACTAAATGTAAATTATTATTTAAAAATCAAGGTCTAAATATGTTTGTTTTAAGTTCAACCTACTCGATATTGAAAAACGAAAATGACCAACTAAAAAAAGAAATTGAGAGTTTACGCAATAAAAATACATCGTTAATTAGTGAAAATACATCACTCATTGAAGAGCTTAACAACCCTAATAGTAATGAAGATCATAGTTTCACTCACTCTTTACTATCGAGTTCAATTAATGGTGTTAATCAAATTGATGAAATAAGACAAACCGTACTGGGCTCTTACACCAAAATTGATGAAGAAAACAAAGTAAGCGATAAAATTAATACCCTGCTCGAAAAATCAAATAGTTCACTCAATCATATTGTTAAAGAAATGGATTTAATGACAAACAAAATGGGTAGCATGACTGAAAACATTTCAGGCTTAGCCAGCATGGCTGGAAAAATTAGCACGTTTGTTTCGACCATTAGTAAAATATCTGATCAAACCAATTTACTAGCACTAAATGCTGCTATTGAAGCTGCACGAGCTGGTGAAGCAGGTCGAGGCTTTAGCGTTGTAGCAGACGAAGTAAGAGTATTGGCAACAAACACAAATAAATCGGCGCAAGAAGTAGCTGACCTTGTAAAAGAAATAATCAATAAAACAGACGAAACAGTGGTCTCTGTGGAAGGTATTAAAGAAAATAGTTCGCACTTAAGTGACAATTTTGATGCACTCAATACCGATTACACTTCAATTATTGATTTTTGCAACAATATGAAAAACACAATATCTCAAGCAGCGACCTTGTCATTTATACAAACCGTTAAACTTGACCATGTTGTGTGGAAAGGTGACGTATATGCTGTTGCAAATGGCCAAAGTAATAAATCGATTAATGACTTTAGCGATCACACAATGTGCCGATTAGGTCAGTGGTATAGTTCAGAACAATCTGCTGAATTTAAACACACCAATGCGTTTAAACAATTAGAAAACCCACATAGTGAAGTGCATAAAAATGGTGTTGCGGCTCTGCGCTCTATTCAAAATGGCGATAAAGAATCTGCAATTAAGCATATTCATAAAATGGAAGCTGCCAGCGAACGCGTAATGCATTTACTTGATGAGATTAGTTAACCACAGCTAAACAATAACGAACAAACTATTAAAATCATCTAAATTTTAATAGTTTGGCTCAAAAAGCCAGCCTTTAAATTTATCCTATTCTCTTTATCATCGCATACGCATTATTATTTAAAGCGCCCTGTTTAAAATTGTAATAAACGGTAAGAAACTGTGTGGTCTACGTAAAGCATTGTAAAGGGAACGCCAAAAAGTAAGTAGGTCAGTTAATGTTCAGTTTCAAGGGGTAATATTAAGTCTAGTTATGTAACAACATAAACGAGGCACACTATGAAACTTTCCTTTTTACTACCGGGCATAATTGCCATTGGCGCGCTTTCAAGCCCAGCTATTTCAGCACCCAACGAGCGAGAAAACCATATAAACTATAAGCGCGAAAATCCTAAACGCATTGAATATAAGCGCGATGAACGCCGCTATGAAAAAACGCTACGAATAGAGCAAAAAAAAGAAAAGCGTCAAGACCGCAAAAAAGAAAAAAACAAACAAAAAAAGAAGCAAGACAAGCGTAAACACTTACGTTACGACAACCATAAATATAACTACCTAACTAATAGATATAAACCACGCTATTACAAAGAAAATAAATATATAAGGCACTTACCTAGAAAAAGTACTTCTATCTGGTTTAATGGAATTTCGTTTAGTTTTAATGACGGTATTTATTACCGAAAAGCTAAAAAAGGCTACCATACTGTAATGCCACCTCATGGGCTACGAATTAAAAAGCTTCCAAGGCATTATTCGCGTATTAAGCACCACAAATCCACGTATTATACTTATCAAAATGTTTACTATATTGCTGATAGAGGAGGCTATAAAGTCGTTGATAAACCAATAATACAGCGCAACAAAGCAATTAAAATAGGCAATGCTTACGATTACAGTTTGGGACAAATTTATGATGAGTTACCAACCTCAGCTGAGCCTATTACTATAAATTCTCAGCAGTATTTTAAATACAATGACATTTATTTTTTACCACAAATAAGTGGTGATGAAATAAAGTATTTAGCAATAAGTTTGGGCTGAATATTCTTTAGCTACTTAACCTGCCGCAGGTAAAGTAGCACCTTATTAATATTGATTTGCGTAATCCCCTTGTGCAATTTTTATTATGAAATACCCGCGACTAATAAATATACAGCGTTTATTTAGTGAACAATTTTAATTTTAGCTCCGTATCTATGTTTAATATTTGTAAATAAAGCATTTATGACCTAAACCTAAATAGAGGCTTTATAGAGGAGCTCCACTTATGCCTACAACAAAAACAATTGATAAAAATACCGAATTTGCCCGCTGTATAGAATGCAACAAAGTAGATACGTTCGCTGCTTTTCATTGGTTGGCACTTGCGTTTAAAGATATGACCAGCGCACCATTACTCACTGTGATTTATGGCCTAGTGTTTAGTATTATTCCTGCTGCTATTATTTACTCTGCATTTTTTGCACAAAGCGTATTTGTAATATTACCCGCCACCGTTGCGTTTGTATTAATTGGACCCGCTTTTGCAGCTGGCCTATACGACGTAGCATGGGAACTTGAAAAAGGTCACAAACCAACGTTAAAACATTCACTAAAATCAATGTTTAGAAATCCTGTTGGTGAATGGGGCTTTGCAATATTATTACTTGTAATAATGATAGCATGGATGCGCATTGCCGCTCTTGTTCACGCTTTGTACCCTAACTACGCTAACCCAACATTTGAAGAACTGTCAGCATTTTTAACGCTCGGGACAATTGCAGGTGGGGTTTTACTTGTGTCTGTTTTCTCTGTATCGGCTTTCACACCACAAATAATGATGGAAAGACGTGTGGACATAATGACAGCTATAGTTTCATCTATTAACGCCGTGAAAAATAACTTTGCGCCGATGGTTGTTTGGTCAATATGTATTTTTCTGCTGGTTGCGCTTGGGTTTGTAACTGGTGCTGTTGGGTTTATTGTAATTATGCCACTACTTAGCTACGCAAGCTGGCATGCATACATTGCAGTAATCAAAACTAAAAAAGCCAGAAAATACGAATAATAAACAAACTTTAACTTAACTTGTGCCACAATCTAGTTAATCTATCTTGTGGCACAAATCATACTTTTCCACCCTACTCTCCATTAAAGTATCTCGATTTCTTAAAAAGTTGTAATCAAACATCCTTACTTTAGTAGCTATACTTTTTAGTGCCTGATAAGGTTATTGTTATTTTATTAAACACAGTCACTTAAGGCACCTAATGGCAAACCAATTTAACGTTCTCGATACGCGGTTACAGTTATGTTGCGGAAATGGCGGGTATACTCGCGAGGGTTTTTGCTATGTACCGGATTCTGATCGCGGTAATCATAGTGTGTGTGCAGTTATGACCGAGGAATTTTTACAGTTTTCGAAGTCACAAGGTAATGACCTAATAACGCCCAATCCACTTTACGATTTTAAAGGCTTAAAAGCGGGTGATAAGTGGTGTTTATGCGCGATAAGGTGGCTTCATGCGCAACAAGCAAACCTTGCGCCGCCAGTAATACTGGAGGCCACAAATAAGATGTCGCTTGAAGTAATACCGCTTGAGTTATTAAAGGCACATGAATACACCCGTTAAAAATATTTTAGTTTAGTTTCAACAAATCTGTTTGGTCTGCAAATTTTACAAAAAAATGCAGACTTTTCATAACCACCTCATACTGTTAAAAAAAAATCAAAAAAAACAAAATACAAACCATTGAATTTAAATAACTTTATTAAATTTAACTTCCGGCATATTGATTGCTTTATATAATTATCACGTATTTATTATGTAAAGGATCTACATAAAAATATTAAATAGTTAAGTAGGAGAAGTTATGAGTAACACAAATAAGCAAGCTAAATTTACTGCACCAGGTATGAGTAATGAATCAGCTGATAAAACTATCGCAGCCCTAGAAAACCGTATGGTTGCACTTATAGACCTTCAATTAACACTAAAACATATTCATTGGAATGTTGTTGGCCCTAATTTTATAGGTGTACATGAAATGCTAGACCCGCAGGTTGAAGCTGTGCGTGAAATGACAGATACAATAGCCGAGCGTATTGCCACTTTAGGCGGCGTACCAGTAGGTACACCTAAGTCAATTGTAGACCGTCGTACATGGAACGAATATTCACTAGGTAAAGGACTTGTTACCGAGCATTTAGGCGCGTTAGATAAGGTGTACAACGGCATTAATGCCGATCACCGTAAAGCCATCGAAACGGTATCAGATTTAGATCCAGTATCTGAAGATATGCTAGTAAGCCAACTTGCTGACCTTGAGCAGTTTCAATGGTTTGTAAGAGCACACATCGAGTCATCTACTGGTGAATTAACGCAATAATGCGTTTATTACGTAAATACCTCAGCCCAGCATTTTTGCTGGGCTTTTTGTTTAAATCATAAAACAAAATATCACTAAGATATTTGAACCGTGCAAGAACTTGCGGCATATGAATCGACCTACTAATATCAGTAAATAGTTCTTATTATTGGTACAAATTGGCATGCTGAATTTTAAATACCCTAAACAATTTTGGTTTTTTTCTTTAATATTTTTATCAGCCTGTGGCTCAGGCAGCAGTAATACCAAAGTTCCGCAATCAAATACAAGTGTAAGTCTTACTCCAATTACGCAAAACACTACCGAAGATAATTACAACATTATTATTTATGGCAATAGTCACAGCAGTCAGTTAGGGCGGATCATTGAGCATATAATCGAAAACCAATACCCAGATAAATCAGTTCATACAACCACCGTATCGGGACCTTTTTTAGATAATATTGTGAGTATTAGGGCAAATGTAGACAAGCTTAAAAACAACAACCTAAGCCATGCTATTTTTCAAGGCCAAAAATACTCTCAGTCTGGTTTAACAACGTACTCTACCGATGCCGCTGAGCATTTAATTTCATCAGCCAAAACACACAACATTACACCTATTTTATTCCCAGAACATCCACAAAGAGGCAACCCTGAAGAGGGCCTGCGTGTATACGACTTACACTTATCAATAAGCGCTAAACAACCTAGCTGCGTGGCTCCCATTGGCCTTGTTTGGAACAGGTTTTTAGTGTTAATGCCAAATGCAAAACTACATATGGATGATGGTAACCATGCCTCTTACGCAGGCAATGTATTAACAGCCATGACTTTTTCAGAAATAATTACTTCACAACCCGCCGACACCATGAAGTTTGACCCAACTATTAATTTATCTGAGCAAGAACAAGCTTTATTCGGTCAAGTAGTTACTGAGGTACTTGATTTACACCCTGCTTGTGGTGCGAGCTAATCTAAATTTATTTTTATGTTTAAAAATATTTTTTACTTTAATGAAAAATAAAATGTCAGGTTATTCTCATTGTTATCGACTAATAACATAACAATCAAAAGGAGAGTAACAATGAGTACATTAACAGTAAGCTCACTACATAATTTACCCGCTAGTAAAGCTAATAAATGGTTTCAAGACGGTTTTTCACTATTTAAACGCGCACCTGTAAAGCTTTTTTTATTTTTACTGCTTCCTTTAATTATTGAAGGTATTTTTCAAATACTACCCGCCCCTTATGGCATGCTAGCCTCTAAATGGGTCGCCACTTTTGTAGGCAGTAGCGCTGTAATAGTAATTCATCACTTGGCCACTCAAAAAGTATTTTCATTAAAGTCGATTTTTAAAGCTAAAAACTGGCTAAGTATGATTCCGCTTTCAGCAATTTTAGCATCTGCTTTTTTTATTCAGTTATTTGTAGCAAAGCTTTTACTAGGAAATGATGGCATCAATTTACTTTTGTTTTCGCAGCCTACTGAAGTGTCTCAATGGCAACTGGGTATTATTTTTGCGTCGATTATTCCTGTTACACTGCCAGTCAGCTTTGCAAGCTATTGTGTTTTACTAGGTGATAAAAATGTACTGCAAGCATTAAAAAGTAGCCTCAATGCTTTTTTCTATGCGTTTAAACCAATGTGTTTAATTGCGCTGATTTCTTTCTTAAGCCTATTATTAGCTCCTTACACTTTTTTATTAAGTGCAATTATTACGGGTCCTATACTCATGTGTATAAGCTATATTGCTTACAGCAATATATTCATAAAACACAAGGAAGCATAGTGAGTAAAAAGGATCATATTCATGAGGTACTACTGCAATACGCACCTTTAATGGCGCGTATTGCTGCAACACATGAAGCAGACCAAGCACTTAGAGAGGACCTACTGCAAGATATATCATTAGCTGTTTGGCATTCAGTAGAAAACTTTAGAGGCGATTCAAGTATGAAGACCTTTATTGCCAAGGTCGCACACAACCGTGCCGTCGATCATGTTTTAAAAGAAACACGTCGCCAAGATCGTCATAATTTAAGCGACCCTTTACTTGACTTGGTTAGTACTGACTCTCACCAACACAGCGATAACACGTATGATTTAATGACAGCGATGAGACGGCTACCATTAAAATTTAGGCAAGTTATTTCTCTTCAATTAGAAGGTTTTAACCAAGCCGAAATAGCACATACGCTAGGTATAAACGAAGCGAACGTCGCCAAGCGCGCTAGCCGCGCACGTGTGCAACTTCAAAAGCTAATGGAGCAATAATAATTATGGATCCACTATTAGAACAATGGCAAAAAGACTATAAAAATGCTACTCCAAAACTGGATACTGCCGCACTACTTAGCCAAATTACATCGGCAAGAAAAAAACAATCAATCAAAGCATGGTTCGACTTAGTCGCAGGCACATTTGTTAGCTTATTTTGTATCTATGCATTAATTTTTGAAGCAACTAGTACTCCTGAGCAAGTGTTATACGCAATTTTAACTCCGTTACCAATTGGGTTTTCAATATGGGCATTTCTAAAACGTAAAAAACTTATTAAATCCAATACCTTAGATGTTAATGCTTTGCTACTTTTTAAAAAGCAGCAGCTTATTAATCAAATAAACTATTGGCGTTTAAACCTTATAGGCTGTTCCATTTTGTGGGCTGCACTTTGCATCACAGCGGCCGTGAGCGTTTTAATGTACAACCACTCAACAATATGGCTTACGCAAATTTGTATCGGAACCCTGGTGCTAATTGCAACATTAGCTCGCTACCTTCATCTAAAATTAAATTTTAAAAAAAAGCTCACGCTAATTGAAAATTTAAAGTAGGTTTCACAGCTTGAGCTACTCAATAAAGTGTTTCACCAAAGCTGCAAACAAACTAATAAAACACGTTATGATATTTAAAACCCATTAAAATAAACAAGATATAGTTGGTTGTTTTAATTTTAAAAGGTGATGCGCTTACCATTTTAGTCACTGACAGTGAGCCATTAAATTTGTCATAATTTATAAATTACTATTCAACTTATTATATTTAACTTAATATGAATCAATAACTTCTTGTTAATTGCAGGCTGTCTATAATAAAGCTAACAGGTATTTATCTATTTTTGTAATCTGCAGCTAAAAGTTGCTATTACTACTAATTTACTTCTATAGTAACGCTATATAAACATTAGGTATTACTATGCAAAAAGCACGAATTCCTGAAGATGAGCAGTCTCGATTAAAAGCCTTATATGAGTATGAAATATTAGATACCGATGCAGAAAAAGTATTTGATGATTTAACTCAGCTAGCTTCAGATATATGTGATACACCAATATCACTTATAAGCCTTGTCGATCCGCAAAGACAGTGGTTTAAATCAAAGTACGGTATTGATGCTAGTGAAACAGAGCGTGATATAGCGTTTTGCTCTCATGCTATTTTGCAAGACCAAGTATTTGAAATACAAAATGCATTACTTGATGAGCGCTTTCACGACAACCCTTTAGTAACCAACGATCCCAACATTCGCTTTTATGCAGGCGCGCCCCTTATCACACCGCATGGCAGTACAATTGGTACTTTATGTGTAATTAGTGATAAACCCAAAAAACTAACCAAAAAGCAAATAAGCGCATTAACTATTTTAGGTAAAGAGGTAATAGCCCAGTTAGAGTTAAGGCTAAAAAATAGAGAGCTAAGTAAAGCATTAGAACAGCAAAAAGTTCATAATCAAGAGCTTGAAAAACTAAAAACTGAAGCAGATACATCTAATGATTTAAAAGGTAAATTTTTAGCTAATATGTCGCATGAGCTAAGAACCCCACTTCATGGTATTTTAAACTTAGCCGAATTTGGCTTATCTGATAGCAGTAATAATGAAAAAGATATTGCGCTAAAAAGCATTCTAAACTCAGCCAATATTTTATCCAATATAGTGAATGATATTTTAGACTTTTCAAAAATAGAAGCCGGAAAGTTAGACATTGAGCATATCGACTTCAACCTTAAAGACGTTGTTTATGGCGTAATTGAGCCACTAAAAAAACAAGCCTCTGATAAAGGTATAAAGTTTAATGTATCAATAGATAAAAAAGTGGCTAAAACATTAAAAGGTGACCCACTAAGAATATCGCAAATATTAAATAACCTATGCTCAAATGCAATTAAATTTACTCAAGCTGGACACGTTGATTTAATAATCAATCTAAAAGGTCATTCTTTAAATACACAGAACATAGTATTTGAAGTTATAGACACTGGTATAGGCATAAACAAAGCAGCACAAGCAAACTTATTTAAAGAATTTCATCAAGCTGACTCATCTACCTCTCGTAAATTTGGTGGTACAGGGTTAGGCCTTTCCATTTGTAATAGATTAAGTCATTTAATGAATGGCAAAATCAGTTTTACCAGTAAAGAAAAAGAAGGCTCTACATTTATTTACCAACAAAGTTTTGAAGCATCGATATTAGACAGTTTATTAAAGAAAAACAAAGAAGTAACTAATTTACAAGGCTGTACTATTTTAGTGGCGGAAGACAATAAAATAAATCAAATCGTCGTCAGTAAAATGTTACAAGCACATAATGCAAAAGTGGTTTTTAGTGAAAACGGTAAAGAGTGCGTTGATTACTTTATTACCAACCACGTTGATTTAATTTTTATGGATATTCAGATGCCAGTAATGGATGGGGTTGAAGCAACTAAGGCCATAAGAACGCAAGACAAAGGCAAATCAATACCTATAATAGCCATGACTGCCAACACAATGAAACAAGATATTGAGCATTACCTAAATATTGGCATGGACGGTTATTTAACTAAGCCGTTTAATAAAGATAGCTTGAACAGCTTGCTTAATGTTTACAACCCAAACAATGAAAACCTAAAAGACTTAGCAATAAAAATTAGTGATCCGAGCATTAAAAGAGAACACAAACTCAAACAAACATGCAGTGAACTAAAAAGATTAATACCTGCGGCCAACAGAGTCAGCTTATGGTTGTTTAATGAAGAATACTCTGAGATAAATTGCTTAATGTGCCTTGATGAGAACGATGAAGTCATTCTTGACTCAGTATTAACAGCAAAAGACTACCCAGATTACTTTAACTACATACTAAGCCACCAAATACTTGATGCCCCCGATGCAAGAAATCACGAAGTTACAAAAGGCTTTACCAAAAGCTATTTTGAGCCATACAATATTTACTCACTACTTGACTACATTTATTTTAAAGATAATAAAGCACTAGGCGTGATTTGCTGCGAAAGTATTGGGTCGAAAATATCATGGACCCATGCAGATAAAGAAGCTCTGATAAAAATAACAGACTTAACTACATTATTTTTATCGAAACAAATAGATCTCAATTGAATTTACGGCTATTCAACCGTAAATCTTTATAGAGTGATTTTACCGATAAATAATCAAAAAAAACGAGCACATTTAATAAGTGCTCGGTTAAAATCAACACGACAATTTATAGTGAAATAACCACTTTTCCCATACCTTCACCACTCGCAAGGCGATCATGCGCTTTACCGGCATCCTCAAGGTTAAATTCAATATTATCTAACACAGGCATAAGGTGCCCTTCATCAATAATTGTTGCAAGCTTAGCTAATATTTCACCATGCTGCTGGCGTTTATGTTTGTGCAGCATAGGTATAAGCATAAATACAACATGTAACGACAGCCCTTTAAAATGAGCAGGAGTTAAATCTATTTCTGCCAACGATACCGTAGTAGCAACATGACCATTTAAGGCAGCAGCATCAAACGATTTTAGTAGGTTTGCACCACCAATTGAATCGTAAACAACATCAAAACCCGCGTCCTGAGTGTGTGCCTTAACATAATCGGCAACACTCTGCGTTTTATAATTAATGGCAGTGCCACCTAGTTTTTCGATTAGTGCTGATTGCTTATCGCCACCACCTGTCGCAAATACGTCAGCACCAAAATACTTAGCTAACTGCAAAGCAATATGCCCAACGCCACCAGATCCACCGTGCACTAACACTTTTTGACCGGGCTTTACTGAAGCGCGCATTAAGCCCTCATAAGCCGTAATACCTACTAAAGGAATAGCTGCCGCTTCGCGCATAGACAATGTTTTGGGTTTGTGTGCTATTAACTTAATATCGGCCAGCATATATTCTGCTAACGCGCCTTGTAACTCTGCCAACCCACCAGCGCAACCGTATACCTCATCGCCTACAGCAAATCCGGTTACCCCATCGCCAACTTCATCAATAACACCGGCAAAATCCATACCTAATACACCCGGTAATGCTGGCGATAAGGGAGCTAATGCGTCACCCATTTGACGAATCATCATATCAACCGTGTTTACACTCGTAGCCATTACTTTAACGACTACATGGCCTTCTTTTACAACTGGTTTAGCAATATCTGCAGCTTTAAATACATCACTTGCGCCAAACTCATTAATAATCATCGCTTTCATGGTAACCCCCTTATTTAGTTTGTGCATAGAGTATATTTACAAACCATATATATGATAATACACTGAAATGAATAATCAGTTTTAAAATTTCATTAATAATAGGCTTTAATAATGAACAATGAACACCTCAAGTTATTCGTTCGTGTTGCCTCTACACACAATATTAGTTCAGCAGGCGCTGAACTAGGTCTGTCGCCGCCGGTCGCCAGCATGCATATTATTAAGCTTGAGGAATCGCTTGGTGTAAAACTTATTCATCGCACTACACGACGAGTATCATTAACAGAGGAAGGCCGTGAATTTTTACCTCACGCCGAAGAAATATTAAATGCTATAAATAGTGCAAAAGCAGCTGTAGGCGCAGGCTCTTTTACCCCCCAAGGCACGATTCGTGTTGCAGCCCCTTCCTCATTTGGTCGTATGCATATAGTGCCCGCACTTAAAGCTTTTGTTGATCAGCACCCTGAGCTTAAAGTGGATTTAAGACAAAGTGATAGTATTGTAGACATGGTAGAAGGTGGTTTTGATATCGCTATCAGAAATGCCGAGCTTAACGATTCAACCCTCGTAGCCAGGAAGTTAGCCCGCGACCATAGAATTATATGCGCCTCACCAGGCTACATAGCAGAACACGGAGAACCTAAAACACCACACGACCTTCTTAACCACAATTGTATTAACTTAATTGGTATCGATCATTGGAATTTTAAAACAGCAAACGGCATTGAAAAAATTAAAGTTAAAGGCAATATTCGTATTGATAATGGAGAGTCAATAAGAGATGCATGCATTGATGGAGCCGGCATTACCATCTCATCAATATGGTGTGTTCACCAAGCATTAGCACAAGGGACCCTAGTTCAAATATTAAAAGACTACCCCATGGATTCAAACCCTGCCATTTGGGCGGTATATCCAAGCTCTCGATTGCTTGCGCCAAAAGTGCGTGCGTTTATAGACTTTTTTATAAAGCATTATGGTGAAATCCCATATTGGGAAAACACACAGTAAACTAATACGTACTTTAATTATACCCAATACAAATAAGCAGCCATAAGGCTGCTCATTATACAGTTCCACACTCATTTAATACTCAGCTAAGGTATTAATAGTGTGTTTATTCATAACTCACTATTAAGCTTTCAACAATTGGCAATATAACGCATCTTTTAATATTGCATGCTCTTGCTTTAATTTATGTAAAGCCTCATCGCCAATGGGCGCATTATCTAGCTCAAGTGTTCTAATTTCTTTATCAAGCTCATGATAGCGCTTTGCATCGTTTCCAAACTCCGCATTAGTCGAACTTAACGCGATAATTTTTTCTTTATATGATGGAAATTCATTAATAAGTGAATGATCTTCGCCTAACATACTAACTCCTATCTATTGTAATTAAGTATGACTTTAATCAATTTGACTGTATGAGTTATTACTTTATCTCCTGGACCTTCATCACTAACTCATTCCAGTTACGTTGGTTTTCAATGTCGTGCTCTAAGCCTTGTTCATCCGCGGCCGCAAAACGCTTAATTGCTGGTGTTTTGCTAGTTGCTTGATATAGCCAGTACGCCTCAGCCTTAAGTGCTTCATCAATTGGTTTATCTATTGATTCATAAACAGCTTGCTTACATGCGTTAATTGATTCTGCAGGAAATTGTGCAATTCGCTTTGCTAGGGTATCAACATAAGGGCTAATTTCATCTGGCTCTAGAGCTTTGTTAATTGTGCCATATGCTTGCGCTTCATCAGCATCAAAGTCACGTGCACTTAATATAATTTCAAGTGCTCTACCTAACCCTGCTTGGCGTGCCATACGTGATGCACCACCGCCACAAGGTAAAATCCCCATACCCACTTCCATTTGCATAAACTTAAATTTACCACGAGCTGCAAAACGCATATCCATAGCAAGTGCAAGTTCATGGCCGCCCCCGCGTGCAAACCCTTCTAGTTTTGCAATAGTTGCTTGAGGTACTTTACTAATGCGCTCACAAACAGATTGCAAGTCAAGTAACTTAACATCATCGCGTGACAACGCTTCTTGAGACATATCTTTAAGTAACTCAGTGTCATAGTGGCAAACCCAAATCTCTGGATTTGCAGATTGAAACACAACCACTTTTGTACTGCGGTCACGCTCCAATCTCATAGCTAAGCTGTTGAGCTCTGCAAGCATGGTGAACCCTTGCACATTTACTGTTCCATAATCGAATGTTACGGTGAGTACGCCCTCATCTTGCGATGTTGTGAACGTTTTATACCCTTCATACTTCATAATAAATTCCTCTAAAATTATCTGTTGTTATGTAAACTCAGTAACACCGCATATGCTTGCCAATTGAGTGATTTACAGTCTAGATTACTTTGAAATAATTTATTATTGCTAAATTTAAACAATCAGTTTTTACATTTTATTAATAATAAGTTTAATTTAACTAAAGTAGGCGCTCTTTTATTGTTATTGATGCAGTAAAAAAGAGCAGGAAGAAGGAAGTATTGGTAGGTAAAATTTAGTGTGAGTAAATTTAAAAAGCAAAAGGCCACAAGTGTGGCCTTATAAAAGTAACCAAACGCAAAGCCTAATATATTTCAGCACTTACAAATGTATACACGTAGTTACTAAACTCTGGCTTAGTTAAATGCCCACCTTCAGAAATCGTATCTAAAAGTTTTGTATAACTGTTTGCATCGGTTGCATTTCCAGCATAGCCATAAAGTAATACCGTTAACTCTTCTAAAATAACCTCGTTGGTAGGTTCAGGGAATACACTACCAAAAGACAGATCTGGAATTTGACCACTTATGCCCGCTTTTATTGTCCAATCAAATCGGCTTTCTGCTGCATCATCAACTAAAAAGCTGTAACCCCATATTGTGCGAGCAAATCGGTTGTCAACATTACCAAAGTCAAAGCTTGAATCACTGTTTTCAGTAAATTGAAGTAAACTAAACCCTAAATCATCAGTAACGCTCGGAAGCGTGGTCAGCTGATAATCACCATTTCTGTCTATTGCGCTTCGGGCATAGCTTTGAATCTCAATGTCAACACCCTCTACATTCATAAGGTCTGACATAAAATCAAGCTGCACATAAAAATTATGCTCAGTCACTGTTGGGAATACAAAAAGCGTGCTTGATATATCAGAGCCACTATATTGAACAAACCTATACGTATTATCAGCTTCTATGTAACCTCGAGTACTAGCATAATCAGCATCAAAATCTAATTGAACTGGAACTTCAACACCGTCGTGAATAAAGTCTTCATCCGTGAGAGTAATAACTGATGAGTTTACCGGTATATCAATAACGGCAGCTTTCGCATCAACTGAGTACCTAGAAAGCGCCGTTAAATAAAGCTTGTTATCATTCGGGCAAATATTTACAGACCCTGAAACTTCATTACCTTGTGATTGATATATTGTGTAATCAGACGAAATCGTGCTTAGCGCTGTTGTATCAACACTATATTCAGTACATCCACAATCACCTGTGAAGTCATTAAAATAAAAGGTGCCTAAATTAGTTCTATTTTCAATATCAAGCTCAGTGATAATTTGCTTATAACCGCCGTCTTCTTCATCAAACACATCACCTAGTACTGATACATGTTTTGTACCTGAGGGTAACTCACCTGAAAATTTACCTTCTGCATCGGTTTTAACAGAACCGATAGCATCGCCATCATCACTATGAAAAACAACATCTGCTTGATACGCAGAATCAGCCCCGCATTCGCGTGTTAATGTTTGTAAGGCAATAGTTTGAAGTTGAACTGTGCTGCCACCGCTTGACGAGCTGCCAGAGCTACTCTCTGATGAAGAGCCACCACATGCGCTAAGCGTTAAAGAAAGTGTAATAGCAAGCGGGGTAAGTATAAATTTATTCATTTTAATTAGTCCGTTAAATTGGTTCACCACGATTATCTCAACTTAAACAAAACAATAACAAGGTAACCACCACCAAAATGCTTACAAAATTGCAATAGTTTGTAAACAAAGCACTGTTAAATACATCACAAACAACGTTGTTCATCAAATTAACTCGCTTACTCAAGTGAATTTATTAAAAACTACACTACGCTTTATGTATTAAATAGCTAATAGCCGTTTACTTACTCAACCATTGCTTAGCCAAAATACTGAGATAAATACACTATAGGACTGACCTTATGAATCGCTTACTTGGGCGACTATCTATTATTCAACTCTCTTTGCTGACCTCAATAATATTAATGGTTTTTATTTTTATACTTTTAATACAAAACATCACAAATAAATGGCAAGAGTCGCAAACACTACAGCAAGATATAACGTTAATTAGCCTTCTCGATGCGCTTGAAAAAGTGGCACATAATCATGCTGTAGAGCGCGGTTTAACAGCAGGATTTTTAGGAAGTGGCTCAGACGCAGCAAAAAACAAAGTGCTCGCGCAACGCCAAAAAGCAGATGCTTCAATACAGCATTTAAAGTCGGTAAGTGCTCAACTCACTAAAAATTCTACAAAGGTCTCTAAAAATTTAAGTATTCTTTTTGATCTCAATGCTGAAAAAGCGGCATTACGCACTCAAGTTGATAATAAAGCAGCCCCTGGTGCATTCGCGTTTTACAGTAAACTAAACCAAATTTCACTTGATGTAGCGGCAAACCTGAGCAGCCAAATAAAGCACCCTGTGTTATCTAAAGATCTCAATATTGCTTTTTTACTCGCTCACTATAAAGAGCGCTTAGGTCAAAACCGAGGGAAAATAAACGGCACTCTAGCTAAAAAGCAATTAACGAGTGTTACGCAGCAAAATATTGCCTTATACAATTCAGAAATAGATTTGCTCAATCAATACTTAATAGCTAACTTACAAGGCCAACAATTGCAAAGCTTTAACAGTATTATACAAAGCGATGACTCACGTAAAATTAATGCAATAACAAATACATTACTCAGCACAAACTCCCCAAACTTTAAGACTTTGCCGGCAGCGTCGGAGTGGTTTCCTATGGCAACACAGCAAATAACTCAAATTAAACAATTACTAGACACCCAATGGAATACGGTTGATAAAGATGGCCTTGAATTAAAAGAAGCGGCCGATACAACGCTTACACTCACTATTGCCTACTTTTTAGTTACGTTAGCTATCATAGCGTACCTAAACTTTCATTTATTAAGTACCCTCAAAAAAGAGTTGAGCCAGCTAACGTCACTATTACTTAAAGCCGAAAAAGGCGACCTAACAATAGACATAAGGCTTAAAAGTAAAGATGAACTCGGCGAAATATCAAATGCCATTCACAATACTATTTTCGCTTTTAAAGACCTGTTATTGGGGCTCGACCATTCCATCAATTCAGGCTCAAAACTCAGCGATGATATGAGCAATGCAACCAAAACAGTACTTGATGATTCAAACAAAACATTGGCCATGGCGAGTAATATAGCCACCGCAATAGAAGAAATGGCCGCAACAAGCCGCGAAATAGCAGGCTCAGCCTCTGAAACACTCAGCTCGAGTGACGAATTAAACAAACAAGCAACCCTATTAATTGAAGATAACAAACTGAGCCAAAGCTCTATTAGTGAGCTTGCTACAGGCATGTCAAATGTAGAGGAAGTAGTGAGTAAAATGGATCAGCAGGTAGCCAGCATATCGTCCATTTTAGACTCAATTAGTAACATAGCTGAACAAACCAATTTACTTGCACTAAACGCCGCAATTGAAGCCGCTAGAGCCGGCGAGCACGGCCGAGGATTTGCCGTTGTTGCTGACGAGGTAAGAAGCCTTGCTGGAAACAGTAAAGAATCATCAGAAAAAATTTCGACCTTACTAGGTGAATTACAAACCATTAGCGAGCAAGTGGTAAGCTCAATTGTAGTAAGTTCTAAATTATCAAAAGCCACTTTAGAGCGATTTGATCAAGCAAGGACAGTGTCTGAGCAAGTACATGCACAAAGTAAAGTACTCGAAAACTTAGCCATGAACGTATCATCAGCCGCAGAACAACAGTCGGCAGTTGCGTCGAATATAGCAGTGGATGCTGCAAGCGTATTTGAATACGCAAATCACGAAGTTGAAGCCGCACGTAAGCAAGAAGTAATTTTTAATGAAATGCGACTTAATACTGCAACCCTACAACATACAATGAAAAACTTTAAGTTTCAGTAGTTAATAACAAGCTTGTAAGTACAGCTAAAGGCCAATTGCTTAAGCAAAATAAACCAAAGCAATTGGCCAACTTTATCAAGTTACTTTGCCCGGTAAGTTAAACCTTGGCTCGGCGTATAGCTTTGTTGTTACTACATCAACTAAAATATTCACTGCGTTCCATACATCTTCAAATGAGGTATATAAAGGCGTAAAACCAAACCGTAAAATGTTAGGCGCTCTAAAGTCAGCTATAACGCCTTTTTCTATTAATGCTTGGCAAATAGCGAATGCCTGGTTATGCGAAAAAGCCAATTGGCTTCCACGCTGGATGGAATCCTCAGTAGAGCATAAGCGCAAATCAACCAAGCTAGCATGCGACTGCACAAGGGTAATAAACATATCGGCTAAAGCAATCGACTTAGCCCTCACATCGCTTATTTTAACGTTTTCCCATACATCAAGCGCAGCATCTAACGCACTCATAGCAATAACACTTGGCGTACCACATAAATACTGATTAATACTTTCTGGCCGCTCGTAATGGGCATTAAATGCAAATGGTTTTGCATGCCCCATCCAACCGCTTAATGGCTGTTTAACTGTACTTTGGTGGCGCTTGGCAACATATAAAAAGGCGGGTGACCCTGGGCCACCATTTAAATATTTGTAGCCACAGCCGACTGCAAAATCAACGTTGCATTTATCCAACTCAACCGGCAATGCACCTGCACTGTGCGCTAAATCCCATATCACTAAAATACCTTTTTGCTGGGCGAGCTTTGTTAGCTTTTGCATATTTAAAAGCTTACCGGTTCTAAAGTTAACTTGGGTAAGTAACAATACAGCGATGTCGTCAGTTAAGTTTTGCTCAATACATTGCTCTTCAACTAGTTTTAATTGACATAAATCAGTGCCTAATAAGTCGCTTAAGCCTTGCACCATGTATAAATCGGTCGGAAAATTATCTTGCGTTGATAACACTTTACTACGGCCCGTGTTTAACATAAGCGCGCTGCTCAAAAGCTTAAATAAATTTATTGAAATCGAATCACAACAAATTATCTGGCCTTTTTCGGCACCAACTATGGGCGCTATTTTTTCGCCAACCTGCGTAGGTAAATCAATCCATTGGTGATCGTTCCAGCTTCTAATTAAATGACTCCCCCACTGATCGCTCACTACTGCCGCTACTCTGGTTTTAACCGCTTTGGGTAAAGCTCCTAGCGAATTACCGTCTAAATAAATAGTATTTGCGGGTAAATCAAATTCATCACGCTTGCTTGCAAGTACATCGGCTTTATCAAGCGCTACAATATCATCAAAATTCATTTATCTATTCCGTTTAAATGTTCAACTAACGTGCTAAAAGCAGCAGAACCTGGGTGTATCCAATCAAAATGCCCCACCCCTTTGAGTAAATCTACCGGCCGATTAAGTTGCTCTAACTTATACGCCGGGACAATGCTGTCATTCGCACCTTGTAAAATTATGCTTTGCGCATGCAAGGGTTGCTCGCTTGGGTTGGCCTGAGTGTATTGTTCGGGCTTATCGTTTGGCATACCTTGCATAAAATCTTTAGTTACTTTTTGACAACTATTAGTACCTGTCGCGTAGGCTTTAATATCGGTAATGGGAGCAAGGCCAATTACGCCTTTTAATTCACTTATTTTCCCACCCGCAAGTAACGCTAAATGCCCACCAGCCGAGTGCCCCACAACAACAGCATTATTAAGTTTAAACTCACCACTATTGTAAGTACTTGATGCTAAAATACCGGCTTTTATATCGTTAAATGTAACTGGCCAACCGCCACCGCTTTTGCCGCTTCGGCGATATTCCACCGACCATACATTAAACCCTGCCTGTGCCAAGCCCGTGCTTAACGCATAAGTATGTTTTATGTCGTATGCACTTAACCAACAACCACCATGCAGTAATACCACCAACGGCTTTGATTTAGTTTGTTCAGCATGCGTGGCTCGCCAAAGTAATGCAAATTGTGATTCGTCACTGCCATAGTGTATTTTTTCGTTAGCATTTACAAAACCGAGCGACGCCACTTTAGAATAAGCAACGTTGTTTTCAACAACAGGAAACTCAATGTTGTTGTTAGTCGTACACCCACTTAAAATCCACATACCTAAAAGTAAAACAACCGTATTTTTCACAACACAACTTCCTTTTTAAATCTTAAAAATAGCATCTTGCGCCTATTAAACTGCAAGCCTACTTGTACGTATCACTTGCATCATCACGTCACTTAGTTATTAATTAATAACACTTTAGTGACTGCAATTATTATTGTTATACACAAACTGGGCGTAATAAATTGACTCTTATGTTTGCATATTTAACCAAACGCTATAAAACCCTCGCCAAGTTAACCATGCTAAAAGCGACGAGTAAAGTTACTGCGTTTAAGCTTATGTTTATTAGAAAATAACTATTAACTTAGCTTTAAGGTGTTGGGCACTAAAAGCTGATGTATAATGACCCAATCTGGCTATTATTATGCCCTCAAGTGGAACACTAGAATGAAAAAACTATCTAAAGTACAAGAAAAACAACAAGCGCTTGTGCTTAACGTTGCCGATAAAATAGAAGAGCAAGGCCGCGCTGAACTACCCGGTATGCTGCAATGTTGGTTTGACGTGGAGTATCACTTATTTCCGGGCTCGTTACTTATGTGCTTTCAGTTTGAAAACCAGCAAGCCCTTGATGCCGCAGAGCCCGACATATTAAAATGGCAAAAACGATTAAGCGGCGCCATGCTTAAAAAAGGCGTTATTTTAAAAGACATGCGCAAACACCTAAAATTCACATTAAATGGCCCAGAAGACTAAACGCGTTAGCAAAAAAGTCGCCTAATATTTACTAACAAAGATTTAAATCTCCTCTGCATTAAACTCTGTTACATGCGTTATTAATTGTGGAAAAAACGCTAAAAAAGCCTCATCCAACTGGTAGTAATGGCGTTTTATATCTTGGGCAGCGCCAGCAAATTGGTTGGCAAAGCGAATACGATTAGCAATGTTGTCTAGCGCAGTCCCCACACCATTAATAGTTTCGTAATCTTTAAACCAATCGTTTTTAGTCATGCTAGTAACTACGCGCTGCATACGCGGTGGCATGTGCGCCAACCGCTGATTTAAAAGCCCAAAACTGTTACGTTTAAAATCACTCAAAGGTTGCTCGCTAAACTGCTGCCAATGCGTAATTAAAAAGTGATCAAACACCACATCTATTACCACGCCTGCAAAGCGCCTTCGCGCTGGCGAAAAATACTGTTTAGCCTCTTTAACAACGGGGTGTGCATCTGTGAACTTATCAACTAGATAGTGATTATTTAACGCATTTTTTACAGGCTCTGACAGCTGTGCCACATGCCTATGGCCGCCAAAATCGCCTAGTAAATTTCCAAAGTGGGAATCAGCCGTTGGCTTTGCAAAATAAAGGTGAGCTAAATAATTCAAAGTGTTCACAAGTTTATTACTCTGTTTAAATAGTAACTTAGGGATCTAACATATACTATGCTTCGTATAAATTTAGTCTAATTATGAAGTTGAGCAACATGGAAAATATATTTCAAACTAGCCGTTTTTTAGTTGTCATTGCGGTTATCACCGCAGCAGTATCATCGCTCCTTGTTTATGTTTCATGCGTTAATATTGTTTTTAATATAGTGGTTTCAACCATTCTCGACCTGCCCGACTCAGCCAAAGCAGGTAAAGCCCTCATAGTTGAACTACTTAAAATACTCGATTTACTTTTAATAGGTATTACCTTGCAAGTTATAGCCATTAGCTTATACCGCTTGTTTATATCGCCTGCTAAATCAAAAGAAAGTAAATTTTTAGCCGCTTTTAATATCAAGGACTTTCATGATTTAAAAATAACTCTCGTACAAGTCACCTCTGTTGTACTCGTTATATTATTTTTAGAACATGCAGTGGAATTTGGCGGCACAATAGAAACCCTTTACCTAGGAATAGCCATTGCCATTGTTATAGCCGCATCAACATTTGCATGGCGCTCAATGAAAGATTAACCAAAAAAGTGTTAAAAACGCTTCGTGGTTAGTCAAATTAAAAATGAATACAAAGCTCAGCCTCATGGTTTTATATTTAAAATAGCGGCTTAATTAGGGCTTTGTCACCTTTCGGTATGTAACTTGCTGTTACTCATATTCTTACTTTAAAAATTAAACATAAATAACCCCTATTGATATGTATTAAAAGGAGAACATTATGAGTAATAAACAACTAATTACGACGATAGGTATAGGCTTGGCCGCAGCTTCTGCTGGTATGTTAACAAGGAAAACTTTACAAAAATCGTGGGAAAAGGTTACCAACGAGCCCGCCCCAAAAGACAAGCCAAGTGAAAATACAGAGATCAAAGAAGCCGTAACATGGGCAGTCGTCTCAGGTATTGGAGCGGGCGTTGCAAGAATGGCCGTACGTTACTTACTCGACAAGCGCCAATCTAAGTAGGCTAATAATAAAGCCTCTTGTCATTTGTTACAGGAGGTTTAACCTACCTATCATTTACCCAGCCAATAATTCCCCAAAACAATACCGTTATGAATATGTAAGCGTATTCCTGCAATAGACCGTGTCCGATTCCCCATATAACTATTAAAACCAGAGCAAAAGACAATACATTTTTAAGGACTGCTCAAGCACTTAGGAACCCTTTCTCTTTAGTTAAATTATAGGTTCAACGTTTTGTTTTGCTAAGTTATGTATTTTGACGTTATCTTAACTGAGCAACTATAACTATCAGATAATAATTAAACAAAAGGAATGTACCGATGTTGAATATTACAGCAACAAGTTTATATAGATCTGCACTCTCAGTTTTAACCTGCTTATCTTTATTAAGTATTTTAGTAGTACCCATAGCAAGTGCTGCAAAGCAATCTGAACCCACCGCATTAGTAGGCGGAAGACTGATAGATGGCTTTGGTAATCAGCCACTTGCCAACAGCGTAATATTAGTAAAAAACGGACTCATTGAAAAAGTTGGAACAGTTGATACGTTACCTGTACCTACGGGGTACAAAATTGTCTCAACAGAAGGCATGGATGTACTTCCTGGCCTTTGGGAAAACCATGCACACTTAATGCTAAATGGTCATGCTGATTACAAGCACTGGCATAAAGAATATACTCCTAAACTAACAAGCGAAATAATGCCTGCAAGCGCTGAACAATTATTGTTAGCTGGGATCACCAGTGCCCGCGATTTAGGCGCACCATTAAAAGACTCCATTACAATAAAAAATAAAATAGAGAATGGTGAAATTCCAGGTCCACGCTTGTTTGTTTCGGGTCCCTTTTTGCAACACGAAGCCTATCCTGGTACCGAGCTGTATAGGTGGGGTGTTAAAAACGTTGAAGATGCCAAAAAAAAGGTCAACAAATTGGCTGATGCAGGTGTTGATATTATCAAACTCATTGACCACGACATGATGAAACTTGAGGTAGCACAAGCTATTGTTGACCAAGCCCATAAACGCAATTTAGTCGTGGTTGCTCACTCACATAAACCTGACGAAATTAGACGAGGCTTAGAAATAGGGGTGGATAATTTTGAGCACACAGGACTTACCACAGCTCCCGAATTTCCAAATGATGTGATTGCTTTACTCAGAGAGCGCACAGCCAAAGGCAGAATTGCCGGCGGACCACTTTATTGGACCCCAACGGTAGAAGGACTTTGGAATTATGACTTAACCGTTGCCAACCCTGAGCGTTTAGATAATAAATGCTGGCACCGAGGACTAGAAAAAAGCACTATTGATGATATTCGCGGCTCATTAAAAAATGTAGGCGAGCTTGAATATATGCAACTAACACCAATGCGCAAACCCACGTTAAAACGAAAAATTCAACAATTAAAAGAATCTGGCGTAGTTTTATTGGTAGGTACCGACAGCGGAATACCAACCAAATTTCACTGTCAAAGCACATGGAACGAATTAGCTGTATGGGTAAACGAAATGGATATTTCTGCAATGGATACAATTCGTGCCGCGACTTATTGGCCATCAGTGCTAATGAAAGTAAACGATAAAGTGGGAACGGTAAGCGAAGGAAAATATGCAGATATTATTGCTGTTAAAGGTGATGTATTGCGTTATATAAACCTTTTACAGCATGTTGATCTAGTCATGAAAAACGGTAAAGTTTATAAACTAGATGGTAAAGCGACAGCTGATAAATAAGGTCCTAAACCTTTTATTCTCCACTTCTTTAATACATGTTAGAAGTGGAGGAAGTTTATTAAATATTCTAACTTTGTTCACCTGTAAAAGAAGCTTAATATTAGCTTTGTAAATAAAAAATAAATTAAAAAAAGCAAATATCAGTCGATTCAACGTTAATGGGTTGCTGTAAGTTAACAATAATAGGATAGTAAAATACATATAAAACAATCGCTTTATCTTAGGAATATTATGATCAAAGTATTATTAGCGACCAGCTTAATTGCCTCTTCATTCGCTGCTTTAAGTAATCCTTCAACTGTTGAAGAACAGCGCATCAACAAAGCCCAATCGGCAATGCCACATGTTTTAAAAGCATTTACCCCACAAGTATCAAGTTTTGAGCAGCAATTTAAAGAGCTTAACAACTTTAAAAGTGCAAAAACATTAGTACAACGCTTTAGCTTTGAACTGTGGGAAAGCGCCAAGCATCGCATAATAAAAACCAATAATTACGACGACCGAGCACTTTACTGGGCGCGCCTGCTTTCAAGCAAAGTAATACGCACAACATCACCTAAGTTTTCAATTACACAGGCTCAACTAAATACTTTACTAACCCTACTTGAGGAAGGCAGCAGAGGCCGCACCGATCTTGATTATTCATCAGGCAGCACTAAAAAAATATTACTAACGGGCTTTGACCCATTTTTACTCGATAGAAACATAAACCAAAGTAACCCCTCAGGTGTTGCAGCGTTATTACTCGACGGCCAAGTTATTAATTACAACGGCATAAGCGCAGAAATTAACACCGTTATGGTGCCTGTGCGCTACGAAGACTTTGATCAAGGCATAATAGAATCACTACTTGCCCCCTACTACGCACTTAATAATGTAGACATGGTAGTAACCGTAAGTATGGGCAGAACAGAATTTGACTTAGAGCACTTCCCGGGTAAACGCCGCAGTGTAACCGCCCCCGATAATGCCAATATTGTGTATGGCGGCACGCAAACAAGCCCAGTAATACCAAAACTTAATGGCCGGCCACTCCCGGGCAACGAATTTGTAGAATTTAGCTTGCCTGTAAGTTACATGCAACAAGCCAAAGGCCCTTATAAAGTTATCGACAACCGTGAAGTCACCACGCTTGAAAAAACCTATAAAGCGCCTTCGTACGGCGAGCTTAAAAATAGTATTGCGGTAAATGGCGGCGGCGGTGGTTACCTGTCTAACGAAATATCGTATAGAAGTATTCGCCTACGCGATGCGCTTAATTCAAGTATACCTACAGGGCATATTCATACCCCACGTATACAACAATTCGAACCTGAAACAGAAGCTAAAATAGTAAAACAAATAAAGGCAATGCTAGAGCAAAGCTTAGTCGCGATATAGTTTATAAAAATAAATTTAAGCGCGTAAAAAAGGGCAATATTATTGCCCTTTTTTATAACCAGCTGAATATGGCTTTTTATGATTGGTAAGTGGAGAGAAATTTTTATTTGCCTCTTCATCAAACGCTTACTTTAACGGAATAATAAAACGAAGTTATTTAAGACAAATTTTGCATTTTTTCACTCACAAATATGAAATAAAACACTCTCTACAGGCTGCCCTTAAAAATAAATAAAATATAAAAACTATTTATCAAGGCTAGACAAAAACATACTTTCAGGTACTTTATTTTTAATCATAACATCGTGGTATGTACCGTCGCTTATACCCAAATCAATCGCTTTATTCACTACCGCCATAGCTTTCAAACTTTCAGCAATGTCTTTTGCAAATGCAACATGAATAGAACGTTTCTCAATCACGTTAGAGTCAAATAATATGTCGTTTTTAAATTCAATCAACTCAGTGCTTAACAAATACTTGCCATAGCTTTCTGACATAATCAAGCGGTCTACTTTTTGATTAAAAAGTAATTTAAATCCTTGTTGAGCCGTGGCAACTTCTAACAGCTCATAAGTGTGATAACCCGTTAATATTTTATCGTGCACACCTAAACGAACACCCGCAATAATATTTTCTTCGTCTTTTCTATCCTTATGATAAAAAGCACCAAACGCCCCCACTCCAATTGGCTTTGACAAAACTGCCCACTGCTCTCGTCCTGGCAGATTAGCTGCTAAAAATAAACCGTCAGCTTTTCCTGACTGAGTATAATAGTTCGCTCTAGCCCAAGGTAAAACAATGGCGTCTACTTTATACCCTAGTTTGGCTAAACTTTGATTTAAAAATTGCCAACTAGCACGATAGATTGGGTAATTCTCCATCAACATTTTGTCATGATCATGACCAACCGCAAACGTAATGGTTTTATCCTTTTCGCTGGCATGTAACGAGCTGATATTAAAACATAAAATGCAAAGTAGAATGAGCGCTCTACGAACCATAGTAACCTCTTATTTAAAAGGGAATTTGTAAGGTATAAGTCAACAATGGGTCAAATCTTGACTTCAGACATCAAGCAATCTCGAAGCCCTTCCCACTGTAATTTAACCTTCTTATCTTCAACCATTAATGCATTTAATCTACCAACAGTTTTTGATACTGCCGAATAGTGCTTAACATTAAAAACATTTGCTAAAGTCAACAAGGGGTCAAATCTTGACTTCAGACATCAAGCAATCTCGAAGCTCTTCCCACTGTAATTTAACCTTCTTATCTTCGACCATTAATGCATTTAATCTACCAACAGTTTTTGATACTGCCGAATAGTGCTTAACATTAAAAACATTTGCTAATGCCTGCAAATCTAATCCCGTTAAATCTTGGCATAATTTAATAGCAAACCAACGGGGTAAGTTTTTCTCTTTTCGCCCCTTTTTAACCATAACTATATCATCTACCTCAACATTAAAGTGTTTAGCTAAGTAAGTAATTACATCATTCGCAGAATACCTTTTACTAATAAGCTTACTTTCACTGTTTGATGTTGCAATATAGCCCTTTATGTTTTCAATAAAATCTTCACAGCCTAACACCGACAGTAACTTTTTAGCACCATAAAAAGCGCTTATCTCTTCATTGCTCTTATATTCAACAAACTGTTTGTACGCCGCATATTTACGCTTTTTACCTTGCAGCGAAAATATAAAATTTCTAACTAGCCATTTAGGTGTCGCACCACTTTTAATAAAAGCTGAATAGCTAGACCATTTGTACTTAGCAAGGTCATCTACCAACGGGGTGCTCGTTTCAATTGGGTTACGATGAATATACCGGCTAACATGCAATAAGTAATTATCAGCATCCACCAACACCGCTTTGTAGCGCCCTCTAAACAGCGTACCATCTGTATTATGGGTTCGGTTAAAGTATTGAGTGTAAAGGCCATTAATATGCTTCATGGCTCGGCCTAAATTAGCATCGGGGGTTTTTATTAACAGGTGGTAATGATTAGTCATTAAACAATATGAGTGCACTTCAATATTAAAACGAAGGCTTGCTTGCTCAATGCAATATAAAAAATACTTAAAGTCGTCATCGCTCAAAAAGGTATTTTCATGCCCTCTTCCACGATTCATCACATGATAAAACGCATTCTCATACTCTATTCGCAATGGTCTAGACATAGCAATTCACTCAATAAGCAGTAAACTATAAATCTAGACCATTGATGTATGAAGTCAAGATTTGACCCCTTTGGTTCTAGACATAGCAATTCACTCAATAAGCAGTAAACTATAAATCTAGACCATTGATGTATGAAGTCAAGATTTGACCCCTTTGGTTCTCTTTTGATGTATGAAGTCAAGATTTGACCCCTTTGGTTCTCTTTGGTTCTTTAATAGATGACCATTTAAGTTCTTTGTTGGTGATTGCGAAGAAAAATGAATATCTGACATCAGAAATTTCCTTATATTTATGATATCTTGCGATAAAAATAAGTATAACTAACATCAAAAAATGGATTAGCATGTCACCAATAGATAGAAATGTTTTAAAAAGACATTACAAAGCACTTTCCCATCTGAGAGAAAGAAAAAAAGCAGATAGGTTAGCCCTCTTTTTAGGTGCTGGTGTATCAAAACCATTTAGATTACCTAATTGGGCTGAACTTATATCAAAAATTGAGCAAGCTCCTGAATTTGATGGCTACCAGCCAAATGAACAAGTTAAAGACCTTAACATCAGGAGCCAGAGACTGATTCAGTATCTTATAAAAAAAGAAAGTTCTCTGAATGATGCTATAGATATAGTTTCAGAACGCATAGCCAAACATAAGTGGTTGAAAATAGTACACCGCTATCTATACTCTGGCTCCAACGTTGAAGACGAGAGTTACGAGCATCCTTATTTATCTAATTTCTTAGGAGTGATAAAAGAATCCCCATTAACAGTGAATTATAATTTTGATGACTGTGTTGAACGAATGCTTTCTAAAAAATATAAGCAAGAGCAAAATGACAGCAGAGAAAAAGTTTTCGAAACCGTATGGGAACCTTCAACGCAGTATCAAAGAAGTAAAGGAGTAATCTATCACCCTAATGGGTTTCTTCCACTTAAATTAGTTGAAGGGTACAGCGATCATATAGTTTTTACTGAGTCTGAGTTTGCTGATCAACTAATATTATCTATGCAAAATCATTATTCAACCTTAGTCTCACACCTAACAAGATACACTTCAGTATTTATTGGGTTGTCTTTAAATGATCCAACACTTAAAAACCTATTGAGACAAAATACAAATATAAACCCTGGTCATGTTCACTATTATTTGAAGTATTGCGACGAACTGCCTACTGAAGAGGAAATGGAAACAGAGAAAGCTATAAACTTTGAAGTTTTTGGTGTAGTCACACTTCATTTAACTGGAGATGAATTTGCTGAGTTTGGAAAGCTTTTATCTATCGAAGACGAAACATACGATGAGTTAGCTGACAGGTACGGGTTGCATACTAAATTTACATACTACATTACCGGAGCGGTAGGCGCTGGTAAAACTACTACTGTAAATAAAATGAAAAGCTTAAAATGGTTTGGTGAATGGATTGAAAGTAAACCAGATGAATTAGCTAAGCCACATACTGATTTAACCCAAGAGGAAAGACAAAGTGTTGATAAGTGGGTTTCAGATCAATTTAGAAAAAAAGATTTTAAAATTGAAAAAGTAAAGTGCGGCCTAATAATAAGTGACCGCTCACCTTTAGATCCATTAGCTTTCTCTAAAATTGATAATTTAAGCTCTAGAGCAAAAGAGCATTTGAATATTATTTCACCACATGTATCAACAAAAAGGCTCAATAAAGGTCATATTATTTTACTCTCAGCCTCTGGCCAAGAACTCTTTTCTAGAACAAAACATAGGCATGAGAACGCAACTCCTGATTATTTAGAAAATCAACAGGAAACTATTCGCAAACTCTACGCTGGGTTGAAAATTACTGAGCTTTCAACTAGCGGTCGTTCAGTAGATGAAGTTGTTAAATGTATTAGTAAAATAATCCACTTAGACCCATACCATGAACAAGATATTCATAATAAATTAGAGGTGCTTGCTGGTGAAAAATAATTGTAACTACGACATTTACTTTGCCGCTCCATTTTTTTGTCAAGGAGAAAAAGAGCTCAACTTAAAACTTTTAACTCAAATTGAAAACTTGGGATACAAGGTTTTTTATCCGCCAAGAGACGGTCTAGTCGCAAAAGAAGAAATCACAAGCACTACGAACTGGGGCTTTATTTCAAATAAAACATGGGCGTGCGATACTGAAGCTATTATTAACAGTAAATTGATTTTTGCAATACTTGATGGGAGAAGTATTGATGAAGGTGTTTGCGTAGAAATTGGTTTTGCTGCAGCCAACCAAAAAAAAATCATTGGCTATTCAACTGACGATCGTACTCAGTTCCCATGGGGTCATAATCCGATGATACTGGCACCTATCACTAAGCTCATTAATTCCACTAAAATGCTAATTGATACAATGACTGAATTAGTAGATTAGGTTTTTCTTAGAGCAGATGGGGTCTTGCATTTTTTTCCTAGACTAAACACCACTCTCACGTTTAACGACCTTCTCCGTCATCACGCCCTGAAAGAGTAATGCATTTCATGGATGAAATGAAAGTTATGCTTGCACATGGATGTGCTTTCATGGCGTTTACGTTCACATCAATTGTGGTTTGAAAGATTAAGCCTGATGCTCGGGTGGCGCTGAGAGTGTCCAGAGAGGGACCAGCGGCAGCCCCTCTTTGGCTGCTATCGCCAGCGCGATAAAACCTTGAATAAGGTTTCTAATCCCTGAATGAACCAAAAGTAATCGAAATATGCGCAAAAACAATTAAACACCTTTTGGGCTGCGCCCAACACGCCAGCAAGCTGTCCGTCTACAATGTTTAAACACACAAAAAAGCCGTTGCATTGCTGCAACGGCTTTTATAATTTTGATAAATTTTCAAACTATAATGGAGCTTACTACCCATTAAAGTTCAAAAATTAATCTCAACTCTTAGTCGCGGTAAGTCTCTACCGCTGGGCATGAACATACTAAGTTACGGTCGCCGTATACATCATCTATACGTGTAACCGTTGGCCAGAACTTGTCTTTAGCTACCGAAGGCACTGGGAATGCTGCGTAAAAACGGTCGTACGCGCGGTCCCATTCGTTACCTAACACGTCAGCTTGTGTATGCGGTGCAAACACTAGTGGGTTGTTTTCGATTGACCATTCGCCAGAGATTACTTTGTCGATTTCGCCTTTGATTGACACCATTGCTTCGATAAAGCGGTCTATTTCGCCTTTTGACTCAGACTCAGTTGGCTCTATCATCAATGTGCCCGCTACTGGGAACGACATAGTAGGTGAATGGAAACCGTAATCTTGTAGGCGCTTAGCGACGTCCATTTCAGTAATGCCTGACGCTTCTTTTAATGGGCGTAAATCAACAATACATTCGTGAGCAACGCGGTTGTTGCGTCCACGATATAAAATTGGGAAGTGCTGGCTTAGCTCATGCGTTAAGTAGTTAGCGTTCACAATGGCCATTTCGGTGGCTTGTTTTAAGCCTTCTGAGCCCATCATGGTAATGTAAGCCCATGAAATAGGTAAAATAGCCGCTGAGCCGTAAGGCGCTGCTGATACGGCACCGTTGTTAATGTTGGTACCTGGTACGTTTATTACGCTGTGGTTTGGCATAAATGGCGCAAGGTGCGATTTAACACCAATTGGGCCTACACCTGGGCCGCCGCCACCGTGCGGAATACAAAACGTTTTGTGTAAGTTTAAGTGCGATACGTCTGAACCAATAAAGCCCGGGCTTGTTACGCCTACTTGTGCGTTCATGTTTGCGCCGTCCATGTAAACTTGGCCGCCGTGCTCATGAATAATGTCACATAGTTCACGAATTGTTTCTTCGTAAACACCGTGGGTAGATGGGTACGTGATCATGGCACACGACAAGTTTTCCGACACTTCTTCAGCTTTCGCTTTTAAATCGGCCATGTCGATGTTGCCGTTTTTGTCACAGTTAACCACCACAATTTTCATGCTGGCCATTTGCGCTGATGCAGGGTTAGTACCATGCGCAGAACTTGGGATTAAACATACGTTACGGTGCGCATCGCCGCGTGACTCGTGGTATTTGCGAATGGCAATTAAGCCTGCGTATTCACCTTGTGCGCCCGAGTTTGGCTGTAGTGAAACCGCATCGTAACCGGTAATGTTAACTAGCCAGTCGTGCAGCTCGTTAATCATTATTTGGTAACCCTCTGCTTGATCTAGCGGGCAGAATGGGTGAAGGTTTGCAAATTCAGGCCATGTAATTGGGATCATCTCAGCGGTCGCGTTTAGTTTCATGGTACATGAACCTAACGAGATCATTGAGTGGTTAAGCGCTAAATCTTTGTTTTCAAGGCGCTTAATGTAGCGAAGCATGTCTGTTTCGCTGTGGTAGCTGTTAAAGTTTGGATGCGTTAATACTTCGTCATCACGCACTAAACTTGCTGGAATAGAGTCGCTACCGTTTGCTTCAATATCGGCTGCAATGGCATCTACGCTTAGGCCATGGCCTTCACCTAGTACAATATCAAATAGCTCAGCTACATCGGCACGTGTTGTGGTTTCTGAAACCGAAATTGAGTACTCGCCGTCGTGGTTTGTAGCAAAGTTAACGCCGTGTGCAATGGCACGTGCTATTACATCGTTTTTGTTGTCGCTTACTACTGTTAACGTATCAAACCACGTGCTGTGCTTAAGTGCTACACCTTTAGCTTTTAAGCCAGTTGCTAAAATATCAGCAAAGCGGTGAATGCGCTGCGCGATAGTTTTTAAGCCTTGCGGGCCGTGGTACACCGCGTAAAACGCGGCCATGTTGGCAAGCAGTACCTGCGCTGTACAAATGTTTGAGTTAGCTTTGTCGCGGCGAATGTGTTGTTCGCGCGTTTGCATAGCCATACGCAGTGCGTCGTTTCCTAAACGGTCTTTAGATACACCAATAATACGCCCTGGTAATGAACGTTTGTATGCGTCACGTGTTGCAAAAAATGCAGCATGTGGGCCGCCGTAACCCATAGGTACGCCAAAACGCTGCGCTGAACCTAGTACTACGTCGGCACCTAATTTACCCGGTGCTTTTAATAGTAATAAGCTCATAATGTCGGCAGCAACACAGGCAATGGCCTTTTTGCTTTGTACGCCGGCAATTAGGTCGGTTACATCTACTATTTCGCCCGATGTAGATGGGTATTGGAATAATGCACCAAAAATGTCGTGGTTAACGGCGTCGGCCGCTTTACCAATAATGATTTCAAAACCAAACTGCTCTGCACGCGTGCTTACTACGTCAATAGTTTGTGTGTGTACGTCGTCGGCAATAAAAAAGGCATTGGCTTTTTTAGCTTTTGATACACGTTTTGCTAGGCCCATTGCCTCGGCAGCAGCGGTTGATTCGTCAAGTAACGACGCGCTTGCTAAATCAAGGCCTGTTAAATCTAGGGTCATAGTTTGGAAATTTAGTAACGATTCTAAACGCCCTTGTGCAATCTCTGGCTGGTACGGCGTGTACGCTGTATACCAACCCGGATTTTCTAGTACGTTACGTAAAATCACGTGCGGTACATGTGTTGGGTGGTAGCCTTGGCCAATGTACGATTTGAAAACTTTATTTTTGCTTGCTACTGACTTTAAGTAGCTTAGTGTTTCAACTTCAGTACGGCTTTCGCCAATGCTTAGCGGTTGCTCTAGGCGAATGTTAGCCGGTACAGTTTGATCGATCAGCTCTTGTACACTCGATACTTCTAAAGCACTTAGCATATCGCTTACTTGTGCTGGGCTAGGCCCAATATGGCGGCGAATAAAATCTTGCTTTTGCTCTAACTGCTCAAGAGATTTGGCGTTTGACATGTGTCTAGATTCCTATGATCCTAAATACTAATGGGTAACTAGTATTAATTAAAATATATGATGATTTAACGTCAAAATGGTATGGAAAGTTGGCGATAAAATCATAAAAGCCCCATCAAACATAAAACGGGGCTTTTAAGTATCAATAAAGAGTGATTACTCTTCGTCGATAGTGTGCGAGTAACCTTCAGCGTCTAATAGGTTGTCTAGTTCAGACTCATCAGATGCTTTAACACGGAATAACCAACCATCACCGTACGCGTCGTTGTTTACTGTTTCAGGTGCGTCTTCTAGCTCTTCGTTAATGGCAACAATTTCGCCGCTAATTGGTGCGTAGATGTCTGATGCCGCTTTAACCGACTCTGCTACTGCGCAATCTTCGCCTGCGTCTACTTCGTCGCCCACTTCTGGCAATTCAACAAATACCATGTCACCAAGTAGTTCTTGTGCGTGCTCTGTAATACCTACAGTAAAGGTACCGTCACCTTCGTTGCGAACCCACTCGTGTGAAGAAGCGTATTTTAATTCAGTAGGGATATTGCTCATTTTTATATTCCTTTGGTTATGATACCAATCAACTTAAATATTTAACCACTCTAGCGGTCTAAATAAAGCGCTAACATCGTTATTAATTTCTCAGGTAGAACAACTACATATCAAAATTAATGCCTTGTTATCACTCTATTTATCCGTCGCTGTAAGTGGTTAATAACTCAACATGATTGGTATTATTGGGTGATAACACCAAATTTAAATTATTGATTTACCGTTACGTACAAAGCTAGGCTTCACTACTTTAACGTTAACTAATTTTTTGCGCATTTCTACTTGAGCTGTGTCGCCTGTTGAACGTGGTACACGCGCAAGGGCTACACTAAAACCAAGTGTAGGTGAGAAAGTACCTGAGGTAATAACCCCTTCCCCACCGTCAACAATTACTTTTGAACCGCTACGCAAAACGCCTTTTTCTTCAAGTACTAAACCAACAAGTTTGTCGGTGCTTTTTTCGGCGCGTTGTTTAACCAGTACGTCACGGCCAATAAAGTCACGATCTTCAGGTTCCCATGCAATTGTCCATGCCATGTTAGCAGCAAGTGGCGATACGCTTTCGTCCATATCTAGGCCGTAAAGGTTCATACCTGCTTCTAAACGTAGCGTGTCACGTGCACCTAAACCAGCTGGCGCTACACCTGCATCTAGCAGTTGTTGCCATAAATCGGCTGCTTGGTCGTTTGGTACTACAATTTCGTAACCGTCTTCGCCAGTATAACCCGTTGTAGCAATAAATAAATCACCCACTTGAACACCAAAAAACGGCTTCATACCTTCAACTGCTGCTTGCTGCTCTGCATTTAAAAGCGTGCCTGTTTTTTCGCGTGCGTTAGGGCCTTGTACTGCAATCATTGCAAACTCTGGGCGCTCAGTCACTGAAACGGCAAAATCGCTCGATACATTAGCTAAATGCGCTAAGTCTTTTTCGCGCGTAGCCGAGTTAACCACTAGGCGGTAAAACGTTTCGCTGAAAAAGTAAATTATAAGGTCGTCGATTACGCCGCCTTGCGCGTTAAGCATGCCCGTGTAAAGTGCTTTGCCCGGTACGGTTAATTTAGCCACGTCGTTTGCTACAAGCTTACGTAAAAATGCTTTAGCTTGGTCGCCTTCAATATCAACAATGGTCATATGTGATACGTCAAACATACCTGCATCGTTACGCACTGCATTATGTTCTTCTATTTGTGAGCCGTAGTTGATTGGCATTTCCCAGCCATGAAAATCAACCATTTTTGCGCCCGCTTCTAGGTGCTTAGCATGTAGTACAGTTTTAGAAGTCATAACATTCCTTCACGTTTTAAATTAACCCTTAATGGGCGTGGCTTAAATTAAAAACAGGCAAACATAGCTATGTTTACCTGTTGATTGTTTTGTTATGCGGCCTGATTTTGCATGACAGCAAAACCCTGCGTTTGCATATAGCTTTGCCATTTTTGTAGCTCTGGCGCTTTAGCTATGAGCACAAAATGCTGCTCATCTTTGTTATCAATTGCGGTAATAAATACCTCACCGCTTTGCGCACCGTAGCATAATTGCGCGTCAGATAATCGTAAACCGGGTGTTAACTTAAAGGCATCAACTAACGTATCAAAGGCGTTTTCGCCGCTTAAGGTAAAGCTGGTTAAGTCGGTACGAATAACGTAGTCAATATCAAAACGAAGCTGTTGTTCGTTTATAAGTGACTGTAATTGAAGGCTTGCGCTGTAAGGTAATACAAATCGAAAGGCAGTTTCGCTGAAATAATACACGGCGTAGCTAAAGTCAGAATTGAAATCGCCGTCTAGCGAGCCTTTTAAGCCTAAACCGCTGGCCGTTAATTTTGTTAAATCGTGGCCTAAAATACTGCTTAAAAATACAGAAGCTTCGCTGCCGCTAAAATCCATTACAACTGTGCTGTTATTTGCTTGCAAAGCGTTAATAACCGCGCTGTTGGCGTTGCTGTGGCGGGCAAACATTATTGGGTTAAAAGTCATAACAAACACCTGTGTATTTTTAATCTTAAAATTATATTGCGCGGGGTCTGTAACAACAAATTGTAATTATTTATCAATTGATAAATAATACTTATATATGTGGCCACATAAATTGTAATTTTAAATATGAAAAATATATCAACCGACAGTTTACGTACCTTTGTAATGATTGTAGATGTAGGCGGGTTTGCCAAAGCAGGTGACTTTTTAGGGCTTTCGCAACCTGCGGTAAGCTTACAAATAAAGCGCTTAGAAGATGTATTGGGTTATAAACTATTTAAAAAGCAAGGTCAGCGCCAAGTACTTAACCAGTACGGCGAACTATTATTGCCCATGGCAAAACAGATGATGCAATACAACGACGCCATTTTGCAGCAATTTACCTCAGAGAGCATTGCCGGAAAAGTGCGCTTAGGCATACCGAGCGAATTTGCAGCGCGTATACTCCCTTCTATTATTGGCGACTTTGTGGCGCTTTACCCAGAGGTATCACTTGAAGTTAAATCGCGTTTAAGTAAGCATTTGCTATCGGCTTCTAGGCAAGACCAATTTGATCTAGTTCTTGCGCTAAACGAGCAACTTACCTCAAGTAAATTTCCAATTTTTATGAAAGACCAACTGGTATGGGTGGGCGACTTAAACCAAGCACAAAACCAAGTAGTTACCTTGGTAACCGCGCCAGAGGGATGCATTTATCGCCGCCGCGCCACCGATGCGCTTAAAAGTGCCGGCATAAAATACCGTATTGTATATAGTAACGCCGACTTAACTGGGCTTATTGCGGCTTTAAAAGAAGGGCTTGGCATTACAGTACTTGCAAAAAGTACCGTACCCAGTGAGCTTAATTACCAAGTACAAACTAAATACCTACCTGCACTGGGCGACATTGGTATTAGCTTGGTTAAAAGTTCAGGTGAGTCTGAAAATGCGGTTGATAAGCTTGCTGAGTTTATTGCCTTGCGTTTAGGCTAATAAAACACACACTCAACTTTATGCTTAGCTTCACGATTACAAAACAATACAAAAGATATAAAAAAGTTAACCACGTTGCATAACCCTGTGTTTTTAGTTCTAAAAAAATGAATAGTTTTATACTAAATAATATTGATTCGCATTCGTTAACGTGTTCAAATTACGCCAATTCAGAAAATCAATGTGATTAGGACAAAAATGAACACTAAGTTTTTAGTATCTACTCTTGCAACTGCGGTTGCTTTGTCTTTTACAGCCACTGCAATGGCTAAAGACACCAGCGATAAAGAACAGCGCTTTGAACAAATTACAGTTATTGGCTCACAGCAAGCTATAAACGACATTCCTGGTTCGGCTACTTTTATCTCTGACGAAGAACTTCAAAAATTTGAGTTTACCGATATTTCGCGTGTTTTAGCGTCTGTTCCGGGTGTTTACGTTCAAGAAGAAGATGGCTACGGCCTTCGCCCTAATATTGGTATGCGCGGTACTGGTACCGGCCGTAACGATAAAATTTCTGTGATGGAAGATGGTGTATTAGTCGCACCTGCGCCTTATTCCGCACCTTCTGCTTATTATTTCCCTACTATGGGTCGTATGGAAACAATAGAAGTATTAAAAGGCGCGGCCTCTGTTAAGTACGGTCCTCGTACTACAGGTGGTGTTTTAAACTTACTTTCTCGTAGCTTACCAACCGAGCCAAATAGCTCTAAAGGTATGGTAGATGCAGCCCTTGGTAGCGATGGCTACTACAAAGGCCACGCATACTTTGGTAAAGAAAAAAACAACACGTCTGGCTTGGTTGAAGTATTTACTTACGGCGCCGATGGCTTTAAAGAGCTTCCTGTTGGCAACGACAATACGGGCTTTGAAAAAACAGATTTACTATTAAAATTTGGCCATACGTTTGGTCAAAACGATGCGCATAACATTGAGCTAAAAGTAAAATACTCTGACGAAACATCAGACGAAACTTATATGGGCTTAACTGACGAAGATTACAAAGCAAACCCTAATCGCCGTTACGCTGCATCACAAAACGATGAAATGAATACTCGCCACAATGCTTACCAACTAAACTACGCGTATCGTTTTGGTGAAGGCTACGAATTACTTGCAACCGCTTACCTAAACGATTTTCATCGTAACTGGTATAAAGCAAGCAGTGTAGGCACAAGCACACTTGAACAATACAGCGATTTTGAAGCAAACCCAACAAGCGAAGGTATTGAAGGTATTGGTGTTAAAGCTAACAACCGTGATTACCAAGCAAAAGGCATTCAGTCTGAATTACATATTCCTGCAGGCGATCACTACGTTACTGTTGGTGTGCGTTACCACGAAGACGAAATGGATCGTTTCCAATGGCAAGACACTTACACGCTTAATCAAGACCTAAGCATGACGCTAACATCGCAAGGTATTCCTGGCTCAGATAGCAACCGTGTAGACAGCGCTAAAGCAAGCACGTTATTTGTTCAAGACGAATGGACATTAGACGCGTTAGTTATTAATGCGGGCCTTCGTTACGAAGACATTACCATTAAACGTGAAGAATGGTCTAAATCAGATCCAACGCGTAGCAATGGCTTAACTAAAGATATTTCGAACGATACTGAAATTTTAGTGCCATCGTTAGGTGCCACTTACACACTTAACGACAACGTAACGTTACTTGCTGGTATTCAAAAAGGTTATGCTCCAGCGGCACCGGGTAATGCTGACCAAGAAGAAGAAGAAAGTGTAAACCTTGAGTTTGGTTCTCGCTTTAATATGGATGGCTTTAACGGTGAAGTGATTGCGTTTTTCTCTGATTACGACAATATGCACGGTAACTGTACTGCGGCAGTAGGTTGTAGCGACGAGAACATTGGCGACCAATACAACTACGGTGAAGTAGAAGTGTCGGGTTTTGAATTTAGTGCGGGTCGTACATTTGCAACAGACGCAGCACAATTCCCAGTTAAATTAACGTACACATACACTGACTCTGAGTTTAAAAACACGTTTAATTCAGAAATTTGGGGCTCAGTAGAAATAGGCGACGCAATGCCTTACGTACCAGAAAACCAAGTTGCTTTATCGCTAGGCGCTGAGTTTGCATCGTTTGTTGTTAACAGCCAAATACGTTACGTGTCTGATTCACATGCCGACCTATCTGACTCAGGCTTAAATGCAATTGACAGTCGTGTAGTGTGGGATTTAGCAGCTAAATACTTAATCGACGACAACCAAAAAGTATACTTAACGGTTGATAACCTGTTTGATAAAACGTACATCGCTAACCGTGCTAATGGCGGTATTCAGCCAGGTAAGCCTCGTAGTATTCAAATGGGCTACACATATAGCTTTTAAGTAATTGCTGAGTAAAACGGCTCGTTAGCTGAACCGTTTTACTTACGATATGCTAAGCAAATAATAGATACAAAAAAGCCGAGATTATTTAATCTCGGCTTTTTTAATGCTTAAGCTTTAAGCTAGGGCAATTTAATTGTTTGCGTTACGTTGGCGTAATACTTCAAATAAACAAATACCGGTTGCAACCGATACATTTAAGCTAGACACCGAACCTGCCATTGGAATTTTAACCAATACATCGCAATGCTCACGCGTTAAACGGCGCATCCCCTCGCCTTCTGCGCCCATAACAATGGCCATTGGGCCTGTTAAGCTTGCATCAAATACGTGTGTGTCGGTTTCGCCAGCGGTACCAACTACCCATACACCCGCATCTTTAATTTCACGAAGTGTACGTGCAAGGTTAGTAACCTGAATAAGAGGGACTGTTTCTGCTGCGCCACACGCTACTTTACGCGCTGTGCCGTTAAGCTTTGCCGACTTATCTTTAGGAACAATAATCGCGTGAACACCTGCCGCATCTGCACTACGTAGGCATGCACCTAAGTTATGCGGATCGGTTATGCCATCAAGTACCAATAAAAATGGGGTTTCTTCACGGGCAATGATCACATCTAGATCTTTTTCGTTGTACGTTGGCGCCGCTTTTACGTTAGCAATAATACCTTGATGCTGTTCGTCTTTCGACTTGTTATCAAGCGCTTTACGCTGCATAAATTGTACTGAAATACCAAATTTACGTGCTTCATCAATAATCGGTGTTAAGCGTTTATCATCACGGCCTTTAAGGGCGTAAATTTCTAAAAATCGCTCAGGCTCTTTTGCTAAAATTGCTTCAACAGAGTGAAAGCCAAAAATTAATTCATTACTCACGTATTTTATGCTCCTGGGCTTGTACGTTTACGGGCATTTTTGCCTGGTCTTTTAGGCTTTTTAGCCGATTTCTTTTTCGGTTTTTTCTTTGTGGTGCCGTCGGTAGCTTTAACCGCCGACTTACCAGCAGCTTTGCCTTTACTAGCTGGCTTTTTTTTACCTTTGGGCTTGTCGTCTGACTTTTTGCCCGGTACTTTGCCTGCTTTTAACTGTGAGCGTACACTCTCTGGCGCTTTACCTTTTGGTCCACGACGGCGTGAATATCTATCTTGTGCTACATCGCCTTTGAGCACTAAGTTTATACGGCGATCGTCTAAACTAACTGAGGCAACTTGCACTGTCACTTTATCGCCAAGGCGGTAAACTTTATGTGTGTGCTCACCTATTAAGGTATGTTTTGCAGCGTCGTGCTGGAAGTATTCATCACCTAAATTAGTAACATGAATAAGCCCGTCAATTTGTAAATCGTCTAGGCGTATAAACAAACCAAAATTAGTTACCGATGAAATAACCCCGTTAAACTCATCGCCAACGTGGTCTTGCATAAACTCACATTTAAGCCAATCGGCTACTTCGCGAGTTGCATCGTCTGCACGGCGTTCGGTGGTTGAACACTGCTCGCCTAATTGATCTACTTCGTCGTCGGTATAAGCATACGCGCCTGATGTTTGTTGACCTTGTGCTTTTAGTACCGCTTTAATTGCACGATGCACAACTAAATCTGGGTAACGACGAATTGGCGATGTAAAGTGCGCATAAGCCGAAAGCGCTAAACCAAAGTGGCCTATGTTATCTGGCTGGTAAACGGCTTGTTTCATTGAACGCAACAGCATAGTTTGAATAAGCTCGGCTTCTGGGCGCTCACCTAATTTAGCTAATACTTGGGTTATTTCTTTTGGGGTTGGTTCATCACTTAACGTGCTTTGAATACCAAGCTCAGTTAAAAACTGAGTAAAGTTGCCTAGTTTTTCGCTGTCGGGCTCGTCATGCACACGGTAAAGTGCGCTGGCTTCGTGCTTTTCGAGTAACTTAGCCGCTGACACGTTGGCTAAAATCATACATTCTTCAATAAGTTTGTGCGCGTCGTTACGAATAACAGGCACAATAGACTCTATTTTACGCTGCGCATTAAATACAAAGCGTGTTTCGAGTGTTTCAAACTCAATAGCACCGCGCTCTTGGCGTGCTGATTTAAGCGCCATGTACATTTGCTGTAAGTCAGTTAAATGTGGCACTACGGCGGCGTATTCGTCGCGAAGCTTTTCGTCGTTTTGTAAAATGGCGTTGACTTTGGTGTACGTTAAACGCGCGTGCGAATTCATCACAGCTTCGTAAAATTTATAACCCGACAACTTACCTGCCGCTGATACGGTCATTTCAGCAACCATACATAAACGGTCTACTTTTGGATTGAGTGAACACAACCCGTTAGACAGTACTTTTGGCAGCATCGGAATAACTTGCTCAGGAAAATAAACTGAGTTACCACGTGCTATGGCTTCTTTATTTAATGGCGTGTTCATACCTACGTAATGCGATACATCAGCAATGGCAACCCATAAACGCCAACCGCCTGACTTTTTAGGCTCACAGTACACTGCATCATCGAAGTCGCGTGCGTCTTCGCCATCTATGGTTACAAGCGGTAAGTTACGTAAATCTACGCGGCCTTGTTTGTCTGCATCTTCGACAAATTCGCCTAAGTGAGCCACTTGTGCGTCCACTTCTTCTGGCCAAACATGCGGAATATCGTGATTACGAAGGGCAACTTCAATTTCCATACCAGGCGCCAAATGTTCACCCAGTACGTCAACAACTTTACCTACCGCGTTCATATTGCGGCTAGGGTTTTGAGTAATTTTAACCTGCACCATTTGGTTGTGGCGGGCACCGTTTTCGTTGCCAGGTAAAATCATGATGTCTTGCGTAATACGCGGGTCTTCAGCGACTACAACTGCAACACCATGTTCAACAAAGTAACGCCCTACAATAGGTGCGCGCTCGTTGGTAAGCACTTTAATAATGCGGGCATCGCATTTTGAGCCAGAGCCACGTTTTGTGCCTTTAGCTAGTACAATGTCGCCATGTAACACCATGTTCATTTGATGTTTGGCAATAAACCAATCTTTGTTCTCGCCTTCAACTTCTAAAAAGCCAAAACCGTCTCTGTGGCCTATTACTTTGCCTTTGGTTAAACCGGCTTCGTCAATAAGTGCATAACATTTAAATTTATTAAAATATAACTGACCATCGCGCTCCATGGCACGAAGGCGACGTTTAAATGCAATTTGACGCTCTTCGTCATTCACGGCTAGTTCTTCGCATAACTGTGCGTAGTTAGCAGGTTTTGAACGCTCTTGAAGATGAGTAAGTATAAACTCACGGCTAGGGACGGGGTTTTCGTACTTTTCTTGTTCTCGACTGAGATTTGGATCTTGGTTTGACATTCACTATCTTGTTAGTTGGTTATAGAAGTATTTTAACCCATATACGTAAAATGAGACAGGTAAAAGCACTTAATCTTTAAACAAAGCGCATTTATCGGTTATTTAGTTTTAGAAAACTTAGCGTACCGGGCCTTAATGCGTGCTTAATTATGCAGCTTAATTATGTCATTGTGATTAAGCTGCATCCGTTAACTCAGTTATTACTTAGTTTTATGCAAATTTTTGTACAACATTTTACTCACGTTATTGATAAAGGCAGGGTCTTCTTCTTTTATAGTGTGTAAAATGTGTTTATTCATTTGCGATTTGTTTTGAGCGTAAATCCAACGGTTTTTATTAAACTGCGCTGCAAACTCATAAACGCCGGCTTGTAGTTCGTCGTTATCGTTAAATACCGCTTCTATTATGTTATTTTCAAACAGTTGTTGCGCGCCCACGCGTTCGCCCGTCATTGCTAGCCTATTAAAAAAGGTTTGCGGTATCGCTTTATTAATAATAGGAAACATAGACGGTACAAAAGGGACCAATACATCAACCTCTGGAAAGCAAAAAAAGCCTTTGTCTGACTTCATAAATCTAAAGTCGCAGGCACAAGCCAGTACAGCACCATTACCATACGTATGTCCGTTAAGGGCTGCAATAACAGGCATAGGAAACGTAACAATACGTTGTAGTAACTGTGTTATTTGCAACATAAAGTCAGAAATAGCCGCTGGTAAAATGCTTGGATTTGCCATCCACTCAAGGTCGATACCCAACGACCAGCTTTTGTCGCTTGCCGAAGTGAGCACAACCGAATGAATGCTTTTATCAGCCTCAATATGATCAAGGTGTAAATTAAATTCAGCCAAAAACGCTGGATTGTGTCGATTTTCTGCGGTGTTCATCGTTAATATTGCGACACTGTTTTTTACTGTTAAATCTATTAAGTTTGCCATTTAACCCTCTTTTAGCGCATTTTAAGCTTGTTTTAAGCGCATTTTAAGCTTGTTTTAAGCGCTGTTCGTTTCTTTATTGTTATGGCTAATATAGTAAGGGTTTGTGTTAAATTTATAAACCTTAATCACATGTGTTTATAACCACCCTTTTTGTTTAGCTATACGTGCTGCGTCGATTCGGTTTGTTGCATTAAGTTTGGCAATGGCATCTGACAAATAGTTACGCGTTGTGCCTTCACTTATAAATAACTGTGTGGCTATTTCGCTCGTTTTAAGGCCATCGCTTGCAAGCTTTAATGCTTTTCGTTCTTTGTCGGTAAGTGGGTCGGCGTCGTCTAGGGCGTTAATGGCAAGCTCTGGGTCAATTACCTTTTGACCTTGCATTACCTTTTTAAGCGCGTTGATTAGCTCGTCACTCGGAGCTTCTTTTAATATGAACCCTTTAACACCGGCACTTAACGAGCGCCTAATATATCCAGCGCGTGAAAACGTGGTCATGATCACCATTTTTATAGCCGGAAATTGCGTTGCTATTTTTTCGCTAAGCTCAATACCATTCATAGTAGGCATTTCTATATCGGTTAAAATAATATCTGGCATCGCATCTTCATCAAGCGCATTAATAGCATTTAGGGCCTCTTGCCCGTTGCTTGCTTGGCCAATTACATCAATATTAAAATCTAGGCTAAGTAATGCACTAACAGCGTCACGCACTAGCGCTTGATCTTCCACTAAATATACTTTGATCATTGTAAATCCTCAGATGAAATTGGCAGCGCTACGTTTAATGTAAAGCGTTCGCCACAGGTAAACGTTGCACTGCCTCCTATTTGCTCTGCCCGCTCTTTGATCCCATTTAAACCATTGCCTGCTTTAAGTGTGATGCAATGAGCATTATCTATCACTTCAATGAGTAGTTGCTGGGGTGTTTGTTTAATTGTTATTACACAGTTTTTAGTTGCACTATGGCGTAATAAGTTAGTAACTGACTCTTTAATTATTAAACTAGCAATGCCCTCTACCTTGGCAGGTAGCACAGATAACTCAACGTTAAACGTGACATTAAAGTCCTGCTCTAATAACCGTTGTTTTAACTGTGCAACTTGGCTTACTAGATTGAGCTCTTTTAAGTCGCTTACGGCATTGCGCACATCACTTAATAGCTGCCTTGCAAGGTCGGCTACTTGGGCTATTTCGTTATTAGCTTGCTCGTAGCGCTCCCCTTGGTTTAGCTTATTAGCCAGCTCGGCCTTTAATGCAATAGATGAAAGTGAGTGGCCTAAAATATCGTGTAGGTCACGCGCTATACGTTCTCGCTCAGCAATAGCAGCTAATTGCTCTAATTGGTTTGCGCTTTCTTGCTCACGCTTTTTATGGTCGCGTTCTCTTTTTGCTGCAATTCCGTAACTAAATAAGGCGGCACATAATATTAATGCGACAGCCAAAAAGTACTGAAGCTTTCCCATATCGCTTAAATACGAACTTGCAAAAAGCGCGACTATAATGGCTAATGCAGCATAAAACCGCTGCTTTTGGGTATAACTATACCCTGCCACATAGGCAACAAAACCATACAAAGTAGGTGTGCCAGAGGTAAAAAATGTAGCGCTAAAACAAATGGCCAGCAAAGCTAAAAATAAGGGGGTAATTTTTGTGTTATCGCAGTTAATTGCTTTTATGTACAAAATAATAAAAGCAATATAAAAAGCTAAACATAGACTCATTTGGCTTTTTGTAAATTGGTCAAAATTAATAATTAATGGCAATAAATAAAAGCCTGTAAAAATTAAATGGCCATATTTCCAAAACGTTTTATCCGTTTGTTGAGAAAAGCTACTTAGCGAACTCATGCTAATACCTCAGGTGTATTATTTTTATTTAAAGCACTATTTTTATTAATAAATATAGATACCACAAAAATGCTTATCAGCATAAAATAATCAATGTAAGTGATAGTAAAATTGAGCGAATCAAAAAATTCGCTGATATCAAGACTCATTAAAACTAAACTATTCATAGCGCTCTCCTATTAAGTAGAGTAACTATGCCAGTACGTAAAAATAATAAGAGTGTGAAGTGTCATTAACTTTGCTGACATTTGTCATATTTCAAAAAATTCATCTTGTAGACGCTCGCCCAGTGATAACATGCTAAAAAAAGGAGATGACGTTTAAATGCAGCCACAACAGCAAAGTTTATTTTACTTACATATTGCCGTGTTACTTTTTGGAGGAACGGCCCTATTTGCCAAACTCATTGGTTTAAATGCGCTGGATATTACCGTTTACCGAACAGCCATTGCTGGTATGGCGATATTGACAATGCTTTTATTAGGAAAAAAAAAAATAAAGCTAAATAAGCCAAAAGACTACTTTATTGCCCTATTTTTAGGTGTTGCGGTGGGATTACACTGGGTGACTTACTTTGCGGGGATGCAAATGGCAGGCATAACCATTGGTATGCTTGCATTTTTTAGCTACCCAGTAATGACGGTTTTTTTAGAGCCGTTATTTAATAAAAATAAGCCTCAAGCAAAAGACATAATAAGTGCTGGCGTAGTTGTACTTGGTATTTATTTATTAGTGCCAAGTGCTGATTTAGGTGACGATGTAACGCTCGGTGTTATTACTGGTGTGGTATCGGCGTTATTTTTCTCTATTAGAAACATTACCCATAAACGCTACTTTAGCCAATATGGCGGCCCACAAACAATGTTTTATCAAACCTTAGTGGCAAGCTTAATGCTGTGCGTATTTATTGAAGTGCCCGTGTACGAAGTGAGTAACCATGACCTTATTTTAATTGCCGTTGCTGGTATTATATTTACCGCTACACCACATTCGCTATTTGCGGCAAGTTTAAAACATTTATCGGCTGCAACGGCAGGGTTAATTTCGTGTTTACAACCATTGTACGGTACTATTTTGGCTATTATTATTGTTCACGAACGCCCAACATTAATGACTTTTATTGGCGGCGCACTTATTGTAAGCGCGGCATGCTTTGAAACTTGGTCGATTACTAAAAAGGCGCGACAATGAAAATTTTTGCACACAGAGGCGCAAGCGGCCACTTTCCCGAAAACACCAAAAGTGCCATTTTAGAAGCGTTGAATATTGGCGTAGATGGTATTGAAGTTGATATTCAAAGTGCCACCGACGATTACATGATCATACATGACTCGTGGTTAGATCGAACCACTAATGGTAAAGGTAAAGTTAGCGAGTTTGACGCCGCAACTCTAGCAAAGCTTGATGCTGGTAATGGCGAATATATACCCACGCTTCAGCAGTTATTTGATTGGAATGATAATAAAACCTTACTTAATTTAGAACTTAAACATGCCTTTGAGCTTGAAAAGTTTGCTAACCAGCTTGAGCGTAATATCAGTGCGGGAACAATTTCATGTGCTAATATTTTAGTGTCATCGTTTGATCACCATCAATTACAATGGCTTAAAAAACGTTTACCTTGGTTAAAAATAGGCGCATTGACGTCTTCTATTCCAATTAATTATGCTAAGTTTGCCCAAGATTTAAATGCATTTAGCGTGCATGTAGATAAAAACTTTATTAACAAGGCATTTGTAGATGATGCTAAAAAACGCGGGCTAGAAATCTACGCTTATACTGTGGATAAACAACAAGATATCGCACTTATGCGTGACTACGGTTTAGACGGAATTTTTACCAACTTTCCCATGCAATCCAAAGCATATTTGCTATCGTAAGCTAATAAATAGATTCGCTTATACCTTGCTAATGCCTGCGTAAAAGCGTTCAAACATAGGTTTAAGCAAGATGAGTGGCTTAATGAAAATTTATAATTATATCGAACAAACGTTCTTTTTTACTTTAACGCGTAAAATTGTTGGTAACTTGAGTTTTGTTTTTTTGTTTCAGGCTATTACTTTATTTTGGCTTTATGACAGCTTAAGTGAGCAACAAAGTCTTGGTCTTTTTTGGCTGCTAACCTTGGTTATTGTTGCTGGCTTTGCGTTTACCCTTTTTTATATGCGATTTTTAATTGTGCGTCCTGTAAAAGCAATGTGCGATACGCTCATTAAAATTAATCAACAAGATGCCAATTTAAACGCCAAACTCCCGCACTTTTCATTCGACGAATTTAAAACGTTAAGCTCCCAATATAACGATTTCACTAGCCATTTAGGTGAACTGCTTAACACAACCTACACCAGTGCAGAGGCAAGTGCGCAAAGTAATAAAGCGGTTACAGAGTCGATGAAGCATACTGAAAACTCTAGCCAGCAGCAAATACACTTGAGCCACACCATCATTGATGCCAGCAACCAAATTACTCAAAGCTTGCAAAATATTGTGGGCAACACCGACAGTGTCCACACTGTAAATAATGAACATTTAGCCTTTGTTAAACTCTCAGATAAAGAGCTCAGTACCCTCGTTGAGCAAGTTCAATTAATTACTAATATGCTAGGTAGTTTTGCAAGCACAGTGGAGGGGTTAAAAGAAAACAGTGAAAATATTCGCAGCATTTTAAAAATGGTTGAGGAATTTTCTGATCAAACTAACTTACTCGCTCTTAATGCCGCAATAGAAGCTGCACGAGCAGGTGAAGCCGGACGTGGTTTTGCTGTTGTTGCTGATGAAGTACGCACACTTTCAATTAAGGTAAGCGGTGCAACTCGCCAAATTAGTGACTTTATTAATCAAATGAATGATTTGGTCAGTGAAACCAACAAAGAGTCAGAGCAGCTGATTAGCCACTCTAAAAATGCACAAAATTCAATAAGTGCAACCTCAGATGGTTTTAGTAAAATGCTTAACGAATTTGAGAGTAATCAACAGCAATTACAGCAAATTGCCAGCGCCGTGCATTTACTAGAAGATACGCAAAATTTAACCCATCAATCGGTAGAGCAAATTGTTGAGCTTGGTGAGCAAGCCAAACAACAAATAGACACCGCCCTTGCCGATAGCCAATTATCACAAGAGTTAAGCATGCAAACTCAGCAGCAATTAAAGCGCTTTGTGCTTTAGTTTGCGCTACATTAACGCGCTAAACTCAACACCGCCCTGTAAATATGGTAAATTACTGGGCGATTATTTAACGTGCGTGAAAATGTGTGAGTAACCTAACTCCTGACTACCCTAAATTAGCCCAGCAAATAAAAGCATGGGGAAAAGAACTTGGCTTTAGCGAAGTGGGCATTACCGATATAGATTTGAGTAAGCATGAGCAACAGCTTCAACGCTGGCTTGATGCCGGCTTTCATGGCTCAATGGATTATATGGCAACACACGGCATGAAGCGCGCACGACCAGCTGAACTCATACCTGGTACACAGCGAGTCATATCAGTAAAAATGAACTACCTCCCACCTGATGCAGGCTTTGCTAAAACATTAAAAAATAAACAAAAAGCGTATATTAGCCGTTATGCACTTGGTCGTGATTACCATAAATTAATACGTAACCGATTAAAAAAGTTAGGTCAAAAAATAGAACAAGAAGTGGGTGAATATGGTTTTAGGCCCTTTGTTGATTCAGCCCCTGTTCTAGAGCGCCAATTGGCAGAAAAAGCGGGGCTAGGTTGGCGCGGTAAACATTCGTTACTTATAAATAAAGAAGCAGGGTCATGGTTTTTTTTAGGCGAGCTGTTTATTGACTTACCTTTGCCTATTGATAGTGAAAACACCTTTGAAGGCTGTGGAAAATGCGTTGCCTGTATAACATTATGCCCTACAGGTGCAATTGTAGAACCCTATGTGGTTGATGCGCGAAAATGTATTTCATATCTGACAATAGAGCACCAAGGGCCTATCCCTGAGCAGTATAGATCTTTATTAGGCAATCGTGTTTACGGCTGCGACGACTGCCAACTAGTGTGCCCATGGAACCGTTATGGACAAATCACCGACGAACAAGACTTTCACCCGCGCACGCAGCTAAAAGACAAAGACTTGCTAGCGCTATTTAGCTGGGATGAAGAAACATTTTTAAAAAATACCGAAGGGAGTCCGATCCGCCGAATTGGTCACGAACGTTGGTTACGTAATTTAGCGGTTGGTTTAGGTAATGCAAACTTTGCCCCAGATATTATTGATGCACTAGAGCAAAAAATAGATGGTTGTAGTGACCTAGTAAAAGAGCATATTGAGTGGGCCCTGAAGCAGCAAAACAATAAACAACCCTCACTTAGAAAAACGCAAAGGCTGATTAGGATTGTAGAAAAAGGCTTACCACGAGATGCATAAAACTTATGGTAGCCTCAAGGTCTGTTGGTTTTATAAGGGTTTAAATTACAGTAACCTATTTGCTACCTAAGTAATGTAGAGCCCGCTTAGTTACAAATCTTACGCAGTGATTAAAAAGACCAAGCTTTAACAAACCTTAATCCGCAAAAGCTCACATTATTGACTGTGGTTTAGTAAAATTGAAAGTTCTTTTTCAATATCTGCAAACGCTTCTTTTACTTGAACAACAGACTCCTCGCGGGCAACTGAATTTTGAATTGTTTCATCTACTTTTTTATAGATAAAAATTTCTTGGTCTTCATCTAACCCCATCGTTGGAATTCTTACTTCAAGGTCTTCTTGTAGCTTTTTAAACACCTGTTCATTATTTATTCGGCTTTCATTTAGTAAATCTATCAAACCATGAAACTTGGTGTGCACAGTACTTGCCACTGCATTAAGTTTTACTTGCTGCGCATCTAATAAATTTTTAGTTATTATGGCGCGTAACTGCTGCTCTGTAACACTTACTATAAAACAAACGTGGTCACGTATTCTGCCGTGTTTATCTGGATCATGTCCTGGCATATTTAAAATAAGTAAACTTATTAGTTCATAATTAACCAATAAACGCTGCGAAAATTCATGTAGCCGCCCCTTATTTTTAAGCATTTCAAACAACTCAATAACAATAGGCGAGCACACTCCATGCAAAGCATAATGCTTAACAATAGAGTCGTATCTAAATTCTACGTTGCTCTGAAGATCAAACGATTGCAGGCAATCAATGAGTGCTTTTGCTAGATCATCTGGATTAGTAATTAGCGCAATATTTTCGACATAGTTAACTATTTGCCCCATTTCACTGCTGTTAGCCATCGCGTTAAAAGCGGTAGATGTGGCCACTTCCACTTGTTTTTCCAGGCTTTGTTTTTCGACTAATACTTGATTTAGATTCTTTAATTTAGACCTAAGCTCGTCGTGTCCAAACGGTTTTACAATGTAATCTTCAGCACCGACTGAGTAGCCTTCCATTCGCTCCTCTACCGTTCCTCTTGCTGATACAAACATAACAATAATATGTGCTGTATTGGGGTTAGATTTAAGCATTTTACATACTTCGTAACCACTCATTTGCGGCATGCTTACATCAAGTAAAATAACCTGCGGCATATAATCTTCAACCATATCCAAGCATTCAGGGCCACTGGTAGCGAGCTTCAGCTCAAAATCCAGTTCCTCTAAAATCTCTTCTATTATTTCAAGATTAAAAGGCTCGTCATCTACTGCTAGTATTTTTGTTAAAGCCATAACTAAATCATCCTTTTAAATTCGAAAATAAATCACTTAAAAAAGCAACCTACTGTTTTAGCGTACTTTTATTCGTTAACTAGGTGTTCTTCTAAATTTATTTTGAGTGGTAGTTTTATATGCACTGTGGCACCGCCGCAGGCATTATTATAGGCATTAATGTGACCTTGGTGTAACGATACAAACTCTCTGCAAAGTGCCAACCCTAATCCAGTACCACCTGCACCACTGTTTGTTTTACTGCTTTGCACAAACTTTGTGAAAATATGATCAAGCTCATCTTCAGGAATACCAATACCGCTATCAATGACTTTTATTTCAGCATATTCATCATTTGTAGCAAGCGTGATCGTAATATTGCTTTTCGGTTCGCTAAACTTTAATGCATTACCCAATACATTGCGTAATAACTGATTAATTTGCTCTTCATCACATTGCGCAATGACTGCTGAATCTGGCGCCGGAAAAATAATATTAATTTGTTTTTCCATAGCCGTGCCCGACACATCATCAATACTGGTTTTAATAATGCTTTCAAAATTATGCGGGCGCGGATTAAATGGAAATTTACCAACATCAAGCTTTGATAAATCTAGCAGGTTGTTTAGTAACGATAGTAGCCTATCGCCGCTGCATTCAATGCGTGACAAATACTTTAATAGCTTTTCTCTTTCAAAATCACCCGCTTCTAATTTGTCTAGCCCAAAGCGAGCAAAACTTAAAATTGAGTGCATAGGCGTTCGTAGCTCATGCGACATATTAGCTAAAAAGTCTGATTTACTTAAATTTGCCGCTTCAGCTACGTTTTTAGCATGCTCTAACTGCGATGTACGGGCTTTAACTTCTTCTTCAAGTAAGCCTTTTGCTTCTTGAAGTAGTTCTTCTTTTTGCTTTAAATGCGTCACATTTTTAAAAATTACTGCTAATGCAATTTCGCCATGGTGGTCTATTTCATTAAAAGATCCAAATAGTGGGACTGTGCCACCACTCTGAATGGGGAGGCGTAAATCATAACTAAACTGGCGATTACTGTTTAATGTTGAAATTTTATCTCTGATCCCAGCAACAGAGTCATCATCTAAGAAATCAAATAATGATCTCCCTGCCAGCTCACTAAAGGGTAGACCCAACAACTTAAGACATGCGTCATTTGCTTCAATAATTTGGCCACTGCGTTCAAATAGCATGATCGCGTCAGGGGTGTGTTTATAAATAACTTGCAGCAGACTGTCTTTTTCTATTAATGCATCGACAGTTTCTTGAAGTCGGTCAACTAACTCGGCATTTCGGCGTTTTAATAATTCGGTTTGCCAAAGCTTGTGCACTGATTGCAGTAAAATATTTTCATTAAGTGGTTTAATAAGAACATCTTCTACACCTTGGCGAATAGCTTCTATCATTGAAACTTGGTCAGGCCGAGAGGTAAAAAGTAAGCACCTTGTATTGGGTTGCCTCGCTTTTAGCTTTGAAAATATCTGTAACCCGGTGACATCACCTAAGCTAAAGTCACTTATTAAAATGTCAATTTTATTGTCTTGTGCAATGCCAAGAGCGTCAGTCAAATTACTTGCAGTGAAGGTTTTTATATGAGCACCAAGCAAATTGCTTTGCATGTTCTCAAGTCGCTCTTGAATGTGATCTACCAGCAAAATAGTGGGTAGCTGCAACATATGGCTTGAGTCTAATTCTAATAAGCTCTCTAAAAGAGAGGTGATCTCTTTATTAGAAAAAAAAGGGTAAACAACCGTTGCCTCAGGCACTATTTTATTAAGGCCTGCAAATGCAGTTAGCTGCTCAGTATTTTCTGTTTTTGGAGCTAGAAGTAATAACCGCCCGTGAGATAGTTTATCGATTATAGGCTTTACAGGGCTTACCGGAACGCCATGAGATATAACAACTAAATCGAAGCTGTTGGCATGAGTGTACATTTCAAGCATAGAAAAATGGATCAACTCAACATGACACCCTATAAGCTCTAAGAGTACTTTTACCCTCATTGCTATGATGGTGCTACTGTCTATGATTAATATTTTTCTTTCCATTAAACTACACTTTAAATCAATTAAATTTATATGTTATTAGCGTAGTATAAAAATGCCTAAATAACACACATTCCTTGTATGTTATTTGTAAACAAATATGACCAATTAATTGTTGTAACTTATTCTAAATGCTTACCAAATATTGTTAGGCTGTATAAGTTATTATCCATAACAGCAACGTTTGGTAACTCGCCCCACACATCAAAACCAAAGTGCTTAAATAGCTTAATACTTGGCAAATTATGGCTAAAAATAAAACCAAGTAGCACATTGATTTTAAGTTTTTTAGCCTCAACTTGGGCAAACTGCATTAACATTTTACCAAGGCCTTTACCTTGTGCATTTTTAGTTATGTAAATACTCATTTCTACAGTTCCATCGTAAGCTGGGCGTCCGTAAAACGATTTATAGCTCACCCACGCAAGAACGGTATTGTTTTCACAGTAAACATAAATTGGGCGATTTGGGGTATGACTATTAAACCAATCTTTTTTTTCTTCAACGGTTACTTCTTCGGTATCTGCCGTTACCATTCGCCCTTCTATGGTTTCATTATAAATGGCAACAATTTCATTAAGATCGTCAATAGTAGCTAAGCGAGTTGTCATAGTTAATTTAAGTGGTTGATCAATTTTCTCCATATTAGCGTATGATCAGCCAATCAAACAATCGGATAGTTAGGTAATATAATGCTAAAAAGAATAATAATAGGGTTATCTTCTTTATTGATAAATAGTGCGGTTACAGCACAAACACTGCCAAACAATGAACCTATTGAGGCACACACCTGTGACGATTTTACCAACGTTGATATTCGAAAGCTGCGCTCTAAAGAATCAATAAACCTATGCGAATTCAAAAATAAACCGCTATTAATTGTTAATACTGCCAGTAACTGTGGTTTTACCCCTCAGTTTGAAAGCTTAGAAAAACTACACAAAACATACAAAGACGAGGGACTAGTAGTCCTAGGTTTTCCTTCTGATGATTTTTTTCAAGAAGAAGATAACGAAAAAGAAACGGCTAAAGTCTGTTTTATTAATTATGGGGTTACCTTCCCTATGTTCGCCACCAGCGAAGTAAGAGGCAGTGATGCAAACCCTATATTTAAGCATTTAAATGAGCAAACAAGTTCGCCAAATTGGAACTTTTACAAATATTTAGTATCTGCTGATCGTAAAACAATTTTACGATTTAACAGTAAAGTTAAACCAGATTCACCAAAAATGATTAAGGCAGTAGGAAATTCGCTGTCTAAAATCTAAATTTATACTGGTACAATTTGTTGAAACTAACTAGTATGGCAATACACTAGGTTAAAAAAACACCACTTATACTCAGGAGATTTTATGACAGTGGCAAGCGCACGACACATTTTGGTAGACAGCGAAGCACAATGTTTAGACTTAAAAACAAAAATTGAACAAGGCGAAGACTTTGCTGAATTAGCAAAAGCACATTCTAATTGCCCATCAGGGCAAGACGGCGGCGCCCTTGGTGAGTTTGGCCCGGGTATGATGGTACCAGAGTTTGACAAGGTGGTATTTTCTGCACCTATTAACCAAGTACAAGGCCCTGTGCAAACACAATTTGGTTATCATTTACTTGAAGTTACAAGCCGTTCAGAATAAATTGAGCTTTACTGCTATTAACGTTTAATAAAAGCCGCATTAGCGGCTTTTTTTTGGAGTGATTATGCAATTAATTGGTTCTGTCCCATCACCGTATGTTCGCCGAATTAGAATGTGGGCTATGCAAAATAACTGTCATATTGAACTTGTAAGCTTAGATATATTTTCTGAGCAAGACCGCCCAAAAATGGCCAGTAAAAACCCTGCGCGAAAAATCCCTATTTTAATTGATGATGATTTAACACTGAGCGACTCAAACTAAATAATACGCTACTTATTAGACAAAACAGACCAAGCAAAACTAACGTGGCCACAAGAACACCTTCTCACCACTATTAATGCCTGTAACGACTCACTAGTTGAAATGTTGTTATGTAAACGCTCGGGCTTAGATACTCAAAGCGATGCATTATTTTTTAATCTTCAAAATGAGCGAATAGAGCAAACATTAAGCTTTTTAAGCAACCATTTAAACGATGAAGAATTTAAAAGCTGTGAATACCTCAACATCAGTTTATACTGCCTGCTTGATTGGATTAGCTTTCGTGAATTAACTGACTTTAGTCAGTACAGTGAACTTGTTGTATTTCATGCGCAATTTAGCGAACGTCAATCAGCAATAGAAACTAATCCTCGTCACTAACTTAATAAGGTAAACACATGAGCGATATTGAAATTGAATCACAACTAGTTAACTTCGTAGAAAAAGTACGTGTTAGCGAAGTCATTTGGGCACTGGGCGCAGAAGATAATGGCTTTGTAGTGTGCGACTCAAACCAATTTGACGACACTGATGTTTTACTGCTTTGGGAAAGTGAAGAAGCGGCTAAAGCGCAGTGTAAAGAAGAATGGAAAGATTACAGCCCAGTAGAAATTAGCCTTGATGAATTTTTAGATGCATGGGTTGAAGACTTAAATGAAGATGACGCATTAGTTGGCATTAATTGGAATGATGACCAAGTATGTGTAGAGATTGAACCGACCGGCTTAGCTCGCGCATTGAGTGAATAATAGTTTACACACAGGACATAAAAGCCTGGTAGCCCAACTAGCATCCAATGCTAGTTGGGTATAAAATAAAACATCTTATTATTTTCAAGGTATTACGTTGAAAACCCATCTTGGTCGCCGCTCTTTTTCAGCCATGGAACTGCACACTCTTTATAATGGATATATATACGGTGATTTTCGACTCCCCCGTGAACAAGCAAAACATTGGCATTTTTGGCTGCCACTAATAGCCTACTACAGTGGTGCTTACAGTGATGAAATTGGCTGTTTGACCCTTGATGACCTTTGTATTCATAATGATATTTTATGTTTTAACTTCCATACTCACGGTAAAATAAAGCCGCGTTTAGTCCCTGTACACAATGCATTGATTAATGCCGGATTTAATGAGTATATTGAATTTATAAAATCAAAAAATTATCAACGGCTTATGTTTGATCTTCCGGCTAAAACCGGCAGATACAGTGAAAAAGTGCGTATTTGGTTTTCAGGTGAAGGTGAGCGTGCCGGCTACTTACAAAAATGTGATATCCCCAACGTTGACCAACTCGGTATGAAAACGGCCATAAGTAGCCTGCGTCTTAACTTTGAACAACAAGTTCGTATTTATGCGCTACAAGCTGACTCTAAAAACGCATTTAATTATTTAATGGGTTTTAACGAGTACTCAAACAGCCAGTTTGATGACATCAACTTATTAAATACGGTTATTCAACAAGTACGCATTATAAATACTCAACTACATTGGCAACGTTTTTTATCTCGCGAAAGTCACTGACAAACTTTGTTACTATTTACATTCAAAGCGACTTCTTAAATCAATTACGCGCTCCACAAAAGCTGGTAGGATAAACTGTACCCATAAAATCTGGGCGTTTCTAACAATAAACAAGGGATCATTATGTTTCTTAAAAGCCTCTTAACAGTGAGCGTTGCGCTAGCAATGAATGCTGCACACGCTAACGAATTCGTTATAGAAAAACTCGCAAAACCAAGTTCTCAACATGTATCGCTAACACTCGACCCTAGCCAAGATACATTTTCAGGAATGACTGAAATTGCATTAGAAGTATTAAAACCAACCCATTATATTGAGCTCAATGGTGTTGATTACGCTGTTAAAGTGGCACAACTGTTGGGTAAAGAAAACTGTGACCTAAGTAACGAAATGCTTAAAACAGGTAAAGTGAAATTTAGCTGTGATGAAAAAATCCAACCGGGTAAATACACGCTTAAAATTGATTTTTCGGCACCCTACAATCGCCAAAGTGTGGGCTTATACAAAACCTTAGATCAAGGTACGCCTTACCTATTTACCCAATTTGAAATGAGTGATGCACGTCGTGCCTTTCCTGTTTTTGATGAACCAAGCTATAAAATTCCTTTTCAGTTAACAATAACGGCCCCTAGCTCACAAAAAGTATATGCCAATACACCAGAACTAAAAACAACAACAAATGGTGATATGACAACGCACTTTTTTGATAAAACACCGCCTATTCCATCATATTTAGTAGCAATGGCAGTTGGTCCGTTTGAAGAAATAGACATAGAAGGTATGCCAATTCCTGGACGTGTTATCACTCCTCAAGGTAAAATTCATTTAGCCGAATACGCAAAAGATAATATGCCGCGCGTACTTGCAGCATTAGAAGAGTACTTTGGTATTCCTTATGTATATAAAAAGCTCGATTCGGTTGCCGTACCTGAATTCCCATTTGGTGCAATGGAAAATTCAGGCTTAGTAACCTACCGCGAAGATATTTTGTTAGTTGATTTAGCCGCGGCAACACGCAGTAAAAAACAACGTAACGTCTCTATTATTGCTCACGAGCTTGCTCACCAATGGTACGGTAACTTGGTCACCATGAAATGGTGGAATGACTTGTGGTTAAACGAGGCGTTTGCAAGCTGGATGGCAGCTAAAATGACCAAGCAGCTAAATCCTGAGTTTGAATCACATTTAGACTTACCGCAAAACAACGTAATGGCATTAGACGCCCGCTTGAGCACTAAGCCGATTCGTAAGCCAATTAAAACTGAAGCTGACATTATGGACGGTTTAGGCCTTGCATACAGTAAAGGCAGCTCAGTACTGGCAATGGTTGAAAATTGGATTGGCGAAGAGGCGTTCCAAAAAGGAATTCAACGTTACTTAAAAGACTTCTCTTATAAAAATGCAGAAGCGGCTGATTTATGGCAGGCACTGGGTAAAGCGTCAAACAAAGATGTAGCCAGTGTTTTAAAATCATTTATTGAGCAATCTTCTTTCCCTCTTGTAAATGTTAAGCAACAAGGTAAAAAAGTAACTATTTCACAAAGCCGCTTTGTAAATGCTGGTGTTGATGCGCCAGCACAGCTTTGGAATGTGCCAGTAACGATTAAATACGGTGCAGGCGACAAAGTTAAAACAGCCAGTATTTTACTTAACAAGCAAAGCCAAACACTTGATTTAGACTTTGCACCAGAGTGGATTTACCCTGACCAAGGCGCTCTTGGCTACTATCGCTGGGTAATGGACGACGCGCAATTTAACGCATTAATTGAAAACGCACCAACGGTACTAACTGACCGTGAACGCTTAGCATTATTATCGGCAACCGATGCACTGCTTAAAGCCGGTGTTATCTCTGCCGCTAAATTAATGCAAACACTTGAAGTTTTTGTGAGCGACGGCCACCCTCGCGTAGCAAATACGGCGCTGGGTTACTTGGTATCGCAGCAACGTACGTTCAAAGATGAGAGCAATAAAGACCTATGGCCTGCGTTTATACGTGATGCGGTTACCCCTGCAGCTAAAAAGTATGGTTTAGAGGCAAAAATTGACGAAGATGGTGCCGTGTCACAACTTCGTGCAGCCGTTATATCTCGCTTAGGTTTTGATGGCGAGGACCAAAACGTAATCAATAAAGCCAAAGAACAAACGCAAGTGTATTTAACTAATCCACAAAAAGTAGATCCATACTTAGCGAGTGTTTATTTGAGACTTGCTGCTTTTCATGGTGATAAAGCCTTGCTTAATCAATTCATGACAACATTTAAAACGACTAAAGATCCACAAGTGCGCACTAACATGCTAGCGGCAATGGGCTTTTTTGGTGAGTCTGAGTTACAAAATACAGTGCTCGCTTACAGCTTAACTGATGAAGTAACCGCATCTGATATGCGTACTATTTTATCTGGGCAAAGTTACACAGAAGAGCGCCAAGCATTATTCATAGATTGGGTTTATAATAATTACGATAAAGTAACAGCAAGTTTACCGCCGTTTTTTATTCCTAACTTACCGTACTTTACAACTGTAGGCTGTGATGCCAAAAGCTTAGCAACCACTCAAAACTTCTTTAACTATAAAATCTCAGACGTACCTGGGTACAGCCGTACATTGAGTAAACTAGAAGAAAGTACACTTGATTGTATAGCACTAAAAAACCGCGAGCTTGATTCGGTCAATAGCTTCTTAAACAGCAAATAAACCTGTTTAATTAAGTAATAAAAAGCCGCTAAGTATTCACTTAGCGGCTTTACATTTTTAGGGCTGAACTAATAATTAGTCTCTTGAGTAAAGTATAGATTAATTGCCAATGATCATCGTCAATTTAGCAATAAAATCTTTTGCAGCTTGCTCTGAGTTTATTTTAAATGCCACGCCATAATGAATTGGTTGAGCGCTTTTATATATTCGCGTTGGGAAGCGAGTCATCTCACTGCTATGAAAATACCCTTGTGCGCGAGTTACGCCATCTATATCGTTAAAGTCATCACTGAATACTTCAAACGCAGGGCGAATTACTATTTTGCCTTTACCGCTTTCACTGTGAGTGTAAAAGGCCTCTTTTGAATTAACTAACATGTATTCTGCAATGTTTTTAATTTTAAAATTACTTCTGCATTGTAATTTTATAAGTTGCTCTGTTAACTCATCTGCACTGTACGCCATGTTTATCCCTATCCGTTAATTTGCGTATAACCTTATCGCATACGCGATATGAAGTCTTACTTTATTGTGTTACGTCGCATACAAATGCTAGCTTATCGTTGTTGTAACTCATTCGAGTGATATTAGTTTCACAGTATGTGCTTAAATCAAGCCATTGCGATACCTCATTACTCCCATCTAGTTTACGCTGATAAACACGGTTTTTAATGGCATAGGCAATTGTTTTATCATCTTTTAAAATAAAATCTTGCACCTGAGAGGGCAGCCTTAATAAATCGTCTACGTGTTTATTTTGAGGATTAAAGCTCGCTAAAATATGTTCATCGCTTTTGGTGTAACTAAATAAAAACGTCGCTGCGTTATGGTTATAAATCAGTGTGCGAGAAATATCACTGGCGGCTATTTCACCTTTAGCAGCGTCTACTGAGGTATATTGAAGCGTATGCGGCTGACCTAAAATAAACATCACTAAATCGTTATTTATACCCCAAGCATGGTAGCCAATAGGTTCAATCCAATCAAAAATACGACTAGGCGGGCTTTGCGTATCAAGTGGATATTGCCACAACTTTTGTTTTGAATCGGCTTCTACGACTATGGCTGACAAGCTCGTTTTATTAAGCATTAATGTTGGCGAATACTCACTCACAGGCGTATTTGTTAAGTTAGTTATTTCACGCGTTGTTAAATTGTAATGAGCAATATCGGTTTGGCTTTGGTTATTAGTTATAACCTCATGGGTAAAATATAAATCGTTGTTAATTAAGTAAGGCTGATTATTATAACTTGTTTTGTCGCTTACTATGGTCACTTGAACACCATATGGCGTATTTAATTCGGCAAGTAATATTTGGCTTTTGGGCATGTTAGCATGTGCATAACCTACGGCTATCGCACTTAATGAAAAGAAGCTAAGTAATGGTTTTAAAAGTTTCATGCTTTCTCTCGTTTTAATTTTAAGCACCTCATGATAACGTTATTTGCTGATGGCGTCACTCGAGCTTAGTCAGTCAACACGTAAGATACCCAAATGACTTAAAAAAGTGTTAAATTGAGTCTGGTTATGTAGCTTGGTCCTAAAAAAGAGAATTAACATGTCAGCTAAAAATCCTATCATTGCAATTACTGGTTCATCAGGTGCGGGTACTACAACCACAACTAATGCTATTAAGCATATTTTCCGTAGCCTTAATATCCATGCAGCATTCATTGAAGGTGATAGCTTTCATCGTTACACGCGCCCCGAAATGGACAAAAAAATACGCGAAGCCCAACAAGAAAGTAAACACATTAGTTACTTTGGCCGAGAAGCTAACGACTTTGGGGCGCTTGAATCGTTATTTAGTAACTATGGTGAAACCGGCCAAGGAAAATTACGCCGGTACTTGCACACCTTTGATGAAGCGGTCCCTTATAACCAACTGCCTGGTACATTTACTCCCTGGCAAGACCTTGATAATAATACCGACATTTTATTCTACGAAGGCTTGCATGGCGGAGTTGTTGACCAAGATGTAGATGTAGCCAAACATGTTGATTTACTCATAGGCATGGTGCCTATTATTAACCTTGAGTGGATACAAAAGCTAATACGCGATACTTCAGAGCGTGGCCACTCTCGCGAAGCCGTGATGGGGTCAATTGTGCGTAGTATGGACGATTACATAAATCATATTACACCTCAGTTTTCACGAACCCATATTAACTTTCAGCGCGTCCCGACCGTAGACACCTCAAACCCATTTAGTGCAAAAGATATTCCTTCACTTGATGAAAGCTTCGTTGTGATCCGCTTTAGAGGCATTGAAGATGTTGATTTCCCCTATTACTTAAGAATGATTGAAGGCAGCTTTATGTCGCGTATTAATACGCTTGTAGTACCTGGCGGTAAAATGGGCCTTGCAATGGAGCTAGTATTAACGCCACTTATTAAAGATATTATTTTGAAAAAGCGTGCATTAGAAAACCTCGCTCCGCTTGATTTACCTATTTAGCATTATGGCTTTTGTACTCTTTTTTGTTTAACAGAACTAACGTACACTGCTGATTTTACTTAATACGAGATCAGCATGTCATCTTTGTTAAAAGTTATAGTTGGGTCTAAAAACCCTGTAAAAATAAATGCAGCAAAGCACATTTTTACTATGTACTTTCCAAATAACACCATTGATTGCCTAGGTGTTGACGCCCCTTCAAACGTGCCTGAACAACCTATTGGTGAAGACGAAACACGCATTGGCGCGCAAAACCGCGTTAACTATTGCAAAAAGCATCATCAAGCCGATTACTACGTGGCAATGGAAGGCGGTGCAGAGCAATTTAGTTATGGTGCAGCGACCTTTGCCTATGTTGTTATTGATAACGCCACAGAGCAAGTTGTAGGACGTAGTAGCAACCTTCCATTACCCAATATACTTTTTAAAGCCCTGCTTAATGGCGAAGAGCTCGGCGATGTAATGGATAAAGCATTTAATACAACTAACATAAAACAAAAAGGCGGCGCCATAGGCCTGCTTACAAATAACCATGCAACACGCGAAAGCACCTATACCCAAGCGCTTACCTTGGCCATGGCCCCCTTTTTACATAGCAACCTTTATCGCACATAAAAAACAGGAAATTGAATGAAATACAGCTACGTGTTGTTTGATGCAGACGAAACTTTATTTAGGTTTGATATTTTAGCCGGTATGACCCGTATGTTTAAAAATTACGGCGTTAACTTTACGCAAGACGATTACATTCACTATCAAAAAACCAACAAACAACTGTGGGTTGATTATCAAAATGGTGCGATTAGTGCTGATTACCTACAAGTAACCCGCTTTAACGAATGGTCAGCAAAATTGAATGTGCCAGCTAAAGAGTTGAACGGTGCATTTTTAGATGCAATGGCGCAAATTTGTGAGCCATTACCAGGTGCTATAGAGTTACTTAATAAATTAAAACCCCACGCTAGGTTGGGCATTATTACTAATGGCTTTGCCCGCCTACAAACAATTCGTTTGGAGCATACTGGTTTGAAAGATATGTTTGAGTGGTTGGTTATATCTGAACTTGTAGGTATAGCAAAACCTAACAAAGCTATTTTTGAACATACCTTTGAGCTGATGGGCAACCCAAATAAAAGCCAAATATTAATGGTAGGTGATACCGCATCAAGCGACATACTCGGCGGTAATAATGTAGGCATTGATACGTGTTGGTTACAACACCCTGGCGAACAATTGCCAGAGGGAATATCCCCCACTTACACAATAACTAAATTAGAACAGTTACAAGCCATATTAGACATTTAATTTTTAAAATTTACTACTTTAAAGGATAAGTGCAAATCAAAAAAATGACGCTAATAAGCGTCATTTTTTGGAACTGTTTTAAGTGTGTATTTTAAATGCTTGGTTAGGCAGTTGCTAACTCAAGACCGGGTGCAGGCATCGTTACAGGCGTTTCAAATGTTGCCCACTCCCATGCTGACTCAGTTGCCATAACTTTACGAAGTAACTTGTTGTTTAAGTCGTGGCCCGACTTAAACGCAGTGACCTTGCCTAAAATATTGTGGCCTGTCATAAACATGTCACCTACACAGTCTAGTATTTTGTGCTTAACAAACTCATCGCTGTAGCGTAAACCATTTGGGTTTAGTACTTTAAACTCGTCGAGCACTACTGCACTGTCCATGCTGCCACCTAGTGCAAGGTTATTAGCATGCATGTATTCAATGTCTTTCATAAAACCAAACGTACGAGCCCGGCTAATTTCTTCTGTAAAGCTCTGCGCGGTTATGTCTAAACCAACACGCTGGCGACTCTCATTGATAGCCGGGTGATCAAAGGCAATTTCAAAGTCGATGTGAAAACCGTCGTATGGTTCTACTTCGGCCCATTTATCACCTTCTTCTATACGTACTTTTTCTTTGATACGAATAAAACGTTTAGCCGCATTTTGTTCTTCAATGCCGCCTTTTTGTAATAAATAAATAAATGGTAATGCACTACCATCCATAATAGGCACTTCTGAGCTATCTAACTCAACAATTAGATTGTCTATGCCCATTGCTGCAACTGCAGCAATAAGGTGCTCAGTAGTAGATAAACGAACACCATCTTTGTTAATTAAACAGGTACACAACTGCGTATCACCAACGGCTTCAGGTGTTGTTTCAAATTCAACAACCGGATCAAGGTCGACACGACGAAATACAATCCCAGTATTTGCGCTCGCAGGTCGGAGAGTTATTGTGACCTTCTCACCTTTATGAAGTCCAATTCCTATGGCTTTGACTACTTCTGCAATCGTACGCTGTTTAATCATAGGTTCGCTCACTTAAATTTATTACAGTTAGACGACGGATAGTAACATATGTACGCGCGCCTTACAATATTCGTTCAATTTAACAGCAATATAACGCTTTTTTGTTAGTCAGCTTGCTTACGTAAAAAAGCTGGGATGTCAAAGTAATCACCACCCTCTGACTTATCTGCTTTTTTGCTCGCTTGCGACGACGAGCTTGTTGCATTGCTTGAACTTTTAGAACTCGCTTTTTCTGCGCTTTCAGTTTGCGCTTTAGCTGCAGCTTCATCAGTGCTGTCTTGGCTTGCAAAGCTAGGCACATACATGCTGCTTGCTTGGTTAGACGTGCTCGCAACATCAGAACCTGATGCCTTTTTAAAACCGTTATCAACAATACCAAACTGTGGACGACGATCGCCGCCTAAACCTGTTGCAACTACAGTTACACGTAACTCGTCGGTCATTTCAGGGTCAATTACCGCACCCACAACAACCGTTGCGTTCTCAGAGGCTAGTGCTTTAACGTGGTTACCGACAATTTCGAATTCCTCAATCGCAATATCCATACCCGCAGTAATGTTAACTAAGATACCTTTAGCACCCGTTAAATCAACATCTTCTAGAAGCGGGCTTGAAATAGCAGCTTCTGCAGCTTCTTGCGCACGATCAGGACCCGATGCAGACGCTGTGCCCATCATTGCAGTTCCCATGGCAGACATTACTGTACGTACGTCGGCGAAATCCACGTTGATCAAACCAGAACGCGTAATTAACTCTGCAATACCTTGTACTGCGCCAAATAGCACGTCGTTTGCCTTAGCAAATGCATCTAGCAGTGTAGTGCCTTTGCCTAAAACTTTAAGTAATTTATTGTTAGGAATTGTAATAAGTGAATCTACAATTTCTGATAGTTCGTTAATACCTTGCTCTGCGGCAGCTGCGCGCTTTTTGCCTTCAAAGTCAAAAGGACGCGTTACTACAGCAACGGTTAAAATACCGAGTTCTTTAGCAATTTTAGCAACCACTGGGGCAGCACCTGTACCTGTACCGCCGCCCATACCGGCTGCGATAAATACCATGTCGGCACCTTCTAGGCTAGCGCGAATAGTTTCTGCATCTTCTTCAGCTGACTCACGGCCCACTTCAGGGTTTGCGCCCGCACCTAACCCAGAGGTTATTTGTGTGCCCAGTTGAACGGTTACATCGGCGGCTGAATTGCGTAGTGCTTGCGCATCTGTATTTGCGGCAATGAAGCGTACGCCTTCGATTTGCTGTTTTACCATGTGCTCAACAGCGTTACCGCCGCCACCGCCCACGCCTATTACTTTTATTACAGCTTCTTCGCTGTGTTGTTCCATTATATCAAACATGTTCACTCTCCGACTTGAGTCTTAAAACTCGCCTTGAAACCATTTAGTAATGCGGTTCCACCAATTATTGTTATCCTCTGCTTTCGACTTTTGTGCATTCATCGATTGCATAGTACGCCCGTATTGTAACAAACCAACAGCGGTTGCGTACGAAGGATCATCTACATAGTCTGTTAAACCAACCATCCCGATTGGCTTACCTATTCTTACTGGCATTTGAAAAATGTCTTCCGCCACTTCTATTGCACCAGTCATTTTGGCAGTCCCGCCTGTTATAACGAGACCCGCCGCAATTTGGTCTTCTAAACCTGAACGACGAATTTCTTCCATCGCCAGTTCAAACAATTCTCTAAAGCGAGGCTCTACAACCTCTGACAGCGTATGACGCGACATTAACCTTGCTGGTCGTCCGCCTACACTTGGCACTTCTATCGTGTCTTCGCTGCTTGCCAATTGGCTGCTTGCACATGCATATTGTACTTTGAGTGACTCAGCATGCGATATAGGTGTACGAAATATTTTTGCAATATCTCCCGTTACCTGATTACCCGCCACAGGGATGACTGCTGAATGACGCAGCGCACCATTAATATAAATAGTGATGTCCATTGTACCACCACCAATATCAAGTACCGCTACGCCTAATTCTTTTTCATCGTCTGTAAGAACTGAATAACAAGAAGCTAATGCTGTAAATATCAGTTGGTCGACCTCAAGGCCGCAACGTTCAACACATTTTTCTATGTTTTTAGCCATGTCGTTGGAGCAGGTAATAATGTGTGCACGTGCTTCCATACGCACACCGCTCATACCTAAAGGATTTTTAATCCCTTCTTGCATATCAATACTGTACTCTTGCGGCAATGCGTGCAGCATTTTACGCTCAGCCGATATCGGCACAGAGCGTGCAATGTGAATAACATTTTCAATATCTTCATCTGTCACTTCAGTGTTGTTTATAGCAACAACACCGCTTTCGTTCTGACATTGAATATGTTTACCAGAAATCCCCAAGTACACTGAGCTAATTCGACAATCGGCCATTAGTTCGGCTTCGTCAATCGCACGGCGAATAGACTCAGACACTAAGTTCAAATCGTTAACGCCGCCTTTATCCATACCATGAGATACTTGGCTGCCTACACCCACAATGCTGAGCTTGTTATCTGCGGTGATTTCACCTACCGTGGCTACCACTTTCGAGGTACCAACGTCTAATCCAATCACGAGGTTTCTTTCTGCTGACTTAGTCATGCCTTACTCTTATTTTGTAATTGTTCTTCTTGCACTGGCTTAAAGCTCACTGCAAGGCCGGTATCATACCGTAAATCTACTGCATCTATCTGTGCTTTTTCTGGGTATTCCATGCGTGGATACACGTCTATAAAACGCTGCACACGCTTGGCTTTATCTCTGCGCCCTAAATTTAAGCGCACCCCGCTATCAAGCCAAAGCTGCCAAGAAAAACGCTCTGATAACGCTAAACTTTTAAGCGTTAACGCGTTTACTTTAAGCATTTCGTCAAACTGTTTAAAGGCAATCCATGCTTCTTGTTCACTGCCCTCTGGGCCAAATAGCTGAGGTAAATCTTTACTTAATTTGTCACTGCGCGCTTGAAAAGCCTCACCATTGTGATTAATTAATAAATCACTATTCCAATGCGCCACCGCCTCGTGTTCAACAACATAGACCTGAATCGTATCTGGCCATTGTTTTCGCACTGACACTGTCGCTACCCAAGGTAAATCTTGTACAAGCTTTTGCACGTGCTTTACATCAAGCTCAAAAAAACTACTAAGATCCGCTTTTTTTATTGCTGTTATAATCGCGGTTTCATCTGTGTATTTAGGGTGTCCTTGCACAGTTAAGTGCTTTATTTGCGCATCTTTGTTTTTTACTAACCAATCAGATACACCCGTTGTAATTTGCACTAACCCAATAACAACCACTAAAAAAAAACTCACGCCAAAAATCAGCGACCAATTTAGGTTCTGTTTGATTTTATGAGCTTTTTCTAAAAAGGGATGCATATTAAAGCGTTTGCTCCAAAATGCGAACAACTAATTGCTCAAAAGTTGCCCCATTTGCTTTTGCTGCCATTGGTACTAATGATTTTTCTGTCATTCCGGGTACGGTATTGACCTCTAATAAATAAAAATTGCCTTGCTCATCTTGCATTGCATCTACTCGACCCCAACCGCTTGCACCGACTAACTCAAATGCTTCTAACGACATAGCCTGTAAAAGCTGTGTGTCGTGCGCCGATAAATTTGCTGGGCAATGATACTGTGTTGTGTTTGATTGATACTTTGCTTGGTAATCGTAAAAGCCATTCGGTGTTGTCATTTCGATTACGGGCTGTACTTCATCACCTAAAACAGTCACTGTAAATTCGCGCCCGGTTACCCACTGCTCTACTAACACTTGGCTATCAAACTTAAATGCATCTATTAATGCATCTTCAAGCTCTTGCGTAGTAGTTGCTTGCGCCATACCAATGCTCGACCCTTCATGAGAGGGCTTAACCATCACTTTTTTAAATTCAGCCATAATGGCGTGTGCATCAAAACCCTTTTTAGCATCAACAACGGCATAAGGTGCTGTGCTTAAACCCGCAGATTTAAACAGATGCTTACAACGAATTTTATCCATTGCTAAAGCCGAGCCAAGTACATTACTACCTGTATAAGGTAAGTTCATAAACTCTAATGCACCTTGGACGGTTCCATCTTCACCACCTCGGCCATGCAGCGCAATAAAAACTCGCTCTACATTTAATTCTTTTAATTCCCATAACGATCGATTTTGAGGGTCGAATGCGATTGCATCTACACCACTATTTTGTAGCGCGTTTAAAACAGCCTGACCCGATCGTAAAGACACTTCACGCTCTGCTGAGTTTCCACCAAGCAGTACCGCTACTTTACCAAATTGTGCATTTACTTGGGTCATACTTCACCTTGCTTTAATTTTTCTACCGACATACCTGTCGCCGCTAATGTTTTTACTAACTGACCTATATTACCCGCACCTTGCGTTAACACTAAGTCATTATTTTGTAGGTTATCGGCTAATACACCTGCAAGCTCTTTACTTGACGCTACGTGCAATGGCTCTTTGCCGCGTTGGCGAAGGCTTCGACATAAACTTTTACTATCAGCTCCTACAATCGGTTCTTCGCCTGCACCATAAACATCTAGCAACAAAAGCTGATCAACATCAGCGAGTACTTTTACAAAGTCTTCGTATAAGTCACGAGTTCGGCTAAATCTATGTGGTTGATAAACCATTACCAAACGCTTATCAGGCCACCCTTCACGAACAGCCGCTATGGTAGCCGCTACTTCCGACGGGTGATGACCGTAATCATCAACAAGCATTACATTACCGCGCTCGTTCTCAAATTCACCATAATGCTGAAAACGACGACCAATCCCTTCAAACTTTTGCAAGGCTTCTAAAATTGCATGATTAGCAATATTTTGATCTTTTGCTACTGCAATCGCCGCAGTTGCATTGAGTGCATTGTGTTTACCTGGCATATTAAGCGTTGCGGTTAAGCACTCACCTTGTTTATTGGTGACTGTAAACGTACAGGTGTTCGCTGATTGACTAAAATCACTCATACGATAATCAGCACTAGGCGACTCGCCATACGTAATAATAGGACGACCAAAGCGAGGAATAAGTTCGGCAGCTACCTGAGAATCTATACACACAACAGCCAGTCCATAAAAAGGTAAGTTATGTATGAAATCCACATAGGTGTCTTTCATTTTTTCGAGGCTGCCGCCATAGGTATCCATGTGATCTTCTTCAATATTAGTGATCACCGATACCATAGGTTGTAAATGTAAAAACGACGCGTCACTTTCATCTGCTTCTGCTATTAAAAAATCGCTTTTGCCCACCTTTGCGTTACTACCCGCACTGTTCAATAAGCCACCAATAATAAAAGTAGGATCAAGCCCTGCTTGCGCATAAATACTGGCAATTAAACTGGTCGTTGTGGTTTTACCATGGGTACCAGCAATGGCAATACCATGGCGAAAACGCATTAATTCCGCAAGCATTTCAGCACGACGCACAACGGGAATTCTTGCGGCTTTTGCGGCAATTATTTCAGGATTTGTTTCATCTATTGCACTTGAAACTACAACAACATTGGCGTCTTTTACGTTATTTTCGTGGTGACCAATAAATACTTCTGCACCGGCTTTAATTAAGCGTTCTGTCATTGCACTATGCGCAATATCTGAACCTGTAATACGGTAACCTTCAAAAGCAAGCACTTCTGCTATACCGCCCATACCCGCTCCACCAATACCAATAAAGTGGATGGTTTCTATTCGACGCATTGCAGGTCGTATGTTTTTGTTTTGTACTAATGCTTCTTTCACTTACGCTCTCTTATTCGATACTTGCTCACAGTGCGCGGCTACGCTTGCTGTGGCATCTAAAATGGCTTGTTTTTTTGCATTACTAGCCATTTTATTAATTAGACTCGGGGTTACTAAATAAAGGGTTAATAGCTCAACAATCGATTGCTCATTAAACACGCTTTGCTGCATAACTAACGCCCCCTCAGCCTTCACCAAGTAGTGGGCATTAGCCGTTTGATGGTCGTCAACTGCATGAGGAAACGGCACAAATACAGCCATTTTTCCCGCTGCTGCAATTTCACTTACTGTTAATGCACCTGCTCGGCAAATAACAATATCGGCCCAAGCATACGCTGCATCCATATCATCAATAAATTCAGCAACCTTTACATTGTCGCTTGAAAAATTTTGCATTTTATATGCTTGCTCAACACCATTTAAATGCCCTTTACCTGTTTGGTGCCATACCTTTATTTCACTGGTTTTATTAAGGGCTTTAAATGCAGCGGGTAGCGTTTGATTAAGCACTTGAGCCCCTAACGATCCCCCTACAACCAACATATTGATAGGGCTTGAAACATCACGCGTTGGTATATCAATTACACTTTGACGCACTGGGTTGCCAACAAGTTCGGCTTTACCCGAGTCAAATGCACTTGGGAATGCAGCCAAAACACGATTTGCAAATCGTGAAAGCCATTTATTACTCATACCCGCAACCGCATTCTGCTCATGAATAACCAACGGAATACCCAAACTTTTTGCAGCAATGCCTGTTGGGCCAGTGACGTAGCCTCCCATAGCTAAAACGACATCCGGACATTGATGTTTCAATACTTTACGCGCTTGCAATATTGCATTAATTACCATGAATGGTGCTTTAATGAGGCGTTTTAATCCGTTCCCGCGAACACCTTTTACATTAATAAAATCAATATTTATATTGTGTTTAGGAACAACGCTTGCTTCCATTCTATCGGGTGTGCCAATCCAAGTAACCTGCCAGCCTTGTTCTTTTAAATAATCAGCAACTGCAATACCCGGAAATATATGCCCGCCAGTACCACCTGCGACTACAACACACTTTTTACTCATCGTTTACCTCCACCTGAGGTCGCTTGTTTAGTTGCCATTTTAGTTTCAAAATCAACGCGTAATAATATTCCAGTTGCTATGGTCATAATCATCAAACTAGAACCACCATAAGAAATAAACGGTAACGTAAGGCCTTTAGTCGGTAAAATTCCCGCACTAGCGCCCACATTAACCATGGTTTGAAACGCAAACCAAATACCAATTGCAAAAGCAAAATAGCCTTCGTACTCTTTGCCGCATTTTAAGGCTTGCTGGCCAATTAATAGTGCTCTAAATACTAAAGTAGCGAGCACCATTAAAATGCTTACCACGCCAACTAAACCAAGCTCTTCGCCAATAACCGCAAAAATAAAATCATTATGTGCCTCAGGTAAATATTGCAACTTTTGTACACTATTACCTAACCCTTGGCCAAACCAACCACCTTGACTATATGCCATTAACGATTGAACAAGCTGGTACCCTTTTCCGAATGGATCGTCCCAGGGATCTAAAAAACCGACAACACGTGCCATACGATAGGGCTCTACAATAATCAACAAAACAACTAAGCCAATTCCCGTCAGGATAAGTACAAAAAACTGCCATAACTTAGCGCCGGCTAAAAACAATAAACCAACAGTGGTTACAAACATAACCACCACGGTGCCTAAATCAGGTTGTAATAAAATAAGTAATGCATACACGGCAAACACCGCGATCGGCTTTGCAAAGCCTTTTATGTTTTCTTGTACTTCTTCACGCTTTCGAACCAAGTAACCCGCTATGTAACTAAAAAAGTACAGCTTTGCAGCCTCTGCCACTTGAAAACCAATAGGCCCTATTGGGATCCACCGTTTGGCACCATTAACCTCGCGACCAATAATTAGTACAGCAATGAGCAATACCATGCCCAATATCAATAAATAAGCATTGGATCGCTTCCACCAGTCCATTGGCACACATACAGCAATCCAAAAAAGCACAAACGCAACGGCCAAAAACATCCCGTGACGAATAGCAATATGATGTGAGTTATCAAAAAGGCGTTCTGCCGTTGGCATAGACGCACTCATCACCATAATAAATCCAACGCCAATTAGCATTAGCATTGAATAAAGCAAAGGCACATCGTAAAGCTGCGCCGATGGCTTAGGTATTAACGCCTCTTTTATTTGCGCAAAGGCAGTCATACTTGCTCTGCCAAAACACACGTAACAAAGTCATCGCCACGTTGCATATAGTTGTTGTACATATCAATACTTGCACACGCAGGGGCTAGTAAAACGACATTACCTGGCAAACTAAACTGCTTTGCTAAAGTAACCGCCTCACTCATATTCTGTGTTAAGTGACTTTTACTGGTTAGTGCCATTAAATCTTTTGCATCTTTACCAAAGCAAATTAGCGCTTTTACGTGTTTTTTTAAGTAAGGCTTAAGTGGGTTTAAATCAGCGCCTTTAGCATCGCCACCTGCTATAACAATGAGATCTTCAATGCCTGTTGATAGGCTATCTATGGCTGCAATAGTGGCGCCTACATTAGTTGCCTTTGAATCGTTAAAATATTTAACGCCACCTAACTGTGCAACAAATTGGCAGCGGTGAGCTAAACCATTAAAGTGGCCAAGTGCTTTTTTATACACCTCATTACTAATATTAAAAGGGCTTAGTAACGCCATAACCGCAAGCGTGTTTAAATAATTGTGTTTACCCATAACAGCTAACGAATTTACAGGTAAAAGCAACTCATTTTTAGCTGTAAAGTAAGTACTGCCATTGTGCTCTGCTAAGTGGTATTCACCTTGCGATGCACCAAAACTTACCTTAGGCGCTGAGTAAGTACTTACGGGGTGTGTTTGTTTGTCATCTTCATTTACAACAATGCACTCGGCACCGTTGTAAATAGTCAGCTTTGAATCGATATAAGCTTGGTAGCTGTCGTAACGATCTAAATGATCTTCAGATACATTTAATACGGTAGCACTCACCGACTTTAAGCTTGTTGTGGTATCTAATTGAAAGCTCGAAAGTTCAAGAACATATATATCAAAGTCATCACTCAATAAATCAAGCACTGCGGTACCAATGTTCCCGCCTAGTGCCACATTAAAGCCAGCAGTTTTTAACACTTCGTACGCCAGTGTGACCACTGTTGATTTGCCATTTGAGCCAGTAACTGCCACGACAGGCTTAGTATTAATGCGCGCAAATAGCTCAACATCACCTATTACTTCAACACCCGAATTAATAGCACTCGCAATAGCTGGAGTTTTAAAGCTAAGCCCGGGGCTGATAATAATCATATCGCTGCAATTAAGATCTGCGGTATCTAAATTACCAAAATGTGTGTTTAAACTAGGCGCATGATTACTTAGCCATTCAATCCCTGGTGGATTTGCCCGGCTGTCGACAACCTTTGGTGACAAACCATGAGATAATAAAAAACGCACAATGCCCAGACCGGTTACACCGAGTCCGAGCACTGTTATTTGTTTATTTTTTATCTCGTTTAAATACTGCATTTATCTTATCTTTAATGTCGCAAGGCCAGCAAGAACAAGCACAATAGATATAATCCAAAAACGGACAATAACGCGTGGCTCAGGCCAACCTTTTAATTCGTAATGGTGATGAATAGGTGCCATTCTAAAAATTCGTTGGCCGCGCAACTTATACGAGCCCACTTGTAAAATTACCGACAGCGCCTCCATTACAAATACCCCACCCATAATAATAAGTAGCAGTTCTTGACGGACCAACACCGCAATAATACCCAATGCGCCCCCTAACGCTAATGAGCCTACATCGCCCATAAATACTTGCGCCGGGTAGGTGTTAAACCATAAAAAACCAAGGCCTGCACCAACAATGGCAGTACATACAACCACAAGCTCACTGGCTAATGGCAAATGAGGAATATGTAAATAAGCAGAAAAATTAATATTACCTGTTAGATAAGCAATAATGGCAAGTGCCGCAGCCACTAAAATAGTAGGCACAATAGCAAGACCATCTAAGCCATCGGTCAGGTTTACAGCATTTGATGTTCCTACCAATGCAAAATAAGTAATAACAATGTAAAACAAGCCTAACTGTGGCAACACATCTTTAAAAAACGGAACAACTAATGAGGTTTCAACAGCGTGTGTACTTGAAAAGTACAATGCAGTTGCAACCACTAATGCAATTACTGACTGCCAAAAGTACTTCCATTTAGCTATTAGTCCTTTGGGATCTTTACGAATAACTTTACGGTAGTCATCAATAAAGCCCACAATACCTAAAGAACCAATTACAAATAATGTTGCCCACACATACTTATTAGAGAGATCTGCCCATAATAATGTACTGGTAAATATTGCCGCTAAAATAAGTAAGCCACCCATTGTAGGTGTACCCGATTTAGATAAATGCGATTGCGGACCATCGTCACGCACGGTTTGCCCTATTTGCATTTTTTGCAAACCACGAATTAACTTTGGCCCCAAATAAAGCGACATAACCAACGCAGTTAAAATACCCAAAATAGCGCGCAGTGTTAAATACGAAAAAACATTAAAACCACTATAATACTGTGTTAAATACTCAGCCAGCCAAACTAACATTATGATACTCCATTGATGGCTTGTTGCTGGCCATTTACTAAATCGGTTACTAATAATTCCATGCGAGAACTGCGTGATCCCTTCACGACGATGGTTGTTTTTTTATTTACGTGATTAATTGTGGCTTGAATTTGTTGTTGCATCTGATCGCGGTTTGAAAAGTGACGATTAGGCAGCTCAAACACATCGCTGGCACACTTACTCAACACACCTAAAGTAAATAACTCATCAATGCCTTTTTGAAGCGCATATTCACCCACTTCTTGATGGTATTTACGTGCATCTTCGCCAAGCTCTCCCATATCGCCCAACGCTAAGATACGGTGACCTTGCATATCACTCAGTAAGTCAATGGCAGCCTTAACTGATTTAACATTAGCATTGTAAGTATCATCAACCACGGTGAGCAGATCAGACACTTCTATTAAGTTAACACGTCCTTTTACATCGCCCATTGTCGCCAAAGCGCTGGCAATATCTTCTAAAGTTACATCAAGCTCGCTTGTCAGTGCAGCAGCAATCAGCGCATTGCCAATATTGTGTTTGCCCGGTAGTGCTAGGGTAACAGGTACCTTTTTTTGTTTTGTACACAAGGTAAAGCTTGCACGAGCATTGGCATCCAAGCTTATATCTTCAGCCCAAATATCAAGTTTTTCAGACGTTGAAAAACGCTTTATATTTCGTCCTTCAAGCTTATCTAGCCAATATTGACTAAACTCACTATCGCAATTAATTATGGCTACGCCATCTTCTTTTAGGCCATCAAAAATTTCGCCTTTTGCCTTGGCCACCCCCATTAAGCTACCAAAGCCTTCTAAATGTGCTGGTGCTACGTTACACACTACCGCTACGTCTGGCTTTGCCATTGCCGTTGTGTATGCAATTTCACCTAAATGATTTGCACCAAGCTCTATTACAGCAAAACGGTGCTGCGGCTCTAAACGCAATAACGTTAGAGGTACGCCAATATCGTTATTAAAATTACCTTTTGTTGCCAGCACATCGCCATGTACAGATAAAATAGCCGCGCACATTTCTTTTACAGTGGTTTTACCTACACTGCCGGTAATAGCGATTGTTTTAGGTGCCACTTGGGCCATAACAGCGGTGCCAATAACTCCTAATGCAATACGTGTGTCTTTCACTACAAACTGGGCAATATCAACATCGACTTTATGATCGACGATAACGCCTATAGCGCCTTTTTGTTTTGCTTCAGTGATAAATTTGTGACCATCAAAATTTGGCCCTTTCAGTGCTAAAAACACGTCACCTTCGCATACTGTGCGAGTATCTGTATTTATGTTAAGCACTTGCTGATTATCACCTTGATAATCAGTTGTTAGTACATTGGCTAACCAATCAAAATCCATCGGGATCATGTTTGAGTCCCTCTACCTGTTTTTATTAGTTGTTTTTGTACAAATTGACGATCGCAAAAGTCGATACGTTCATTGCCTATAATTTGATAATTTTCATGGCCTTTACCGGCAATTAAAACCACCTCATCCGAGGGCGCATTATTAATTGCATAGCTTATTGCACGTGCTCTATCGGCGTCTGAATGGGCCTTTTGAGGATGCTCTAAACCAGCCAACACATCTGCAATTATTGCATTAGGCTCTTCTGAGCGAGGATTATCACTGGTGATAATAACTTTGTTAGCATTTTTTTCAGCAGCTTGTGCCATCAAAGCTCGCTTGCCTTTATCTCTATCACCACCACAACCAAACACGCAGCTAACACCACCAGGTACATGTTTTTGCAACGCTTGTAGTGCCAAAGCAAGTGCTTCTGGCGTATGCGCATAATCCACTACACAGGTTGGTTTACCCACAGCACTAAATGCCTGCATTCTTCCTGCTACAGGTTGAAGTTGTAAGCAACCTGCAATAAGCTGTTTTAGTGGATAACCCAAACCAAGTAATGTTGCTAAAGCAGCCGTTAGGTTATAAAGATTAAATTCACCAAACAGCGGCGATTTTACCTTAATATCACCCCAGCTTGTAGATAATTGCGCCGAAATACCTTCAGCCGAATAATCAACATCTGAAAAGTACACATACTGTGCATTTTTAGGTGCTAAATTTTTTCGTCCGTAGCAAATTAAATGATTAAAATCGTATTTTTCAAGCCACTGCTCTGCTTGGTTGTCGTCTTGATTTAGTACGACAAGCTGTGGATCAAAATCGCGAAATAGCATGAGCTTTGCATCACCATAACTTGCCATATCGCCATGGTAATCTAAGTGATCGCGAGAAAGGTTAGTAAACACAGCGGCTTTAAACAGACACCGTTCTACACGATGCTGCACGAGACCATGCGACGATACCTCCATTGCCACCAATTTTTTATCCGCTTGATGTAAGTCACTTAAGATGTGTTGTAAATCGACTGCCGAAGGCGTGGTGTTTATCAGCGGCGTTAAATTCTCTGGATGACCGAAACCTAGCGTACCAATAATTGCTGACTGCGTATTACAGTACTGCGCTAGGTGAGCAATCATAGCCGTGGTGGTCGATTTACCGTTTGTACCAGTTACTCCAATTAAATCAAGACTATGACTAGGCTGGTTGTAAAATCGACTTGCAAGTTCAGCCAGTTTTTTATCAAGCTCAGACACTAAGTAAAGCGGCTCAAATTCAACTTCGAACTCGCAAAGTCTATCAGCAATAACTGCCACTGCACCATTTTCAATTGCTTTAGCTATAAACTGCCCGCCATCTAACTCATGGCCTTTTATTGCTACAAATACATCGCCTGGGTTGACGTCTCGGCTATCCAATCGCAAATGATTAACTAACTGCGAGGGTGCATCTATTTCGATATATTTTAAAATGGTTTTTAAATCACGCATCATTCTTTTTGCCTTTTACGAACGCAACTTCTTCCTTGTCGGGTGCGACGTTTAATATTCTTAATGCGTTAGAAACGATTTCTGCAAATGCAGGGCCTGCAGTGGCACCTCCATAGTACACATCACCGCCAGGTTCATTGATCATTACTACCACAGCTAAACGCGGATTACTTGCTGGCGCCACGCCCGCAAAATAACCAACATATTCATCACCGTAGCCACCTACTGCGGCTTTTTTAGAAGTTCCCGTTTTACCTGCAGCACGATAACCATCAACTTTAACGTTGTGTGCTGTTCCGCCACTTTCAAATACGCTTTCCATCATGTGTACTACCGCTTCAACATCTTGCTGTTGAAACACACGATCCCCTTCAGGGACGGAATCTTGCTTTAACACAGTGAGTGGCCTATTGACCCCTCCGGCACCTAACATGGCATAAAAGCGAGCCATTTGCGCAGTACTAACAGCAATATTGTAACCAAATGACAATGCAGCAATTTCGTGATCAGACCAACGACGGTTTGGGTAAAATAAACCACTGCTTTCACCAACCATACCGGTGCCTGAATCAGATCCGAACCCAACCTTTTGGAATAAACCTACCAGGTAGTCTTTTGGTACCAGCTGAGTGACTTTAGTCACCCCCATATTTGACGAATATTTTAGTATTTCTCGCAGTGACATTTCACCATGGTTACGCGTATCTTGGACTAAACTTCCGCCTAAACGCATCCAACCTGGGTAGGTGTCTATTTGTTCATCGGCTTGAATTGCGCCGTAGTCTAGCCCAGCTAAAATGGCCAGTGGCTTAACGGTTGAACCCGGTTCGAACAAATCAGTAATAGCGCGATTTCTGCGTTTATGTGGAGCTGCATCGGTTAAGTTATTTGGATTAAAAGATGGACTATTAACCATGGCCAGTACTTCACCGGTTTTAACATCAACCACCATGGCTGAACCCGATGTAGCCTTATAAGATAAAACCGCTGACTTTACGGCTTTATAAGCAATTGCCTGAATACGTTGATCGATACTTAGTTGAATGCTTTCGGGCTCTACACGTTCACGCTCATCTAGCACTTGTACTTCACGGCCTTGAGCATCTTTTCTAATTGTGCGACGACCTTCTTCACCAGTTAAAGCGTTTTCGTAGAGCTTTTCAATGCCTTCAATTCCTTTACCATCGATGTTGGTAAAACCAATAATATGCGCAGTTACTTCGCCGGCCGGATAATAACGTTTAGACTCATCCAATAAATGAATACCAGGAAGACGTAAGCTGCCAATATAATCAGCAACTGCAGGGGTTACCTGTCGCTTTAGATAAACAAAGCGACGACTTGGATCATTTAAAAGGCGGGCGTTAATTTTTTTCTGGTCAATACGTAATACATCAGCTAGTTCGCGCCAACGTAAATCGTTTTTGTAATACTGCGCGGTGCGCTTGTTTAGCTCTACCGCATTATCTAACAGTGCTTGTTTATCCTCGCCATTTTTACGCGCTTGTCTAACAACTTTAGATACAAGCGATTTATGCAACGCTTTAGGGTCAGCATATACACTCACAACAGGTACACTTACCGCGAGTTCTTTGCCATTGCGGTCAAAAATCATTCCGCGTTGTACGTGTAGTTTTTCAACACGTACTGTGCGTTTATCACTTTCTGAACGTGCTTTATCAGGTTCAATTACTTGTAAATAAGCAGCACGAGATACGAGCGTTACAAACACCAAAAGTACAACCGAGCACACGAGCATAAAGCGCCATGTAATTAAGTTGTTAACTGGTTTTTTGCCTCGATTTCTCATTTTAATATAATTACCTGTTCATCCTGACTTGTCGGTCTTTTCATTTTTAGTTGCGAGGTTGCTACTTCTTCGATACGCGCATGTTGAGAGTAAAACTCCTCCTCAACTAGTAAGTATCGCCACTCTAAATCAAGTTCATCACGCTCTTGCAGTAACATATCTTGTTCAATTAATTGCCCGCGCGCTAAATGCGTAACTTGCACTACGCTAAAACCAGAAACAAATATCGTAACCAACAAGGCCAAGGTCAGCTTATTAGCACCCAGGCCTTTAATTATTTCGAAAAATAAATTGGGAGGTTGACGATGATTTGCTTTTGTATTCATCCCAACCTCTGAGCAATCCTAAGTACAGAGCTTCGCGAACGCGGATTACGTGCAACTTCTTCAACACTTGGTTTAATAGCTTTACCCAATGCTTTTAACGTCAGATTTTGATTTATTTGTGCGTCGGTTAAAGGCAGACCTCTGGGTAATGCTTCTCCCTTACTCTGTTTTCGAATAAATTGTTTTACTATGCGATCCTCTAGCGAGTGAAACGAAATAACCACTAAGCGACCACCTGGTTTAAGCACTTTAACGGCAGACTGTAATGCTGTTTGAATCTCTTCAAGTTCACTGTTTATATAAATACGAATAGCCTGAAAAGTGCGTGTTGCAGGATGCTTAAACTTATCTTTTACCGGTACAGCTTCATCAACTAAATCTGCAAGCTGCTTAGTGGTAGTAATGGGTGTGTGCTCTCTCGTTTCTAAAATTTTATGTGCAATACGCTTACCGAACTTTTCTTCACCCAACTTTTTAATCACGTGGGTAATATCGTCTAACTCAGCCTCTGCTAACCACTGAGCAGCACTTCGGCCACTTGTTGGATCCATACGCATATCAAGTGGGCCATCTTTCATAAAGCTAAAACCACGCTCAGCGTCATCAAGCTGTGGAGATGACACGCCAATATCTAATAAAATGCCATCCACTTTACCAATAAGATCGTTTTGCTCTGCTACATCGTATAGTTTTGAAAATCGAGTGTGTGCAATAGCAAAACGGCCATCATCAGCAAATTTTTCAGCCGACTTTATAGCTTGTGGATCTTGGTCTATCGCTTGTAAGCGTCCTGCATCGCCTAAACGTGCAAGTATTTGACCTGAATGACCGCCTCGTCCAAATGTGCCATCCATGTAAATGCCGTCTGGCTTAATTGCTAGGGCATCAATGGTTTCGTCCATCAAAACGGATACGTGTTCAAATTGCGCTGTCATTAGCTATTGTTTGCCTTTTTTTTGTGCCGTTAGAGTGTAAAGTTATCTAAATCTGAATTAGGCTCAAAATCACCTAGCCTTTCAAGCTCAGTGTCTTGGCGCATCTGTTCGTTCCAACACGCTTCATCCCAAATTTCAAATTTATTCATTAACCCTACTAGCATTATCTTTTTGCCAAGGTCTGCATGCGCACGCAACGACGGCGCTAACAAAATTCGACCATTTTTATCAAGTTGATACTCTGTCGCATTGCCTAGCAACATGCGTTGCATTCGACGGGCACGTGGATTCATGTTGGAAATTTTAGCTAAACGACTTTCTATTTCTTGCCATTCAGCCAATGGATACAACCATAAGCACGGCTCATTTAACGCGACGGTGCAAATCACTGTACCCTGATCTTCAGATAGCAGAGATTCTCGGTACTTGGTCGGCACCGCAAAACGTCCTTTATCATCCAAACTCAGTGAACTCGCGCCACGGAACATAATTAGCCTGCTTTAAATTATTTTAATCAGCTATGAACTATGCTGATCCAGTTTGATCCACTAAAAACCACTTTTTACCACAGTGCTCCAGTTTAGGGCTTGACAAGCCTTTTTGTCAAGTAAGCTGACCTCCTTTAACGAGTCTCTAAGCTAGAAAAAATAAGGGTTCAGGCGAAGCGGTTGAATTACGTGGGAAAAAGTGGAGATACAAACAAAAAAATATTTTTATCTACTTTAATAACCTTTTGTTTACATGGTTTGATTACTGAATAAACAATGAATAATTACAATTTTTTAGTGGGTTTTACCCACTTTGTAATATTTACTTAGGTTGGTGGTAAGAGTTACTGCTTCGTTTTTATTATATATTTAAAGTGGTTCACTAAAAAACAAAATAGTACTTAAAATCAATGGATTAAGAAAATTACATAGTGTGGTTTGATTGTTGCTTCTATCAATACACTACTTAAATACTTTTACTCATTAAGGATTGATTATGGCTACTGCAACAAATAAGCAAAATACGACTACAGATATTAAGTCTGACACTAAGGCACAAACGACCGATGCCCCACTGACAGAAAAAGCAACATCAGCTGCTCATGATGCTGTTGATGCACTTTCTACAAAAGCAGCAACAGCTGAAAGTAGTGTAAGGAAAGGTGCATCAAGTTCAGCTGAAGCACTGAGTGAAAAGCAGTTAATTGCCCGCGAAAAACTGAGTGAGTGCACAGCTAAAACACGTGCTTTTGCATCTGAAAACCCCCTAGCAACTGCAGGTATTGCGTTTGCAGCGGGTATGTTAATTACTTCACTGTTTCGTCGTAAGTAAGATCTGATGGAAGATTTCCACTCAAGCACAACCAAGGACGGTACAGCGCAAAACCAAACTACTGATCAACAGTATCAAAAGGATGATTGGCAAGATCACATCGCAAAACTTTTAACGTATTCAAAACAGCTCAAGGATGATTATCATACTCAAGGAAAGATCACCCACCAACTTGCGAAAGCTGAGTGGCGCTTATCGTTAAGATCGCTTGCACTGATCTCTATATTTTTAGGCTGTTTTGCCAGTGGTTTGGTTTTGTTGTGGGCGGGAGTGCTTGGCGCGATTGGCTATGGAATATATGACTTATTTGGTTCTGTATGGCTTAGCATTGCAACCGCGACATTTCTGCAAGTGGCGTGTTTGATTTGGTTATGGAAAAGCACCGTTTATTTAAGCAACAAAATAGGGTTTAGCAAAACAATTCGAAGTATTAAGCAATTGTTAAACTTATAAGGATATTAATATGTTAGTTGATATATTAATTAAAAACCCCGATGAGTGTGTAAAAGCGCTGACTAAACAGATGGATTTACAAAGCGAGCTAAAACGACAACATCAAGCCGCTTTTGTATATCGATTAAAGCGTTTTGCTGCTAGCAAAGTGGGCTTAAGCAGCGCATTTATAGCTGGCGTTGCCGTTCAGTCAGGCAAAAGCGAAACCAGCCTTATAAGAAAATACGGCTGGCTGCTTAGGTTAATTGGCTAATTAACCTCTACCATGCGCCTGTAAATAATCAATTTTAGGCCCTTTTGGTACAATTTGGGTTGGATTGATCATAGTGTGGCTAAAATAGTAATGTCGTTTGATATGATAAAAATCAACCGTATTTGCAACCCCCTCAACTTGGTATAAATCCCTTAGGTACCCGCTTAACGAAGGGTAACTCTCAATTGTGCGCAAGTTGCATTTAAAATGCCCTACGTATACACAATCAAACCTTATTAACGTTGTAAATAAACGCCAATCTGCTTCCGTTATTTTGTCGCCCACAAGGTAGCGTTTTTTACTCAATATTTTTTCAACATTGTCGAGTGCATTAAACACATCGTCAAATGCCTGCTCGTAAGCGTGTTTTGCTGTTGCAAATCCAGCTCGGTATACACCGTTATTAATATTTGGATAGACTAATGCATTTAGTTCATCTATTTCACTGCGAAGCGATTCAGGGTAGTAATCGTCCTTGTTACCTGTTATTTCGTTAAATGCACTATTAAACATACGTATTATATCGGCAGATTCATTACTCACTATCTTGTTTTGTTTTTTGTCCCACAATACAGGAACGGTTACTCGCCCTGAGTAACTAGAATTATTTTTAGTGTAAACTTGATATAAGTAATCACTAGCAAACAAGGCATCTCCGGTACTGTAGTTATTTTGATCAAACTCCCAGCCATTAGCTAACATATCGGGGCTTACAACCGATACAGATATGAGCTCATCAAGTTTTTTTAAAGTTCGAAAAATAAGCGTACGGTGTGCCCAAGGGCACGCTAACGAAACATATAAATGATAACGCCCAGCCTCAGCTTTAAACCCCCTTTCACCCGTTTTTCCTGCGCTACCGTCAGGCGTGATCCAATTTCGTAATTGCGCGGCCTCTCGCTCAAACTTACCGTCGCTTGAATCTGTGTCATACCATTTATCTTGCCATTGACCATTAACGAGTAATCCCATTATTTGCTCCTCAAAAATTAAATAAGTGTGCCAAATTCACCATTTTGATAATCACGAACGGCTTGATGTATTTCGGCCTGTGTAGTCATAACAAATGGCCCCATATGTGCAATGGGTTGCTTAAGCGGATCACCCGCTAAAATTAATACACCTGCGCCATGTTGTGTTGCTATATCAATATCACTACCAGGCTCTAAAATTAGTAACTTACCCGCCTTGAGTGTTTGATTATCTTTCGTAATAAGCGACCCAGAATGTACGTAAAGCATCACATTTTGCTGTTTTAACGGGGCTAGCTTTAACAGCTGACCGTCAGGTAAAGTTACATCAGCTAAAGCGGCATTTGCTGAAAGCTTTTGAATACTTGATGTTAATTCCACAGCTTCAAATTGCCATGAACCAGCAAGGGCAGTCAGTGTTACGCCACTTTTATTTTTAAACGTTGGAGCCGGATGTTGCGTTGTGTCTTGGTAAATTGGATCGCGCATTTTTTCTGTGCTTGGCATATTGATCCAAATTTGAAAACCATGAAGTCCATCTTTGGCATCAGCTAAAGGCATTTCGCTATGGATCACCCCTTTGCCTGTGCTCATCCATTGCACATCGCCTGCTCTGATCGCTTTTTTATTACCCATTTGATCTTGATGCTCAAATCCACCTTTAATGATATAAGTAAACGTTTCCATACCTCGGTGCGGGTGTGCAGGAAAACCACCCATGTAATCAGCTTCGTTATCTGACTTAAGCTCATCGATCATTAAAAACGGGTCAAGGTATTTACCATCGAAGCCAGGTATACGACTTATACTGACACCATCGCCATCTTGTGTTGCATAAGACGTTAATATTTTTGCTATATTCATTTTTTAAATCACTATATGAAATATTATCTATACTCATTAAAGCACTGAAAAAATAAAACAACCATGTCTTTATATCGAGCTAATCGTTCGTTTATATAGAATTTTTTAATGGTGAAATATTTTTTTATAACAACTTATAAAATATGGTTTTTTTATAATTTATTGACTACAATCACCACTAAATTTACTCAAAAAAGGGACAGGGTATCTTAACTTCATCTCTCAAAAGCCAACTTTATCGACTACTTATTGTTATTAGTATTCCGGGCATCGTTGTGACATTTTTAGCTCTATGGGCTGAGCGTGAGGCTGCAATAGAAAAAAGCCAGGAGAGAGTCGTTAATATTGCAAAACACTTAACCCACCAGCAAACCGCAATGATTAGCGAAACTGAGCAGCTCACTCAATTTCTAGCAAACACGATTGCTGACGACACAAACCTCCCTTCAACCTGCCCTGAATATTTTCACCAAACACACTCTCTCTATAATAACGTTGCCAACATTGGTGTGGTAGATGCTAACGGAAACTTAATGTGTGTAACCAATGGCATAGTAAAAAATGTTTCTATTAGTGATAGGCAATACTTTAAAAATGCCATAGCGAATAAAAGCTTTTCAATTGGATATTTTCAATACGATCGAAGCATTCAAGCACCCAGTGTTAACTTTGCTTCCCCTATTATTAGTGAGCGAGGGCAATTGAAGGGGGTTGTTGTTACAGTTATTGCGCTTAACTGGTGGAATATAGCCTTGAACAAAGCCGAGTTTCCAAACGGTTCTAAGGCTGTTATTGCTGACTCTAATGGCCTTGTGCTGGCAAGTTACCCGAATTCATTGCTCCCTTTGGGAGAAAAAATAAACAACAAAGACTTTTTACATAGCGATAACTCACTGGCTATGTTTAAAGACGCAAACAACGTCAATCAAATTTTTCATCGCGCGACTATTTATAACGATATTAATAACAATAATTTAGAAATTTACATTACATCACCCACTGATAAGTATATTGCTCGCGCAAATACACACTTTTTAGAAACTATTATTTTATTTTTTAGCGCTATTTTAACTATTGCTTTTATTGGGCATCGTATTATCAGGAAAAGTATTTTTTACCCCATTGAAGAACTTGCCCAAGCAACCGACCTATTAGCACAAGGCAATATGCCAACTAAAAAAATTAAGCCTAATAGTCCCGAGCTGTCCGCTTTATATTCACGCTTTGAAGTAATGGCTGAGACTCGTTTGCAAACAGAAGCCGATTTAAAAAATAAACACGACGAACTAACGGGGTTATTAAATGCTCTCCCCGATATGTACCTTAGGTTAAATAACCTAGGTAAGGTACTTAATATTAGTGGCACTATTATCCCGCTATTTTCAGCTAACAATAAATCACCGAAAAAATTATTAGATATTTTACCAACCGACATCACTGAACAAATTTTAAATGAAGCATCTACTCGCAAAGATGTCATCACATTTGATTTTAAAATAAGTACAGGCATAACCACTCATTACTTTGAAGCTCATATCAATCATCTTGAAAAGAACGATGAGTTAATACTTGTGCTACGTGATATCAGCCAACGAAAAGTAAATGAAGACTCGCTTCACTTAGCATCTCTTGTTTACGGCAATAGTAGTGAAAGTATGGCAATTACAGATGCCAACGGTATTATTTTTGATGTAAACCCTGCTTTTTGTGAAACAACACAATATTCTAAAGACGAAGTGATTGGCCACTCTACCCGCATACTTTCATCAGGGGAGCACTCAAAAGAGTTTTATGAAAAAATTTGGGCATCAATAAATGTGACAGGCCGTTGGCAAGGTGAAATTATAAATCGTAAAAAAGATGGGGTGCTGTTCACTGAATGGTTAAACATAGACACGGTTTACGATGAAAATAATAACCCTGCCCGTCGAATCGCTATTTTTACTGATTTAACTGAAAAAATTCAAGCAAATAAAACAATTTGGCGGCAAGCTCATTTTGATCATTTAACCGATTTGCCAAATCGATTAGAGCTTAAAAAAAGACTTAATAAACAGTTTTCTAATTCTAAGAATGAAAATGAAACCTTTGTGGTCATGCTTTTAGATATTGATCACTTTAAAGATATCAATGACACTTTAGGCCACCACTACGGAGACAACTTATTAAAGCTAGTGTCACAGCGTATTGTCAATTCAGCTAAAAATGCCGAATTTGTTGCGCGAATTGGCGGCGATGAATTTGTTATTGTATTTAATCAGGTTAAAAGTACCCGCCATATCAACCAGATTGCTAGTAATATTTTGCAAAGCTTATCGTCTGCATTACATATAGATAATGAAGAAGTGTTTATAAGTGCCAGTATGGGTATTGCCTGTGCACCTGATGATGGTGAAAATACTGAGCAATTACTAAAAGCAGCCGATCAGGCTATGTATAAAGCAAAAAGTAATGGTCGAAATGGCTTTGAGTTTTTCTCTCGGGATATGAGAGAGCACGCACAGGCTCGCATGCATTTACTGAAAGACTTGCGCTGTGCAATAGAATATAACCAGTTTGAATTATTTTATCAGCCTATCGTGTCGCTTAACGATTTACATATACACAAGGCCGAAGGCTTAATACGCTGGCAACACCCGCAAAAGGGGCTAATAAGCCCAGTTGCGTTTATTCCACTTGCTGAAGAAACAAGACAAATTAATGCCATTGGGCAATTTGTATTTTCGCAAGCAATAGAAACGCTTGCCGAAATAAAAAAAATTACAGATAACGATTTTCAAATAAGTATAAACGTCTCGCCCATACAACTATCTACTGCTAATAGTGGCATTGATGATTGGTATGCCATGCTTGATGCCGCTAAAATTCCCCCCTCGTCTATTGTTGCAGAAATAACGGAAGGCTTAATGGTTAACCCTGAGGAACTTACACAAAAGCGCCTCAAACAAATTGTGAAATCGGGGATGCAATTGGCGCTTGACGATTTTGGTACTGGCTACTCTTCACTGGCCTACTTGCAGGAAATGGACACTGATTATTTAAAAATTGATAAACGCTTTGTTGATAATATTAAAGCCAACAGCCAAGAGCTCTCGCTTTGCGAGGCAATTATTGTAATGGCTCATCAGCTTGGTTTAAAAGTAATAGCAGAAGGCATTGAAACACCATTACAGTACCAGCTACTAACTGAAGCTGGCTGTGATTATGGACAAGGCTATTTATTTTCTAAACCGCTTAATAAAAATGACTTTATGACGCTAATCACTAATAAAAGAGTAATGCTTTCTAGGTTAACTGATTGCTGAATAATAAACTTATCTCAAACCTGAGTTTAATTAAACCACTGTTGTTATGCAATAAATAATCGCTTTGAGCGGTCAAGTTACGTAGGCAAATAAAGCATTAACAGGAATTTCAATGGCAAAACCCACATTAGATCAATGGCGAATGTTTAAAGCCGTAGTGGACCATGGCGGGTTTGCAGGCGCAAGCGCCGCAGTTTTCAAAAGCCAGTCAACGGTTCATCATGCAGTTCAAAAATTAGAAGCTGCTTTGCAAATAAAGTTACTTGAGGTTAAAGGTCGTAAAGCGTTTTTAACTGAAAGTGGGAAACTTATATTGCGCCGCGCAGAGTTTTTAATTGAAGAAGCGAATAAAATAGAATCAGTCGCAAATACACTAAGTGAAGGTGTAGAAAGCACATTAAAAATAGCAGTTGATGAAGTATTCCCTCTACCTATTTTGTACCAAGCGCTTGCTAAAACAAGTGAGCTTTATCCATTGCTAAAAATAGATTTAATTGAAAGCGTGTTAACCGGTGCCAACGAATTACTCAACAATGCAGTTGTTGATTTAGCTATTTCATCAGTTCCTATTTATGGTATTAGTTGCAGTAAATTAACAGACATTGAATTTATTGCTGTCGCACATACAAATCACCCACTTAACCAGCGCGAAGATCAATTAAGCTTTCGAGATTTAAAACAACATCGACAAATTGTAGTGCGCGACTCTGCAACACACACTAGCCAAGACGAAGGGTGGCTAGGCGCAGATATGCGTTGGACAGTCAGCCATTTACGCAATTCAATTGATATGGTGAGCCAAAACCTAGGTTACGCGTGGCTTCCGTTCAATCAAGTCGCTCACCTAATTGATGATCATACCCTCAAAGTGCTTAATCTTGAACAAGGCACTACGCGTCCTCTTAACTTATATTTAATGTGTAACGACGCAGATAGATTGGGCCCTGCAGCACAAGAATTTAAAGAGCAACTTGCAGTAATAATAGCTGCAGAATAGCGGTTAATTAATCGTTTTTGATACCCAGATGATCAGCAACATAAGCGCCGCGTTCACCTAGTTCTTTCTCTGGCCCGATTGTGCTGTCTTTCGCCGTTTGCTGCTCTGTCTCTGCGTTAATAACGGCACCTAAGGTTACAATATACGCACTTATATATAACCACATAAGCATGATCACCACCCCACCCAGCGATCCATAAGTTTCGTTATAACTTGAAAAACGCGATACATAAAATGAAAAGCCAATAGATGCCACAATCCAAAATACGGTTGCAATAACAGAGCCAAGCGTTATCCAACGCCATTTAGCGGCTTTTCTATGCGGTGCATAACGGTATAAAAGCACTAATGCAAAATTAAACGTAAGTGCCAGTATTGGCCACGACACAACCTTGATCAACAAATCAATACTGTCCTTGAGGCCCACTAAATTGAGTACTATGGGCAAGATACCAATAATCAACAGCGCAAAAATAGCGACTAAAATAGCGCCTACCGAAAACATAAAACGAACAAGCTGCGCCCTAAAGAAAGAGCGCTTTTCGTATTCATGATAACTTATATTACAGGCTGTAATTAATGCTTGGCTTCCCTTAGAGCTACTCCAAATAGTGAGTAATAGTGTGCCTAACGCCCCTAAGGTTAAACGTGTTTGAGAGCTTTGTGTGAGATCTGAGATTTGCGATAAAATCAGCTCACGTGAACTACTTGGTATTAAGGATGTAAACTGCCTGAGATGCTCACTGATCTCCACAGGTGAAGCAAAATAAGCGTATATAGAAACCAAAGCAGCAATGGCTGGAAAAATAGCAAGTAGCGCATAAAACGCCACACCTGCAGACACTAAAGATAAATTGTCTTTACTCATGCGCGCAAAAATACGCTTTGCAATATCCCACCAGCCTTTAATTGGAATATGAGCTGGTTGCTCTGCATGTTGACCTCTTTTTGGCTTTTTCATACTTAATCTCACTATAATTAGTACTTTAATGAAGCAAAATAACTGCCAACTTAAAAAAGGTGTTTGGTATTAAACTTGCTGTTAAAGTAAAAGTAACTAAACGCGGAAGAAACCCAATGCCTACAATAACATCAGACGTGCAATCGGCTGCCAGTACACCGTCATTAAACCCCGTAATGGATGAAAATGTATTTTCATGGCAATTTTTTTATGACCAAACCATGCAATTAGTTCACGCTACAGCGCAAATATTACCCACCTTGTTACTAGGTTTACTCTTACTCACTATTAGCTATTTTACAGCAGGCCCTCTTTCACGCTTGCTCACAAAGCCGATCTCGTTTGTAACCGATAGTAAACTAGTGTTACTTGTCGCAAGGCGCGGTATTAGCACTTTAATCATTTTATTAGGCCTGTATCTATTTTTACGTTTAGCAGGGCTCACTGAGTTTGCGGTAGCTATAATGAGCGGGACCGGTTTAATAGGTTTAATATTAGGCTTTGCTTTTAGAGACATTGCTGAGAACTTTATCGCAAGCTTACTTTTAAGTGTGCAGCGCCCGTTTAAAATAGACGACGTCATTGAAGTAGATGGACGTTTAGGCGTTATCAAAAAAGTAACAGCCCGCGCAACAACGCTTGTTGACTACGATGGAAACCACATTCAAATTCCTAATGCTACAGTATATAAAAACACCATAAAAAATTTAACTGCCAACCCAAAAATGCGCGGTAAAGTAGAAATAGGTATAGGTTACGATAACGACATACGCAGCGCGCAAACGCTAGCCCTAAATATAATAAATCAACAAGCCGCGGTATTAAGCGATCCCCCAGCACAAGTACTTATAAAGAATTTAGGCTCATCAACCATAAACTTTATTTTATATTTTTGGGTAAATGGGCAACAGCACAGCCCCCTAAAAGTAAGCTCTCAAATAATGCGTGAATTAGTCAATGAGTTTACCGAGCAAAATATTAGTATGCCGGATGATGCCCGAGAACGGATTTTATTAACTAGTTCAAGTACAGATTTTATAAACTCAATACCCAAGCAAGATTCAAATACTGAGGTAAGGTCTGAAACACACGAACAAACCTTAACGCTCAACGATGTAAGCAGCGATACCGACGAAATACGCGAACAGGCAGAGCAATCAAGGGATCCAGAGCAAGGGAAAAATATTATTTAGATTAATAAAATTTAGACACAAAAAAGCCCGCAGTGTTAACTGCGGGCTTTTTATTGAATGAGTGAGTCAGCCTATAAGTTAACAGGGAGACTTAAATATAAATATAAAAATCAATACGTTATATTAATTGCAGCAAACGTAAATGTAGATTTTGGCACACTATTTGGCACAATTCCAATTACGTATTAAGGTTTTAATAAAAGCCTTTTGAGCTTTTGTAACTCAGCTAATGATCCGCCCATTAATTTATCACCAAAACCTTTTACTTCAACCTTAGCAAGATTTCGAGATAGCCTCTTCTTCTCATTAGAATTATTAAGAGTAGATCTTAATCCAACCACGCCTAAATATTTTAGAATATTAATTTCATCATCACTAAAGTATTTATTGTCGGTAATACTATACATCCTTACTTTATTTGATTTTTCAAGAATACTACAAATGTTTTTTAGCTGAACCCTTAATTTGTCTATCTTAGGTCTTTTTAATTGAACTTCAATTCTGTTAAGTGAATCAGAGCAATTAGATCCTTGTTGTAAAGATTTATTATATACTTGCAATCTAAACTCACTCGCACCAACTATCTTTGTTTCCATAACTGAATCACTATTAAAATAGTTATTTAACTTAGAAGAACCACTTATATTTAATATGGTATCTTTAACTGAATCACCTTTAAAATCTAATGCAAAATCAACTCTAGAAATTAAGGACTCATTAACTATCTCACTATAATTCTTACCTACTAATGACTTTAGCCTAGAGAAAAAAAACCTGAGATATTTCTCACTTGTAAATGCAGGATTCCACCTTACCTTTAAATAATTACGCGCCTTTCCCTTTGGAGAGTAATAAATATAAAAGTGTTCATTTTCGTTAAAAGCTTTTCGATTATAATACCGACACTTATGTTTTTTCTTAGATCTCTTTTCTATTAAATCTTCATTTGAAAGCTCTTTAATTAATTTTTTAACATGCCTTTTTTTTACATTTAAGGTTATAGCAAAAAAATCAAGGTGACTTGAAGACTCAACACCACAGAAGTCTTTTACTGTCTTTTTGTTTTCAGCTTTAGTTTTTATAAGATTATTTATCTTTGGATGCTTAAATGAATTTTCTTTTTTCAAGTATTTGTAGGTATTTAAGCTACAAAAAACACAGTCAATTTCCCGATAATCATAACCGTATCTCGAAATAAACTGATCAATTGAGAACTCTTTAACTTCACTTCTACCTATAGAATAGGTATATATTTTATTACTATACTCAATAACAGTATCTATTAACGATAAACTAATCGAATGTTCACCTACCTCATTATGTCCAACTAACCTGATGTTATCATTGAGCAATTCATCTGTATCTTTCATGTTTAGTCCTAACCTTTAATGTGGACTTACTTTTTACAGATTTAAATTATTAAGATTACAGGCACTGTTTCGTCACCTTTGCAAATAATCGTAACTAAAAGACACTTGACAAAAACCGTTCCAGAACTAAACTTAACCTCATTCGTTCCGAAACGAAAAGAAACACATAAAAGTTCCAGAACGAAAAAATATAATAATGAAATTGGAGTTTTATAATGAATAGAAAGAGCATTAAAATTTGGGAATGGTACATTTCACATAATGAATTATACAATAAGAACATTGAGCCAGAGTTAAAAATTGAAATAATCAATACAAAAGAAATAATATCAAAATACTCAAAATCAAAAAAAAATAACATAAACGATTTAATTGAAAAATTTATATCATTAGAAACCCAGAATGAATCATTAGAAAATGAATTAGAAGAAAATATAACTGGGTTAAAAAATATTTTTAACCGGGTTACACCTCTTTTAAGAACACTAGATAAAAGTATTTGGGATAATTATCTATCTAGAATAAGAAAGTTAAAGTTCAATAATAAAAGAATAACAATATCAGTAAATAAAGATATTTATTCTAAATTGAAGGAAAAGCTAAATATAAAAGATCATGTAGAGGAATCTAAATATCACGATCACCTTTTTGAGCAGTTAATCACAGAGCTAGAAAAGATTGAAAATATAGAACCAATAATATTATCTGAAAAGGATATTGGTAAATCTAAAGTGTCAATTGTAAGACCAGTAATTAAGAAAGGTAATGATTGATTTATTTTTATCTTATGTCAGAGTCAGCTAAATGTAATAACTTATAGTGAATCAAATCAGCGAGGAGTAATTATGAGTTCAAAATTAAGTGAATTCTTGTTAAATAAAATGTCAATGACTGAAGTTTACCAGCCAGTCATAATTAAAGAGCTTCTGAATAATAACGGTCAGTGTACTAAAACGGATTTGGCCGTTGCTTTGACTAGATATGATTTGTCTATTCTTGATTACTACAAAAAAATAGTTATGCGCTGGCCGAAAGAAACTCTTACAAGACATAATGTTATAAAATACAATAAAAATGATGAACTATTCACTTTAACTCCTAACTTAATTGATTTAAGCAACTCAAGCAAAGAAGTTGAAATTTGCGAAGAAAAAATAGCGACTTGGTTTGATAAAAAGAAAAATATAGAACGTTCTCCCCAAGCGAGTAAATCAGTCAGGTATGAAATTTTAAAACGTGCAAATGGAAAGTGCGAACTATGCGGCATTCCATCTTCATTGCGTCCTATTGATATTGATCATATTGTTCCGCAGTCTTCAAAAAACAAAAGCGGGAAAGTGACTAAAGACGGTGAGTTAATTGAGGTCCACTCAGAAAAAAACCTTCAAGCACTTTGTTATAGATGTAATAGAGCTAAGCGTGATACAGACAATACGGATTTTAGAAGAACTAAAAAACTAGTTCGCGATAACATTCCAAACATTATTATTTCTAATGGTAGAAAACCTAAGATTAAAGCTCTCAAAGGGAACCAATTAATTTCGGCTCTAAATGAAAAGCTAATCGAGGAACATGAAGAATATATCTCCGAACAAGATAAATACAAGTCAGTCGAAGAACTCGCTGATATGTATGAAGTAATAATTTGTTTAGCAAAAAACAAAGGGGTAAGTAGAGAGCAGTTTTTAGAGATAGCTAAAGCTAAGTCTATAAAAAACGGGAGCTTTGACGCTGGTTACTTTTACGAAGGCGACGAAAAATAGTCACGAAAAAAGAATATATTAAAATGAATAAGTGACCTGTCAGATTCGACAAGCAGAACTTAACCAAATCTGACAGTCGTATATGTGCCAATTGCGGGCGGTGGTAACGCCCAATAAAGGTGTGAAGCACGCGACCACAACACTTAATTTGAACACCGTAACCATTGAACTAAACCCAAACCAAGAATGCCAAGCGTGCTGAATCACTCTTAAATTGTTTGTTATACAAAAACTAGACGATCGTGGTTATATGCCCAGTAATAGAGCAACCATATTTATCTTGAAGGATTCTAAGTTGCTTACCAACTTTGCGGCGCATTACTGTCAAGTAGTCATCCAGTTCTCGTACATCCAAATTTTGAGCTGATTGAGAAGTTTCGTTCATTACTTCTTGTACGCACTTACTTATACTTGAGAAAACTTGTTTAAGCTCTGTATCAAGCTGAATTTTTCTCATCTCTCGATTGATGAACTTTCGAGTCTGATCCAGAGATAGCACAACATGTGTAGGATTTTCAAAACTTGCAGGCTCGTAGAATACCCCTTTCCCGGACAAATAATCCACCAAGCTCTGAGCGAGTTCAAAGTTCTCTGTTTGTCGAACTAACAAAGGAACTGGACTTTTATGCGTTTTCAAAAGCATTGAAATCATTTTTTCATGCTTTTCTTTCCAGTCATACAGTTCTTCTTTTTTAAACTCAATGCCATCAATTTTGTCGACCATTGTGTGACAATTTGCACATAGCCAAATACCATTTTCTATCGATGATAACTTTTTTTGACCAATATCTTCATACCTCGCAGCATTTGGCTTTTCACCAATTATGTGTGCCGCCTCACCTAATTTTAATTTTAGGCTACTGTCATTTAATGCCGCACCAACAGTTAAGGTGTTACATTCTGGATTGTTACAAATATACGCTGAACGGTAAGCTAGCATTTCTGCTATTTTTACTTTAAATGCCACTCAATTTTCCTTTTTGTATAACAGCTTATTGAACACCATTTTGGTGGTTATAACACACCAAAACGGCGTATATTACTTATCATGATAATTTCACCAATAATTACCTTTGTAAACAAGTAATTAAAAGAGCTAGAAATTAAGCATGTTATTTTGCACCAAAACGGCGTTTAATAATGTTATTGGACAAAATTATGCTCCTACTCAAAGAAGTAGGGATAAATTTAACTTTTTAGTGTCCGTTTCTCGCTCTTACCTGCCTGTTAGGCCAAGTCTAAATCAATTCACCTATTCTGTAAGATCAGATATGAGCTACTACAATTAAAAACCTATGCGTCGTTTACAATCGCCTTTCAATTTCTGTTCTTCAAACAAAAACTCTAATACTTCAATCGATGTCGGCGCTTTATTCAAAAAACGCATTTTTCGTGCTATCACGCTAAAATCACCAGGAGTTATGCGATCTAATCCAACCAATTTAGCGCTCTCACTTTTCGCCAAGGCTTTTTTGCCTGTTAACTTTAATATCATTCGTGATACTTGTTCAGGTGTTAAGTAATCTAGCTCAAGCTTGAAGTCACAACGGCGCAATAAAGCTTTATCTAAATGCTTTTTAAAATTGGTGGCGGCAAAGAAAGGAAGTTCAAACATTTCAAGGTTACACAATAGTTGGTTTACGGATTGAACCTCCCAGCTGTTTGTGACACCCTCACGGCTTGAAAATAAGCTGTCGGCTTCATCGATAAATATAGCCGCACCTTCTTCTGTAGCCTGTATAAATAGGTTCTTTATATTTTGCTCACTCTCCCCCACCCATTTACTCAATATATCTGAAGCCTGAACACTTATTAGCTCAAAACCAGCTTCTTGGCATACATGGTTAACAAATGCTGTTTTACCAGTACCCGTAGGGCCAAATAATAACGTTCTCGCACCATGATGGTTATTAAGGGCGTTGGTAATATCATTAAGGTTAGAAAACGAACCCTTTAAGTTGATATTGGTATGGTCAAACTTAAGCTCTGGTTTGTAATGCATTTGGTTTAAATCAATACCCGATGCAACCATTACCCCTTCAACATATGAATCTATAAATTCTTGTGCAGCTTCGCTCTCATAACCACATAAACTAGCCCCATGGCTGGCTTTACTTATATTCGCCAAGCTTAGGTGTTTGTTCGAAACCACCTTTTCAATAAAGTTTTGGCTTACTTTTAGCTCATTAAAGTACCCTAGGGCATGTTCTAAACGCTTTTTCTTCGTTAGCTGGGGCATTTCAAGTACAAAATCGAAACGCCGTACACAACTTTCAGGGATATCTTCAATATGGTTCGTTATCCATAAGGCTGCACCATTAGGTTCTTCAATTAAGCTATGCAAAAGCTCTTTTGGTTCACTAGAGCCAAACATATTTACATCAAATATGTCTTCGCATTCATCTATAAGTAACACCCCATCACGGCGTTCCCCCATTAACCTACGTGCCATAGATAAGTTATGAATGCGGTAGCTGGTTGAAGACTTTGTGCCTAATTGCCTTTCAACTTGTGCATCAACTTCAGAGCTAGATTTAACCTTCATTAAAACTAAGTCAGCGTTGCTACATAAAGACTTAGCTAATTCAGACTTACCTGTACCTACAGCCCCATATATCAATATATTTAAGCCATTATTACTTGATCTCTGCCAACCATTTAATAGGCTTTTTAGGTGTAAAATATCCCTATGGCCAAAAGAGCTTAACTTGTAACTTGCTGGCTCCTCATTTTTTAAAAATAACCCTAATGCATCTTTAGTCTTGTATTGTTGGCTAGTAAATAAATAATGGGCAAGTGATTTAGGCAGTAATGGTAACTCATAGTCTAAGATGCGGTTTTTATATAATCCAATTGATTCAAGTGCTTCTAAACACTCTTCCTGCTCAATTTCCCCAAGCCCTAATAACACAGTGAATGCATCTGAATATGAATACGCAGATTTAGTAATAAACTGCTCTATGAACTTAAAAATGGTTGGTTTAAGAGTACCAGCAACAATAAATTCAATTAGGGAGTTAGCATTGCTTGGCAATCCAATACTTTTGCTAAAGTAACGGCTATTTTTTGAAAGTAATTTTTGGTCAAAGTCTTTGGCTGTTTCAACAAATGAGTCGTATAAATCATCCAAATCAATTGGTAGATTTGATCTTTTTGAGCCAGATAACTGCTGTACTTCCCTAGGGCTATATTGCTCAAATGTATCATCATCAAACAAGCCTGACTCTATTAACTTGATGCCATAATGGCTAGTAAATTGGCTAATTAGTAACTTATTCATGATCACCACATCCATTCACAGATAAAGTATTAACGGCGCGCTTTAAACTGTCCACGCCACGTTTATCATATAACTGTGTGGTAATAATGCTTTTATGCCCTGCCAGTTTACTCACAGTTGAAATATCAACACCATTAGCCAATAGTGATGAAATATAAGTTCGCCTCATGTCATGGGGTGTAAACTTCTCCCCCAAAACATGATTAGTTCTGGCCGTTACAACGCTATATATAGTTTCAGGTGAAATACCACGAGCTTGAATAGCTCTACCATTTAAAACCACGCAAAATAATGGCCCCTCGTTTTTACCACGTACAGTTAGCCATGAGCTTAAATACTCTAATACCCACACTGGTAAGTACTGTGTTCTAGTACGGTTTCCTTTTCCCTTATGGATAACAACTAGCTGATCAGCTATTGAAAAGTCACTAAGCTTTAAAGCTGAAACTTCAGATCTTCTTAATCCCGCACCAGCCATTAAAGCCAATAATGCAATATCACGTATGTTAATAATTGAAGGTGGTGTGTAGGGCTGTTTTAATATGCTTTTTAACTGTGTGGCTGTAAGTGACTTACCTTTTAAGCTTGGTTCAATCTGAGGGAGTTTAAGCACATTAAACTTTTCCAGTTCGTGCTGCTCAATTAAATTCATTAAAAAAGCAGTTTTAGCTATGGCTTTGATTACTTGAAAAGTGAGTTGAATAGTTCTAGCTGACTTATTATTGAATACTAAGCTTTGTTTAAGTGTAGAAAGCTGCTCAAAACTTAACTTGTGAAGAGGTAATGTGACTAGTTTCTCAGTCAATAATAAAGTGTTTTTAACACTTTTTATCAGTGAAATAACAGCCTTTCGCCCTGTTGGCGCTAAGTTATTTAAGTAACACTCTGTAGGTGTGTAATTAGACATAATAGATACCTCTTATACATAAACGTATAGTCGGTATACATGACTAACTACTTAAAACCAGTGCCATTTTTGACAGTTCATGGATACTTAAAGTAGCTCACTAGGTGATGCAGAAAAGCTGGTAAAAATTAAAAATAACAACGATGAGGTAAGGATTAACCAAATACACTTTTTTATGAATCTAGAGTTTTTAGAAGCTTTTTTGAGTAAGATATTTAGGTCTTTTGCTGTTGAGACTGCTTGTGCTCTGATTTCTGCCTTTTCATTTAATGTATCATAACGTTTAAAATCAGAGTTTACTTGATTGCTTATATGTTCGACCGTAGCCTCATGTACTCCAAGTGAACGATGGACAATGATCGTAGTGACAACTAAACCAACGCCAACAGCAATAGCATCAGCAGGATGGTCTATTTTCATAATAGCACCAATCGCAATCAAGGCACCAGGTATCGTCAAAGCCTTATTTTGAGCACTTGAGACAATTTCATTTATCTTGGAAGTATACTTAAGATCCTGTTCATTAATTTCCAACAACACCTTGTTTACACTAAACCTTTTAACAAAAAGCTCGTGGTGTGCATCATACTTTCTATCTAACTCAGCTAATGACCGAATTATCGTCGAAAATATTTCACTCTGATCCACGCAACCGCTTATTAACTCACTAAAAGCAGATCTCAAAACATTTTTTCTTTCAATGTCTTGGCTATCACCGACATTAATTGCTTTCAATAACTTTTTAGCTAAAGGCAATGAATTCTCAATATTATTAGCTTTGCTTAATTCCGACCATGCAATAGAAGGTTGAAATTCATGCTTGGAAATACTATTTTCTAATTCGACTATATATACAAGTTTTCGAGAGCCTTTTGCTGAGCCTGAACTTGGTTCACAATGGTCTGATAATTGAGCTAATAGCTCTCTGACTTTGCAAAAAACTTGTAACTTTTTAGCATTGATATGCTCATCAAAGTTAGACGTCTTATCTTCAAGGACATAATAAAAGCTGGGTAATATACTGGAAGTGTCTACTTCGTCGAATACTTTTTGCCAAGTTTCGAAAAAAGGACACTTTTCGTTCCAATTGACTGCAGTTAAAGATAGCTCAACCTTATTTCCACGAATAGTTCGGTAACTATCAAATTCATAGCCAATTCCATTTAAGTATTTCTCTATATTATTTGCATCAAAACCTTCATCAGATTGAATTGTAATTAACTCAGACGATGCATCAACTTTATTTTCATGTAATATTGAAAAAAAGCTTAAATAACTGGCTGATTTTGACATCAGTTGGATACCTCTATAAGCTTTTCAAACTCTTTTCTTTGAAGCGGATCTGATATTAAAAGTGTGAGCCTTCCAGCTTCGTACTCTGCAGGCATCCCTGAGCCTAACTTACCAACTTTAGTTCGCACAACCTTACCTAAAAAGCTTTTATCACCAGCCTCAATGTCAACCCATCGGCCAGATTTAACACTATTTTTTGTAGGCTCTATATGTGGGTTAACTTGGTAACCACCAGTATTCACAAAATTTGCAAATGTACCTTTTAGGTGTGAATCGCTCGGCAAATTAGATTCAATAGCATCATATAAGCTTTGAGCAGAAACGGGCTTTTTATCTTTTTCGGCCTTTGAAATTAATGCTTCAAAGCTATTTTTAGCTTTTTCGTAGTATGACGCACCAAGTTTATTTTTCTCCTCGAAGTCACTAATAGCTCTTCGTAACTCATCTATAGATTTAACATTGTCTGTATTCCTCTCATCACAGCCAAAAGCACTTTTGAAAAAGTTACCTGATGTATTACCTTTGATAAATTTTAAATAAGTATCTCTACTAGGAATTTTTGGATAAACCTCATCAAAAAGAGTTAAATCAAATAATGCAGCTTGTTTTAATGCGTCTAAATTTATATGTGGTGTATTTTTAGGAACTAAACTAACAGCATCGAAATCAAAGCCATCTTTTTTATCAACCATAATAGCCAATAGCTGACCAAGATCGTCTTTATCATGACTTTTATAGTGCATAAACAAAATACTCCCCCCAGTAACTTTATGAGCACCAACTCCTCTAGCTGAGCTAATTATTTCTCCCATAAGTTGAGTGATTAATTGTTTAAAGTCTATTTTCTTTTGGATATAGCTTTCAAGATAATAAGGTACTGACCTTATTGAGTTATCCTCAGTAAGATAGCTATGAAATTTATTTTTTGCGTCAAATTTTTTCTCAACTTGAGTTATCAATTTAAAACAAACATCGTCATTTTTAGGCCAGAGTTCACCTAAGTTAGAATCTAACGATGAATTTCCTTTCTCTGTGATGAGCTGTGCTGTAATTGCTGAAACTGAAACCAGATCTGGTCTACTTTTTATATCTAACTCAATACACCTAGGACAATTTGAAATATTTTCATCATATGAATGTCCACAGTTGATGCACTCCTGCATAAAACCTCCTGAAAACTGTATACACATACAGTGTATGTATATTTAATTAAACTTACAAATAACAATTTAATCGAAATATCAATTTTCATATACTTTTTTTTCGTTAGTTGGCTAATAATCTTCGAAGACTATTAACCAACTAACGTTAATATGTATTAACGTTAGTTGAAATGGGCTTTCAGAGGGCTATTTCACAACTTTGAACATATACACCCTTGCTAACTAGTTAAGCCTTTTTAAATTCTTTCTGCCTGTAATTAAGATCGCGTCTTTATGACTAGCTTTTCTAGTAAGTTTATTCAGGACTTTTTGTTGAGTTTCTGGAGTCCAAAATATCTTTAAACGATCCATAGCTCTCGTAATTGCTGTATAGAAAATACTATGGGATATATCATCTTCATTCGCATCTGTGATTACTATTTTCACCGAACTATATTCTAAGCCCTGTGCCTTATGGATGGATACTGCATAAGCTACTTGAAAAGGGACTGTAGTATTGAGGGTATCGTCATCGTCATCACTAGAGTGTGGTGAATCAAAAACCGTAAAGCGGACAATAGATTCACTAACCCAAGTCAAATCATAACAATATGAAACGTCAAATTCATTAAGATCCCTATCGAGCCTGATATCGAATTGAATCCATCCTGGTGCTTGTGAAATATTAACAATCCAACCTTTTAAATTGTTATAAATTACAGGCCTGAAACGCTCACTATCTGAAAATAAAACAGGATCACCAATTTTATATGTTGATTCTCGCCAGAAAAACCTTGCTCCTTGATTGCCACTTTGAAGAAACCTATTGATATTGTTAATTCCGTATAAACCATCGTAGTTCAAACACAATATGATTTCATCCTCGGAATAATTTTCAAAGAGCGAACTATCTAAATCAGTTGAGTAGTTATTCTTAACCATGATTTCAGCTAGATCATTACTACTTTCTCTTACTTTCCCCCAAAACTTTAATAGCTCTTCATTGTCCGTCCTAAAAGGGGTTTTTAACTCGAAAACTGATAAGTTAGGTATAAATGAAGGAGCAATAGTAAACCAATTGCCAAATTGTATTGACTCTATCTGGTAAGAATCACCTACAAGTACCAAAAGTTTATAAGATGTATGTTGAAGTACCTTTAATAAATCCGCATTACTTACAGTGCTACACTCATCTATAATCAATACATCGAACTCTTCTGCACTTCCCCCTCGAGCTTGCTTGCTTATAGTTCTAAACGTTGAATTTTGTGCACTAACTCTGCGTTTTAAGTTATCTATGGCCGGATTCGTATGGGCTAAGAATAGCTTACTTTTATCATTAAAGTACTGTGCTATATGGTGAATCATAGTTGATTTACCTGTACCAGCCGCTCCATATATTAAAGCTACTTTAGATAAACTAAATAGGTTTTTTAGAGCACTTACTTTTGTAGGATCGTCAATAAATTGAGGTATAGTTGTTAGCCATTGCTCAACAGCTTGAGTATAACCAGCTATTCCTACAACGGTACTGTCCTGCAAATGGTTAATTATTGAGGCTGTTTCTTCTTCATATTTTTGAACAAAAACATGCCCTTTATCTAGACACAACTGCCGATCCATATGCTTGTAATATAGCTCTTTATTATAATTAGTAATCAGAGTATTTATATCACCATAATCACTGAGTTCAGAAATAGGAGTATAAAGGACGCCGTTTTGCTCAACATTATTTTTAATTTTTCTCGCGAATAGCTCATGCTCTCTACCGTGTAGTTCTATACATTCTGCAACATCACTAAAACGAGGGTTATGCCCAATAAGAGATGTACAAAAGGGCATTTTATCAAAAGGGTTACAACCAAACTTAAGGTTCAAGTTTGATAATAAATAACAGCTATCTCTAGAATGTTGGGCCTTAATAATTTGATTATTCATTCGTAATAATAGATAACGAATAACATTATGGCCTAAAGAATTATTTAGGATAAATCCTCTTGCTTTATCTAGTGCTAAGAATATCTGTGGAAACTCTCCACTAGAAAGTGCTTTAGCTCTTTCTGACATGTAATGTAGCTCTGGAGAGGTTACAAAATCGAGGAGGCTAGTAGAGCTATTGCTCAAATAGTTCATTAAATGTTGGTACTCGAATGAATTTGTTCTAGTGTCGATATCTAGGTTTAAAATTTTTGAAAAGTTTTTCAGTTCACATGGCCTAATTGAAACACTCCATTTACGAATAATCGTAATAGGCATAAATTGACCAAGTACTTTAATATTATCTTGATGCAGAGTAAGCATAGCTGCATGCTTATCCGCAATATCAAAATTTGTGAATGCTATGATTCTATCAAACTTGTTTGCTTTGTTTGTAGCTCGATAGAAAGTAACCTCATAATAAATTCTACCAAAGCAAAAAAAAGGCCTTTTTCTATGGATATAGTAACGTTCAGAGTTAGCTGTACTTCCTTGGAACATGCCTATCTCTTCAACTACAGAGGCTATTTTTTCGTGGTATTCGCGTAGTGATGGATCTAAGTCAACAGGAAAGCATTCTAAGTTTGAGAGTATATCAATGTTTTTTTCACTCTTAATCAAAGCCCTTATTCGATGCAGGTACTCATAATATTTCAGCATTAATCTTTCAGAGCTATCGCCTTCAACTGTATAATGTGAAACGCTAATCTGGAGGAGCTTATGAAACTTATTTAAGAAGTTTAACTTCCCACTCCCTCCAATATGGGCGAGAGCAGGGTTCACTTTGTCATATAAAAAGTCAGAATTTAAATTATTTGAATGAAACAAAACAGCAACTCCTTCCACTAAATTTCTTAGTTGAGAGAGAATATTTTGCGACAGCAAATCTCGCTGACCAGCTAACTGGCTAATATTATTACATATAGCTCTTTCAGCACTATGAATTTGATCCCTAACCGATCCCATAAAGGTTCCATCCTTAATTTGCATTTGAAAAATGTTAAACTTATATTTTAACCATCACTACTTTAAAGCCTTGTAAATTAACAATCAATTTTTGTTTGAGGAACTTATTTTAAAAGCCCCAATTACGTCTGATAACCTTTTCAAACTAGCCCCACCATGTGTATATTTATCTGTAATCCCACCTTTTGAAAGTTCATGACCAACTATTTGCTGAATCAGTGAAAGATCAAACGAATGATTATTACGTATATTACTTATGAAAGTATGTCTAAAGCTGTGATAGCTGCGAAGTTCACCCAGCTCATTAACGCTAGGTATTTCGAGCTCCACAACTAAACGACCAAACCAACTAGTGATACTCTCTGCTGATGTTATTTCATATAAAATACGTCCCTCTGCTTGTTCTACATACTCTAAAAAACCAATTTCGATTAAGCGCTTATGGATAGGGATTTTACGTTTTGCGTTATTAGTTTTAAGGCGTTGTGATTCGTGTTCATCAGTTACTAATATGTAGTTAATACTATCTTCAACACGGATATCTGTTTTTCTTAACTGATAAATTTCTGTGCGCCTTGCGCCTGTGTACATGGCTAATAATAGTGACCACTTTTGCCACGCATGTTTTGTTCGCATTGCGAATGCTTCAAACTTAGTAAGTTCTTCGTTATTAAAAACACCACGTATACGCTGCTTAAAGTCTCGTTTTATAGTACATGGTGAATGCTGAATATATTCAACAGTATCTCTTTTAGCATAGGAGAATATCCCCTGTAACCACTTGTAATAGCCTTGAACAGTTTTAGGTGTAACTAAGTCATCTTCAGGAACATCGAAGTCTAGGCACTCTTGCAAGCTCATTTTACTGTATGGTGCGCGATTCTTTTTAGGTAACTGATAACAGCGGTCAATAAAACGACCTATATCACTCGCTTTATAACTTTCAATTGCTTTGTCTTCACTTAGTAAACGCCATGCTTCATAGTGGCGAGCATATTCTTTTACAAGCCTATCGCTTAAACCTGCATTTACTTTAAAATCTAAAAATTCGTTATACACTTCTGAAAATAATGGGCCTTGAGTTTGTTGTTTTTCTTCACTTGGCTTACTTTCAGCTATGGTGTGTGAGCTTTTAGTAAACATTGAATCTAATAAATGTTTTTGCTCTGAATCTTTAGTTAAGCAAGAGGCCAAGTATTTAGCCTGCAAATTTCTTGAGGTTTCTAGCATACTTTTAAATGCTGAATACTCTAATGTGTCAGGTTCGAATTCTACCTCGTGTTTGTTGAGAGTATCTATTGCATCAATGTTATCAGCGTAAAAGTTGTCGTCTTCATCTGAGTCATCAAATAAGTCTTCATCAGTTTCAACTTCAGAACTATTAAACATACCAGCGAGTAAAAACGTATCTAATTGGCGTGCAAGTTGACGAACACTTTTTTCGATTTGTTTATTAGCCACGATATCGACATTACTTAAACCACTATTTTTAAGTGCCATATACTTGCTGACTAAAACATAAATATTGAGCACTTCGTAATCATTGTTTTTTAAAGCTTCAACCAATAATTCACCTGTCTCACCATCTGCAATAGAAAGCATAATGTTTGCTGCGGTTCTTAAATGTGTAGGTGAGTGACTGTTTAACGGCTTTGCTTTAATGCCATTTATAGAGTGTGCCGTTGAAGCATAACGTTGTTCTTCTTTTGCTATTATTTTTTTGCTTAGCTCATGGGTAAGTTTTTGCTTCATATGAATTAAGATACGTTTTGCTTGATTGATTAAAGTTTCAGTATCTATATTGTGTCGATCACTCGCAAGTATTTTTAGTTTATCTAATTCGGGTTTGATTAGGCCTAGAAAGTTTAAAGCATGATGAAGGTGTTTGGTTTTAAGTGAAATGCGTATATCGGAGCCGATAAATTTACGAGGGAAAACATAACGAAAATAATAACGTTCTTTTCGTAGTATGAGGTGTTCAGGGAGTTTGATATGTCTCATTAAGTTACCTATGTGTAAGTAACGTATTGAGTTTATTTGGCACACTATTTGGCACACTTTTGAAATTTTGTGCCATGAGATTAGTGGTTCAAGCGTAAGCACCTAATAAATCAGATGCTTACGCTTGAGTTTGAGTCAGCCTATAAGCCGGGTTTTGTCCTTTCCGAAGAAAGTGATAATCATTCGTCTAGGCCATAAATCGCTCTATGGCTCAAGCAACCTACCCGGTTCCAACGTGGGCCACGCCATAAGGAACCCTATTTGGTCTTGCTCCGAGTGGAGTTTACCTTGCAACCGACTATTACTAGCGGCCCGGTGCGCTCTTACCGCACCCTTTCACCCTTACCAACCGAGGTTGGCGGTCTTCTCTCTGCTGCACTTGTCGTGGGCTCACGCCCCCCAGCCGTTAGCTGGCACTCTGCCCTGTGGAGCCCGGACTTTCCTCCCCCTGATCATTTTCGTCACAGGCAGCGATTATCTTGGCTGACTCGGCGCGCAGTATACATGACGCTAAAGCCAAGCGCAGTAATATTTACTCTTTTTCTTCAATAATTGTTTTGTATAGTGCATTTTTTTTCATGCCAAAGTAGTCGGCTACAACACCACACGCTTTTTTCATTGGCATTTCTTTTTCAAGTAGAGCCAACATTTTACGAGCCTCAGGTGGAATATCGTCTACAAGCTTGGGTTTGCCCGGCAGCATGAGTACAATTTCGCCGCGTTGCTTGGTAGGATCGTCAGTTAAAAACTGCTTAAGCTCACTCACAGTGCCATTAAAAAAAGTTTCAAAGGTTTTGGTGAGCTCTTTAGCAAACACCACCTGCTGTTCACTGCCAAGCGCAGTTTCTAAATCATCAAGACTTGCCATAATACGGTGCGTGCTTTCATACATAATGCTGGTAATACCTGAGTTTACCGCTTCGATGAAAAAGTCTTGGCGCGCTTTACTTTTAGCGGGCGTAAAGCCAATAAACTGAAAGCGGTCAGTAGGTAAACCTGAACAACACACTGCGGTTATAGCAGCGCATGCACCAGGCACAGGGGTTACGCTTGCGCCTTGTTCACGGCATAAGTTTACAACCGCATATCCTGGGTCACTAATGAGCGGCGTACCAGCATCTGACACTAAGGCTATATTTAACCCCTGATTTAGTTGATCAATAATTTGCTGCGCTTTTTGTTTTTCGTTGTGATCATGTAATGCAAATGTTTTTGCCTTAATACCAAAATGGCTGAGCAGCTTGCCGGTGTGGCGTGTATCTTCAGCAGCGATTAAGTCAACTTGCGATAATGTCGCAATGGCACGCTGACTTAAGTCGTCATAATTGCCAATTGGGGTGGCAACAATGTAAAGAGTGCCAATTTTATGTGAATTCTCCTCATTTAACATTGAGGTCTCCTGCGTCAGTCAGTAATATAAGCAAATCGCGTTAACGTATTGGGAAATCATTGTGCGACTTAAACTAGTTGGTCTATTAATTATATTGTCAGGGTTATCGGCGTGTAGCACAACCGAAAAACCAATTAAAAAAAGCGATAACTTCAGCAGCAGTGCTAATGCGCTAAAAAATCAAGCAACCAGTGCGCAATCTATCTATCAATTAGCCGTAAATCGTCAAGGTGCTGACAAAATACAATTATTGTATAGCGCACGTGATGCCGCTATTTCTGAAAAAAACTGGCCATTATTAGAGCAAATTGGTCGCGACCTTGAGCTAACAGCAAGTGTCGATCAAACTCAAAATCGTCTTTATATTGCATACGCGCAAAAACAACAAAATAAAAATGACCAGGCTTTAATTATTTTACAATCGTTAGATGGGCAACTAACACAGCCTGAGCACTTTGCATGGCATCAGTTTTTAACAGCTAGCATTTACGCCTCACAAAATTTTCCAAAAAAAGCAGCTCCCTACTTTTTTAGAGCATCTGAAACATCTGCAAAAAGTAAAATTGACATCCCGCAACTCGAGCAACAGTTATGGGATAACCTAAAACAGTTGTCTTCCTATGCATTGGAGCGTTTTAACCGCGGCTCTGTTATTCAACAAGGCTGGGTCAACCTTGCTCTATATCACCAAGTATATGCAGGTAGCGGTGTAGAACTTGACCAAGCAATTAATAACTGGCGACGTCGTTACGTAGGGCACCCTGCTGGCACTGTTTTACCTAAACAAGACGGAGGTCTTGTTGAGTTAGCACCTTTGAATATTGATCGTCTAGTTCTTTTATTTCCTCAGTCTGGCCCAAACGAAAGACTAGGAAATGCATTAAAAGCTGGTGCTCTGGCGGCCTTAGACAAACAAAACATTAATGAAGCTATTTTTATTGATGAGAATTTAAGTACTGCAGAAATTGCTGCAAAGCTTGATCAAATAAATCCTGATTTTGTAGTTGGCCCACTACTTAAAGCAAATATAGATAAGCTAACAGCTGCTGAAACACTGATTAACATTCCAACACTACATTTGAATACATTCGACGGAAACACTATTTCGCTTCAACATTATTATTTTGCGTTAAATCCTGAGCATGAGGTAGAACAAGCATTAGAGCATTTTCTGGCTATGGGATACCAAAAACCTATGTTACTTGCCCCAGAAAACAATAATGGCCAGCGTTTAGTTGATTTTTTTAATCAGCAATGGCAACGCTATAGCGAGACTAAACCTCAAATTGGTTTTTATGAAAACAACCAAGACATGCCTAAAACCATTACTAACTTATTAGAAGTGGACAAATCTAAAGAGCGTATAAAAACAATCAAAGCATTATTTAAGCAAGAAGTTGAGAGTGAAACACGCTCACGCAGTGATATTGATGTCATTTATATTTTAGGTGATGCTACAGAGACCCGTTTAATTAAGCCTTATCTTGACGTTAACATTAGTACGTTTGCACAACGGATCCCGCTTTATGCCAGTTCTAAAAGTCATAGTAAACAGATAGATTCGACCGATAAAGGCGACCTAGATGGACTCTACTTTACAGAGTTACCTTGGATGCTTAACTCGCAAATAAAACAACATAATTTACGTGAGCAGTACAATACCCTTTGGCCTGAGCAAGCCGACATAAGCCAACGCTTATTCGCTATGGCATACGATGCAGTACTAGTTATTAATGATATTAGGCAATTGAGCTTAATGCCTGGTAATCAATTTAGTGGTTTGAGCGGTAAGTTATCAGTTAATAGTAATGGCCACATACAACGAGTGCTTGATTGGGCGCAATATACTAATCGCCAAATTAAGCCCGTTCAGCTTAAAACACAGCGCCCTGTGCCCTTGTTTATGCAGTCAGCCAGTGGTGTGCAAACTTTAAATTAGACTTTATTAAGTTAAGGGGGCGACATGTCGTGGTTTAAAGAGCTGTGGCAAAATAGTCGTGAAAAAGGTCAGTACTACGAGCTACAAGCGCAAAAATACTTAGTGTCGCAAGGGTTAAAGCCTATAGAGCGTAATTATTACTGCCCCTTTGGTGAGCTCGATATTATTATGAAAGAGGGAAACACCCTCGTATTTGTAGAAGTAAAGTTTCGCAAAAATAACGCTCGAGGCGGTGCTAATTATGCGCTCAGTGCAAAAAAGCAAGAACGGCTTAAACGCAGTATTTATCATTACTTAGCGGCTAAAAACTTAACAAATCAGGCATTAAGAATTGACTATGTAGCCATAACTGGAGAATCATCTCCTACATATAATTGGCTTAAAAACGTATTTTAAAATACTAAAAATAAATTGGTAGGCTATGCAAGACACAATAAAAGAAATTTTTACAGAAAGTATTCAAGTTCAAATAGCTGCTGGAGAAGTCCTACCCAGTGCACTTGAATCGGCCGCATTTACAATTGCACAAAGCCTAATTAATGGTAATAAGTTAATTTGTTGCGGAACAGCTAACTGTCATATGCTTGCGCAACACATGGCGGGGATATTGGTTAATCACTATGAAACAGAGCGTCCTTGCTTACCTGCTATTGCTTTATCACAAGAAAATATAAATCTTGGGCAAAACAATCACAGTGATGATCACGACACATTTGCTCGCCAAATCCGTGCTTTTGCTCAGCAAGGTGACTTACTATTGGTATTAGCAATTAATGGCAATGAAAAACAAGTCATTTCAGCCGTTGAAGCTGCACTCACACGCGATATGAAGGTCATTGTTATGGTGGGTGACGACGGGGGTGAATTAGTGGGTTTACTTGGCCCTAATGATGTTGAAATAAGAACACCGTCTAAACGCCCTAGCCGAATTATAGAGTCGCATTTAACTAACTTACACTGTTTAAGTGAACTCATAGATTTAACGCTTTTCCCTCAGGATGAAAATTATGTTTAAACGCTCTCTCATCGTATTAGGCACCGTTGTTTTATTACAAGGCTGCGCCGCAGCTGTTGTAGCCGGTACAGCCAGTGCAGTAACCGCTGCAAATGACCGTCGCACCATTGGCTCACAAATTGATGATAACAATATAGAAATTAAAGCCAGTATTGCTATTAGTGAAGTTGAACGCCTAGAAAAATCAGCTCGAGTTAACGCCATAAGTGTTAATGGTATTGTTCTACTTGTTGGTCAAGTTGCTAATCAGGAAATGAAAAACGAAGCACAAATAACCGTAGAGTCAATTGCTGGCATTCGTAAAATTCATAACCAACTTCGTATTGGTTCAAATATTGGTATAACCACTCAAACACACGACTCATGGCTTACCTCCAAGGTAAAAGCGCAGTTACTAGCAACTAAAGATATTAGCAGCAATAACATTAAAGTGGTTACAGAAAACGCTGAGGTGTATTTAATGGGCTTGGTGTCTCAAGATGAAGCTAATCGCGCAGTTAATATTGCACGTAATGTGTCGGGCGTTGAGCGCGTTGTAAAGGTATTTGAATATATTAATTAAAAGTCACTAAATTACAGCAATAAAAAAACCGCTTTTAAGCGGTTTTTTTGTAATCTACATATTATTTTATAACACGTAAATGCGAGCCTTTTTTCTTTTCAGGTTTTTCTGGTGGTGTTTCATCTATATACTCTGATGAATCAACACTTTCTAGACCTTCATCAAACTCGTCTTCGTCCTCTACAAACTCGTCTGCAGTAAAGACTGTACCTTCGCCGTTTTCGCGAGCGTAAATTGCAAGCACAGCACCTAAAGGTACATAAACTTGCATTGGCTGACCGCCAAAACGCGCGTTAAAACTAAGTTGAGTTAAGTCTAACGAAAACTGTGTAACTGCAGATGGGCTAATGTTCAGCACAATTTGTCCATCTTGCACAAACTGTGTAGGCACTTGCACATTTGCAAAACCAGCGTCCACCACAATATGCGGCGTACAATCGTTATCGACTATCCAATCAAAAAAAGCACGTAATAAATAAGGACGATTAGGCGTCATTATAAACGGATCTCACGCTCAGCTTCAGTTAACGAAGCTTGGAATGATTCACGTTCAAATAAACGGATCATGTACTCTTTCATCTCTTTAGAACCAGCACCATTAAGCTCAATACCAAACTCAGGTAAACGCCATAGTAGTGGGGCTAAGTAACAATCTACTAAGCTAAACTCTTCACTCATAAAGTAAGGCGCTTCGCTAAAAATAGGAGCTACCGCAAGTAATGCCTCAGTTAACTCTTTACGAGCTTGTGCTGCATCTGATGTGTTATTGCTGATTTTAGCAGCAAGGCTGTACCAATCAGTGTCAATACGGTGCATCATTAAACGGCTACGGCCACGCATTACCGGATATACAGGCATTAGTGGAGGGTGAGGAAAACGTTCATCAAGGTATTCCATGATGATATTTGCCTGATATAAACCAAGCTCACGGTCAATCAGTGTTGGCACTGTACCGTAAGGGTTAATTTCGTGAAGTGCTTCTGGCAGATTGTCCTTTTCAGCCAAATGAATATCTACACTTACACCTTTTTCTGCAAGTACTATGCGTACTTGGTGGCTATACATACAGTTAGCCCCAGAGAAAAGGGTCATTACAGGGCGCTTATTGGCAGCTACGGCCATGCCTACCTCCATTAAATAACTAAAACAGCAATAGGGGCTTAAGCCCCTATTGCAAAATTACCTTTAAATATGTTCAAAATTAATGAACATCTCTCCAGTATTCTTTCTTAAGCATAAATGCCAAGATAAATAGGATAATTAAAAATCCGATTACCTTAATACCTAGCGCTTCCGATTCAAGTCGAGTCGGCTCACCGACGTACTCTAGGAAGTTCGTTAAATCACGAACTGCTTGGTCATACTCATCTACGCTCATTTCACCTGAACCATCTGTTTCAGTACCTGTGATATGTACAGTTGTTACACCGTCAACAGTTACTTCTTCAGTAATAGGAGTAGGAACACCCTGAAGTTCTTGTAGAACATGTGGCATACCTACTGATGGGAATAACGTATTATTTACACCAAACGGGCGAGACTCATCTTTATAAAATGATTTCAAGTACGTGTAAATCCAATCACTTCCGCGTACACGTGCAACATTGGTTAAATCCGGCGGAGCCGCACCAAACCATTTCGCTGCATCATCTTTAGCCATTGAGTTCTTGATATGGCTACCAACTTTTGAACCATCAAAAATAAGTTGCTCTTGGCCAACTTCCGTTGGAATACCAATATCACGGAAAGTACGTTCATAACGTTGGTACTGCATTTGGTGACAACCAAGACAGTAGTTCATGAACAACTTAGCACCGCGCTGCAAAGATGGCTGATCAGATATATCGTTACCCGCTTCCATTAAAGGAACCGACGGACCTGCCGCCATTGCAGGTAACATATTTACTGATAAAGCGAATAAACCAATAATTAGTTTTTTCATCATTTCGTTAACCTCTCAGGCAATGGCTTAGTTTTTTCATTCTTACTGTAAACAAATAACAGCACGAAGAACATAAAGTAAGTCACAGTACAAACTTGCGAGACAATCGTTTTAAAGTCAGTTTGCGGTGTAGCACCAACCCAACCTAAAAGAACAAAAGTAACAACAAAGCCTGCAATGTTCCATTTGTGGAAACCACAACGGTAACGAACAGAGCGAACTGAACCACGGTCAATCCAAGGTAATAACGCAAGTACTACAATTGACGCCCCCATTGCTGCAACACCCATTAGTTTATCTGGGATTGCACGCAAGATTGCGTAAAATGGCGTAAAGTACCAAACAGGGAATATATGTTCCGGTGTTTTAAGTGGGTTTGCCGCTTCAAAGTTTGGCGCTTCTAAGAAGAAACCACCCATAGCAGGCATAAAGAACACAACCCAACAAAACAGGATTAAGAAACCAACCACGCCCACAATATCTTTTACTGTGTAATAAGGGTGGAACGGAATCGCATCAATAATGTCTTTTTTATCAGTGTAATATTCATGGAACTTAAATTTAGGCTTATCTTCTTCAGGAACCGTGCCTTTTTTACGTTTGTTATCAATACCGTCTGGGTTATTAGAACCCACTTCATGTAGTGCAACAATGTGTAAGAACACTAGAATTACAATAACTAATGGTAGTGCAATAACGTGTAATGCAAAGAAGCGGTTAAGCGTTGCACCTGAAATTACGTAGTCACCACGGATCCAAAGTGTAAGGTCATCACCAATAACAGGGATTGCACCAAACAATGAAATAATTACCTGCGCACCCCAAAATGACATTTGACCCCATGGTAGTAAATACCCCATGAATGCCTCAGCCATCAGTGCTAAGAAAATAAACATACCAAACAACCACAGTAGCTCACGTGGCTTTTGATAAGAACCGTAGATCATGCCACGGAACATATGCAGATAAACAACAATGAAAAACGCAGACGCACCGGTTGAATGCAGATAGCGCAGTAACCAACCATAATCTACATCACGCATGATATATTCTATTGATGCAAATGCACCTTCAGCAGACGGTACGTAGTTCATTGTTAGCCAAATACCGGTCAGTATTTGGTTCACTAGTACTAACATTGCCAATGAGCCAAAGAAGTACCAAAAATTAAAGTTTTTAGGTGCTGGATACTGTGCAATATGCATGTTCCAAACACGTGTCATTGGGATTCTGTCGTCAATCCAACCAATAATCTTACCAAACATTAGGCCACCCCTTGTTCTTCGCCCACTAAAATAGTGGTTTCATCAAGAAAAGTATATGGTGGAATTTCTAAGTTTAATGGTGCTGGAACCGATTGAAAAACACGGCCAGCCATATCAAATTTAGAACCGTGACATGGACAATAAAAACCATCATCAGTCCCTTCCACTTTTTCACCAAAGCCACCTTGTAAAAAGCTAGGTGAACATCCTAAATGCGTACAAATACCTACAGCGACAAAAATCTCTGGACGTAATGAACGGTAATCATTTGTTGATGATTCTAATTGTTGTGGCTCTTGCGATTGCGGATCACGAAGTTGACCTTCATGTTCTTTCATTTGCTCAAGCATTTTTGGGGTTCGTGATACAACCCATACAGGTTTACCACGCCACTCGACACGTATTAATTGTCCAGGTTCAAGTTTGCTGATATCTACTTCTACAGGCGCACCCGCAGATTTAGCTCGCTCACTTGGATTCCAAGACGCAATAAAAGGAACAGCAGCCCCAGCCGCACCAACACCACCAACAACAGAGGTAGCTATGGTTAAAAAGCGACGTCGGCCATTGTCTACAGGCGCATTGCTCATCCACTTATCTCCACTTACGATTCTCAACACTTGCTATATTGAGAACATCAGTTACAGCAGGTTAATTATTCGAAATTTTTAAAATAGAAATGATCATAATTAAAACCCTTGTTTAAAACAAGGTTATTAGCAACTCGGGTCTTGAAAAATATTAATTTCACCAATGGTTTGATTAAGCTAGTTCGAGCACGAGCTGGAAAAGTAATAATATCACTTCTGTAAAAACGATGTAGTGACCAAGATCAACTCCACTAAGCGGAAGTTTTAAGACTACACATAGTGTTATAAAACTTGATCGTTTTACTTCCACGCCAATTGTAGCAAAAAATTCCATCAATTAACTGATGGATTTAAACTAATTACGATAATTATTTAACTTTTTTGCAGCGATCTGACTATTTACTTCCTTTCGTACAATTAATACGCCTTTATTGCACAGTGTGATCATCATAAACGGTAATTTGCAATGTACAGCTTAGACTAATAATTTATCAAAATGGAAAGGAATCTGAAGAAATTTTACGCCAATAACAAAAAACCCAGCATAAGCTGGGTTTTTGAATTCTTGATAACGTATAGATTAACGTTTTGAGAACTGTGGACGCTTACGCGCTTTCTTAAGACCCACTTTCTTACGTTCAACTTTACGTGCATCACGAGTAACGAAACCTGCTTTACGAAGTTGTGGACGTAGTGACTCGTCAAACTCCATAAGTGCACGAGTGATACCGTGACGGATAGCACCAGCTTGACCAGTTGTACCACCACCAGAAACAGTGATGAAAAGGTCAAATTTTTCAGTCATATCAACAAGCTCAAGAGCTTGATGAACAACCATGCGTGCTGTTTCGCGACCAAAGTACTCTTCTAAAGAGCGCTTGTTGATTACGATGTTACCAGTGCCTGGGCGTAAGAATACGCGAGCACTTGAACTTTTACGACGACCTGTACCGTAGTATTGATTTGCCATGATAGTGCTCCTTAAATGTCTAGAACCTGAGGCTGTTGTGCAGCATGGTTATGCTCAGTACCTGCGTAAACTTTAAGTTTACGGTACATTGCGCGGCCTAAAGGACCACGTGGCAACATGCCTTTAACTGCTTTCTCGATGATCATTTCAGGCTTTGCAGCTTGAAGTTTATCAAAAGTAGTAGACTTAAGGCCACCTGGAAAACCAGAGTGAGCGTAGTACACTTTATCTTTGAATTTGTTACCAGTTACAGTAACTTTCTCAGCGTTGATAACGATGATGTAATCACCAGTATCTACGTGTGGAGTGTATTCAGCTTTATGCTTACCGCGTAGGCGATGAGCGATTTCAGTAGCGATGCGACCTAAAGTTTTACCTTCAGCGTCAACTACGTACCAGTCACGTTTTACTGTTTCTGGTTTAGCAACAAACGTTTTCATTTATAAAAATCCAATGTTTTTCAATTAAAACCACAAGTAGTTAATATTAACTACTGCTCTAAGTTTGCTATAACCCCTTCGAGTTTTAGACTTTGCGCCGCTCATTAGTGGCTAAACTATATGAAGGCATAGAACGCAACGTGGCAGACGCGGGAGTATACCAGCACTTAAATCACATTGCTACCGATCGGTTGTTTTTCCCACAAGAAAATTATCGCTATTTACAAATAAGTGTTAAGAAAGCAAAACGACCGGCATTCTAATGTTTATTAAGCTAAATGTTCTCTCGCTAAATACTCTAACGACTGCATTTCTTGTAAACGGCTTATGCAGCGTTTAAATTCAAAATTTAAGTTGCCTTGCGTGTAAAGTTCGGTAATTGGTTTTTCGGCTGAAATAATTAACGTCACGTGGCGTTCGTAAAATTCATCGACTAAGGCAATAAAGCGCCTTGCTGCATCATCATTGTTCTGACCAAGCTGTTTTACATTAGAAATAATAACCGTGTTATATAAACGACTAATTTCCATGTAATCGACTTGGCTTCGAGCGGTCTCACACAATTCACTAAATTCAAATAGCACAACATTTTGGGCTACTTTGCGTGTTTTTATTAAGCGCCCTTCTATTTCTATAGGTTTATCAAGCTGGCCCGGTTCAGCTGACAACTTATCAAAATATTCAAACAGGTTTTTATCCGCTTGCTCATCAAGTGGGCTGTGAAAAATTTCAGCTTGTTCTAACGTTCTCAATCGATAATCAATACCCGAGTCAACATTCACTACTTCAGTATTGAGTTTTACCAGCTCAATGGCAGGCATAAAACGAGCACGTTGTAGGCCGTTTCGATATAAATCGTCAGGCACTATATTAGAGGTAGCGACTAAAACAATTCCGCGTGCAAACAATGCTTCCATTAAACCACCAAGCAACATGGCATCCGTTATGTCTTGAACAAAAAACTCATCAAAACAGATGATGTCTGTTTCTGATTTAAATATGTCTGCAACTTTTTCCAGTGGATTAGCCGTGTTATTAAGTTTTTTTAATTCGTCATGCACACGGTGCATAAAACGATGAAAATGCACGCGCATTTTTCGTTCACTTGGCAATGCTTCGTAGAAAGTATCAACTAAATACGTTTTCCCACGTCCAACTCCGCCCCAAAAATAAAGCCCTTTTATAGGTTCGGGTTCATTATTACTAAATAAACTAGCGAAAAAACCTGTTGATTTTGGTTTTGCTTGTGTGAGGTCGTCGTATAAACGTTGCAAGTGGCGCACAGCATTTTCTTGTGCTGCGTCGTGTACAAAGTCATCTCGTTTTAAATCTTGTTGATATGTTTGCCAAGGAGTCATATGTATTTTCTGTCAAAACGCAGTTTAATTTGTAAAGCATATTAACACGCATCATAACTCGGGGTATATTACACTTAATATGATTTATAAATGAATCAGCATTCTTTCGTTATTTTCCCAAAGGGGTAGTTTTATGGGCACAGTGATATGGTTAGGTTTAATTGTTATTGTAGCGGTTATAGCATTTTTTATTGGTGCATTTGTTACTAAAAAACAGTTCAAACAAGATGAATTAAAAGAGCAAGCGGAACAAGCGCAAAATGCACTTGAGCAATATCGCCAAGACGTAGCTGACCATTTAGCCAGTACCAGCAAGCTTGTAAATAAAATGAAAGATAACTACAACCAGCTTCTTAGCCACGTTGAAGAAACAAATCAATTACTTTTAGAAGATAGAAATAAAGAACCTGCAGCTCCATACTTCTCAAAAGAAACAACAGAGCAATTACAAGCATCTTTAAAAGAACGCCGTTCTGATCGCTCTTCAGCAGAGGCGCAACCTGCAGACTTTGTGTCGGGTGAGTCTGGTTTATTTGCTGGTGAAAATAAAGTACAGGAACGCTCTAAAGCATCTTGATGAACTTTTTTTTGACCCCATAGTCTTTAGATATAACAGCTTTGTTGTTTTATCTTACTAACAAATTAAAAAAGGCTGCTTATGCAGCCTTTTTTAATTTTTGTTTTTCCTAAGTGGAGTAAACCCTGACTATGAAAATGAAATTATCACTTATCAGTGCTGCTATTTTATCTACAAGCTTATTAATGAGCCCGGTAGCGTCTTATGCAAAGTTACCAATAGCAGTTAACGGGCAACAACTACCTACTCTTGCACCTATGCTTGAGCAAATCTCCCCGGGTGTTGTGAGTATTCAGGTATCAGGCTCTAAAGAAGTTCGCCGCCGCGCAGACCCGCTTGAGTTCTTTTTTGGCCAGCAACAACCTCGCAGCCAAAAGCGCCAATTTAGTGGTTTGGGTTCAGGTGTGATTATCGATGCGGATGAAGGTTATGTGGTTACTAATAATCACGTGATCCAAGATGCAGAAAAAATGATCGTTACACTCGAAGATGGCCGTGAATTTGAAGCCACTAAAATTGGTACAGATAAAGAGTCTGACATCGCACTACTGCAAATAGAGGCTGATGACCTGACAGAAATCAAACTCGCTAACTCAGACCAATTACGAGTCGGTGACTTTGCGGTTGCTATCGGCAACCCGTTTGGCTTAAGCCACACTGTAACCTCAGGTATTGTCAGTGCGCTTGGACGCAGTGGTTTGAACATTGAAGGTTACGAAGATTTTATTCAAACCGACGCCGCAATTAACCAAGGTAACTCAGGCGGTGCTTTAGTGAATTTAAATGGCGAGCTGATTGGCATTAACACCGCAATCTTAGGTGCATCGGGTGGTAATGTTGGAATTGGTTTTGCTATTCCATCTAATATGATGAAAAACTTGGTTGATCAAATTATTGAGCATGGTGAGGTTCGTCGTGGCTCTTTAGGCATATCCGGTCGCCCACTTGATGCCGGGTTAGCTAAAGCACAACAACTTGATGTAAAACAAGGTGCTTATGTAATGCAGGTAATGGATGATACCGCTGCAAGTAAAGCAGGCATAAAAGCCGGGGATGTAATTGTAAGCATTAATGGTAGCGATATAAGTGGCTTCCATGAACTACGCAGCAAAATTGCCACATTAGGCGAAGGACGAGAAATCAAGCTAAGCATTTACCGTGATGGTAAAATAAAAACGCTTAAAGTCACACTTGATGGCGCATCTGGTGTTAAGGCGGTTGGTGAAGAATTACATCCTGCATTTCAAGGCGCCGAGCTAGAAAATGTCCAAAAAAATAATGCTAAGGGTATTGAGATTACCTCTGTCGACCCTCGCTCTCCTTCTGCGCGTGTAGGCCTAGAAGAAGGCGACATGATAGTACAAGTTAACCGCCAACGGGTTGAGACTATTCGCGATATGAATAAAATCATCGAAAACACCAAAGGCAATATTGTATTAGGTGTTAAGCGTGGACGCGAATCTATATTTATTCTAATTCAGTAATTAATCGCGGTATATATGTAATAAAAATAACAGTGGCACTTGCCGCTGTTATTTTTTTTGTGCCATCATAAAGGGATTGCTCCTTTAATAATAAGAAACTTGTGCTGAAATTCATTAAATTTGTTCTCCCCCCTCTATTTGCAGGCCTCAGTATTGCTTTTTTGGTGGTGTTTTTCAGCCCAAATATGAGAGCAGCATTGCTGCCTAATGTTCCTATACCCAGTGCAATGAGCGCTAACCATTTAAGCTTTTCTGATGCAGTTAAACGCGCAGCGCCGTCTGTCGTCACTATTTTTTCTGAAAGTATTTCCAAAGAGCCCCGCTATAAAAGAAAAAACACCGTTCAGGAGCTAGGCTCAGGCGTAATTATGTCGCAAGATGGTTACATTCTAACTAATTATCATGTTGTTAATAACGCTGATGTGATTATGGTGATTTTGACTGACGGCCGACGTTTTTTTGATGTTCAGCTTATTGGTTTTGATACAATTACTGATTTAGCACTGCTAAAAATAAATGCAGAACACCTTCCTGTTATCCCTGTAAACGATGACTACACGACAAGTGTGGGTGATGTTGTACTCGCTATTGGCAACCCACTTAATCTAGGGCAAACAATCACACAAGGGATTGTTAGTGCCACAGGTAAACAAAAAATTACCGATAGTCCGTTTAATAACCTACTCCAAATGGATGCCGCAATTAACGTAGGAAACTCCGGTGGCGCACTTGTTAATTCAAATGGTGATTTAGTAGGTATTACTTCGGCGCAATTTAAGACTCGCGAAAACTTAAATATTCAAGGTATATTTTTTGCTGTCCCATACACCCTAGCCAAGGAGGTCATGGCTAAGCTAATTCGCCATGGCCGTGTAGTCCGTGGTTACTTAGGATTTGAAGGCACTGCAGTAGACAGTACAGGCAAAGAAGTAAATGATAACTTAACCCCTGTAAGCGGTATGCGTATTACAAATTTAGATCCATTAGGGCCGGCGTGGCAAGCGGGAATTGAAGAACAAGATATTATAATAAAAATTGCTGGGCTTTCAGTGGCTAATCCGCAAAAGGTACTCGAAAAAATTGGCAATACTGAACCAGGTAAAAAAATAGAATTTGAATTGTATAGAGATGGGAAAATCGAAAAAATAATGGTTACTGTGGCTGAGCTTGAAACCAAACTCTAAATAAAGAAGGGTCGGTGTTTACACCGACCTGCACTTAAACGTATTAGTTTGTTTTACGTTTTATGTTCGCGCCGAGCGCGCTGAGTTTATCCTCAATACGCTGATACCCTCTATCAACATGATAAATACGGTCAACAACGGTTTCACCTTGGGCAACAATACCGGTAAGGATTAAGCTGGCTGATGCACGTAAATCAGTCGCCATAACTTGAGCACCCGACAAACTTTTAGTCTCACCACATATCGCTGTATTACCCTCTAAGCGGATGTTTGCGCCCATGCGCTGTAACTCAGGCACATGCATGAAACGGTTCTCAAAAATGGTTTCTGTAATCGTCGCACTGCCGTTAGCCACTACATTAAGTGCGGTAAACTGAGCTTGCATATCGGTTGGAAACCCTGGGTGTGGCGCAGTTTTAACATTCACCGCTTTAAGCTCACGACCACGCATATCTAGATAAATAGAATCGTCTTTTACTTCAAGTAAGGCATTTGTAGCGCGAAGTTTTTCAATAACAGGTTCTAGTGAATGGAAGTCTGTATTTTTACACAATACTTCACCACCAGCCATTGCGGCAGCAACTAAAAAAGTCCCTGTTTCAATACGATCCGCTAAAATTTTATGTTCACAACCCGCTAGGCGCTCTACACCTTCAATCTCAATACGACTTGTTCCAGCACCCGTAATCTTAGCGCCCATTGCAATTAAGCAGTTAGCTAAGTCGGTAATTTCAGGCTCGCGTGCTGCGTTTTCAAGTACTGTTTTACCATCGGCTAATGCTGCTGCCATCAACAAGTTCTCGGTTGCGCCTACACTGACCATCTCCATAAAGATTTCAGCGCCTTTTAAACGACCATCCACTTTTGCATTAATGTAGCCATTTTCAACGCTAATTTGCGCACCTAAACGTTCCATACCTTGAATATGAATATCAACAGGACGTGCACCAATAGCACAGCCGCCAGGCAATGAAACTTGCGCTTCACCAAAGCGAGCAACTAAAGGCCCTAATGCTAATACAGACGCGCGCATCTGTTTCACTAAATCGTATGGAGCCAAGGTTTTATCAACGGTTGCACCGTCAATTATAAGTGTATCACCCTGCCAATTTACATCTGCACCTAATGTTTTTAGTAAAGCTTCGGTAGTAACAATATCGCGTAAGCGCGGCACATTAGTAAATGTACTTTTACCATCGGCCAAAAGTGAGGCAAATAAAATAGGCAGTGCTGCGTTTTTAGCACCTGAGATAGTCACCTCACCAGCAAGTGAAGTGCCACCTTGAATAACAAATTGATCCATTAGGGGGCCCTATTTATTGCGGTAAGATAAATTTTTGTTCGCGTTTCCACTCAGTCGGTGTAAAAGCACGAATAGAAACTGCGTGAATAGTACCGTCTGAAATAGTATTAATTAATGGGCCATATACTAGCTGTTGCTTTTTAACTCGGCTTAAACCGTCGAAGCACTCACCCACGGCAACAACTTCATAATGGCTTCCATTGGCTTTTACATGAACTTCTGCTAATTGAAGTTCTTCGCGTAATAATGTTTCGACTTGGCTAGTTTCCATAACTCTCACTCAAATAGGGTTGTAACTTGACCCAATTGCATTAAATTTTGCAATTGCTCAGGTGGATTTTGCAATTCAAGGCGAATACCTTGTTGCTTTAATTCTGCAAAAGAGTGAATTAACCAAGCTAAGCCGGCTGTGTCAACCCTTGACACCCCACTTAGGTCAAAATAGATGGTTTTATGCTTAGTTTGTAGCTGCTTGTTCAGAAGTTGTTCATCGCCAATTGAATTTCGAGAGAGCTCGCCGCTCACTCGAAACTGTTGCTCGTCAATTTGGCTTATGGCCAATTTAGTCATTCGAGCTGTTACCTCTAAATTGAACTGGAAGCTGACTTTTTTGCTCTAAAAGATCACTTACCTTGTCGATACCTTGTTGACGTAAAATACCTTGCAATTCACTTTGCTTGGCATCTAACAAGCTTATGCCTTCAGCAATCATGTCGTATGCACGCCACTGCCCACTGCGATCTTCACGAACTTTAAAATCAATGCGGATATCTGGCTTACCATCTTCAATTATTTTTGTTTTTACTACAACTACATCCTGACCTTTAAATGGTTGTGGTGCACCAAATTCAACGTGTTGATTAGTATATTGGGTAAATACACCAGCGTAGGTCGCAACTAAATACTCTCTAAACACGCCAATAAAGCGCTGAATATCTTTAATTGCTTGTGCCTTTTCAGCATCATCAGTAATTGCGCGTACTTTAGATACTTCACTTCCTAGTACACGAAGTGCTGCGTATTTATAATCAATATAGGGCATCAACTCTTCTTCAACGATAACGCGAAGGTACTCTTGATCTTTAACAATCAATTGTTGATCTTTTTTTATACGGTCAAATGTGTATTCCGATACTTTTCGTACCATTTTATTTGGATCGTCTAATTTTACTTCTGCAGCACTCACCGTTTGCACTAGGCTCAATGCGCTAAGTGTTATAATAGCTAAATACTTTTTCAACATAATAATTACTCACTACCTTGATTGAATAGAAACTGCCCAATTAATTCTTCTAATACAATGGCAGACTTAGTATCAATAATTGAATCTCCATTGCCTAGCGCTTTACTTTCTACGCCAAATAAATCATCAATTGCTGTATCTTGTTCATTGTTAGTTACTGTTTCACCTAAACAGCGCTGTTCCGCTGAACTAGAAGCAATAACAGGGTTTATACCTAAGTATTGCTCGCCTAAAATACCCGATGTAAGTATTGATATAGAGCTTGTATCTGAAAAACGACATAGGTATTGCGCATCAATGGTCATATCAACCACAGGTAAAAACTCCTTTGGATGAACATAAATCGACTCAACTCGACCAATTACCACACCACCCACTTTTATAGGGGCACGTGCTTTTAATGAGCCAATATTTTCAAATTTTGCATTAAGTGAATAGGTTTCGCCTGAGCCACTAATACCCGCATTCGCTACTTTAAGCGCTAACATAGCAAAAGCTAAAATGCCAAGCGCTACAAAAAAGCCAACTAAAATTTCTAATTTCCGTGAATTCATTATTTATACCCTAATTAGCTAGTAAACATTACCGCTGTCAAAATAAAGTCGAAACCTAAAACGGCCAATGACGAATGTACAACTGTTTCGGTGGTTGCTTTGCTGATCCCTTCCGATGTTGGAACACAGTCATAGCCTTTGTAAAGTGCAATCCAAGTTACAACTATTGCAAATACAAAACTTTTAATTATGCCGTTTAGCACATCAGCCTGAAACGATACTTGCGATTGCATAATTGACCAAAAACTACCAGTATCTACACCTAACCAATCAACCCCAACTAAATGAGCACCTATAATTGCAACGGCAGAAAATATAATTGCAAGTAAAGGCATACTAATAAAGCCAGCCCAAAAGCGAGGCGCAATAATACGTTTAAGTGGATCAATTGCCATCATCTCTAACGATGAGAGTTGCTCGGTGGCTTTCATTAAGCCTATTTCTGCGGTAAGTGCACTACCGGCACGCCCCGCAAATAATAGTGCAGTAACTACGGGGCCTAACTCGCGTAATAAACTCAGCGCAACAAGCGGCCCTAAGCTATCTTCAGCGCCATACCCTACTAATACGGTGTAGCCTTGCAGTGCGAGTACCATACCGATAAACAAGCCAGAAACCATAATAATTAGTAGTGATTGCGAGCCCACCATATAGAGCTGGCGTACAAGCAGCGGTGTGCCTTTTTTAAAATTAGGAACATGCGCGAGTGCACTAAACAACATATAAGCTGAGCGGCCAAGGGCAGCAAACCGCCCAAGCGTTTTATGCCCTAACTTTTGAAACAAATCCAACATTAGGCTTTTTCTCCAAGCAGCTCATCTGCATAGGCTTGCGCGGGGAAATGAAATGGAACAGGACCATCGGACAAACCTTTTAAAAATTGCTGAACTAGCTCAGATTCATGATTACGCATTTCATCTGGCGTACCTGAACCTATTACGCCCTGATCGGCAATAATAATAACGTGATCAGCAATACTCATGACTTCAGTCACATCATGGGTCACAATTAAAGACGACAAACCCAATACTTGATTGAGCGATTTAATTAACTTTACAAGCACGCCCATTGAAATAGGATCTTGGCCAGCAAACGGTTCGTCATACATAATAAGCTCTGGATCGAGCGCTATTGCGCGCGCAAGAGCTGCACGCCTTGCCATACCGCCAGATAACTCTGAGGGCATTAAATCTTTAGCGCCACGCAAACCCACAGCCTGCAGCTTCATTAGCACAACTAATCGAATAAGGTCTTCACTTAGTTTTGTGTGCTCGCGAATCGGAAAAGCAATATTGTCAAACACAGACATGTCAGTAAACAAAGCACCACTTTGAAATAGCATGCTCATTTTTGTACGCGCTTCATATAATTCTGAGCGCGTCATGGAAGGAATACTGCCACCTTCAAATAAAATATCACCCGAGCCAGGTTTTAATTGACCACCAATTAAACGCAACATCGTGGTTTTACCAATGCCGCTTGGCCCCATAATCGCAGTGATTTTGCCTTTAGGCACACTAAAGCTCATATTTTTATATATGACCCTATCGCCCCTGGAAAAGCTAACATCCTTGACTTCTACTATTGATTGCGACAAGTCGCTCTCCATAAAAATGTTCACTAGTGCCCCTATTTTAAATCTTTTTGATCCAATATGGAAAAAACAATTCGTAAGATTTTGTAATGTACGTGCAAAACACACATTAAGACTCACTTATATTCACTTAACCAACACTTAAACTAGGACCTCTCACCCTGTCGAAATCAAATTTAAAGTAAACTGTTTGGTATTTAGGTAAGGCTGAGCCACTGTAGAAAATTACTTCCTATAAATTAGCAAAACTTTGATACTGAAAGGCTGTCAGCTTCTACTAATTAATTTTAGTAAAATGAATTAGTCTACGTAGTTGACCTTACTCTTTTATTTATACTTTCATCGTGGCATTTGTTACTATTCGCGCCATTCCTATTTTGAACAACTGGCTTAATACAATGGTTACCTCGTTTGTTATTTTGATTCTTGGTTTTGCAGCCCTAGTTTGGAGTGCTGACAGGTTTGTTTATGGTGCTGCGGCACTGGCTAAAAACTTTGGTGTACCAACCTTAATTGTTGGTTTAACCGTTGTAGCCATGGGCTCATCAGCACCTGAAATGATGGTGTCGGCCTCTGCCGCATTAGCAGAAAAAACCGACACCGCGGTAGGTAACGCAATTGGCTCAAATATCACAAATATTTTGCTGGTGTTAGGTATTACCGCTTTATTTAGGCCTCTTAGCGTTTCTTCAAGCACATTAAAACGTGAAATCCCGTTAGTGCTTATTATATCGCTGGCTACCTGGTATATATTTTCAGATAACTACTTTTCGTTCACCGAGGGCGTTGCGTTATTAATTGGTTTTGTTGTATTTATTGGCGGGCTAATTATTGTTTCGCTGCGTGCTAAAAATCAAACAGACCCATTTGTATCAGAAGCATGTGACGAAGTACCAAACGACGTACCAACTAAAAAGGCCATTCTTTGGTTGGTTATTGGTATGGTTTTACTCCCTATTAGCGCACATTTTTTAATTGATTCAGCGGTGAATATTGCTAAATACTTTGGCTTAAGCGATTTAGTGATTGGCTTAACAATTATTGCAATAGGAACTAGCCTGCCTGAGCTTGCTGCCTCGATTGCGGGCGTGCTTAAAAATGAAGATGATTTAGCGCTGGGTAATATTGTTGGCTCTAATATTTTTAATATTCTTGCCGTATTGCCTTTTGCAGGCATTATTAACCCTTCAGTTATTGACCCGTCGGTTGCTAACCGCGACATACTAATAATGATTGGTGCCACGGTTGCGCTTATTATCATGTCATTGAACTTTAGGGGTGCTCAACGCATCAATAGAGTAGAAGGCGGCTTATTATTAATCGCATTTTTGGGCTACCAAGGGTATATTTTTAGTCAAGTAGGGTAAGTAATGGCAACGCTAAATTTTATTGAACAAGGCTTACGTGTATTAGATATAGAGCGCCAAGCATTGAGTGATATTGCACGATATGTGGATGAAAATTTTCATCAAGCATGTCAATTAATATATGATTGCCAAGGCCGAACTATCGTTATAGGTATGGGAAAATCAGGTCATATTGGTAATAAAATAGCAGCAACATTAGCAAGTACTGGCAGCCCTGCTTTTTTTGTACATCCGGGTGAGGCCAGTCATGGCGATCTGGGGATGATCACTAAAAATGATGTGGTTATGCTCATTTCTAACTCTGGTGAAACAAGCGAAGTACTCAATATAATTCCTGTTTTAAAACGCCTTGGCGCCAAAATGATAGCCATGACAGGCAACGCCAGCTCAACGATGGCCACGCTTGCCAACGTACATATTTGCATAAAAGTACAAAAAGAAGCTTGTTCGTTAGGCTTAGCTCCAACAGCAAGTACAACAGCAACACTTGCAATGGGTGATGCCATGGCGGTTGCACTCTTAGAAGCCCGCGGTTTTACAGCTGATGACTTTGCGCTATCTCACCCCGGCGGTAGTTTAGGTAAACGTTTGCTGCTGACCTTAAAAGATGTTATGCATAGCGGTAAAAACACACCTATTATTAATGTTACGCAAACTATAAAAGATGCGCTAATAGAAATGTCGGCCAAAGGGTTAGGTATGACGGCCATAGTTGATTCTCAGCAGCAACTTGTAGGGCTATTTACTGACGGTGATTTACGCCGTATTTTAGAACAACGAATTGATATACATACAACACAAATAGATGTTGTGATGACTAAGTCCTGCACCACTGCAACACAAGATATTTTGGCCGCTGAAGCGTTAAATATTATGGAGCAAAAACGTATAAATGGCTTAATAATTGTTGATGAGCAAAATCACCCTATTGGTGCATTAAATACGCAAGACTTATTAAAAGCAGGAGTACTATAAATGCAATTTGAAGAGCTCTATCAACCTCTAAGCGAAGACGCAAAAGCACGTGCTAAAAAAGTAAAGCTGCTTATTTGTGATATCGATGGTGTGTTTTCTGATGGTCGTATTTATCTGGGTAACCAAGGTGAAGAGCTCAAAGCGTTTAATACAAAAGATGGCTTTGGCATTAAAGCGCTAATTAACAGCGGCTTTGACGTTGCGGTTATTACCGGACGACATTCAAAAATAGTACAACAGCGTATGACAAGCCTAACAGTACAACACATTTACCAAGGTCAAGAAAACAAACTCCTCGCTTATGAGGAGCTAAAAACAAAGCTTAACTTATGTGATGAGCAAATTGCCTACATTGGCGATGACGGCCCCGACATGCCGGTAATGGAGTTAGTAGGGTTTGCTGTTGCAGTAAATGACGCACATCCGCTAATAAAACGTTTAGCGCATTACACCACACAAATGCTTGGTGGATTTGGTGCAGTGAGAGAGCTTACCGACCTGCTAATGCTTGAAAACAACAAACCCTTGACCACCAAAGGTACGAGTTCATGAATGCAGCGCGCATCATATTAAGCGTTTTATTCATCAGCTGTATGGTTTGGCTTTGGTACCCTTATTTCACACAAGTAAGTTTACCGCAGCAAACCGAAGCAGACATTATTGCAAAGCCCGATTACACTGCCATAGAGCTAAAACAAACAGCGTATGACGAGAATGGGAAGATTAGCCACAAAGTAACGGCAGCGCGAATGGAGTTATATCAAGAATTAGGATTTACCTTTTTTGATAAACCCATTTTTACGCTTTATAACGACAAACAAACGTGGCGAATTAACGCTAACGAAGCAACACTATACGAAGGCAGACAATTAATACTAGAAGGTAACGTTGTTGCTAGTAACTTAACTGATAACGCAATGATAGATAAAATAAATGCTGATAATATTCAGGTAGATATAAAATTACTAACGATGCAATCAGAACAACCTGTCATTGTTACAGGACCCAATTTAAAGATCACCGGTAAAGGCCTCGAAGCCGATTTAAAAACCGAAGTGATAAAACTAATTAACCATACGCGAACTATTTATTATGACCAATAAACTATTAACACTCTTTATTATTCCAACATTTATACTTGCACTCGGTGCAAATGCTGCTGAACCAACGGCGCCACTTGCTGCAAATCAAATTTCTATTAGTGCTGATAAGCAAGAAGGTCAACTGAAAGAAAATGTAGGTATATTCGAAAAAAACGTTGAAATTATTCATGGCGACAGAAAAATTACCGCTGACCGCCTAGAAGTGCATAAACGCGATGAATTGGGTGATAACAAGCAACTGTTAATTGCTACAGGTACACCCGCTTATTTTGAAGAAAAACAAGCCGACGGCACAATAATGAGCGCCAGCGCTAATGAAGTTAGATACGATGTTTCTAAACGTTTTTTAACATTAATTGGAAATGCACAGGTCTCTCAAGCTGGGCAAAAAATGAATGCAAAAAGCATTACCTACGATATTGAGCAACAACTCATTAGCGCCGAAAAAGATGAAAGCTCAACGGATCGCGTGCACACCATTTTAGTACCTGTGGAGCCAAAAAAAAGCGATAAAGGTAAGCCATGAGTACATTAAAAGCAGAGCTATTAGCCAAAAGCTACAAAGGCCGAGAAGTAGTTAAAAATGTAGGCTTAGAAGTTAAAGCCGGCAGCATTGTGGGCTTACTTGGTCCTAACGGTGCCGGTAAAACCACCACGTTTTATATGATTGTAGGCTTAGTCCCTAGCGATAAAGGTAAAATATCTATCGACGAGAACGATATTACTCTTTTACCTATGCACAGTCGTGCTAGATTAGGCATTGGCTACTTGCCGCAAGAGTCGTCTATATTCAGAAAGTTAACCGTGTATCAAAACTTAATGGCTATTTTAGAAACTCGAAAGGAGCTCACTAAGCAAGCCAGAGAAGATACACTTAATAATCTATTGGATGAATTTAGTATTCAACACATTCGCGATAGCAAAGGTATGGCACTATCGGGCGGAGAGCGTCGCCGAGTAGAGATTGCACGTGCTTTAGCTGCAGATCCAAAGTTTATTTTATTAGACGAACCGTTTGCCGGCGTTGACCCTATTTCAGTGTTGGATATTAAAAAAATTATTGAACACCTTAAAAACCGTGGTATTGGTGTATTAATAACAGACCATAATGTAAGAGAAACCCTTGATGTTTGCGAAAAAGCCTACATAGTTTCTCATGGGGAACTGATTGCTTCTGGTACCCCTGAACACGTATTAAACGATAAAACTGTACGCGATGTATATTTAGGCGAGCAATTTAGGCTGTAACATTTACGCCTTATTTGTATGCATCTGCTAGTATTAATTATAACAACTTAAAAGGATTGTTAGAGATACATGAGGCAATCACTACAGCTGCGCATGGGCCAGCAACTTACAATGACACCTCAGTTGCAACAAGCTATTCGCTTGCTGCAATTAAGCACATTGGATCTTCAGCAAGAAATACAAGAAGCGCTCGACAGCAACCCATTACTTGAGGTTGAGGAGCAAGACTATGCCGATGACCTTGCAGGCAAAAATGAGCAAAAAGCAGATAATGATGAAGTGACAGTAAGTGCATCTGCAGATGAAGCCCCCAGTGAGTATGAACAAGACAGTGGTGAAGCCCTAGCAAAAGATACCGTCAGTGACGACATGGCAATGGACGTTAGCTGGGATGAGTACATGAGTGCCGCCCCAGCATCGTCTTCAGGCCCCATGCCTGAAGATGAGTCTATTTATCAAGGTGCATCGACTGAAACCCTTCACGAATACTTAATGTGGCAATTACAACTAACGCCATTTAGCCCTACGGATGAAGCGATTGCTATTGCAATAGTTGAAGCCGTGGACGACTCAGGCATATTAACCCTCAGCTGTGAAGAAATTTTAGAGAGCTTTAATCAAGATAACGACGATGACGTTGAGGTTGAACTTGATGAAATTGAAGCCGTTTTAAAGCGTATTCAATTATTTGACCCTGTTGGTATTGCAGCACGAAGCTTACAAGAATGTTTGTGTATTCAGTTAAATCAATTTGATAAAGGCACCCCTTTTATTGACGAAACAAAAATGATTTTAACCGAGCACATAGATTTGTTAGCTGCTCGCGACTACCGTACATTAATGAAAAAAACGAAGCTCAAAGAAGATGAGCTTAAAGAAGTAATGACACTTATTCATACGCTTAACCCAAAGCCTGCAGACACAATAGTGCGAGAAGAGTCTGAATATGTAATACCAGATGTGTCAGTTAAGAAAATTAAAGGCCGCTGGGTTGTTGAACTAAACCCAGACAGCATGCCAAAAATTCGTGTGAACAGCCAATATGCTGCAATGTCGCGTACAGTTAAGTCGAGCGGTGATAGCCAGTTTATTCGCTCACATTTACAAGAAGCTAAATGGTTTATTAAAAGTTTAGAAAGCAGAAACGACACACTTTTAAAAGTAACTAACTGTATCGTAAAACAACAACAAGGCTTTTTTGAACACGGTCCAGAAGCCATGAAACCTATGGTTTTAAATGATGTAGCCGAAATGGTAGAAATGCACGAATCGACAATTTCGCGCGTAACGACTCAAAAGTACATGCACACACCGCGTGGAATATTTGAGCTTAAATACTTTTTCTCAAGCCATGTAAGCACGGAAAATGGTGGAGAATGTTCATCCACAGCGATACGAGCACTTATCAAAAAATTAATCGCAGCAGAAAACTCAGCAAAACCATTGAGTGATAGCAAAATTGCGGATATATTGGCTGAGCAAGGAATTAAAGTAGCAAGACGGACAATCGCAAAATACCGCGAATCTCTTGCTATTCCACCGTCAAATCAGCGAAAGAGCCTGATCTAAGACGCTAAACAAAGAGGGTAATGCTTATGCAACTAAATTTAACTGGTCGTCATGTAGAACTAACTGATTCATTAAGAGACTATATAAATACCAAATTTGCGAAGCTAGAAAGGCACTCTGATCATATTAATAATGTTCATGTCATTCTTGATATAGAAAAATTAAATCAAAAAGCAGAAGCAACTATTCATGTAAGTGGCGCTGAATTATTCGCATCCACTGAACATCAAGATATGTATGCAGCGATTGATTCATTGATTGATAAGCTTGACCGTCAAGTAATTAAACACAAAGAGAAGCTTGCTCGACACTAATATGATGAAACTAAGTTCACTTATATGCCAGGACTGCAGCAAAGCTGCGGTCCTTTTTAATAGTAAAAAAAGAATTTTAGAATTTATTAGCGAGCTTGCTCACGATAAATTACCGTATTTGTCTCAACAAGATATTTTGGGCGCTTTATTAACTCGCGAAAAGCTAGGTAGCACAGGAATAGGAAGAGGCATAGCTATTCCACATGGTCGAATGAGCGGCGCACAAGAACCTTTAGCATTAGTATTAGTAAGTGAAACACCGATTAACTTTGATGCTATAGATAATCGACCAGTTGATATTTTTGTTGCACTCATCGTACCTGATGGTGATAACCAGCAACACTTAAAGACGCTAGCGACGATAGCTGATAAACTAAAAAACAAAGAATTTTGCAAACAGCTACGCTGTGCTAAATCGGACGCCGAGCTGTATCAAATTATTGTTGACCAATCGTAATAAATTTAAAGGGTGATTAATGGAGTTGATTATCATAAGTGGCCGTTCTGGTTCTGGTAAGTCGGTTGCTTTACGCGTTGTTGAAGATCTAGGTTATTATTGCGTAGATAACATCCCTGTAAATTTATTACCTTCTTTGGTAAGAAGCGTTTCTGATAACTACGATAAAATCGCCGTTAGCATCGATGTGCGAAACTTGCCAAAAGAACAAGATGAATTTAATCACATTATTGAATATTTACCGGGTTTTACAAAACCAACACTATTTTATTTAGACAGTGAAGATCAAACATTAATAAAACGTTTTTCAGAAACAAGACGTTTGCACCCTCTATCAATCGATTCGCTTCCGCTTGATTTAGCCATAAAAAAAGAAAAAGAACTACTTGACGTGCTAACTACTCGTGCCGATTACATGATAGATACCAGCGACTTGAGTGTTCATCAACTCGCTGAATCGATTCGTGAAAAAATATTAGGTAAAAAAGACAAGCAGCTGATTGTCACATTTGAATCATTTGGTTTTAAACATGGTATACCTAAAGAAGCAGACTACGTATTTGATGCACGTTTTTTACCTAACCCACATTGGGAGCCTGAACTAAAACCACTCAATGGTTTAGACCAGCCAGTAAAAGATTATTTAGCTAGCCACAGCATAGTTCAAAAGTTCACATGGCAAATACAAACTTTTGTGCAAACCTGGTTGCCTCATTTAGAACGCAATAACCGTAGCTACTTAACGATTGCTATTGGTTGTACTGGCGGACAACATCGCTCTGTATATTTAGCGCAAACAATTGGTGAAAGCTTTGCAGTTACACACCCTAATGTAAAAATACGCCACAGAGAACAAGAAAAATAATTTATATAAACTAATAACCTGTTCAGCTTTGATAGAGTAATGTATGCGCATAGAAGACACTTTTTTAATACAAAATAAATTAGGGCTACATGCCAGAGCCGCGACAGTATTGGCTCAACTTGCTGTTAAATTTGATGCTTCAATCACTTTATTTCAAGATGACAAAGAAGCTGCTGGTGATAGTGTATTAGCACTGATGCTTCTTGAAAGTAGCCAAGGTAAAGAAGTTAAAGTGGTATGTGAAGGACCTGATGCAAAACAAGCTTTAAATGCCATTGGAGAGCTTATTTCGCAACGATTTAACGAGCAAGAGTAACGTTAATTTTTAACAATTAAATAAAATAACTATAATCAAAAATAACTGGCTAATAGTTCGTACTCTCCCACCCACTAAGTAACAGTTACAATATAAATAAAGGACGCCAATGCCCGAAGCTTTTGAACAAGACTACCCACTACAACAACTAAAACAAGTGACTAAGTCACTTAATAGTGGCCAGTTTGTTCAAGTTAGACGCATGCTCGCAAAAACCGCCCCATGTGATACTGCTTTATTATTGGAGTCGTCTCCTCATAAAATTCGTCGATTACTTTGGCAACTTGTTGACCCTGATGTTCAAGGGGACGTACTAGAAGAGTTATCAGAAGACGTACGTTTAGGCATCATAGCCCAAATGGAACCTGAGCATATTGCTGCCGCTACTGAAGATATGGGGCACGATGACTTAGGCGAAGTGTTACGTAGCTTGCCTGACACCGTTTATAAAGACGTTGTTAGCGCTATGGATATTCAAGACAGGGAGCGCGCAACACAGGCGTTGTCTTATCAAGAGCGTTCTGCCGGCGCACTCATGAATACCGATACGGTAACTATTCGTCCAGACGTTACCATTGATGTAGTACTGCGCTACATTCGACTTCGTGGAGAGTTACCTGAAGGCACAGATGATCTGTATGTAGTTGATAAACATAACTGCTTTATTGGTGCTTTGTCGCTGAGTACATTGCTGACTAATTCACCTGAAAAAATTGTTCGTGATTTAATGGATGAAGAGTGTGAGTCAATTCCAATATCTATGGATGAAAGTGAAGTTGCACAACTATTCGAACGCCATAATTGGATCTCTGCCCCTGTTGTTGATGATAATGATCAGCTGCTAGGTCGTGTCACAATCGATGATATTGTCGACGTTATACGAGAAGACGCTGAGCATAGCTTACTGAGCTTGGCGGGTCTTGATGATGAAGAAGATACCTTTGCTCCCGTCCTAAAAAGCTCTAAAAAACGCTCAGTATGGTTAGGAGTTAACTTATTGACGGCGCTTGCGGCCGCCTTTGTAGCTAGTTTTTTTGAAAGCACACTCGATATTTTACCTATATTAGCAGTGCTTAATGGCATTGTACCTTCTATGGGTGGTGTTGCTGGTAGCCAATCGCTTACGCTTGTTATTCGTGGTATTGCTGTCGGTCATATTAATCAAACTAACCAACGTTTTTTAATGATGAAAGAACTGGCCATAGGTGCGCTTAATGGTATTTTATGGTCATTATTAATAGCGGGTGTCATTGCACTATGGCAATGGGACTTTATGCTCGGCGGCGTGCTTGCTTTTGCTATGTTTATGAATTTAGTGGTAGCCGGCGTGGCTGGAGCGAGTATCCCTATTTTACTTAAAAAAATGAATATAGACCCTGCACTTGCAGGTAGTGTAGTGCTTACAACAGTGACCGATATTGTGGGTATTTTTGCCTTTTTAGGCACCGCTACCTGGCTATTAATATAAGTATAAAACTGTCACAAAAAAACGCGCAGTTGATGTATGGCTGCGCGTTTTTAGTTACCCAGTAGAAACTACCTGGCTTTTTGTCTATTTCCACCCACTTTAGGTTTTGTATTAGCCTTTTTAAATTGGCTAAATCCCGTATGACGTGTAAGCGCTGGGCGACCACCTTTGCGGCCTTTATTAACGGCTTTACCCGCTTTTTCATCGCGGCCTTCTTCTGGCACTAAACAATTTGGCCCTTTGCCAATTAAATTAGCCTTACCCATTTTACGAAGTGCTTCACGTATCATTGGCCAACCTGATGCATCGTGGTAGCGCAAAATAGCTTTGTGTAATCTACGCTGGCGAGCTCCTTTTGGCACAGGCACTACCTCACTATTATTTTTAATATTACGTAAAGAGTTCATCTCTGTATGATAAATAGTGGTTGCATTGGCCATAGGTGATGGATAAAAATTTTGCACTTGATCTAACTTAAAGTCATTTGATTTAAGCCATAAAGCCATATTAACCATATCTTCGTCTTTGGTTCCCGGGTGGGCAGAAATAAAGTACGGAATTAAATACTGCTTTTTACCTGCTTCTTTTGAGTACTTATCAAATAACTCTTTAAATTGGTCGTAAGCGCCCATGCCAGGTTTCATCATTTTGGATAATGGGCCGTCTTCAGTGTGCTCTGGTGCTATTTTTAGGTAACCACCTACATGATGCGTCACCAATTCTTTTACGTACCGAGGATCGCGTACAGCAAGGTCATAGCGAACACCCGAAGCGATTAATACTTTTTTAATCCCTTTTACATCACGCGCTTTTTTGTATAAATCGATAGTAGGTGTGTGATCAGTATCCATGTGCTTACAAATGTCAGGGTATACACATGATAAGCGTCGGCAAGTGCTTTCTGCTTTTTTACTTGTACAACGTAGTTTGTACATATTGGCCGTTGGCCCACCTAAGTCGGAAATAACGCCTGTAAAACCAGGCACTTTATCTCGGATCTGTTCAATTTCTTCAATAATTGATTCTTGCGAGCGACTTTGAATAATACGACCTTCGTGCTCTGTAATCGAACAGAATGAACATCCACCAAAACAGCCACGCATAATATTAACCGACGTTTTGATCATGTCGTAAGCGGGAATTTTAGCGTCGCCATAGCTTGGATGAGGAATTCGTTGGTAAGGTAACCCAAATACTGCATCCATTTCATGTGTTTCTAACGGGTAAGCCGGTGGGTTTACCCAAATAGAGCGATCTCCATGACGTTGAAACAACGCTCTTGCACAACCTGGGTTAGTTTCTTGGTGTAATATCCTTGAAGCATGGGCATATAAAGGTTTGTTAACACTTACTTGCTCGTAGGCTGGGAGTTTAACATACGTTTTTTCCCATGGCTTAGGACGCGCTGGTTGCACAGTAATGGGCTTTGCAGCTTCAGCCTTTAAATCAATACCGGCTTGTTTAAATTCAGATTTACTGCAGCCAACATCATCGGCTCCGTAAGGATTTGGAATGGGGTCTATTTTACCAATTTTATCAATTGCAGTTGAGTCACTGCCACGCCAGCCAGGTAATGGCTCTTTGCGGATAACAGCGGTACCACGGATATCTTGAATTGTATCCATCGTTTCGCCACCGGCAATTCGGTGGGCAACTTCAACTAATGGGCGCTCAGCATTTCCGTAAATTAATATATCGGCTTTTGAATCAAACAAAATGCTACGGCGCACTTTTTCTTGCCAATAGTCATAATGAGCAATCCTACGAAGGCTTGCTTCAATACCACCAATAACGATAGGAATACCTTTATATGCTTCACGACATTTTTGAGAATAAATCATCACAGCACGGTCTGGTCGCTTGCCCCCTACGTTGTCAGGAGTATACGCATCGTCATGGCGCATACGCTTTTCAGCTGTGTAGCGGTTAATCATCGAATCCATGTTGCCGGCCGTTACACCAAAAAATAGGTTTGGTCTGCCAAGCTCCATAAATGCATCTTTTGTATCCCATTTAGGCTGAGCAATTATACCCACCCTAAACCCTTGCGCTTCAAGTACACGCCCAATTACGGCCATACCAAAACTTGGGTGATCAACATATGCATCGCCACTAATAATTATTATGTCGCAGCTATCCCAGCCAAGTGCATCCATTTCTTCGCGTGATGTGGGTAAAAATGGTGCGGTGCCATAACACTCAGCCCAATACTTTGGGTAAGAGAATAAGGCGCGCTTAGCTTTGAGTGTGCTCATAAATGTGACCGTCGAATAACAAAAGGCGCAAATTATACACCATAGCCTTGTTTATATATACAACATTACAGGGGATGAAATACCTTTAACGCTAAGCCTATAATTATCTATGTATTTTGTTTACTAATGAACTCCAATAACTTGTTTTCAGGCATTGGCTTTGCGTACATAAACCCTTGCACTTCATCACATCCTAAGTCTTTTAAAAACTTAGCCTGTTCCTGCGTTTCAACACCCTCTGCTATTGTTTTTAAACCTAACTTTGCACCTAACGATATTACTAGCCCTGCAACGGCACCGGTATCACCATTATTAAGATCTTTAATAAACGACCTATCAATCTTTAGTCTATCGATAGGAAGGCTTTGTATATAACTTAATGACGAAAACCCGGTACCAAAGTCATCAATAGCCACTTCAATACCAAGCGCCTTCAACTCTCTTAAAGTATTTATAACCGTGTCTAACTCATCCATCACCACGCTTTCGGTGACTTCAAGCTCAATATTCTTTGGCTTAACACCATATTTTTGTAGCGTCTTTTTAACTGTTTGCGCATACCCTTTTACTTTAAATTGTGGAACCGATACGTTAACAGCAATACAAATTTCGGTTCCGTCATTTTCTAATCTTTTTTGCTGCTGGCAAGCTTGCTCCAACACCCACTGCCCTATATCTACAATAAGCCCAGCATCTTCAGCTAATGGTATAAATACCGCAGGTGAAATATACGTACCATTTTCTAATGGCCAACGTAATAGTGCCTCACAACCAATTAAAGATAAATCATCAAACGCTAACTGCGGTTGGTACCACACTTCGAGCTTCCCTCTGGCAAAATCATGGCGCAGCTGCCTAATTAAGCCTAATCGCCACTCCATTTTTTCTTGCATATCAATACTGTAATAAACACCTTCTTTGTGCTTTATTTTTTTAGCATGATTTAAAGCAATATAAGCCACTTTTAATGTTTCAATACCTGAGCCTTGAAAGTCTTGCTGTTGGCATAAGCCAATTCTAAAATCAATTGGCAACACATGTTCCGCAGCACTAAAGGATGGACTTAGTTTTTCGTTAAAATCAGCAATGTTAAATTCATTTTTTAATATTAAAAAACCAAATACATCCGCCCCTACTCGCGAGAGCAACTGCGCCGTTGGTGCAATTGTTCGTAGGCGCTCAACAATAGCAATAAGTAGCTTATTGCCTACATCTTGCCCTAAGCCATCGTTTATATCTGAGAAGTTAATTACATCTAATAAAACAAATACATATTTATTTTCATGTACGTTTTGAAAATCATCTATGCGTTCAATAAAGTCTGTTCTATTTGAAATACCAGTGAGTAAGTCTTTGTAGGCTGCATCTCTTAATTTTACAAACAACCGAATATTATCAAGCGCAATACTAATATTAGTTAAAAATATTTCGGCAAACTGCAATTGGATATCTGTAGGCGCTCCACCACACTCAATATATAAAGCGGCCTTGCGATGCTTACTTTTTAAAATAAAGGTGATGCTATTATCAGTATATTGATGAGTAAGCTGTTCAAAACAGGTTTCAACCTGAGACAATGCAGTTTGGTTAACATTAACTAACTTTTCACCAAAAAACTCTTCGTACTTTTCACATCCACCCAGGACCTGAATAAAATTTTCACCATCAAGCTTGGTGCAAATTAATCCGTTAGATTTACAACCTAAAATGACTCCCATAAATTCAATTGCTTTGTTGCACAATACTTTTATATCTGTTTGCCCCAAAATGTATTTAGATGCAGATAAAATAGTATTCATTGCTTGGGCTTGGTACTCAAGTAGGCAAATTTGTTCATAAGAACGAATAGCAGCAATAAGTGTTGTAACAAGTTTTGAACGTGTCAGCTCTGTTTTAGTTTTGTAATCGTTTATGTCGTACTCACGAATAACTTTTTCTTCGGGGATGTTAGCGGCTTGGCCCGTACGTAAAATAATGCGAACGCGTTTGTTATTTAGAGTGTTTCTGACATGTTTAACCACCTGAAAGCCGGCATCGTCAGTTTCCATAATAACGTCTAAAAAAATAACAGATATATCATTAGGCTGAGTAAGTATATTTTTGGCCTCAGCGCCAGAGTATGCATGATGGAACCTAAGCCTAGCGCCGCCATATTCTAATCCAGATAATGCGAGTTTTGTAACCGTATGAATTTCTTCGTCGTCGTCTACAATTAAAATATCCCAATAACGAGATGGCTCAACAACTATTTCGTCGTCTTGCTGTTGGTCTAAAAATAGAAAATCATTTTGTTCAGACGACATATTTACCCTTTTCAGATACTGCTTAATGCTATAAATACTCTAACGTAATGTTTAAAAAGCTATAAATTTAGTTTTTGGCTTATGATCTAATTCATACTATAGTCGATTAACAAAAAGTTGTTACATATATAGTTAAAAAACTACCAAAGGTATGGTTATTAAATTTTTAAAAACACTGTTCAAATACGTATTAGTTTTACTACTTATAACAGTCGTAGTCGGATTACTGCTTCCACAAAACTACCGTGTGAGTAAAAACGTAGAAATCAATGCTAATATCAGCACAATAAAAACACTTGTTGCTGACTTTAATCAATGGCACACATGGTCACCTTGGCAGCAAGTAGACCCTTCCATTGAATTTATTGTTAATGAACCAGGAGCTGGCGTAGGCGCACATCAATCGTGGGTAGGGCAATGGGGGCATGGCGAAATGACCATTACATCTCTCAGTGAAGATAAAATGACATTTAATATACTATTAAATAATGAACATATTATTGAAGGTATACTCACCTTTTCACAGCAAGCAAACACCAATACCGTGACCTGTTATATTGAAGGACAATCAACGACTCTACTCATATCAGGCTATATGGCGCTCGTATATGAGTATATTTTGAATAACACTCTAGAGCTTGGGTTAAATAATTTAAAAACCGTAGCACAATTAAGCGATATACAAAGCGTAGCAAATAGCCATGACAGTAAAAACAGCACAAGCACGGATTAATTTAGCCAATATAATAGAATCGTTACTTGGCTATCCTGTCACTAAGGTGGCCAGCAGCGACACATCGCCAATAACAGAGCAAAGTTACAATACAAGAGGGCAAGTAAAACCGCTATATCATATTAATAGTGAACACCCTTTACTAACTCGCGCCAAACAAAGACACGATTTACTGGCTATAAAGCGACAACAAAACATAGAGGCTATTTTAACCACGGCAATGGAGTTTTGCCCGGACGTAGCAAGCAATAAACAGCCAGACGCGGACTGGGTGGAACACTTTATTGCTTTATGTGAGGACACCTCAAATAGCTCTATGCAAGCCTTGTGGGCAAAAATTTTAACCGGTGAAACATTAAACCCTGGTACATTTTCAATCAAAAGCTTACAAACTTTAAAACATATGACTCAGCGCGAAGCCGATTCTTTGCAAAAGTGTGTATCGCTTTCTGGCTACAATGAAAAAGACGACAGCCACTTTATTTTACTTGGCTTTTATAAGAAACCGTCTTTATTTGATCTGCTTCGCAAGGGAAATAAAGTGTCATTAAATTTAGGAAAAACAGGAATAAGCTTTCCTGATATTTTAACTTTAATGGATTTGAATTTACTTTATAGAAAAGAAATAGAATCAGCTGTACTTAAAGCGGGGCAAGAACTCACACTCTCTTTTTTATCTCAAAAAGTGACACTCAAAGCAAAAAATAGTGATTTGGTTTTAAGTTATTACAAGTTCACCCAAACTGGCGATGAGCTGTCTAAACTTATACGATTTCCTGTAAACAAAATATATAAGCAACTAGTAAACACGGCATTAGAAGGAGAGTTTGATTTAGCGTGGCACACTACAAAATAGAACGCCACGCTTTGTTTAATTAGAAGATACTAATTAAAAGTGAACCTGAATACCTGCAAACGGACCTGATGCGTCAATATCTGTAGTAATATCATCAACATCATCTAGCTCTAATACCATTGAACGGTAACCTGCTTTAACAGCAATATCTACAGCTAAGTTATCAACAAGTTCCCATGCAACACCCACTTGGTAATCTTGCACTTTACTATCGTCAATTGCCAAAAGGCTACCTTCAAAAAACACACTCAAACCTGTAAATGGTAAGCCTGCTTCTGCACGCGCGTATGCAAGTGGTACAAAACCAGAAAATTCAACCGTTTCAGTGAAGTTTGCGCCACCATCTTGCGTTGTTCCGTTAACAACAATGTCACCGTCAAACTGCTTCGCATTTAGACCTAAATCAATAGAAATCAGATCATTATCAAATATTTCATAATACAAGATATAATCAACATGCGTTAAATCGCTTACAGAATTAACGGTTGTACCCACTACATAGTCTGAACCATTAAAGCTAAATGTATCATTTAGTACTGTCGAGCCGTTTAATTCAAGTTCAGTATACTTAAGCTTTAGATTAGGTACTAAAGGCACCGGATGCTCAAGTGCAGCATAGTAACTAATGTATGTTTCGTCTTCAAAGTTAAAATCCTGAGGTGCATTATCTTTATAAGAAAGCTGACCTTCATTTTCTGATTGCCAACCATCAACACCCACATATAAACCTAATAGAGTGTCAGCTTGCGCTGCTGGAGCTAAACAAGCCATAGATAAGGCTGCTGCTAAACAATACTTTTTCATTTTTTATCCTTGCGCTAATAGTTCGCTAAGTTCAATTAAAGCCGCGTTGGCTCTAGAAATATAATTTGCCATAACAAGAGAATGATTAGCAACATAGCCAAAGCCATTGCCATTCAAAATTAGTGGGCTCCATACGGTTTCTTGAGTGGCCTCAAGTTCACGAATGATTTGCTGTAAGCTTACACGTGCGTTTTTCTTTTCAAGTACATCATTAAAGTCGTACTCAACGGCCTGTAAAAAGTGCAGTAACGCCCACGTTGCGCCACGAGACTCATAAAATACATCGTCAATATCAAGCCATGGCGTTCTTACTTGCTGCTGCAATGGCGCAAGCGTTGCTTGCTTATTTGAAGAGTTACCAGCTAGGTCAGTATTAACCTTATCTTGGCCAACACTTGCACTTAAACGCTGACTTAAGCTGCCTAACCGCTTTTCTGCCTCTTTTAACCAGCTGCGTAAGTTATCGGCCCGTGCATAAAACTGGCTGTCGCGTTCATGCTGATGAGCCATTTGCGTACGATAAACAATTAAGTAATCAATCCCTTTTTGGTACTCACCTTCTGCACTTGGCCACGCCCAAGCTTCAGAGCTTATATTAAATTGCGGTTGTGCTTTTTTGAGCGCTTCATGTTCAGTTGATTGAGATTGAGAACGGCTAAAATCTTTTCTCATAGAAAGTGATAAATCACGGACCATTTCAAGTGCGCCATACTCCCAAGCAGGCATATCGTCCATAATAATACTAGGTGGAATAACATCATTTGATAAATACCCACCTGGCTTATCAAGTAACGTATTTGCAACGGTAATAAGTGTAGATGTAGTGATATAGCCCGTCACCATCGTTTCATTTCGAAGTTGCGCTTGCTCTTTTGCATTTTCAACCACATCAAAACGTGAAGGCTCAGTACTCCAGTAAACGGCAATGGCGTAAAATATAATAAGCAGTAAAACTAAAATGCCTGCTATTTTTCCTTTGTGTTGCGACATGTAAACTCCTAATGATGAGAATGTTGTGCTGATGACTTAGCTTTATTTATTTGCGACTCTAGCGTAACCACCTCAATATTTGTAAACAAGCGATTACCATCACTAAAATATAGCGTTAGTTTGCGTTCTTGCCCTGCTTTTAAAGGTTCTTGCGGCTCAAACACCATTAAATGATAACCACCGGGCTGAAAATCGACACTGCTATGTGCTTTTACACTCACCGATTCAACCTTTTGCATTTTCATCATGCCATCAACATGTGCGTGCTCATGTATTTCAACGCGCCCTAACCCGTCAATGCTGGCCTTTGTTAATGTTGCATTCGTACCGCTATGATTGGAAATAGTTAAGTAGGCGGCACTGGCTTTACCGCCAGGTAAGAACTCTCTTACTTGCGCGTTACTTACTTCAAGTTGTGCAGTATCGGCTGAATGGTTATGGCCAGAATGCGCAGCCAAAGATGACGAAAAAAAACTAAAAGCCAATGCAGACACAAAAGATAAACACAATTTTGCCATCATTTAATCCTTGTAAAAACGTAATATCACACGTTAAATTTAACATAGTTAACGGGGAATAGTGAGTTAAATTAAGGATTAAGAAACCACTTTTTTGTTATCAGCCACTAACCAGCATAATACGGCAATAAACAATAATGGCCATGCAATCATCACTGAGCCAAATAGCAAAGCCAAAACAGTACCAATAACAGCCACTGCGGCTGCACCTATTAAACCTAAAGTCACTAATGCAGCAATTGCGGCAACGGCTACGATGGCTATAAGTACACTCACTAATTCAACACCAACCCAGCTCATATCTGCAATCCACAATGGAAACTGCCACGTGTCAAAGTTTAAAAATGAGAATGAATTAGTAAAAAACACCAAATAAATGAGTATACAAACAGCGATAGCTTTCATTTTAAAACTCCTTGATATGCTTTTCTTCTAAACAGCAATGCGCAATAAAATAACCAAGCGCAACTGCAAACGGAAAACTTAAAAACAGTAAAATAGTAACCAAACGTGTTGCCCATACCGGAAAATCTAATCGGTATGCTAAGCCACTACATACGCCAGATATTTTTTTGTTTAACGTGTCTTTAAACCAGCCACGCTGATGATTAAATCGACTCATAATTCCTCCTACGCGCTTTGTTTAGAACTAACATTTAAGCGTGCTTTTAAACTAGCCAGCTCGGTGTCAATTTTTTCGTTTTTAACAAGTGACTCAATTTGAGTGGCTGTCGAATTAGCTGTGTCAGTTAACTCATACGCCTCAACTTGCGCTTCAATACTCTCAACACGTTGCTCTATTTGATCAAAACGAGAGAGCGCATGAGCTACTTTATCGCTATTTAAGTGCGTATTTATATGCGACCGAGCAACAACTACATCGTGACGCTGCGCTAGTTGAGCTTGCTTTGTCTTTGCTTCTGCTATTTTTTGCTGTAGGCGCTCACAGTCAGATCTAATTTTTAATACAGACTCTTGTAAAGTCTCAAGTTGAGCTTGCTTTTTTTCAATGCTCTCGCTTACAGCTTGTTTAGACATAAGTGCTGCCTTAGCAAGGTCATCACGCCCTTTTTCAATTGCTAATTCAGCTTTAGATTGCCATGCTAAAAGCTCTGCTTTTTTAGTCTCAAGGTGGCGGTTTATTGCTTTTTCTTCACATAAAAGCGCGGCGGCTGTGCTTCTACACTCGTTTAATGCATCCTGCATATCGTTAAGCATTAAGTTAACAAGTTTTTTTGGATCTTCTGCTTTATCAAGCAGTGCTACAATATTTGATTGAATAACATCGTTTACGCGATTAACTATTCCCACGGTATTCTCCTGTTGATTTTTAATTGATTACAACAAGTAGATTCCAAGAGTTATGCCAAGTCATTTTAAATTAATAAAAGATATGTATTATCATAGAGTTAAAACAAAAAAAGATAAGATTAAAATGACCATCCGCTGAACAGCATTAAGTATAATTGGCCAATAAATTATGTTTTTGACTAATTTTTAGGATCAAAAAAGCCACTGTATAAGTGGCTTTAAATGTAACGTTTGAAAAACAATTATTCGGGTACAAAGCTAAGTGCTTTATCCATTACCGATAAATCAGCCTGCTTACCATGGCCGTTTTCTGAAAGATGACGTCTAAAGCCACGCGCACCAGGTTGCCCCTGAAAAATACCCAACATATGACGTGCGACATGCCAAAAATTAGCGCCTAATCGCATTTCTTCTTCAATGTAATCATACATAGAGCGAACCACATCATGGCGGGTTTGCGTATTAACTTCATCACCATAAATTTTTTCATCAACCTCATTAAGCATAAACGGATTACTATAGGCTTCGCGCCCAACCATAACACCGTCAATGTATTGAAGATGCTCAAGGCTTTGTTCAATCGTTTTAACGCCGCCATTAATACTTAAATCGAGTTGCGGATAATCTTTTTTAAGTTGATAAACTCGGGGGTAATCAAGAGGTGGAACTTCACGGTTTTCTTTAGGGCTTAAGCCATTTAGCCATGCTTTACGCGCATGGATAATAAAGTCATCACACCCTACTTTATGGCTTGCTTCAATTAAGGCACATAAAAACTCATACGAGTCTTGCTCGTCTATACCAATACGCGTTTTAACAGTAACAGGAATTGCAACTTCACTTTTCATCGCCGCAACACACTGTGCAACCAATTCAGGCTCGGCCATTAAACACGCACCAAAGCGACCATTTTGAACGCGATCTGATGGGCAGCCTACATTTAGATTAATTTCATCATAACCACGCTCACCGGCAAGCTTTGCACATTTTGCCAATGCTTGAGGATCAGAGCCACCTAATTGCAATGCAACGGGTCCCTCGTGCTGATTAAAGTGTAAATAATCACCCCGACCAAATAAAATAGCACCTGTGGTAATCATTTCTGTATACAACACGGTGTGCTTTGTCATTTTGCGATGAAAAGTACGGCAATGACGGTCAGTCCAATCAAGCATTGGCGCGACAGAAAAGCGTCTGTTTAAAGTTGGTTTATCCAAAATATATTCATCCAAATGTAAAACCCAAGTGGGTATAAAAGCAAAGCAATTAAGGGAGGCGCATTTTACACAAAACCCCGACTAGCGGCAATATTAGCTATATACCTGCAAGCCAAAGTAATGCGCTATACCATTTAAAATATTAGTAACAGCCACAGAGCTTAAAATAAGTCCCATTATTCTACTTATAATACTAGCGCCACTATCGCCAATTACTTTATGCACATGCGTTGCAAGTAAAAGTAATATGAGTACTAGGGCTAATACGGCAAGCATCATTGACGACGTCATAAGTTGCTCAATCCAAGTAAACTCTTCATTTCGCGTCATAAGCACGGCACCCAACATCGCACCAGGGCTTGCAATTGAAGGAATAGCTAAAGGAAAGATGGCTGTTTCAGTGCTGTCTCGTACGCTTTTTATTTCAGTTTCGGGTTTGCTCTCACCAAATATCATCGACAGTGCAAAAAGCAGCAGTACTATGCCGCCCGCTATCTGAAAAGCCGACAGTGGAATTTCAATCGCATTTAATAAAAGCTCACCAGCGACAACAAAAAATAGCAGCACAATAGCCGATACCCCAACGGCCTTGAAGATGACCTTGCGCTTAAATTTATCATCCTCCCCTCGGGTCACAGCTATAAATACAGGTACAGTGCCTATTGGGTCTATTACCGCAAAAAAGAAGATAAAAATGGCTAATAATTCGTTCATTTCGAGTTTTCCTGACTAAAAAGCGCCTAATAAAAACACTGCAACTACAACACAGTATGTTAGTATATCACGGTAGCGTAAGGATAAGAGAATGATGAATATAGAATCACTAGTTAGTAAAGCTAAGCAAGTATGTGACAACCGTGGCGCTCGTTTCACGCCTATCCGTGAAAAAGTATTTCGCTTATTAGCCAGTGCACAAGGTGGTGTAGGCGCCTATGACCTACTGGAACAATTAAAAGTAACCGAATCGGGTGCTAAACCAGCCACTATTTACCGCGCGTTGGATTTTTTAGCCGAACTAGGGTTTATCCATAAAATTGAAAGCACTAACGCATTTATGTTGTGTCATCATTTTGATCATATTCATCCGGTACAATTACTTATTTGCGATAACTGCGGGTTTGTTAAAGAACTGCACTCTACCGTTATTTCTCATGAGCTAAATAACTTAGCGGCTGAAAGTGGCTTTGTAGTAACAGGGCAAACAATAGAAGCACATGGTAAATGTGAATCTTGTAGAGCTTTATAAAAACAAAATAATTCTTAATGGCTATACTAGTAAGTTGTAGCCATTTAATAGCACAAATTTAAGAGTATTCAGTATGAATGTAGAGTTTATCAACCCTTTCTTATCATCATTAATCAATGTGTTAAGCACAATGGCACAAACACAATTAAAACCTGGTAAACCACGCATTAAAACTGACGAGGTCGCGTGTGGGGATGTATCTGGTTTAATTGGCATGGTTGGCCCGCAGACTCGTGGCTCGTTTTCAATTACATTTGATGAAAGCTTGGCACTGACAATTATGGAACGCATGCTAGGCGAGCGCCCTGACTCTATCAACGAAGAAGTAACCGACATGGTAGGTGAAATCACCAACATGGTTACCGGTGGTGCTAAAAATTTATTAGGTGAAAAAGGATTTGATTTCGATATGGCAACACCTATTGTTGTATCGGGTGCAGGCCACACAATAACGCATAAGAGCCAAGGCAAAAAAATCATAATGCCATTTAGCAGCGACGCTGGCACTGCAAATATAGAAGTTAGTTTCGACAAGCTATGAGCTGGCAGCAAAAAACAATTACATTGAAACCTCGTCCTCGAGGTTTTCATTTAATTGATAACGACGTTTTAAATAATCTCCCCGAAATTGCCCACTATAAAGTAGGCTTATTGCATTTATTTATCCAACACACATCGGCAAGCCTGACTATAAATGAAAACGCCGATCCGACTGTGCGTATGGATATGGAAAGTCACTTCAATAAATTTGTACCTGAGCGACAACCTTATTACCGCCATGACTATGAAGGCGATGACGATATGCCTGCCCACATAAAAACAAGTACACTTGGTTGTGAGTTAAGTATTCCTATTTCAAATGGATACTTAGCATTAGGGACTTGGCAGGGTATTTATTTAGGTGAGCACCGCGATGCTGGCGGTGCAAGGCGCATTATAGCGACTATTCAAGGAGCGCTGTTTTAACTGAAGTTTCAACACTTCTCAGTCAAAAAGTATCAACCCCACTTGCTTCAACTATACGACCTCATAATAAAACATCGCTTTATTAATGCAAAGCTGGCTCTGCGCGAAAAGTGATAGCTTCAAATAACCAAAGCCTAAATGCTGAGTATTACAAATAAGAAAAATTAGATAATAAAGGTTTGAATTATAATTTATGATTTTTAATATAGATATTTTGAAGGGATAAAGATATTGGAGCGGTACACGAGGCTCGAACTCGTGACCTCGACCTTGGCAAGGTCGCGCTCTACCAACTGAGCTAGTACCGCATTTTTACTTCTTTAGTTATTTTACGTTGGGTCGCGTTCAATATTCTATCAACGTATTTTATATTTTAACTAAATTTTTTGGTTAGAAATTGGAGCGGTACACGAGGCTCGAACTCGTGACCTCGACCTTGGCAAGGTCGCGCTCTACCAACTGAGCTAGTACCGCATTTCTAAACTTTAGCTCCAATTTCTTTGGTGAGAAATTGGAGCGGCACACGAGGCTCGAACTCGTGACCTCGACCTTGGCAAGGTCGCGCTCTACCAACTGAGCTAGTGCCGCATAATCGCTTGCTCAAGCACACTAACCCCGCGGGGGTTATCGTCTTGAGCGGGGCAGGATTCTACAATAATACGATGTGTTTGCAAGTGTTTTTTACAAATTAAAGAATTTTTCTCTGTATACCTTCAATTCCATAATTGAATCTTTAATATCGTCTAAGGCAAGGTGCGAACCTTTTTTATTTACTTGGGCTAATACTTCTGGCTTCCAACGCCTTGCAAGCTCTTTAATTGTACTCACATCGAGGTTACGGTAATGGAAAAAGTCTTCGAGTTCACGCATATATTTATTCATAAAACGTCTGTCTTGCCCAATTGAGTTTCCACACATTGGGGATGCCCCCGCAGGCACCCATTGCTTTAAAAAGTCTAATGTTTGCGCTACCGCATACTCTTCATCAAACGCACTTGCTTTACAGCGCGCAGTTAAGCCTGATTTACCATGCTGAGTCGTGCACCACTCATCCATACCATTAAGTAGCTCATCACTTTGGTGAATGGCTATAGTTGGCCCTTCAGCCAATATATTAAGGTCTGCATCCGTGACAACAGTTGCAATTTCGAGTATTTTGTCAGTCGCAGGTTCAAGTCCGGTCATTTCCAGATCGAGCCAAATTAAGTTTGATTTATTAATAGTCATAATTACCTTAAACGGTGCTTTTCTTTAGATCCAACGCATTTCGATATATCATATTAGCATCAACCGTCGAGCTAAAGCTTTTTTTATACCAACTCGGTTAAGTATTATTGCAAATTGGTATTATGCTCAAAGTCGACATTTAAACGAGGTTATAGGCCAAAAGTGGCAAAACAGAAAAAATTAAGTAAAGGCCAATCACGTCAGATTAAGGCCAATCATCAAAAGCGCATTAATAGCGCAGGTTCAAAACCAGCTAAAAAAGGTGCTCAAGAATGGCAGGCCGATAATTTAGGTCAGGTTGAAAGCGCTATTGTGATCAGTCGCTTTGGTCAGCACGCTGATGTTGAAACGCAAAGTGGCGACGTGCTTCGCTGTAATATTCGTCGTACAGTATCTAATTTAGTGTGTGGTGACGAAGTGTTATTTCGTCGTGCTAAAGTCAGTGAAGGCGATTTAGCGGGAGTTATTGAAGCAACACAAGAGCGTCGCTCACAACTAACACGCCCTGACTTTTACGATGGTGTAAAAGTCATTGCTGCAAATATTGACCAAATACTGATGGTTTCTGCTGTATTACCTGAGTTTACACCCAGCATAATTGACCGTTATTTGATTGCGTGTGAAGACATGGGTATTGAGCCTATTTTAGTCCTTAACAAAATCGACTTAATTGACGAAGCTGGCCTTAATGACATCCAAAAAGTGCTCGATATTTATCGCAAATTAAATTATCGCGTACTACTTGTTAGTAATATAACAGGCGAAGGAATTGATGAGCTCAAAGACATGCTTGTTGGCAAAAATAATATTTTTGTAGGCCAAAGTGGCGTAGGCAAATCAACCCTGGTAAACACTGTTCTGCCAGATGCAGAAATATTAACTAAAGAAGTATCTGAGAACAGTGGCTTGGGCCAACACACCACAACAGTATCACGCCTTCATCACTTACCCAGTGGCGGTAACTTAATTGACTCGCCGGGTATACGTGAATTTGGATTGTGGCATTTAGACGTTGAACGTGTGACTTGGTGCTTTAAAGAATTTAGAGAATTTATAGGCGGATGCCGTTTTAGAGACTGCAAACACTTAAACGATCCGGGCTGTATAATAAAAGAAGCCGTAGCTAATGGCGAAATATCTCAGCTTCGCTTTGATAGTTACCACCGAATTTTAGAATCAATGGCCGATGGCCGTGCCGGCGCTCGCGCGCCTCGCGTATAATTTAGGAAAAATACTGTGAGTTTAGATAAATTTAAAATAGCAATGCAATACGCAATGCCAAAACATTTTATTTCGCGCGTTGTGGGTAAATTAGCAGCCGCTAAAGCCGGAGCATTAACAACCACGCTTATCAAGCTGTTTATTAAACAATATAAAATAGACATGAGCGAAGCTAAATATTCTGATCCTGCTCATTACAAAACCTTTAATGAGTTTTTTACTCGTCCGCTTAAAGACGGCGTTCGCCCTATGGTTGAAGATTCAGATACGATTATTCATCCTGTAGACGGCGCAATAAGCCAGTTAGGCGACATAGTTGACGGACAGCTAATTCAAGCTAAGGGCCACGACTACAGCTTACAAGCGCTATTAGGCGGCTCTGAGGACGACACCACGCCATTTTTAGGCGGTAAATTTGCAACTATTTATTTAGCACCTAAAGACTACCACCGTATTCATATGCCTATTGATGGCACATTGAGCAAAATGATTTACGTACCGGGCGATTTATTTTCAGTAAACCCGCTTACAGCGCAGAATGTTCCCAACTTATTTGCGCGTAACGAGCGTGTAGTCGCTATTTTTGAGACTGAAATTGGTCCACTCGCCATGGTACTTGTTGGCGCAACAATTGTTGCTAGCATTGAGACTATTTGGGCTGGCACCGTTACTCCACCAGCTGGCAGTGATGTATTTAGCTGGAACTACCCTACTAAAGGCGAAAACGCGATTACCCTTAAAAAAGGTGATGAAATGGGTCGCTTTAAGTTAGGCTCAACGGTAGTACTTGCATGGGGCGCTAATAAAGCAGACATACTTGACGATCAACTTCCTGAAGTTGTAACTCGATTAGGTACTGCGTTTGCAAAAATTAAAGAAAATGAAGAGCTGTAAGTTTTTAGTTAAAGATTAGAAAACACCGCGTTTATGATAAACGCGGTGTTTTTTTATTGGTAGGAATAGAGCTTGCTCACACAAAATATAGACATAATGCTCCACCTCTAAAACGACCCACTTCTTAACCTTTCAGTTAATAAATAACTTAATATTTTGTACAAAGAGAAGTGAAAGAGGAATAAATGAGAAAAGATAAAACAAATACTTATCTTAAGCTTATCTTTTCCTCTAAAGCGCAGCGAGTTCACCTCGCGTCGGATATTTTGCATTAATAAATATACACAGCATAAATTTCAAATGCGCAAGCAAGACGCAGAGCTTGCTCACGTGAGAAGCGCAGCTTCTCATAGCTTCCCCCGCGAATTACCTCTTACTTTATCCACCGCACTCTTTACAGTTTAAATCTTTAACTACTTTAAAATGTTGCTGCTTTAAACTCAGCGCATCAAAAGTAATAAACACACTACCCTCAACATGCCCTAGCAGCATATTAAGCGTAAGTTGAGCCTGCATAGAACCAATGACACCCAATAACGGGCTTATTACTCCTGCATTACTGCAATTAATGACTGGCGCCTTATTCGTTTTTGGAAAAATACAGCCGTAGCAAGGACTTTGAGTTTGTGTAAAATCAAACCCCATTAACTGCCCACTTGTTGCAATAGCAGCACCAGCTATTAAACGCGTTTTATTCACTAGGCAATAGCGGTTAACACTATAGCGCGTGGTAAAATTATCTGAGCAATCAAGTACTACATCGGCATTATTTAAAAGCTTAGCGGCATTGTTATCATCGAGCTTTTTACTGTGCGTCACTATGTGTATTTGATTATTAAGGCTTGTTAATACTTTGCCAGCGGCCGCCACCTTACTTTGCCCTAAGTGATTTAATTTATAAAGCACTTGGCGCTGCAAGTTTGAAAGCTCAACGGCATCATCATCTATTAATATAAGCGTACCAATACCTGCCGCCGCTAAATATAAAAGTACAGGACTGCCTAAGCCGCCTGCACCTACAACAGCTACCGTTGCAGCTTTTAGCGCTAACTGCCCTTCTAGCCCAACTTCTTTTAATAATAAGTGGCGGCTATAACGCAGGGCTTCTTTATCGCTGAGCTTATCCATTAGGCTGATTTATAGCGCTTTGTAGCGAGCTAATAGCTGCAATATAATCATCCGCTTCGCTAATAGCTCTTACCACCGCTACACTGCCTACGCCTGTATTCGCAACTTCATTTGCGCGGGCTAAATTTATTCCACCAATGGCAACTGTTGGGTAGCTTTGCATTAAAGGCACACACTTTTTAAGTTTATCGAGCCCTTGTATTTGCCCTGTCATATCTTTGGTCGTGGTAGGGTAAATTGCACCAAATGCCATGTAACTTGGTCGGTAGTTATGCGCACGCAGCATTTCGTAAAAGCCATGGGTAGAAAGCCCTAGTCTTAAACCTGCGTCTTTAATAGCGGCTAAATTAGCAATATTTAAATCTTCTTGCCCTAAATGCACACCGTAAGCGCCGTGCTTTATTGCTAACTGCCAGTAATCATTAATAAATACGTGAGCGCGGTACTTTTCACCCATTTCAACTGCCTGTTTTATGAGCTCATCAAGCTCAGCGTCAGTTTTATTTTTTACACGTAGCTGAACTGTTTTAATGTCTTGTTGTAAACACTTCTCTAACCATTCATTACTGTCTACAACCGCATACAAACCTAATTGCTTGCTTTCACAAGGTGCGAAATCAGCGGCCATATTAAATTCAAGCGGCACATCAAAATCAAGCTCATCACCCAGCCAGCTACCTGGCTCAATGACTTGTGGAAAGTCATCTAAGTTTGTAGGAAAGCGAGTATGCGCAACAGGTCCTATTCCTTCACCGTATCTCACCGACTGCTTTAAGCCCTGGTTTATATAAGCTTTTGCTAAAATAAAGGCATCTTTTAGTGGGTAGCCTTTTGCTAAACACGCGGCAATAACCGACGCCATGCTGCACCCCGTACCATGGTTGTGTGGGCTTTGAATTTTTTTATTACCAAGCCAATACTCTTCACCATTTTGCGTCAAATTATTCACACAATAATCAATACAATAGCCGCTTGGGTAATCCCAATGCCCACCTTTAATAACAACCGCTTTTGCGCCCCAACTTAGCAGTTTATTTGCGGCGTCTTTGACAGCGCTTGGGCCAATTAAATATACGCCGGTTAATAATTGAGTTTCGTGCGTGTTAGGCGTTATTACGTCCACCAGCGGCATTAAGCATTCTTTAATGGCACTTACGGTGTCTTCTTCAGTTAATACATCACCACTTGATGCAATGGCAACCGGGTCGTAAACAATGACAGGTGGTACGGGCCATTTAGCTTTGTAATGTGCTACATGCTCACTTATTAATTGAATTTGCTGAACATTTGCTAACATGCCAATTTTAATAACTTTGGCTTTCATATCTTTTTCAAGTGCCAAAAGCTGTGATTCAATCACGTCAGTAGACACCGCATTAATAGCTTCTACACCTAAACTATTTTGCGCTGTGAGAGCGGTAATTGCGGTGCAACCATGCACACCAAAACTTTGCATCGCCTTTATATCGGCTTGAATACCTGCGCCACCACCTGAGTCTGATCCGGCAATTGTCCACACTAAATTGTTCATACTATTTATTTCCTACTGCTGATGCCAAAATGGCATGCCCATTGTGGGAGTTGATGGGGCTGCTAAATCTTTTTCAGGCATTGCTTTTGCGTTATAAGCAAAACGTCCCGCTTCCACCGCCGCCTTAAATGCACGGCTCATGGTAATGGGGCAACCCGCCCCAGCAATCGCTGAATTTAATAATACCGCATCATACCCTAATTCAAGCGCTTGGCAGGCATGCGACGGTAAACCTAACCCTGCATCCACAATAAGTGTTGTATTTGGTAAGCGTTCACGAATTGTTTTTAAATTATAACTATTTAAAAGCCCTTTACCGGTGCCAATAGGCGCCCCCCAAGGCATAAGCACTTCACACCCTAGCTCATTTAAACGCTGGCAAAGCACTAAATCATCGGTGCAATAAGGCAGGACTTTAAACCCGTCGTTAATTAATATTTCTGTGGCTTCAAGCAAAGCAAACGGATCGGGTTGTAAGTTATAGTCGTCACCTATAAGCTCAAGTTTAATCCAGTCAGTAGCAAATACTTCGCGGCACATTTGAGCAAGCGTAATAGCTTCTTTTACACTGTGACATCCGGCCGTATTGGGCAGTATTTTTAAACCCGTATTTTTTATTAATTGCCAAAAGTCATCTCCCGCCGCCACGCTTTGCTGTCGCCTAAGTGATACCGTTACAATCCCCGCACCAGACGCCTCTATTGATTGGGTCATAATATCTGGCGATGGATACAAAGCGGTGCCAATTAGTAATCGGCTATCAATTGCTTCACCATAAATTTTTAAAGTGTCTTTTACATGCATGCGCCTACCCACCTTGAATAGGCGATAACAACTCGATGCTATCCCCTTCATTTATAACAAACCCGTTATGCTGGCTTTTTGGTATAAATATGCCGTTAACAGCCACCGCATAAGGGGCAACTGCTCCATACTCTTTTAATATTTCAAGTAATGCATGAGAGGTTATATCTAAAAGCTCGCCATTTAATGTAATGTTCATCTAATACTCACCTATGTACGATAGTGCTTGCGCAACAAGAACAGGAGCCAACATATAGCCATGACGATATAAGCCATTAATACTGATTACATTTTCGGATTTTTTTACTTGTGGTCTGTTGTCACTAAACGCAGGGCGAAGCCCTGTTTGAATACCTAATAAGCGCCCTTCTGCAAATCCGCTATGCACCGTGTAAGCTGCCGACAATAACTCAAGTGTTGAGCGTACCGTGGCAGGGCCGCTGTCTTGTGATTCAATTTCGGTAGCGCCAATGACATATTCATTATTAGGTTTTGGTGCAATATAAATAGGATAACGCGGATGCATTAAGCGAACTGGGCGCGTTAACTTAACTTCTGGCGCATAAAGTCGTGCAACCTCACCTCTTACACCGCGAAGCAGTTGCCCTGCTTTTGCGCCAAGCCCCCTGCAATCAATAATAAAATCAAACGGGCGATTATTAATTTCACCATTTTTAATGGTTACCCGCTGATTAAACACAAACTTCACTTTTCGTTTGTTAAGCAGGGTAAAGCTTGCTTTATAAAACGCCTGGTTATCTATTTGCCCTTCACATGGCAAAAACACACCTTGGCTAAAGCGATTTGCAAGCTCGGGCTCTAACTGTGCTATTTGCTGAGCATTTAATGCCTGAGCGCTGTGCCCAGCTAAAGGTTTTATACGCTGGGTAAAGCTTTGTAGGTCGCCTTTATCTTGCTGATGCGCAACCACTAATGTGCCTTGCTGCTGAAAAAACACATCGTGATCAAGCTCTTCAATAATTTGAGGCCAGCGATTAATCGAATCCAACCCCATTTGTGCTAAATCGGCTTCACATAATACCGACTCAGCCAATGGCGCGAGCATGGCCGCTGCGACTTTACCTGCGCTATTGAGTGCATGTTCATCATCGGCCTCAAACACGCTAACATGGTGCAGCTTGCTCAGCTCAAGTGCAGCAAGCCTTCCCGCCAAGCCAAATCCAACGACCGCAATATTGTACTGCATAACAGCTCCTCTATTCGTTGGCTGCGAGTCACAAACCATATGTAATGGTGTACTTTGGTAGCCATTACATTGCATGCAATTCGATATCCGCAGCCTAAAGCCGATTTATATTGCTTTGTGGTAAATTTCAGAGCCTGTTTGTTTAAATTCCTCTGATTTAGCTTTCATTTGCGCTTCTACATCAATCATTTTAATTTCAATAGCCTCACCCGCGTTATTAGGATCAATACCGCGCTCTTCTAGATCGTTAGCGTAATCACGCACTTCTTGGCTAATTTTCATCGAACAAAATTTTGGGCCACACATAGAACAAAAGTGAGCGACTTTGCCCGACTCTTGTGGCAGTGTTTCGTCGTGGTATTCACGGGCACGCTCAGGGTCTAAGCCAATATTAAATTGGTCGTGCCACCTAAACTCAAAACGCGCTTTTGATAAGGCATTATCGCGCTCTTGCGCGCCTGGGTGGCCTTTAGCTAAATCGGCGGCATGCGCTGCAATTTTGTAAGTAATTAAACCTTCTTTAACGTCTTCTTTATTAGGCAAGCCTAAATGCTCTTTAGGGGTTACGTAACACAACATGGCACAGCCGTACCACGCTATTTGTGCAGCACCTATACCCGATGTTATGTGATCGTACCCTGGTGCAATATCGGTTGTTAGTGGACCAAGAGTATAAAAAGGCGCTTCGTCGCAGTGTTTTAATTGCTCATCCATATTAGCTTTGATCATATGCATAGGCACATGTCCTGGACCTTCAATAAATACTTGTACGTCGTGCTTCCATGCAATTTTAGTCAGCTCACCTAAGGTGCGTAATTCACTAAATTGCGCTTCATCGTTGGCATCAGCAATAGAACCAGGGCGAAGGCCATCGCCTAATGAAAAACACACATCGTATTGTTTTAAAATTTCACAAATATCTTCAAAGTGGGTGTATAAAAAGTTTTCTTTATGGTGCGCTAAACACCACTTGGCCATAATAGAACCACCGCGCGATACAATACCTGTAACACGTTTTGCCGTCATAGGGACGTAACGTAAAAGCACACCGGCATGAATAGTAAAGTAGTCGACCCCCTGCTCTGCTTGTTCAATTAACGTATCGCGAAATATCTCCCACGTTAAGTCTTCAGCAACACCGTTTACTTTTTCAAGGGCCTGATAAATGGGCACTGTGCCAATGGGTACAGGCGAGTTGCGCACTACCCACTCACGCGTTTCATGAATATAACGCCCAGTTGATAAATCCATTACGGTATCGGCGCCCCAACGAGTTGACCACACCATTTTTTCCACTTCTTCTTCAATAGATGAGGTGACCGATGAGTTACCAATATTGGCATTAACTTTAACTAAAAAGTTACGGCCAACGATCATCGGCTCTGTTTCTGGGTGGTTGATGTTGTTAGGTAAAATTGCGCGACCACGTGCTATTTCATCACGTACAAATTCAGGGGTTATAAAGTCGGGAATGCTCGCACCAAACGATTCTCCTTTGTGCTGCGCAGCTAATAATTCTTCACGAATTTTTGCCCGGCCCATATTTTCGCGTACAGCTACGTACTCCATTTCTGGTGTTACAATCCCCTGGCGAGCGTAATGCATTTGGGTTACGTTTTTGCCCGCTTTACCACGGCGAATTTTTGGTAAGTGATCAAAACGAATATGATCCAATCCGTCATCAGCCATGCGCTGCTGGGCAAACTGTGAGGTGACTGAGTCGAGTACTTCTGTATCGTTGCGCCCTTCAATCCATTGCTCACGAAATTTTGGTAATCCTTTACGTACATCTAATTCAAAATTTGGATCGGTGTAAGGACCCGATGTATCGTAAACACGAAGCGGCTCATTAGGTTCATACACCGGATTTTCGTCGGTGCCACCAATAAACGTATCACTAAGTGTAATTTCGCGCATACCCACACGCACGCCTGATTGGCTGCCTTCAACATAGACTTTTTGAGAATTTGGAAATGGCTGCCCTGTTAAATTATAAATGTATTCAGATGCAGCTGCGCGCGTTTCACGGCGCGATGATTTATTTGTGGTGTTTGACATGACTTACCTCATAACTAAAGGGTTGTCTTGCCAGATATTCCAAAGGAATAGAGAAAGATCGTAAAGTGGCTTCGTGCCACTTTGCAGCCTATAAAAATGGGTATCGCTTTATTGCACGCATAAAAAAAGACGCACAAGCGTCCCGTTTAAGGCAGCTTGTTCCCTACGCAGGTATTAACCTGATCAGGTTCACGGATCCCGCTTTCGCGATCTCAGCCTAAGCAACATACTTAGGCACTCCGACAAGTGTATAAATTGTTCGTTGATTTAATAAACAATCTTATTAAATCTGCGTTGAGTGTACGCCAGTTAAAAAAGACCCGCAAGGGGTCATTTTTAAAACGCTAAAATTTATTTAGCAACAAATACAAACTTTTGCTCGCCTTGCATAACTAATTTTTGACCTTGCATGCTAAGCGTGGCACCTTGCTTTAACGTTTTTAAAAACTGCTGTTCAAACTTATCTGTTTTTTCGCCGCAAGATTTTCGGGTCATTCCAACTTTTTGCACACTCAGGCGACTTTCTTTAAGTTCACCCTCGCCAAAAAATCGGTTACATCCAGCAAATCCATTTACTTGAAGTGCTTCAATAAAACCAACGGAAGCCGTGTATTGTTCCTCTAAGGCTACATCATCAATTGTTGATAATTGCCATTGTGTGTACTTTAGCTGCTCACTGGTAACGGTCCCTGTTGATGCGCAACCAACACATAAACCGATTACAAGCATCGGTATTGCTGCTAATTTCATACTGCTACTAACTCATTGTCTAATTAATGTCATAATAACAATATTTATGCGATTTATCCGTTAAATTTGCATGTTTTAAATGTATTTTTTTGTTCATAAAATGTTATATATGGAATATGAATTAGTCTAAATCAGAGTTTATGAATAGTGTTTGCATTTCGGGGGGGAGAAAAGGACGCCCTTTTTCGTTAACGGCAGTACCTATTACTTTTGCTTTGAGCATTACTTGCTGATCGTGTTTACGAACAATGGTTTGCTCAAACGCAAACTTTAAACGACTTATACGAACAGGCTCCACAGACACATAAAACTCATCCTCAGGCACCAATGAATACTTGTAGTCAACTTCACTACGAATCACAACTAAATTAACTTTTTGCTTAGCCAATAATGCAAAGTCAACCCCGTTTGCAAATAGGAATTCATGGCGAGCATGCTCTAAATAATTAAAATAAACACTGTTATTAACGATCCCTTGTAAATCGCATTCGTAATGACGTACTTTAAAATCAACTTTAAAAGTCATATTAGTAATCCTAGTTTTTTTACGTATAATCGCTGCGTTATAACACAGGTATAAAAATAATTACTAGGGTCAGCTTGTCTTTTAAGAAGAATATTACAAAGGTCAACAGGCCCCAGCATAAGCCCCTAAAATGGAGTTAAGTAACAAAATGAACTTACGTTTGTCTTTAATCACCGCTGCAATTTTGCCGCTATTAAGCGCCTCTTTTTCAGCAAATGCTGATGATAGCGACATAGAAAAAATTGTAGTTACCGGTGACTTTCAACGCGAAACCATTCAAACTTTGAGCGCCAGTGCAAGCCTACTCAGCGAAGAAGAAATAAGCCTACGTGGTGCAAGTTACTTAGACGAAATATTAGGTAGTGCCGCTAACGTAAACTTTACTGCAGGGGCGTCGCGTGGACGTTTTATACAAATTCGTGGCGTGGGTTTACGTTCTCAATTTGTTGATCCAATTAATCCTTCGGTTGGTTTAGTTATTGACGGCATAAACTACTCTGGCCTTGGTGGCAGCTCGTTACTATTTGATATTGACCAAGTAGAAATTTACCGTGGACCACAAGGGACACGTTTTGGTGCAGACGGCATGGCCGGTATGATTCAAATGCAATCGGCTAAAGCAACTAGCGATCCGAGTTTAAAACTCCATTTAGGTGCTGGCACATACAACAGCCATGAAGCTGGCCTTGCAGTAAGCACTGGGTTAACCGACGATACAACAGCTCGAGTTAGCTACTTTGGCAGAAAATCTGACGGCTACGTAGACAACTTATACCTGAACGAATCAACACAAAATCAAGACGAGCAAGTTGCACGCTTTAAATTAAACTCTCAGCTTACTAAAAACCTAAGCACTGAGTTAAATTTTCATTATATTGATATAAATAATGGTTACGATGCCTTTACGCTCGATAACAGCCGCAACAGTGTTGCTGATGAACCAGGCCAAGATAATCAAAAAAGTTACGCGCTAGGTATTGCTAATACTTACACAGGGTTTGATGCATTTGATATTAGCTTAAACCTATCAGCCATCGATAGCGAATTACTTTATAGCTACGATGAAGATTGGGTATGTAATGATGTAAACGAGCCGCAACTATGTGCTGCAGGCTTACACCCTTGGGGTTACAGCTCTACTGATATTTATAATCGCGATCGCGATGATCAATCAGCTAACTTACAGTTTAATGATAAAGCCGGTAACTGGGTTGCGGGTCTTTACTATCAAAACCGCGATGTTGATTTAGAGCGCCAATACACATGGCTTGCAAACCCATTCGCCTCTACTTATGAAACCAGTAATATTGCTATGTATGGTCAAGTAGCCACCCCTATTGGACCAAAAACCACTTTAATAACAGGCCTGCGTGTTGAGCAATACCAAGGCGATTACACCGACAGTAACGGGTTTATACAAGAAACCGACGATGTTATGCTCGGTGGTAAAGTCGCGCTTGAGTATCAAGTGATAGATCGCACCATGATCTACGCAAGTATTACCCGCGGTTACAAAGCCGGTGGGATTAACTCAGAGGCACTTGCAAAAGCAAAAGATGAAGGCTTAAACCTAGACGCTGCATTTTTTCAACAGCACACTAGCTTCGATCCTGAATATTTATGGAGCGGTGAATTTGGTGTTAAAGGATCATCACTTGATGACGCTTTAACGCTTCGCTTAGCGGCATTTTATATGCACCGCGACGACATTCAATTAAAAGCATGGCAAGTTGAAGGCCAGCAGTTTACAGGCTACGTTGATAACGCAAGCTCTGGTAGTAACTACGGCCTCGAAATTGAAGGTAATTACCGACTTACCGATAACTTATTGTTAACTGGTAGCGCTGGTTATTTAGACACAGAAATAGATGACTTTGTAACGCAATCTGGTTTAAACCAAGATGGACGTGAGCAAGCGCAATCGCCTAAATACCAATACGCATTCACTGCACGCTATAACTTTACCAACGCTTTTTATGCCATGGTGGGTATTGAGGGGAAAGACGATTACTACTTCTCAGATAGCCATAACTCAAAAGCGCCTAACAGCAACTTAGTTAATTTAAGCTTTGGCTACGAAGCTGATATGTGGTCAGTACGCGCATGGGCACGTAACGTGTTTGATGAAGCTGTGCCGACGCGTGGCTTTGAGTTTGGTAACGACCCACTCGATGGCTACGAAACGCATACCTACACACAATTAGGTGAGCCACGTGTAGCGGGCGTAACGTTTACGCTAGAGCTGTAAAATAAAGTTGTCAGTTGTCAGTTGTCAGTTGTCAGTTAAAGATTAGAAAACACCGCGTTTAATTAAAGCGCGGTGTTTTTTTATCTGAAAACTAATAACTTTTCTAAGCCCTATCTACATCAAATGCTATTACGTCTTTAATTTTGTCTTTGTTTGTTGCGAGCATTACTAGCCTGTCTATTCCCATTGCAACGCCTGCACACTTTGGCAGTCCGTGCTCAAGTGCGCCTATTAAACGGGTATCCATAAGTACGTGGTTTAAGCCATTCTCTGCGCGATAAGCGTTATCTTCATCAAAGCGTTTTGCTTGCTCTTTAGCATTAGTTAGCTCGTTAAAACCATTCGCTAGCTCCATATTTTTATAATAAAGCTCAAAGCGCCCTGCTACCCGATTATCGTGCTCACAAATCTGTGCCAGTGCCGCTTGCGATGCCGGAAAGTGATACACAAAACACGGCTTAGTTTGCCCAATAGTTGGCTCTACTTTCATACAAAATAACAGCTGCAATAAGGTATCTTTTTTTGTTTCGTTTTTGGCTATATCAGCAAATCCATGTTCGCAGGCAAGTGCTTTTAGTTGCTCTAAAGATGCTGTTAATGGATCTAAGCCTAATACTTGTGTAAACACATCTTGATAAGTTATACGCGTTGCTGATTCAACATCAAGAATGCATTGAATTAGCTCATCCATTTCATTCATCAATGCAAATTCGTCAAAACCCGGGCGATACCACTCAAGCATTGTGAACTCAGGATTATGATGGCTACCGGCTTCTTCATTTCTAAAGGCTTTACAAAGCTGAAAAATAGCGCCTGAACCGGCCGCTAACAAGCGTTTCATTGCAAACTCGGGTGATGTTTGTAAATAAAGCGGCAAACCACCAGCGTGCCCTGGGCCTACAAATGAAGTACTAAAGCTTGCTAAGTGAACGTCAGTGACACTGGCTGCACTTAAGCTTGGTGTTTCTACTTCCATTACATTTCGCACGTGAAAAAACTCACGAATAGTGCGTAAAATATTTGCGCGTTGCTTTAATGTTTTTATATCTGCGCTGGGCGCCCAAGATGTTACTGACATATTTTCTCCAAAAAAAATCCCAGCTTGGGCTGGGATTTATACCTCCCCTTAATTAAGTGGGTTGGTATTATTAAGCTGCATTAAATATTACTTAACACGGCCTACGTATTCACCGCTGCGGGTGTCTACTTTAATTACTTCGCCAATTTGTACGAATAATGGAACGCGTACTACTGCACCCGTACTAAGCGTTGCTGGTTTACCACCAGTCCCCGCAGTATCACCTTTTAAGCCAGGATCTGTTTCAGTAATCTCAAGCTCTACAAAGTTTGGTGGAGTAACTGCAATTGGGTTGCCGTTCCATAGTGTGATAGTACACACATCGTTTTCAACTAACCATTTGCCTGCATCGCCTAATGCCTTTTCGTCAGCGGCAATTTGCTCAAATGTTTCGTTGTTCATGAAATGCCAAAACTCACCGTCTGTGTATAGGTACGCTAGGTCCGTATCCATTACATCAGCACCTTCAACCGATTCACCTGATTTAAAGGTTTTTTCAAGTACCTTGCCAGAAATAAGCTTACGGATACGAACACGGTTAAACGCTTGGCCTTTACCTGGTTTTACCATTTCATTTTCTAAGATACTGCAAGGCTCGCCGTCCATCATAATTTTTAGGCCGCCCTTGAACTCGTTGGTGCTATAATTCGCCATCGTTTCCTCTATTTTAATTTTTTCGAGTAATCTACGTGCCAATGATACAAAGAAATGAAGCAAATTTGCATAAAAACTGGCAAAAAGAATTAGCAAATGTAGTTACCTGTCCAAAAACCTTGCTTGAAATGGTTGGTTTATCGAGCCAAGCCCATGAAAACGACCTAAAAGCTCGCAGTTTGTTTCCTGTACGGGTGCCAGTGCCTTTTATAAAAAAAATGCGCAAAGGTGATGCAAACGACCCTTTATTGCTACAAGTTATGCCGCGCCACCAAGAGTTTTTAACTAAATCGGGTTTTAATAAAGATCCTTTGCTTGAGCAAGACAACTCCCATCCAGGGCTTTTACATAAGTATAAATCACGTGTTTTAATTATGTTTAAAACCGGTTGCGCGGTAAATTGTCGTTATTGTTTTAGACGTCACTTTCCGTATCAAGAAAACCAACTCAATAAAAAAAGCCTGCTTGATGCACTGAGTTATATAAAATCAGATACCAACATAAACGAAGTGATTTTAAGTGGTGGCGACCCGCTTATGGCCAAAGACGATGCCATTAGCTGGTTTTTAGATGAGCTTGAACAGTTACCACAAATAAAACGTATGCGAATACATAGCCGTTTACCTGTCGTAATACCTGCGCGTATTACCGGTGAGCTATGCGCGAGGCTAAAGCAATCACCGCTAAAAATTATATTTATTAACCATATAAATCACGCCAACGAAATAGATGACGAGTTTAAAGCTGCCATGCAAATGCTTAAACATGCAGGCGTTATGCTATTAAACCAAGCGGTTATTTTAAAAGATGTGAACGATACCGTTGATGCTCAAATAAATTTAAGCGAGGCGTTATTTGATGCCGACGTACTACCCTATTATTTGTATTTGCTAGATAAGGTTGAAGGCGCAAGCCACTTTGATATTAACGAAGAGCAAGCAATAAAAATAATGGCAGAGCTATTAAAAGCCCTGCCCGGATTTTTAGTCCCTAAACTAGTAAGAGAAATAGGCGGTCAAAAAAGTAAAACCCCTATCGACCTCAAACTCGTTTAGAGCAACATTTAAACGTATACGCTTATGTTATTACCAAGTGTTGCAGTCACCGATTTAGTCGGTGTTTGCGCACTTGATGATTGCGCAGCACCTTCAATTAGTGCAAGTGCCGCTGCACCGTCTGCCTGTTGCTGTTTTTTAGCTAAAGAAGCGCTGTAAACTTCACCACTTTCGCTAGCCCCTGACATAACGGGTAAACTTGAACCTGATATATTCATATTACTAACCTGACTTTTAAATGTAATCCACGTATTATATCGGCCATGCAGTACAAAGCTTTAGGAAAACCATGGATTCTATAATTGAACAACTCAACGCTAACTTAAAAATTGTTTATCGTCAGGCACTTGATGCCGACAAAAAATTAGATGAACTACAACAACAAGGCCATGGTAAATTTAAAGCCTTATTTGGAAAAGACGCTGGGTTCGACTTTGAAGCAAAGCGTTTCAAACCCTATGTACTAGACGTTGCAGCCGATGTAGAAAGTTTATCAAACGATGGCTTTAACGAAGAAAAGTTAAAAACTACCGTCATTAAATTACAACAGTTACTTACTTTACTTGCCACGTTTAAGTAATCAGAGTTAATTACTTGCCGCGATTAAGCGGCAAGATAACTTAATCAATACTTGTTAAAATTTGCTCGCCAAACCACTGGGTAATTAAGCGTTTTTCATGATCGAAAGACTCATCTCTTCCTCTTCTGATCCTATCCATAAATCCCATGTCTTTAAGTTCAACATCATTTGCTTCACTTATTACAATTCCTTCTTTATCAACTAACGAATAATTCAGATTGATACGTGGGAAAAAAATAGGCTCAACCACACGAATTTCACTTGTGCCACTAAAACGCACATCGCCAGCTAAATCAACATCTGTAATTTCAACATTCAGCTTATAATCTTTTGGCAATTGTTCAGCAAGCTTTTCAAAGTGCTTTTCAAACTGCTTAGCAATTTGCTTATGGTATGACGCTTTAGCTTGGTTTGATGCACGCACATCGCGATAGTCTTTAAAATCATGCCACTTAACTGCAGACTCACCAGCATGTGCAAACAGTGGCAATGCAACACACAGTGCCATCGAAATTTTTGTTACTGAGTTCATCACTATCTCCATAAAAGTAATCCATAACACAATGTATATGGCGTCACTCTATTGCTCACTTTAATTAAATAATTTTAACAGGTATATATTAACTATAACTTAATTATAGATGTTAAATGTAAATATAAACGAACAAAATGTAATCGAATGTACCTTCTAAAACTACGTTAAAACATTCTCTGTGCAAACTAAAAATTAAATATAAAGCATGTAAAACATGTTATTTTGTGTTGAAATTAAAACAATTGAATAAAGAACCCTACGGAGCTTTCATGACTATTTTAGTTACCGGTGGCGCAGGCTATATTGGCTCGCATACCGTTTTAGAACTTTTGCAACAAGGAAGTGATGTTGTTGTTATAGATAATTTAGCAAACTCATCGCAAGAGTCTCTGGCTCGCGTTAAAACAATTACAGGTAAAGAGGTGACTTTTTACCAAGGTGATATACTCGATAAAGCGTTTTTAGACTCAATATTTGCTAAACACACCATAGATAGCGTTATTCACTTTGCTGGTTTAAAGTCGGTTGGCGAGTCTGTTGCTAAACCTGTTGAGTACTATCAAAACAACGTACAAGGTACGCTAACGCTTGTAGATGCAATGCGTGATGCTGGCGTGTTTAATTTAGTGTTTAGCTCATCGGCCACCGTTTATGGCGATCCTGCCAGTTTACCTATTAAAGAAGACTTCCCAGTAGGGGGCACAACTAACCCATACGGTACGTCAAAGTTAATGGTTGAAATGATGCTGCAAGATATCGCTAAATCTGACGAGCGATTTGCGTTTGCTATTTTGCGTTACTTTAATCCTGTTGGCGCACATGAATCAGGCTTGATTGGCGAAGACCCTAACGGTATCCCTAATAACTTACTACCATTTATTGCCCAAGTTGCCGTAGGTAAATTAAAGCAACTCGCTGTATTTGGTGATGACTACGACACAGTTGATGGCACTGGTGTGCGCGACTACATTCACGTGGTAGATTTAGCTATTGGCCACTTAAAAGCGCTAGATAAAATTGCTAAAAATAAAGGTGCACTTATCTATAACTTAGGCACTGGTAATGGTTATTCTGTTTTGCAAATGGTTAATGCATTTATAAAAGCAAGCAACCAAGCCGTGCCTTATCAAGTATCACCTCGTCGCCCGGGCGATATTGCTGCCTGTTACGCCGCACCTGAAAAAGCCCTGAATGAGCTAGGTTGGGAAGCGGTACGTGGAATTGATGCCATGATGGAAGATACATGGCGCTGGCAGTCAAACAATCCAAATGGCTACAGCAAGTAAAATAATTAAATTTGCGCTTAGCCATAAACCGTTAAGCGCGTTTATTTTACCAATTTTGCATTTCGACTATGCGCGACTGTGTTCGCGCATATTCAAAGCTTAATTTTTTACCCTCATAAAGCGTTTCAATCTGCGCCTGTGCATTAATTACTAACAGCTTGTGGCAATCGTAAAACTCATCAACCAATGCAATAAAACGCCGTGCTTCGTCATCTAAATAGTGCTCATCAAGCGTTTGTTTTTCTCGTTGGTAGCTATCTTCAATCCCGTGCACTATTACCTTACCCGTAGCCCCTACCCCCATTTTAGGCACGTTTGCTATATACAAAACATCAAACTGTTTGGCTAAAAACATGTAATCGTGAGCGCTTCTAGGGCCAGAGCACAGCGCCATAAAATCAATCATCAGCGCATTCTTCGCTTTAAATAAATATGGCAAAGCGCGCGAGTGCACCTGTAAGCTATTATTTTTACTGGCTTGAGGGTACTGCTTAATAAACAGTTTATTAAACTCATCATTGGGTAAATTAATAAAGTAATGGCAGTTGTTTTTACCGTATCTAAAGCGGTGATCTTCCTGCCCGGCCACACTAACTATGTGGCAGTGATCGTTAATTAAATCGATTGTAGGTAAAAATCTTGCGCGTTGCAGGCCGTTGCTATAAAGCTGCTCTGGCTTTGCATTAGAGGTTGCCACCAGCACAACACCTTGGTCAAACAAGGCCTTAAACAACCTTGCCATAATCATAGCATCGCCGATATCGCTGACAAAAAATTCATCAAAGCATAATACTTTAATGTTTTTAGCCCATTTTTTAGCTATCAATGTCAGAGGATTAGCCTGACCTTGTAAGTCTGCTAATTGACTATGAACATGTGCTATAAAGTGATGAAAGTGCAGGCGCTGTTTTTGTACTATAGGCACATTATTATAAAATAAATCCATTAACATAGATTTACCGCGCCCTACTGGCCCACACAAATAAACCCCGTTTATTTTTGGTGCTTTTTGCCACCATTTTACTGGTGTTTGAAGTTGTAGGCTTAAGGTGCTTAATGCCATAACCGCACGTTGCTGGGCCGCATCATACGTCAGTTCACCTGAGGCTACTTTAGCCTTATATAGGTTTAAAATTAGTGTGCTGTGCACTGTCATGGTATTTCACTATCGGCTATAATCGCGCCCATTGTAGCCGACTAAAAATGTGAACAAAAATGAAATTCCCTTGCCGCTTAGATAAATTTATTAGCCACTTAGCAGAAATACCGCGCACACAAGCTCGCGCCAGTATTAAGCGTAAAGAAGTAAGCGTAAATGGTGAGGCGATCACAGCACATAATTTTCAGCTAGCAAAAGACGATGAAGTATTACATAACGGTGAGCCATTAGTATTTTTAGGTAAACGTTACTTTATGCTAAATAAGCCTGTTGGCTATGTGTGCGCAAACAGCGACGACTTACACAAAACTGTGTTTGACCTACTTGATGAGCCAAATATGAGTGACTTTCATGTTGCTGGCCGGTTAGATATAGACACAACAGGCTTAGTTATTATCACTAACGATGGTGACTGGTCACATAAAATTACCTCACCACGCAGTAATAAATTTAAAACATACCTAGTTGAAACCCAAGAGCCAATTACCGACGAAGCGCTAACGCAATTACGCGAAGGCGTTATGCTACATAACGAAAAAGATACGACTCGCCCCGCCATTGCTGAACGTTTAGCTAATTACGGTTTGCGTTTATCAATTAGTGAAGGAAAGTACCATCAGGTGAAGCGTATGCTTTATGCCGTGGATAACAAAGTAGTTGAATTACACCGTGAGCAAATTGCGGGGATTACATTAGATGAAAACTTAGCCCCAGGCGAATACCGTTTATTAACCGAAGATGAGATAAAACTATAAGAGCGGTCAGTCATTAAACTAGTCGACTGATGTCTACTTTATCGGGGTCAGATGAAACTCAATACTTTTTCACGATTTAATCTGCACTAAATCAAAGTCTGCCATACCCGGTACAATCGCTTGTAAGCGAGATTCGGTGACATCTAACGTATTAAGGTATTCGCAATATTCTGACGCTTTAAGTTCTAATTGGTCTGCTTTTTTTTGTAATGACTTATCAATTTCTTTAGTAATGATATCCATACGTTGACCCATATCATTAATACGGTCTTCAATATTACCTTCACGGGATTTAAACGCGTCCCCTAAAGACACTAAAATAGCACCTAATGAACCATGAACCGCCGAGTGAATTTTTTGGCTTATTTCTTTTGTAAAAAAATCATCTATTTGCGAAAGCGATTGCGGAGCTATAAAAAAAAAGTCGTCGCCACGTTTAAACTTATCCATCAACGCCCGCTCTACGTATTGCAGCTGGGTTTTGAGCACTTCAGGCTCTTTATCCGACATGCCTTCAACCACCTGCTCAATCGCACTCAGCCCTAAATTAACACCATCGGTGGCTAAATTAACAAGCTCAGGCACTGTTTGACGAATGCCCTGGCTAAACTGCTCGAGCACTTTGCTTTCATCGTCACCTAAATCTACCCAGTATCCACGAATAAACAGCTGGTTATTATTGTTAATTTGTACTCGGGTTTGGCCTTTATCTACAATACGTATTACGTCATCGGTAATAATTAGACCATGTCTGAGCTCTACGTCGCAGGGCTTTTGTGCTAATGCAGTTGTACTTGAAAGTGCAATGGACAGCGATAAAATCGCACGAGATAAAAACGCCATAAACACCTCAAAAAGACAAAAAATGGAAGGCAGCTAGGTTAACAAAAAACCAATTTTATGCAAGAAAAAAACAGCGCTCGATACTATCGAAGCGCTGTTTATACAAGCGTTCAAGGCTTAAGGCGAGTCAACCTTTGCCCTTAAAAAATTAAATAGGAGAACCTGGCGGGATTGGCAGAACCTTAAAGTTATTAGGCCACTCTCCATTAGCTAAAAAGTGTTTAACATGCATCGCTAAATATTGTTTAAATGCGCTTTCGCCGGTGCTTGTATTACTCAGCATCGTGTTTTGATTAAAGTCTTCACTTAACTTGACTAAGTAATAACGAAGTTGCGCTTGTACCTCTGGACTTACATTATTATTTGCCACTAAATCAGCAAAGGTTTTTGCCGTTAAAAACTGAATACGCTGAGTTATTTTGCCTTTCATTGTATCGGGCGCCGACACATTATAAACATGGCTATATAACTGCTTTAGTAACACATCTAAACTATAAAACTGGTTATTACGCGCTTGTTGTTGCGCTAAACGGTTTAAACGCTGCGGATTTAACAACAACGATAAACTATGCTGCACTGCCACCTCAGGTAAAGCCATTGCATCGAGCGTTAACCCAGTACGTCCAACGATGCTTTCGCGTGTTTTAGACTCACCATATGCTTTTGGCGGAATCAACGATAATACCGATTCAGGTATGACTAAGTTACTGGCTGTAAGCGTGGCTAAAATGGCATTTACAGCCGCTTGTTGTACTTGCTTATCAACAACCTTTGCACCTTGCGCAGGCTCATTACCGCGGGTTTCGTATTCGTAATGTACGCCGGCAATTAACTTAACCGCAGATTCAACTTGAAAACGATGAAATAAATAAAGTGGTACAAGCTTTTCTTCTAATTGAGATAGCGCAACACCCGACTTAATATTATTAAGACCAAACTGCGAGAGCGCCTTTTTACGAACGTCAAGTACACGTAAAAGCTCTTCTGATGGATTAGCGCCGTTATCCCATAAGTGAGCCGTTGGATGAGCGCCTCCTTTGGCACGCGCATCAGAATCAGAAATAAACGCTAAACCTTTAGCTTTGTTCTCTTTTAAAATTTCAGCCAGCTCTGCGCTTTCATCTTGATGAGTAAAATCGCTATAACCGTATTTAATTACTTGGGTATCCCATACGCCCATACCGGTTGCATAGCCACGAGTTACATCAAGCCTACCTTGTTCATTAAAGCTCAATAATGGGTGCGGATAATCCATTACTGACGCTCTATCGTTAACTGATGCGGCAAAGTTATGGGCAATACCCAATGTATGGCCAATTTCGTGTGCACTTAACTGGCGAATGCGATCAAGCGCCATCGCGTGTAAGTTTTTAGCCACTTCATCACCTTTAAGATAAGGAGCAGCAAGTGCTTCTGCGATTAAAATATCTTGGCGAACGCGAAGCGATCCCAGCGTTACATGGCCTTTTAATATTTCACCGGTACGCGGATCAATAACCGAGCTTCCGTATGACCAGCCACGTGTTGCCCTGTGCACCCACTGAATCACATTATAACGAATATCCATCGGGTCAACATTGGTTGGTAATACTTTAACAATAAACGCATTTTTATAGCCTGCAGCGCTAAATGCATCGTTCCACCACTTACCGCCTTCAAGTAAGGCGCTTTTAACCGGCTCGGGTACACCCGGATCTAAATAATAAACAATAGGTTCAACTGGCTCGCTAATAGGCAAGCTCGGATCTTTTTTTGCTAAACGGTGACGCGGTATATAACGGACAAACATCGACTCGCCTAAAGGCGCAGCGTAATCTTTATGTTCAATGCTCCAAAATCCCGATTGCGGATTAAACTGACGGGGAGTGTAGTTATCATCAGGTAATTCAATAAGTGAATGGTGCATATGTACGGTAATAGCGTAAGGGTCTGCGCTAACTTGACGTACAAACTCACCCGGTTTAGTTCCTTTAAACGTTAATACCGCTTCAAGCTCGGTGTTTTTTACAAAGGCTTTTGAGCGCGCCATGTAAACTGCACTTCGTGATTCATCAAGGTTAAAATTACCCTGCTTGCGCGCAGCTAATGTTCGGCTTACTCCGTGTACATCGCTCAATAAATAAGGCGTGTAATCAATAAGTGCAGTACTTTTATCCTCTGCAACCACTTTAAAGCCCGCTAATATGCTTGATGCAAATGCTTCTTTAATACTTTGTTGTTCCGCTTTGTTTTGGGTGTTTGCACGATAGTAGGTATTTACAGCACGCAGCATCACTTTATCACCAAAGCGCTCAAATTTTACAAGGTGCGTGTTACCAAGCTGACCTCTATCAAGCCCAATATCGTTTGAGCCGATGCCGTATGGCAAGCTTTGTTGCAGTAAAAATGGCTGCTCAAACTTATCTACTTTTAAATATACCTTACCGTTTTGGGTATCGTAAAAAAACGAGTAGTAGCCCGGAAAGTGGTTCATTTGTGCAGTAAATTCATCAATGGACTTAATTGCTGCGTGCGCTTGAGTTATGATAGAGCACAGCACAGTAAAGAATATGTAACTTAGTAGTGGTATTTTTTTCATAATCTTATCTTTGTTATAGGCGTTTTAGGTACGATTAGGTGCCCCCATTATAGGGCGGTATTTAAACAATACAGATATTTAAGACGAAATTCAGCGCTCTAAACTAATCTCTCTCACATTATGATTGGTTTTAACACGTTATCAGGAAAATAGAATGCGTAGACTCCCTCCAGTATTACTTGAAGATGGTTGCCCAAGAGAACTTTTATCGTTAATCCGAACTATTTTAGCGGCATGTAAAGAAATATCTTTTCGTGTTGGCCAAGGTGCGCTTTCTGGCGTATTGGGCTCAACACTTGATGAAAACATTCAAGGCGAAACTCAAAAAAAGCTCGATGTATTATCTAACCAGCTATTAAAAGATATTTTACTGGAGTCGGGCACCGTTAAAGCCATTGCCTCTGAAGAAGAAGACTACACCGTTGCAGGTAACCCCGATGCTAAATATATTGTGGCATTTGATCCACTAGATGGTTCGTCAAACACCGATATTAACTCGCTGGTAGGGACAATATTTTCAATTATGGAAGCGCCTGAAGGTTCAGATGCAGCAGACGAAAGTATTTTCATGCAACCTGGCCACAAGCAAGTTGCGGCAGGTTATGTACTGTACGGCCCATCAACGATGTTGGCGCTTAGTACAGGTAAAGGCACACGTATGTTCACCCTTGATAAAACCCAAGGGAGCTTTTTACTAACAGAAGACTTTGCCACTATACCTGCAGATACAAACGAGTTTGCTATTAATGCGTCTAATCAACGCCATTGGCAACCCGCTATGCAAAACTATATAAATGATTTGTTAGAAGGCGATACTGGCCCTCGCGCTAAAAACTTTAATATGCGTTGGATTGCAGCCATGGTGGGCGATGTTCATCGCGTTTTAAGCCGAGGCGGTGTATTTACTTACCCAACCGATACAAAAGATCCTAACAAACCTAATAAACTGCGCTTGCTTTACGAAGCAAACCCGATGGCTATGCTAGTAGAGCAAGCCGGCGGTATTGCCTCAACAGGATCTGAACGTATTATGGACATTCAACCAAACGCTATCCACCAGCGTGTAGCGGTTATTTTGGGATCTAAAAACGAAGTAGAAACCTGCTTGGGATACCATAAGTAAACACGTTGTCAAAAATACTAAAACCGCATTTAATTTAAATGCGGTTTTAAGCTAACCTAAACTTTAATCCTTTAACAGTACCCGTATTTTTTTAAGCTTTTGGTGATCAAGCTCGCCCATTTGTTCGCTGTTGCTTAGCGCATAAATAACGCCTTCGTGTTCAGCGCAATCAACATCTTCTCGTGACTCAATCACATTAGCCCAAAGTTCTAAGTCATCTAGGTCTATTTCACCGCTTAAACAGCGTTCAATTACATCAACTAACACATCTGTTTTTAATGTATATAAGGGGGCTTGATCATATGCAGGCGTTGATACAATAACCGATATTGCATCATCTCTTTGCACTGAAAACGTAATAAATTCTGCTAACGCTTTTTGTATATTCATAATATTTGTTATTCTTGGCGCTCTACTGTTGATAAGAACTAAAATGACTCAAACAAACTGCAGCCAATGTAATACCGCGCTTAACTGTAATGTAAATAATATAACCGCATGTTGGTGTAACCAACTCCCCGCTATTTTACCCCTAGACGCAACAGCAACAAGCTGTTTGTGCAAACCATGTACGCTAAATAAAATTAGTCACTACCTTGAAGAGCTTTATACCCAACCAATTAAAGATCAAATTGCGTTTGCGAAAGCATTTAGAGGAAACGATAACTTAATTGAAGAACTCGACTACACCATGCAAAATGGCTACATGGTATTTAGTAAATGGTTTTTTTTAAAGCGAGGAACCTGTTGTAAAAATGGCTGTAAAAACTGCCCGTATGGATACAAACTGTAAAAAGTTTCAAAGTGAATAAAACATTATTATCACCACAGAGAAGACAAGGAGCAGTGCTGGAGAAGTGATTTTAAAACCAATCAACCGTTACGCTCTACTCAGTGTAGCGCGCAGAGCCTCGGTGTTCTCGGTGGTAATTAAATGATATTAAGTAATACAACAAAAAGGGACTTATTCAACACAGAGAAGACAAGGAGTAGTGCAGGAGAAGATACTAGAAAATAGTATGTTTCCTTTGTGTAGCGCGCAGCGCCTCGGTGTTCTCGGTGGTAATAAACATTTAAAGTTACCCACACGTAGGCGTGAAGCTTGCTAACACAAAAGGTTGTTAACGTAACTATGTATAAATTAAACGCGCCAGCAAGCAAGGCGCCTACACAAATTGCTTGTTATGGTATTTTCGCTTATACATCTTTGGTTATCGGCAATGAATCACTTGCGCCCCATTCACTCCAAGAGCCGTCATAAACACTTAAGTTTTTGTAGCCACATTCATCAGCAAATAAAGCTAAAACACACGCCGTAATACCAGAGCCACAACTAAATTGAAGATGCTGTGCATTGCCTACAGCGTACGCAAATTTTGCTTTTATATCCTCAAAAGATTTTGCTTCACCATCAGATAATAAATCCAAAAAAGGCAATGAACGACTTTGGGGTATATGCCCACTTCGCATACCCTCTCGAGGTTCGCTCTCTTCACCAGTAAAGCGTTTATAGGCACGCGCATCTAACAATACCGTATTGGTATCGTCTATTGCTGCTAATACTTGCTGGCTGCCAATAAAGTAGCTTGGGTTATAACTTGCTTCAAAATTACCACACATTAAAGCCTCACTATAAGCTTGCTGCACTGCATAGCCGCAAGCTAACCACTTTTTAAGGCCGCCACTTAATACTTTTACATTGTGGTGCCCCATGGCTTTTAGCATCCACCACGCTCTTGCAGCACTAAATAAGCCTTCATCTTCATAAACAACAATAAACGAATCGTGGTTTACGCCCGCCTGCTGCATAATCTGTGTAAACTGCTGTGCATTACACATTGTGCTTGGTAGCAGGTTTGACTTATCTGCCAGCTCATTTTTTATGTCAAACCGCTTTGCGTTTGGTAGCATAGCTTCAGGCTTATAAGAGCCTAAAACACCAGGGCGCAGCATACCCGCATCAAACAAAACTAGAGCTGAGTCATTTAGTCTTTTGTGTAATTGTTGGCAGGTTATTAGATTTTTGATTTGATACCCTTTTAATAATGAGGCTTATGAGGTTTGGAGCATTAATCAAAATAGTGCTGTACAATCGCTCTTATAAGTTTTTATGAGGGGTTACGAACTACTTCAATTATTTCCGTGGTTGAAATAGAAGGTGTTCTAGTTAAGTATTTTACGTCACATAACGTCTTAAAGTTATCGAATTTACCAGCCCAATCGTCCCCCATAACTAACAAATCTGCATCATGTTGTTTTATATAATCGCCTTTGAGCTCAAGGGAATGCTCTATAAAAATTTCATCAACACAGCGTAAAGAACTAATTATTTTAACCCTATCGCTTTCACTGTAGACAGGAGCTCTACCCTTTTTTTGCATATTGAGTGCATCTGATGATATGCCAACAATTAAATAATCACCTAAAGATTTAGCGCGTTCTAAAATATTAATATGGCCGACATGAACAATATCAAAGGTACCAAATGTAATAACTCGTTTCATTCATAACTCTCTAAGTAATTAACTATACGCTCAGCGCAATTGCCATCTATTTTGCCTGCAAGCTGCTCTATGATTTTTTTTCGGTTAAATCTGAACTCTTCAGATTCCGAGCAACACAATTGAACTGCAGATACCACATCGCTGAATTGTTCAGCCCTTTGACAAATTTTGTGAAAATAATTTATGTCCTCATCAAGCCGTGCCTTAAAACGATAAGAAAATATGCCTCTATAATTCCATCGCAACTTGTAAAAGTCACACCATACAACAGGTTTATCCAGAGCTGCAAACTCAAATATAGCAGATGACGCGTCTGATAACATTATGTCCGCAATGGCTAAAAAAGGCGTTAAGTTAAATTCGCTTTCGCTTGTTAAATAAACATTATTATATTTTTGCCAACGCATGATTTTATTTTTTTGTTTTTTATAACGAGGTTTAGACAAGCTAAAAAAGTGCGGTTTTATAATGATATTATAATCGGGAAAATACTCTGGAAAGTCATCGTTCATACACTCAATAGAGCTAGGATAAAAAGTGGGGGCATATAAAAGTGTTGGCTTATTTTCATCTAAACCCAACCTAGCCAAATCAATTTTTTCGACTGAGTTATTAATAATTGGATCTAATTTCGCATAGCCAGTATCAACAAAATTACCATATGGGTATAAGTTTTCTAACCGTTTTAAACGATGCCCACCTTCGACAAAGCGAACAGTAGTCGTTGTGTTTGATACATCGTAGTAGCAGCTTTTTGGACCTATGCCATGCTGCATTAATACACTTTTATTATTGAGCTTATCAACGTCTAAAAATGCATTACCAAATACAACCCAATCACACTCAACACCCTGATAGAAATCTAATGTATTTGATTTATCTTCCAACCAAATTGCTTTTATTGAATGTTCAACAGCGAATGTCTCGCAAATATCTATAAATTGTTTTTCTTGAGATCTATAAAATACTAATGCGCATTGATGACCTCTATGTGATAATTTTTCAATTACAGGTATATATTGAGGTAAATAATAAATATGCTGGACGTCGAAATATACAAACATGAAAAATATACAATAAAGTAACAATATTGTTCATTGTACATAACTAATGGCTTGTATTGTAGGTAAACAGAAAATAATGTTTATCCACTATATGTTAATAATATCGGCTCTTAATGGCGCCATTTTTGACAAAATTTTATTCTGGATAGGGTGAGAAATATTTTGCTCATTCATGGCATTCACTAATAAATCAACAACATGATTAAAATCTTTTTCTGTTATGTTCATCCCGGTGTGTATGTCTACCATTGAATCACCAACATAACTATATTTACACGGGCCATCGGTAAGCATGCACATATGTAAAATAAAACCTTGACGAAAATGCGCTATATTTGCGTGCTCAAAGTAGTGAAATACTTGTTCGTCATTGCCTATTTGATTAATAAAGCTATCAATTAGTTTTTCTATGCCGGCGTTGCCACCGACTTGGTAATATAAAGTAGGTGGCGCTTTATTTGCACAGCCCATTAAAATACCAACACATAAAATCCCAACTGCAATTAACTTCATTACCAATACCCTGTTACAGATAAATACCAACCCGTTTGATCGTCTGCGCCTGCAATACGTCCTAAATCTAAATACGCAGCTGTTACACTGATGTTTTTGTTAGGCATCCAGGCAACAAAAACATCGTTCCAATCCTGCTCGCCCAAGTTTAAATTATTTGCCTTTTGACGATACTCAATACCCACTGCCAATTCGCGACTTAAAAATACCGCGGTGCTACCTTCAAATAAAAACTTGCTCTGTGCATTTGCACCACCAAAGCCTAATAAGCCAAGCTCATTCGCTTCGCTATAGCGTGTTGTTACGTTCCAAAACCAGTTATAACCTGCAAGTGCACCTAAGTGAAGCTTACTGGCAGCTAAGTAATAATCTGTACCGCTGGTATCCTCTGCGCCAACAAGTTTGGCTACGGTGCCGTCATCTAGCGACTTATGTTGGATACCTAAACTTAATTGCGGCCATTGGCTGTAAACAATATCACCGTATAAACGTATTTTTGCACTGGTAATAGATTGCTCTATTTCTGTGTTAAGCGCAGGTACGTCAAACTGCTGAATTGCGTAACTTAGCTCCACTCGATTAAATAAGTTTAATTGCGCACCACATACATTTAATGCGTAGTCGCTTACATCGGCTCGACTACAAAAACCATTTACCGAAAATTCATCTTCGCTCGCATACCCGGCAAGCTGAGCCCAAGGCACAATGCCGCCGCCGCCGCTACCTTCAATTTGTGATACGCCAGGTGTTGCTAATAATTTCCCGCTGCTTGCAAAAATAGGCAAACTTATTAGCAATAAAACACAGGCAAATAAAAACCTAATTTTTAACATAGTATTCTTCTAGCCATTGTTCTAGTAACTCTGCTTTTAAAGGCCGACTCAAGTAGTAACCTTGCGCATGGTCGCATTGCATTGTTTTGAGTAAAGCTAACGACTCTTCGGTTTCTACTCCTTCAGCCACCACTGAAAAACCTAATTGATGCCCCAGTGTAATTGACGATTGCACTATAAATTGATCTTTTTGCGAGGCATCTAGTTTTAAAATAAAACACTTATCGAGCTTAAGTTCATCAATAGGCAGCATTTTTAAACGCCCCAACGATGTTTGCCCTACCCCGTAATCGTCAAGCGATATTTTAACGCCAATTTGCTTTAAATCTTTAAGCGCTTTTATGCCCTTTTCTTCGTTTTCTATCATGTCGCGCTCAGTTAATTCAATAGTGATTAACCTTGCATCCACATTATGCTTTTTAAGCGTCGCCACCAGCGCGGCATGAAACCCCGGAAACGCAATATCCTGAGCAGATACGTTTATAGCTGCTTGCAGCTCAATGCCCTTCGACTTCCAATCGGCAACTTGCGCAACAACGGTATTAATTACCCACGCAGTTAGCTCAACAATAAGCCCTGAACGCTCAGCTAAATCAATAAACAACTCAGGGTTAACCCAGCTACCATTTTTACGTTGCCAACGAATAAGTGACTCAACCTTGTCTATTTTTTGGGTTTGCATATGCAACTTAGGTTGGTATGTCATAAACAGCTGACCATCGTCATCGTTAATCGCTTGTTTTAATTCATCAAGCATAATTAAACGATCTAAATGGGCCTCGTCTTCGCCATCTTGGTAATAATGTATATGATTTTGATTATTTGCCGCATTTTCTACGGCAATAAGTACTCGCCTTACCAAGTCGTCACTGGCGGTTCCTTGAGATGGGTACTGCAATACCCCGGTACTAAACTGTAAGTTAATTTTTAACGCTTGAATGGTATAACACTCTTGTAGCCTAGCAATTAACCCCTCTATTCCACATTTTTTCTCGCTAACCGCGGTGCTTGGAAATACCGTTAAAAACTCATCGCCGCCAATACGCGCATGCATTCCACCGAACTCATCCGAAAACTCACTAATTCTGCATGCTACAGTTTTTATACACTCATCGCCAATACGTGGGTCCAGCTTATCGTTTATATGTCGTAAACCCTTTATGTCTATTGCTACAAGCGTATATTGGGTGGATTCGCTTAATTCGTTGTCTAGCACTTCTAACATTGCAGAACGATTATAAAAGCCAGTTAACGCATCGTGACGCGCCTGAAAACTAATTTGTTGTTCACGCTTGTTAATGTCGTTACCCATGTTGTCGAACGCGGTTACTAAGGTCGTTATTTCTGTGCTTTGCTTTTTACCTTTAAACTCAAAGTTATAATTACCTTGTGCAAACTGCTTTGCAATCACAACCAACTGAGAAAGCGGCGTTGTTAAGTTGTTAGCCAATAAGCTACTGGTAACAACACCCACAAACATCGTTAAGATAGACAAAATGATAAGAGTAAAAAATAGCTTTTCAAAATCGCTATAGCTTTGTGTTAAATCGGCACTTAACAAAATAATAATGGGATGGGTCGCTAAAGACGCTAAATTAATATCTCGGTTTTGGTAAACTGGGTACTCACCAAATATTCTTGTAGTGGTCGTGTTGTTAAAATAACTCACCGGTTCAAATGGCGTTGGGCGCGCATCTAGCGAGCTAATAACTAAGTTGTCGGCACTGCCTACAAAACTAACGTCCATGCCTGTTAGGCTTTTAAGCTCGCTTGCAACACTGTCGTCTATTTTAAAGCCCACTAAACTGTAAGCTATGGTTCTTGGGGCTTTTACAGGTAGTAAAATAACCTGGTAAAGCTCATTGTTTAACACTACAAATGTGGATTGCTCTTGTGCGTTAAATAGCTCTGTGAGTAAAGGGCGCAAGTCGTCTTCAAAGGCTCCCTGCTCTAAATTTGATGAAATTAGCTGACCCGATAAATCTATAAGCAACATTAATTGCGCGTCTATCCGTTGGCTGTGGTTATACAAAACACTGCTTATTGTATCGGCATCGCGTGTTGCAACCGCTTGCTTAAAACCAAAATCGGCGGTGAGTACCTTAGCTGCAGTTAACAATAAGCTTTCTTTTGAGGTTAAATATTGCTTATAAACGTTTTGCGCAACACTTATATCTTGCTCTACTTTTTGTTCTTGAAACTGACTTGTTGACCACCAAAAACTAGCAACACTCACCAGCGTTGTTAATAACACTAGTCCTACGCAAAGTATGGTAATTCGGTTTTTTAAACTATGCGTCATTACCAGCCTTAAATTTGCTGCCAAAAGTGTTTCTTGGTGCGGGTGTAGATGTGTTTACAGTAACGGTATGTTTATTTTTAGCATTCAATTTAATAATTATTTTATTCTCCAATGGTGCGGTTTGCAAAGCGTGCCATACGCTCAACTCAATTGGTAATTGGTTATTTGGCAAGGTCACTTTGCCCTGCTTGTTTGTTTTGTAAACATGCTTACTACCTGCCACATATATATAGCCAACCATAGAATCGTGAATATTACACCCTAATACAACCACGCCTTGATTATCAAAAGTAATCGGTGCTTTGGGTTGGCCTGAATATAACTTTAGCTGGAAAGGCTTAGCTTGCGAGAAAGAATACACATGATGGCGAATATTATCGCTGTTTGGAAAATCAACTTGTTGCCCTTTTTGTACTATTAAAAGTTCAGGCATAAACTGTTTATGAACTTGGTCCATAGTGGCCAATGGAAGGTTTGATTGAGCTAATTGCTCGGCGTTAAAGTGTAGCTCAACAACGGTATTCTCTAATTTATTACCGTGCTGATCTTCTATTACCAACTCCAGTGCAGCGGCGTTAGAAAAGTAACCAAAAAACAACCCCATGGCTAAAAAACGGCAACTTTTAGTTATTTTTTGCAAACCACGTTCAAACATAACACCACCTAACTATTAACGTTAGGTTAAGGTAATTAATTAAAGGGGTTAATTGCAAGGAATATAGCCCAGTAACTAAAAATAAAAATAAGCTACTGGGATTTTCAATACTAAATCATGACTATTTTACAATTAAGCCATAATCAGCATCTAAAATAGAAATAACCTCTTGGCGCGGATCCTCAGGAATAGTAATTGCTTCACCAACAATTTTGCTAGCAATGCCCACATAAGTATTAGACACTTCAAGCATAACTGATTCAGGTAAAATATACTCCTTTGCTAATTTTTCGCGCTCAGCCATGCGATCTTTATTTAGTAATACATCGCTTTCTGGCACATTATTAATTAACAGCTGGCGAAAGCCTTCTTTAGAGTTTTCAACAATGTTACCTTCTCGGTATGCGGCACCATCCCAAATGCGCGACGAATCGGGTGTACCTACTTCATCAATATAAATGAGTTGTTGTGCGCCATTTAAATCTTCTACGTAACCAAATTCAAATTTAGTGTCTACAAAAATTTGGTCAAGCTTGGCAAGCTCTTTACTAATTAAGCCAAAACCCTCTACTAACAGCTTTTCGTATTTAGCTACGTCGTCTGCCGACTTAAAATTAAACACATCTAAGTTGTTAGTTATATTTTCGCGGGTAATGTTTACATCGTCTACTGGCGGGATATCGGCAACGCCTTCAATAATGCCTTTCGTTGACGGGGTGATTAGTACGTTTTCTAATTTTTGGTTCGCGTTTAAGCCCTCAGGCAACTCTATACCGCAAAAGTTACGTGTCCCTTTAGCGTAATCACGCCACATACTACCGGTAATATATTGGCGCGCTATCGCCTCTACCTTAACTGTGCTTGCTTTACGTACTATCCATACATACGGGTGTGGAATATCAACAATATGATTACCAGCAAGGCCTGCCTCATCAAATAACCTAAACCAATAAGATGCAACCGTATTAAGCGCTATACCCTTACCTGGCACACCATTTAAACCGTTTTCACCTTGCCAAATACAATCAAACGCAGAAATACGGTCCGAAATAACCATAATAGCCAGCTCGGTACCTGCGGGTACTTTGTACTCTTTTTCTTTGATGAGTCGCGCGCTGTCTTCGTCTGTTAGCCAATAAACTGAACGGACTTTACCACTGTGTACTTCACCTTTGGTTCGAATGGGTAAATCATCGTTTACGTCTAAAACTTTATAGCTAGTCATGCTATCTCCGGGGTTAGGGATGCTCTATGAGCAAAGTATGGTATGGGGTTATGTGCGGTATGATAATCCAGCCAACTTCAAAGCTCAATCGTGGGCTAAAAACTAAATAGCCTGAACTTTGCTTGAGAGATTCACCAAGAATATTTATATGGCTGTCACAATCGGGTAAACTGGCTATGCTAACGAGTCGAGGAGCTAGCTTGAAATACCTAACCACCACCAAAAATAAAAAGTACTTAATGTATATATCTCAAAATTATTCATACGCAATTTTGAGACCTATTCAGGCGGCCATATTAGCGAATGGAGGGCAAGTGCGCTGGTTTTTACAAGGTAGTTCAGTAAACCCTAACTTTTTAACACCCGATGAAATACGCCTTAATTCAATAGACGATATTCACAACTGGAAACCCGACGCTACATTCGCACCGGCCAATTTGATTCCTACGTTTTTTCCGGGGATTAAAGTCGGTGTGTTTCATGGTTTTGACGCCGGAAAACTTGATAAAAAAGGCAACAACGACCATCTAAAAGCAAGGGGCTGCTTTGATCTTTACTGCACGCAAGGCCCAAATACCACAGCGCCATTTAAAGCCTTACAAAAAAAGCTGGGGTATTTTAAAGTAACCGAAACAGGCTGGCCAACGCTCGACCGTTTATTTACCAGTGAATTGCAAACACCTTACACCAGTAAAACAGACACGCGCCCTACACTTTTAATTTGTTCTACTTTTTCAAAACGTTTATCACTTGCACCTAAACTTTACGAGCAAATAAAACACTTTAGCGAAACAGGAAAGTGGCGCATATTAATGCAGTTTCATCCTAAAATGCCGCTTGAACTTGTTAATAAATACAAAGCGCTGAGTAATCAAAACTTAACGTTTATTGAAACAGACGACGTAGTCCCCTTGTTAAAGTCGGCCGATGTAATGCTATGTGATACCTCATCGGTACTTTTAATGTTTATAGTGCAACGCAAGCCGGTTGTGACCTTTTGTAATAACGCCCCAGACAAACACTTACTAAACGTAACAGATCCAAATAAGCTAGAAGACGCGATAGACCTTGCTTTTACTTACCCTAAAACATTGATGCAAAATATAGAAAGCTATTGCCAACAGCTGCACCCTTACACAGACGCTAAGTCAAGTGAGCGAGTAGTCGCTGCAACCAATGAGTTTTTACTGAGTGACGATAAACTAAAACCTAAGCCGTTTAATATTATTAGGCAGTTTAAAACACGCAAAAATCTTAATTATTGGAAATGGTAAACCAAACAATGATAAGCCTTAATAACGTTACTTTTAAATGGCATAAAAACGATGAAACGCCCACGCTAACTATTAGCAAATTAAATATAGAAAAAGGCCAACACGTTTTTTTACATGGCCCAAGTGGTTCGGGTAAATCAACGCTACTTGCCTTATTGGCCGGTATAAATACAGCCACCAGCGGCAATGTCACGTTACTAAACCACACCTTAAATACCCTAAGTAACACCCAGCGAGATATATTTAGAGCTGACCACATTGGTATTATTTTTCAAAACTTTAACTTACTCCCTTACTTATCGCCTATTGAAAACGTAGTACTGGGCTGCCAATTTTCAAAAAAGCGCCAACAAAAAGCATTAAGCCACTCAACTACTTTAAATGATGAGGCTACCCGGCTATTAAACGCACTGGGCTTAACCGAGCAATGCCATACTAAAAATGTGGCAGAACTAAGCATTGGCCAACAACAACGTGTAGCTGCCGCACGCGCATTTATTGGTAACCCTGAAATTATAATTGCCGACGAGCCAACCTCAGCCCTTGACACACAAAACCGCGAAAGCTTTATTAACTTATTGTTTGCGCAAGCGAGCAATGCAAACAGCACACTCATATTTGTAAGTCACGACGAAAATTTAAAACCGCTATTTAATCGCTCAATCGACTTAGTAAGCTTGCAGGGGGCATTATGATCCTTACAAAATTGGCCTTTAAAAGCTTATTAAATAGGCGTGCAAGTGTTGTTTTAACGCTGTTTACCATTGCCGTAAGCGTTATGTTATTGCTAAGTATTGAACGTATTAGAGTTGATGCTAAAAGTAGTTTTAGCAATACTATTTCGGGCACCGATTTAATTGTAGGAGCACGCACCGGCGATATTCAATTACTGCTTTCATCGGTATTTAGAATTGGCCACACCAATAATGGCGTAAGCTGGCAAAGCTACAAATACATAACAAGCCAACGCGGGGTAAAGTGGAGCATTCCCATTAGCCTTGGCGACAGCCACAAAGGCCAAGCTGTTTTAGGTACATCACCCGATTACTTTACCCATTACCGCTTTGCTAAAAAACAACACTTAAGTTTTAGTGCAGGCAACCCTTTTAGCACTATTCACGGTGTGGTATTGGGTAGCGAGGTAGCAACAAAACTAGGCTACAAACTGGGCGATAGCATTGTAATATCCCATGGTATGGGCAATACCAGTTTTCATCATCATAACGACAACCCATTTGAAGTAGTCGGCATTTTAAATCCAACAGGCACACCGGTCGATAAAACACTGCACATACCGCTTGCCGCTATTGATTTAATTCATGGCGGTAACGCAAGCCATGAGCACGATGAGCACGATGAGCACGATGAGCACGATGAGCACGATGAGCACGATGAGCACGATGAGCACGATGAGCACGATGAGCATAACAACTTAATTGGCCACCCAAAACAAATCACTGCATTTTTAATGGGATTTGATTCGCCTTTATACACGCTACAAATTAGGCGCAACATAAATCAGTACAAGCCAGAGGCCTTATTAGCCATTATGCCAACCGTTATGCTAAAAGACTTATGGGAAATGCTCGCCATTGTTGAAAAAATGCTGCTACTTTTCTCCTTTGTTGTTGTGCTAATAAGCCTGCTTGGTATGCTAACCACGTTGCTTGCAAACCTTAATCAACGCCGTCGCGAACTTGCTATACTGCGCTCAGTTGGCGCAAGGCCTTGGCAGCTATTTACACTTATAAGTATGGAGTCGTTGCTTACAACGTTTTTAGGGTGCGTGGTTGGATGTGCATTATTTTATTGCACCCTGCTTTTAGGAGCCGACTACCTACAAAGCCATGCCGGCATTAGTGTAAATATAGCCATGCTTTCACGCTATGAACTCACCCTTTTAGGAGTTATTATGGCGGCGGGTTTTATTATTGGCTTAATACCAGCCACTCGTGCTTACTTTTACTCACTCAGCGACGGCATGAGTATAAAAACATAATTTTCAGGAATTTTATGACACTTTTTAAAACAGCTTTTAATACCTTATGTGTATTAAGCTTAGCTATTATCACCTTTACAAGTAATGCTAATCCACCCAAAGAAATTTTTTGGGAAGACTTAATCCCTAAAGGTCATGTGCAAATTGATACCCAAGCGCAAGCGAACCACGAAGGCAGCGATCAAAACTGGGTTCAACCCGATTTAGATGCCCCCGTAGTAAAAGAGTTAAACGGGCAATCGGTTAGCTTACCCGGCTTTGTTGTACCACTCGAGGGCGATAGCGAAGTAATCACCGAATTTTTACTAGTACCGTATTTTGGCGCCTGCATACATGTACCACCGCCACCACCTAACCAACTTGTGCATGTAACTATAAAAGGCGGCGTACCAATCGAAAGCCTTTACGATGCCATTGTCGTCACCGGTATTATTACAACAGAAACCTGGTCAGGCGAATTAGCGCAGGTAGGTTACAAAATGAAAGCAGTCGGCGTAGCGCCGTTTGAGCTTTGAAAAAGTTTTCAGTTTTCAGTTTTCAGTTTTCAGTTTTCAGTTTTCAGTTTTCAGTTTTCAGTGCGAAGAATGAATAGCTAAACACTCTAAGGTTAACTGTTATCAAACTTATTTTTAAGGCTTGTTAACATGGCAGCTAATTCTTTTGTTTCTGTTATCCATTGTTGGCTTGTTGACTTATTTAGGTAACCTATTTCTGTGCCTATGTATATCTGCGTTCTAGCTTCTGCAAGAGAAGCCCTAGCTATATCTATAAATCTACTTTTCTCTTTATAACTTTCTCTACACACACCTTCTGCGATATTACTGGGTACTGAAAGGCCTGAGCGTGTTAATTGATCTCTAAACCCATAGTCTTTTATATCTGCTGTAAACCTGTAAATATCTACACTGAGACGTGCAGATCGTTTCCATACATCTAAATTTCAAAATTCATTAGTCTTACTTTTGTTCATAACATTTTTACTAGCTTAGTTTTAAATATATAAATAACAAATAGCTAACTAAATTCGCCTAAAATAAATCTAAAATTTATTAATAACTGACATCTAATCACTAATATCTAAAAACTTCTATCTGATAATTAGCCACTAACCACTAACCACTAACCACTGACAACTGACAACTGACTTCTAATAACTGATAACTAAAAACTGGCAACTAAATGCAGCCTTAAAGCTTTTCTAAAACATGCTCTGCGCGGCTTACTGTAAACTCTTTACCTGCTTCTACAAATAGCCCAGTAACAACCGCGTTATCTACAATCATTGCGTAACGTGAAGAGCGAATACCACCAAAGCCTGCGGTGTCTTTTTCAAGCCCAAGTGCTTTGGTAAAGCTTGCATCACCATCGGCCAGCATTAAAATTTCTTCAGCGTTTTGCGAGTCGCCCCATGCTTTCATTACAAATGCATCGTTAACCGACACACAATAAATAGCATCAACCCCTTTTGCTTTAATTTTATCGGCAAGCGTAATAAATTCAGGTAAATGCGCATTTGAACACGTTGGCGTAAACGCCCCAGGCACAGCAAATAAAACCACTTTTTTGCCATCAAACAACTCTTTATTAGTTAGCGTTTGCATACCTTCGCTTGTCAGCTGCGTAAGTGTAACCTCTGGTAAGTTTTGGCCTTGCTCAATCATGATGAATCCTTAAAAAATATAAATAACGAATAGCCCATAGCATAGTGGACTTTGCTAATAGGCGCAGCTTTATTATTAAAAGCATAAATACAAATTTTTTACACAATATAAATTAAAATACGAGTTGGAATGCTCATTTACACACTGTACAGCGGCTAATTTACTGTAGGGGCCTTGCTTGCTAGCGCGTTTAATTTACATATGGTCACATTAACAACCTTTTGCGCAAGCAAGCTTCACCCCTACGTTAAGATAATTTAGGGATTTAATTACCACCGAGAGCACCGAAGCGCTGCGCGCTACACTGAGAAGAGCGCAACGGTTGATTGGTTTTAAAATCACTTCTCCTGCACTGCTCCTTGTCTTCTCTGTGGTGATAATAATGTCTTATTCACTTTATCAACTAGGTACGGCGCCCAAGTTACAAAACAAATTTGACCACCGAGCGCACCGAAGCGCTGCGCGCTACACTGAGAAGAGCTTAATACAATGAATTGGTATTAAAATCAATTTCCCTGCACTGCTCCTTATCTTCTCTGTGGTGATAATAATATTTTATTTACTTTACCATTTAGGTAAAAAGTTTAACCACAAAACAATTTCTACCACCGAGCGCACTGATGCGCTGCGCGCTACACTGAGGAAACATACTATTTTCTAGTGTCTACTGCTGCACTGCTCCTTGTCTTCTCTGTGGTGAATAAGTCACTTTTGTAAATAACGCTCATCAATACAAACCTTAATGGCTATCCTGATAACTGCCGCCAACTTAAACTGAAAACTAACATCTATAATTGCCAAATAATATCTAGAAACTTCAACCTTATAACTAGCAACTTAAAACCACTTCCTATAAACGCTTTTTTCTTTCTTACTAACGTATTTATTGCTAACCTCGCATTAACGTATTTACTTACTATAAAAATTGGCAAACGGAATAATTATGCTCAAAAAAACATCGTTACTTATAGCATTAGCATTAAGTGCAAACGCTTTAGCAAAGGGAGGCGTATCGCCATATTTACCTTTAAACCAAGCACCAGAGTTAGAGCATAATGTAGAGCGCCTTTTAGCAGTAAGTAAAAATACCCACATTATGAGCAGACCTTATAAAGCGCACGATATATACAACGTACTGCAAACCATTAGGCATAGTTACCCAGAGCTTTACCAAACTCTGTCGTACCAAATAAGCCCGTATATACAAAGTGATGCAGGCACATTTGCTAAAGCAACCCTTGCTGCTGGTACAAAAAACAAAACACTACCCAACCAACGTGGGCAAACAACTAAAACTAACTTAATTGTTGAAGGTGGCGCTTACGCTAACTTTGGCCGTTACTTTGGTGTAAGCGTGGCAGGCATTGCAAACGAAAACGAAATACTCCCAACCCAAAGTTTTATTTACCTCGGTAATAAATACGCACAGCTCGATATAGGCTACCGAGAACATTGGTATTCGCCTTTTAACGACAGCGCCATGCTATTGAGCACACACGCTAAAACAACGCCGTCACTTACCATAAGTAATGTTGAACCAATAACTAACTTTAACATTCGGTACGATATGTTTATTAGTAAAATGACCGAGCAGCGTGGAATTTTAGAAGGGACAAAACAGAAAGGAGTTACTCGTGAATACAAACCAGGTAAACCTTATTTATTTGGCTTTCATACCAGCTTTGCTGCTACCGATAATTTAACTATTGGTTTAAGTCGCTTAATGCAATTTGGTGGTGGTCCGCGCAGCGTAACATTAAAAGGTTTTGCCGAAGGTTTTTTTGACCCTAGCGGAAAAGATAATATAACACGTGCTGATGCCGAAGAGGTTGATGCAAACTTTGAACTTGGCGATCAGTTAGGTTCAATTACTTTTGAATACAATAACAGCCTATTTGACCTACCGTATGAGCTTTATGGTGAAGTTGCGCTTGAAGATACACTTGGTGGCGGTTCACGTAATAACGCTTATAGTTTTGGGCTTTATTTTCCCTTTATTGCAAACAATCACAGCCTACGTTTTGAACACAGTAATTGGCAGTTAGGCTGGTATGCAAATAGTATATACCAAGATGGAAATCGCAACTCTGGTAACGTAATTGGCCACTGGGGTGGAGACGAGCACAGCTATACAGACTATACCCCAGCAAAATCGATGAGTATTAACTGGCATTGGCAACTTAGCGTTAAAGAGGGCTTAAATACAACGTTACGTGGCCTTACAAATAAACGAGATGGTTACAATACAAGTTACGAACTCCAAACAGCTTATACACGTAAATTAAACAAACCTATTTGGGGCGCTAAAAGCCTAGGCGCTGAGCTTTACCTAGGTAAAGATGTGTATGGCGAAGCATTTTCAAGAATCGCTTTCTCCGCTAACTTTTAAATTCGAAAGCGCGAGTCTATTTCGCGCTTTCAAAAGCGATATAATACCTATCCAAAACTATACTTCCTAAATACCAGCAGAGTACCCAAACTTGTTTTTGTAGGCGCGTTGCTTGCTGGCGGGTTTAGTATACACATATTTTATTAACAATTTTCGCGTGAGCAAGCTTCACGCCTACGTGTGGGTAACTTTAAATGTTTAATTACCACCGAGAACACTGAGGCGCTGCGCGCTATACAGAAGGAACATACTATTTTCTAGTATCTTCTCCTTTACTTCCCCATGTCTTCTCTGTGGTGATAATAATATTTTTATTTACTTTATAAATCAGGTACAAACCTAACCACAAAACAATTTCTACCACCGAGGCGCTGCGCGCTACACTGAAAAGAGCGCAATACAATACACTTTCTTTAAAATGACTTCTCCTGCACTGCTCCTTGTCTTCTCTGTGGTGATAATAATGTTTTATTCACTTTATTAACCAAATACAAAACTTGTCTAAAAAACAAAAAAACCGTGTTTAAATTAAACACGGTTTTATAATTTCAAAATAACTAAAGTTATTTTTACAAATTAACCACATTGTTAGGTGTTGGTGTGCTTTCACCATTAACTAATGTATTTAAATGCTGTGCAAATTCTTTACCCAGCTTTTCATCACGCATACCATATTCAACAATCGCCTTTAAATAGCCTAGCTTGTCGCCACAGTCGTGCGCGAGGCCACTCATATGAAATGCCTCAACCGTTTCTTGCGCCATTAACGCATCAATCGAGTCGGTTAATTGTATTTCGCCACCAGCACCCACAGGTGTTTTTGCCAATAATGGCCATATATTTTTACTTAATACATAACGGCCAACTACAGCAAGGTTTGAAGGCGCAACATCAACATCCGGCTTTTCAACCATAGTTTTAATTTTAGCGCTTTCGCCAGGAGCTAACTGCACACCATTAATATCGGCAATACCGTACTTACTTACATCATCAATAGCCACAGGCTCAAGCATAATTTGGCTTGCTTGAGTCTCATTAAAACGTGCAATCATAGCGGCTAGGTTTTCTGTTTTTTGGTTTGCTGTGTAAGCATCAAGTATTACATCGGGTAGCACAACTACAAAATCGTCACTCCCTACAATAGGCTTTGCACACAAAATAGCATGCCCTAAGCCTTTAGCCTCACCTTGGCGAACATGCATAATGGTTACATCACTTGGACAAATAGAACGCACTTCTTCAAGCAGTGTACGTTTAACACGTTTTTCAAGTGTTGCTTCAAGCTCGTAACTGGTATCAAAATGGTTTTCAATCGCGTTTTTAGAGCTATGGGTAACTAATACAACCTCTTTAATGCCTGCAGCTACACATTCATTAACAATGTACTGAATAAGTGGCTTATCAACAATTGGGAGCATTTCTTTAGGGATTGCTTTGGTCATGGGTAGCATTCGCGTGCCAAGGCCAGCAACAGGAATTACAGCTTTCATGAGTAGTCCTTTATTTTTTAAATTAATTATTTTTAAACTAACAGATTAAATGTAGATGAGGGATGAACGAGATAAAACCCCGAACAAACTTATCGGGGTTAGGTCACTGAACAAACAGCTGTTATTTAATTAATCACTACCAAATAAATCACGCGTATATACTTTATCTGCAATATCGCTTAGCTCCTCAACCATTCGGTTAGAAACCACAACGTCAGATATTTGCTTAAACTCATTTAAGTCTTTAATCACACGTGAATTATAAAATTCACTTTCTTTAAGCACAGGTTCAAACACAACAACCTCAACACCTTTGGCTTTAATGCGCTTCATAATGCCTTGAATAGACGACGCTCTGAAGTTATCAGATCCCGTTTTCATTACCAAGCGGTATACGCCCACTACTTTAGGATTGTGCTTTAAAATAGACTTAGCAATAAAGTCTTTTCGGGTTGTGTTTGCATCTACAATTGCGCCAATAATATTGTTTGGTACGTCTTGGTAGTTAGCACGAAGTTGCTTAGTGTCTTTTGGTAAGCAGTAGCCGCCATACCCAAACGACGGGTTGTTATAATGGTTACCAATACGTGGGTCTAACCCAACGCCTTGTATAATTTGCTTGCTGTTTAAACCGTGTGCTTCTGCGTAGCTATCAAGCTCATTAAAATACGCAACGCGCATAGCTAGGTAAGTGTTAGAAAATAACTTAATGGCTTCAGCTTCAGTTGAGTCAGTAAATAGCACTTCAACATCTTGCTTAATAGCACCTTGCTTAAGTAAGTTTGCAAATACAGTAGCGCGCTCACTTTGCTCGCCTACAACAATGCGTGACGGGTGTAAGTTATCGTAAAGGGCTTTGCCTTCACGTAAAAACTCAGGGGAAAATATTAAGTTTTCAGCATTCAACTGCTTTTTAATATCAGCTGTAAAGCCAACAGGTATAGTCGACTTAATCACCATAACTGCATCAGGGTTATGCGCCATAGCATCTTTAATTACGGCTTCAACCGAGCTGGTATTAAAGTAATTATTTTCAACATCGTAATCAGTTGGCGTTGCTATAATTACGTAATCAGCATTTTTATAAGCGGCTACTTTGTCGGTAGTGGCTGTAAAATTTAATTCACTGCGCGTTAAAAATTCGCTAATTTCAGTATCAACAATAGGCGATTGTTTATTATTGAGTAATGCTATTTTTTGCTCGTCAATATCAAGTGCAACCACTTCGTTATGTTGCGATAAAAGCATAGCATTTGAAAGACCTACATAGCCTGTACCAACCACGGCAATCTTCATTTTATCATCCATTTAAAATAAAAAATGAAACTCATTAACTTCATATAAATTAAGAGTCATAAATATCATCTATTATACATATCGGTTATTATTATCACAGTAAGAAATACAATAAAACACCTCTAAAGATTGATAAAAATAATGTTAAACTTAATCCATAAACAATTTTACTATTCAAGAGGTTAATTTGGCTACAGAATACTGTTCAGATATAGACTTTAAAGCATTTACCGAAATGGGCTGGTACGTCAGCGACAAAATACTTCCTGAAAAACTAATTAACAATGCAAAAAATTCAATTAATGAATTTTACCAAGGTAAAGTTGATTTTAAATTAAACACAACAGCACCAATCGCTAATGATCCAGAAGATAACAATTCAGCATTAAGAAATAACGAGTTGGTTACTCTTCAAAAAAAAGCATTCGCCGATTTAGCTTTTCATCCCAGTGTATTGTCTCGAGTAGCAAACTTACTTGATACTACAGAAGTACGTTTATTTGCTGATTCTTTAATAAACAAAAAGCCACAACTCAAAAATAGTAAGGGAATTGTAGGGTGGCATACAGACAAAGCTTACTGGCCAACATGCTCTTCTAATCAACTATTAACAGCCTGGATACCTTTACAAGATGTAACAGTTGAGATGGGGCCGCTTGAATTAATTAGCAAAAGCAATCACTGGCAGCATAGCCAAGAATTAAAATCCCTATTTGGATTTAACAAAACTGACTTAAAAGAGTTACATGCTAAAGCTTCAGAGCTTGGGTACCCTGTAGAAAAAAAATTGATGACAATTAAAGCAGGTCAAGTAAGTTTTCACCATTGCGATACTATTCATTGTAGTACCCCTAATGTCAGTAATAAAAATAGATTGGCATTAGCGGTCCACTTCCAAGGTAAAGCAAACCATTATCAGCCAGCTTTCAAACAAAATGGTGAAAAAATAAAAATAAGCTACGATGAGCTTTGCAAAAAAGACAGCCATGGCAACCCTGATTATCATGACCCTGATATCTTTCCTCTTCTTTGGAAAGATGGAAAAAAAGTAATTTAAATTTTATTACTTAGCTTATAAAGCTAAGCAATGAACTAATCAAAAAAAGCTACCTGACTTGATATATTTTCGCGTATTTTCAGCCCCGCAATGCATGAGTACATCAATGATAGAGGTATACTTATGCTCTCCCCGAATTGCATGAATATCATCTAAGCCAGCTCTAAAAAATAATAGCTCTAAATTGTGCTTACTAAATGTGGGCTTACTATAAAGCTCAGCCCCCCCTTCAGGGTTACAATAAGTGACACAATCATAATAATCACATAAACCAATGACCCTTTGGGTAGAGACTGGTAAATCAAAACTTTGATTTAAGTTATCTTCAATAAGCTTTAAATCTTTTTTTTCAATCAAAATGGGGGTTGTGATTTGTAAAAAGTCACACAAACCAATAATTATTTCAGAATTATATTCATGTAAATTATTTGAACGAGTCAAAATTAACTGCTCCAAGTATTCAAAACATTCTTCAAAATACGGAGCTTTGGAGTATATATTTCTAACTTGCCTCACTAGCTTATTTTTCCATTGCGAATCTACTAACTCAATATCTATGATACGTGAGTTAGAAGATGCTTTTTTGACAAACACTCTTATATCTTCTTGCCTATCAGCATTATCTACTAATGTATTTCGCGTTATGAAGCTCTTTTTTCTAAAAGTAACATTGCCATATAAAACAAATTTATCAACCTTATCTATTAACTGAAAATAGCCTAGATATGGAAAAAAGTAAGGCTGCATAATTGCAAGTTTATTACTCAAAACAGTACCTCTGAATTATTTATTATTAAACCTAATTCGCAGCAAATGCCGGTTTGGGTCAACAAATTTAGTTCTGCCATGTAACATTGTTTTGTTGTTAATAAACAAACATTCATTATTTTCTAGGTAGGTATATATAACTTTTTTAGAATCAAAAATAGTATTTTTAAGAAATTTAAAAATATCTACTTGTTTTTTTGTACATAATGTTGGGTCTATGGCTAATGCTCTTTCAATTGCATCAAGGCGAAAACGCATTTTACCATCTTTTAATATGTACCCAAATGTAAACTCTGGAGGGCCTTGCAAATTTATTTTAAAGACATCAGGAACTATATAGGGGTATTTGCTATCCTTCAGAAAACTTATAACCTCACGCCCTTCAACAGAATCATTTAAATCATTAACAATATCTTCAACTTTAAGAAAGAAAGACTCCCCCCCCTTGCATAATGCTTTTTCTACGCAATATAAAGCAAAGTGATCTTCAGGCCTTTCACTGTATTGAGAGTCAGTATGTAATTCAGCTTCATCAGCATGCTCAGAGAAAGTGTTTACTACACTTTCACTTTGCCTTGACTTAATATCCCAAATAGGCGTGTTATGGCTATTATGAGAAGTAACAGTCCCAACAGCACCACACAGATTCAATAAAGCTGTTTTCAGTTCATCTATATTTACTTTATCTTTATATAAATGCTGAACAATAACATAGCCAATACTATTGATTTCGTGCCTTATTTTATCAGCTAACTCTTCTAAGTGAACGTATTCAGAAGCCACAATCCTACTCATTAAAATACCTTTATATTTTTAAGTTTATTATATTTTTGCTCTGCAAACTTATTCAAAGTTATGCTAGCAAATTTTCTGTGGTCAACTTTATTACTAACAGGGAAAGAGGACGTCCTAAAGTCAGCAAAACCAAAGTTATACTGATCATAAAATAGCAAAGTACCCGTTATATAGTCGTCATAACAATTTTCTTTAATATTTCCACTAACAGTACTTTGTTCAATCCATTGTTGAAGCACAAATTCATGAATGTCCTCACGCTCAAATAACATTTCCCAATCACTCTGTGAAGTAACAACACCTGCAAAAACAGCCTCACTTTTACCTAAAGCACGATGTTTTAAAATCCAATTGTTTTTATCTGATTTAGCTCTACACCAAACATTCTTAGATTGGGTGTAACCAAAAGTGGGTATGACCACCGACTCAAAAAAAGAAAGTTCTTCGTCGTTCAAAGCATTTTTCTGCAGGGTCTCATCACAAATCACACTAAAAAAGCGCTTATCATGAACTAAAAAAATAGTCCTAAAATCATTTAAAATATCTGATTCCGCTAAAGCTTTATGCACCTCATGGTCAAGAGCTAAGAGCTCGTTAATACTAAACTCATTAATTATAAAAAAATCTTTTAAGTCGTCGTACTTTTGATTAATTTCTGAAACGGTCCTAACTTCGATCGGTAATGATGCTTGTTCAAAAACAGGTAAAAAGAATTTGGATTCATTACGATCTTCTGAATCTTTCAATAAAAGGATACGACCTTTGCGTTGAATTTTCGCGCTAATATAAGGCAAAAAATCATCATAAGGTTTATGCATATCATCTTCATCAATATTTGCCTTGCTACACTGTGCATGTAGCTCAAATACCTTATTTATAAAAAAACCATTAAGCGCAAACCTACAAGTAATTTCAATCGGCCTAAACCTATTTTCACTATCAAAAACAAAGTCTGTCCTAAACGTACCCGGGAGGAATGGTTTGTGCTGCCAGCAGCTAAGAACTTTTAAAGCATCGGCACTTAGGGGCATTAAATGGGCATATTTTGCATAGTTATTTACAAAGTAGGTAATTAACTTATAAAAAGCGCTATGCAACTTATTGGTTTCATTAAACTTATCGTTAGAGATAATTAAGGGAGAATCAAACATCCACTCCTGAAAATATTCTAACTTCGCAGCAGCGTGGTCATTTAAAGATGTTTCTAAATTATTAAACATTATTGCCAAAAAATTAATTGTTATAACAAAATTATATAACACGCTTTAAGCTTAAAAAAGATAAAATATAAACAGCTAAGGGAAAACAACTGCTAATCTGACGCACTAATTATGGTTGAGTTACTCTTCTGCAGATACATAGCATTTACTTTTTCGGATTAAATAAACATTATTGTAACAATTCAAAAAAACCGCTTAATCTTTGCCCACAGTGCTTTTGTAAGCCTAATCAAAGTCAAACGAGTCAAAAGCTCTTTTAGAACTAATATAAACGAAGCGTACCTTAAAGAAAGTGAAAAAAGTTTAGCCTCAAAGTAAGTGGCCAACGCTACATTTTGAACCCTTCCATAATAATGATATGCCCAATAAAAAGTATTTAGCGTAGCTAATTGCTGCTGCTTTTTAGAGCGAGACGACCAAACTCCTTGGCTATGGACGCGATAATAGGCAGGCTTAATATCGGCATGGTGATGACTACCTCCAAATTGGCCAAGTAAAATAAGTAAAAAAGCATCACCGTTAATAACGCGCCCACGTTCTAACGCTTTTGGAAATGGCTTATTTCTAAAAAGCCACGTTCCTGTTAGCAACCAAGCAAGTCCTTTTTGCATGTCTAAAGCACTAAAGTCTCGTTGATACTGCTTAGGAAGTTTACTATGTGATTTAACCTGATTGTTTTCATCAATAATTTTAGCGTCATGTCCTGAAATGAAAACAGTGGGGTGTTCATCTAAATACTGAGCTTGAATAGCCAGTTTATTTTCATCCCCCCAATAGTCGTCGCCTTCACAAATAGCTATATATTCACCAGTGCACGAGGGTAATACTAAATCATATAATGCTTTACTTTGGCTATATTGGTTTTCATGTTGCAATATAAGCTTAATTTTATCAGGGTACTGCAATTGATACTGCTTAATAATTGCTACTGTTGAATCACTAGAGGCATCATCATGAATCACTATTTCATAATCAAAACTAACATTCTGCATTAAAATAGAGTCAATCGCTTGAGCAATAAACTTTTCATGATTAAACGTCAACACAGCGACGCTCACTTTTATATTTTGGACAAAAGAAGTCATTTAAAAATCTAAGTAATGTTGGAAATAGGTTTAGCAGGTACCCCACCATAAACCATATCAGATTCAATATAAGCTTTAGAAAGAATAGAATTAGCAGCCAATAAAGATCCTGTAGGCAAATTAGACCCCGCAACTAAAGTGCAATTTGCTCCAATCCAGCAACCAGAGCCAACTTCTACAGGACTGGCTTTTGACTTACCATACCTAAAAGAGCCATTTAAACGAGTATGGTTTCCAGATACAATTACGCTACTAAAGCCAATCATAACCTCATCATTCAATTTGACCGACTCAATAGCGTTTATAACAACAAATGGTGCTAGATATACATTATTCCCAACGCTTAATTTTTCAAGGTTCCTAATAATCGTAGAAGCAGAAACCTGAAAGTCCTTACCAGCTTTTGGCATTGCTAAGCTATAAAGCTTTCCTCTAAACCTCATAATAAATGGAATATCAGGCAGTAAAAGTAACATTGCTCTCACCCACCAAGCATAAAGTAATAAAAGTTTATGTTTCATATATCATTGGCTCGATAAAAGGGTACGTAAAACATTAACCCAGTAAGATTGGATGGATTTTTCTGACATATTTTTGGCGCCTGCTTGTATTTTTTCATACAAAGCATCATCTGATAACAAAGTGTCAATATGGGCTTTTAATTGAGCCTGATCACCAGGTGAAAAAATTAAGCCATTGACTTCATTTATTACAAATGCTCTAACACCACCAACATTTGCAACAATCACAGGCTTGTGATAAGACCACCCCTCCATAATAACTCTCGGGAAACCCTCATAATAATTATTAGAAGGGACTACGACTGCATCACATTGACTATAAAGCTGACTCAGTTCGCTGTGGGGTAATTGGCCAGTAAACTCAATATATTCATCCATAGCCAACGAAGCAACCAACCCTTTCGCCGCATCTAATTCAGGGCCTCCGCCTACAATTTTTACATTGACCCGCCCTGAAAACTCAGAAACAACCCGAATTAAATCAAAGACGCCTTTGTCTTCAACAATCCGGCCAACAAAAAGTAAAGATAAACTCGATACCCTTGGCTTTTCAGTTACAAAAAGCTGAGGCTCTTTTGCCATAACATCGACAAATTGATGAGTATTTTTGGGTGAATATTTTAAACTAAACTCTTCAAGTGCATTGCCTGTACAAACGTTGATTGTATTTTTATTTTTGCAAATTTGCGCTAGCTTTCTTCGAATAAATCGAGACAATAAATAGCCGATGGCCTTTTCAGGTAGGCTGTATTTTGCATCACGCCACGTATTTGATGCATCTGCACACATGTGATGAATTACTTTTTCCCCCGCAGCCAACGCCCTAAGGCCAAATACAATACTGCCTATAGAAGGGGTGCGAATCCAAAAATATTCGCCTGAGTGCTTTTTAATAACCGCATCGGCAGTGCTTTGGTAGCGTTTTAAGTAACCCCGCTCTAAAATTGCTTTTAATGCAAACTCTTTCGTTGAACTATATGAGGGGAATGAGTAAAACTGCTCTGCTGCCACCTCTGTGCTAAAGTCAGTAGGCGTAGTATTTACTTCATAAGATGGCGAACAAACATATACGTTGTCCATGCCAATTGCATCTTGTAAAAATGCAGCAGAAGTAGGTTTAGCATAACATCGCCCACTGTATGTTTGAAATGTTTCACCCACAAAAGCGATTATTTTCATTTATTCTCCATATCATTCTGATAGTGATTGCTTTTTTGCGTACTGCCAAACTAAAACATCAATTGCAATGGTAATTATAAAGTTAAAAGTATGGGTTACTGTTAACAAAGGATGGGCAGACATTGAGCCTAACAATACAAACGACAACAAAAGTACCACGGTAAATATAAACCTAAGCGTTAAAAGCCAATATAAAATAAAACCAATAAAGGCGGCTTTAAGGAGTAAACCTAAAGGCCCGAAGGTACCAACAAACCAGCTCCACCAAGGGTAGATTACATTAGCCAAAAAAGGCCGCCCTGTAATTTCACTCGTGCCTAAGTAATGCAGCTCACTAACAAATATCGAATCGACTGGTACTTCAGGACTTGTAAAACGCCGAACAAAAAATTCAGATATGTACCCAAAAAAACCAAAAAATGTTTTATCCAAGTGATTTGCTGCAGCCATAGAATACTCGGCTAAATAGTAGCCATAAGCCCTGTAAGTAATAACATTTATAAATATGTCGTAAACCGCACTGAACCCTTCTGAAATAGGCCTATTTTGAAGTACACTTGTAGACATGATTGCAAAAAAGATCATACAAATACTTACTAAAGCAAACTTCCATACTTTGGGTATGATTGTTTTTTGGTTTGTAAATAAAAGCAAAATCATAAAAAATTTTATAACGTAGGCAAGTTCAGACCTTGATGCGGTTATAACTATCGACAATATTAGCCCACAACTAGCTATAACTTTAAGGTTTAAAGATGTTCTGAAGAAAAAGACCATAGGGACAAGAATTTTAAAAAATGAGCTAACAATCATGTAGTCCATGCCGCCGGTTTCATATTCACGCATTAGCTCATGCCTTGGTATCCCTTGAATAATTAAAGAAAAAGATTGGAAGGCTAAAAATGCAGTAAACCCAAGAATTAAATATAATACTAATTTATTTTGCTCAAACGCTTTTATATAGGTATTAGTAACAACTTCCTCAGCATTGTATTTCAGCCAAGTAAATTTTTGAAAAACAAACCACACTACAAAAAAGCTAAGAATCACATCGAGTGATGAATATGCAATTACTTCTTCAGAAATACCTTTGGAAAAGCCAGCCCCCTTTGAGAAAATTAAAGTACTAAAGTGAAAAAATGCCACATATAAAAAAATAAGTAAAAAGCTCATCTAGAACCTCTGACAACTATTTTCTTTATTATTTTTATAGCTATTGTTTTGAAAAAGTAACTCACAAAACTATTATTTACCGCATACTTAAACGCACTTTTATAGTGTTTATGTGAAATTTTCGAACGCATTATTACTAGCTTTTTAAACCCTATTACGGCCTTATTACTTAAGTAAGGGCTGTAACTTTTAAGCCACTGCGTTGAAAAGTGATAATCATTTAATTTAGGGATTTGAATAAACTCATAAAGTACCGTATTCAAACAGTGAAATGCGGCACCATGGGCCTCTAAACTTAAACAAAACTGGTAATCTTGATGGCGTTTTAAATCATGGAAGGGAACTGCTTTTGCTAAACTCGCGAGTAATAAAATACCACTGGTTTGAATTATTTGCTGATTAGCAAACAGATAATCCCCTACTTGTTCATTTTTTTCAATTTCCCTTTCAGGCCGATTGAACTCGCGTTTCCCATCAATTACCTTGCATTTGCAATACACAACAGCATTTGTATTATTTAACGAATGCCAAAAGGAAATTTGCTGCTCAAGTTTATTATTGTACCAAATATCGTCGTAGTCTAAAAAAGCGATAAATTGCCCTTTAGCGTTATTAACACCTGTATTTCTGGCTATTGCGCCATTTGAGTTATGCTTGTGTTTTACAATCTTAATGCGCGCATCATCAATACTAATGAGTTCTTGCTCAGCAGCGACAGGAGAGCAATCATCAACAATAATTACCTCTATAGCGCGTTCGCTTTGGTTTAATGCACTTGTTACAGCCTTGATTAACCGGCCTGGCTCAGAGCTATAAAATGGGATCACTACACTAACTTTTATCAACTTAGTTTCCTACTTAATAACTTACAATACAACTTCTGTGAAAAGTTTTTAAATAGAAAAAACAAAACAAAAGCAATACCTTGATCACGTGTTGTATTTCCTAACACTAACCTAAAGTTTTTTAAACGTAAAAGGGAAGCGTATGGACTTTGTTTTTTTTCGTGAAACTGCATCATCCAAAAGAGCGTATTCGCAAGCTGATCATTTTTAACCTTTGCGATCTTACTTGACCAGATCCCTTCCTCATGCAACCTATAAGCAGAGTTTATACATGAGTGAAATTTTGCTTTTCCATACAAACTAAGCATTGATACAAAAAAGGTGTCACCATTCAAAACCTTATTGATCTCGTCATAATTACCAAAATTTAAGTTTCTGTATACCCATGACATAGTTGGTAAAAATGAATCACCTAAAGCCATTGATGATTCGCTAATATCTTTTTTAAATTTTTGAGGGATTTTACTTTTTTTAATCAACTCTTTATCACTATTGATTACCATAGTGTCATGGTAACTGATTATATAATCCGTGTCTGATTCTAAAAAACTCACCTGTTTTTGGATTTTATCATCGTCAGTCCAAAAGTCATCGCCTTCACACAGAGCTATATATACCCCTGACGCGTATTTTGTTGCAATTGGTGTGATCCTGCGTCCCAGAGAATACTGATTCTCTTTTTGAAGTACTAGCTTGATGATGTCAGGAAATTCTCTTTTATATTTTTGCAATATTTCTCTAGTACGGTCAGTCGATAGATCGTCATGTATGACAATTTCAAATTTATATTCTGTTTTTTGGGCAAGCATCCCATTAATAGCATCGGTAATGTATTCTTCATGGTTAAAACTCAAGCAGACAAAGCTCACATAAATTTTATCCTTGAAACACCAGTGCGCCATTATTTCACTTTGGCTGGTTGGAAGCTTTAAAGAAGCAATATGCATTTTATTATAAATAACTCATGTGGATTCAGCAGTTTTACCTAAACGTTTTATTGACAGCTCTTTACAAACATATATACCCTCCTCAAATTGCACTTTTTTGTAATCTAATTCAGTATTATTGAGCCAACTTTTCAATAAATGAGTAAAATCAAACCCTACCGCATGACTTATTGGGTAATGCCCTGATATGCGACAATTCATTTCTGTTATAAAAACTTTATCATTAACAATAAACGCATCAACTGATAAAATGCCCTTATGATTAATCTCTTTCGCCAAAACTCGGGCAATCTTATCAAATGGTTTGTTACTAACCGTTAAGCCTAGATCTGTTTCTCCTGCTCTCATTCTAACTTTTTCTTTTGCTAATGAATCAAAGTAATTTAAATCCAAATCATTAATTACATCAATTCCATATTCTTTACCTACTAATAACTCTTGAATTATAACCGGCTGCTCTTTAGTGATTTCAGACTCATACTTTAAATAAGATTTAAAAATGTCATTACATGATTTTTTATATAATACTCTAAGCTCGTCCTCGTCATCTGCTATGTAAATACCCATTGACGCCATTCCCCAGCGGGGCTTAAGTATAACTGGGAAATTTAGTCTGCCATTATCAATAGCCTCAAGCGCATCTGTAACATTCAAATAAGTATCGGGTGTACTAACTCCTAAATCAGAGAGAAATTCAAAGGTCTTCCATTTATCGTTACAGACTTCAATTGATTTTTCAGGTGCAAGAATCAATTCAATATTATTTTCTATAAAATCTCTTTCATGTTTAGCTAAAACATATAAATCTATATCAAAAAGTGATAACACAACAGAAATATTGTTACTTTTGCAAAATTGGATGATTGTATCTACATAGCTATTTTCGTAGATCAAAGGCGTGATCAAATACCCATCCGCTTGATTCATTGAATATGTAAATTCGCTGTTCGCTGCAAAAATTAAGCGTTCACTTTTGAACGTCTCTTTGAAGTAGTCAACTAAATAGCCTCTACGCCCCACTGATGTCAGTAAAATATTCATATCTTTATGTCCGCTTCCAATTCACTAAGTGAGCTTTCTACATCGTTAGATGCAAATAACTTAAATTTATTTTTTATCTCTACAGAAGGTAGATCCCACCATTTTAAGGCTTGCAACCTTTCGACGATATCTTCACTAAAACGATACTTTATAACTTTTGCTGGGCAACCAGCAACTATAGCGTATGGTGGTATATCTTTTGTTACTACTGAATTAGCACCTATGACTGCACCATTTCCTACACTAACCCCACGAACGATAGTAGCGTTAGTTCCTATCCAAACATCATTTCCGATTAACATTTTTTTTTCAAAACGATCGTAAGCTACCTCGCCATTATTCAAGTCATAGCCAATGTTGTACAAAAAGTCATGTGTGGTAATTTTACTATGATCATGTTCACCCGCCCCAATTGTAACCCCCCAGGAAATCGAGCAGAATTTACCAATTTGAGAGTGCATAATAACAGTGAATGGACCTGTATATGAATAATCACCTATTTTTGAGTGGATTATTAAATTATTCCTGTCCACTCTTACGTTATCTAAAAACAATGAATCATAAACCCTACTGTCATCCCCTATAATACAGCTATTGCCTATTGTAGAATCTTTTAATTTAACGTTGCGATAAATTTGACAATCTTGACCTTTATCAGTTGTTCCGTTCATATTCATATTGTAAAAGCTCCCTTGCGATACCTCTGTTATTAGTAAATTCAAGCTAAGATCTTTGAAAAATATAATGATAAAGCTGAGGAAAAAGAAGTCTCGATAATAGTAAGTAACTCGCCAAAGCAATTACCGAAATAGAGATAAATGAATATAGTGAATTATCTATTTCGACAAGCTCAACAAGTACCCGAGACGAAAACATACATACAAATGATACACCCCATATAGGAGTAAGTCCTTTAAGTTGCTCAAAAGTGTTAATACTTGTCAAGCGCCCTGTGTAGTATGTATTTATATACAGTGCAATGTATGATTGAGCAACCATCCCAATACAAATAGCTTTTATACCCATAGGTATTGTAATAAACAATACTATTGTAGTCATAACTTTTTTAATAAGCTCTAAACGAAGAAATAAGTCACTTCGTCCTTTAACATTAAGAATATTTAAATTGATCGCATGAATAGGATACAACATCATACCTAACGCTAAAATACTTGTTAGCTGTCCTGCTAACTTCCACTCATCACCTAATATTTCTTCAATAAGAATATCGGCAGTAACAGCTAAACCAAACATTAATGGAAATATAACTAGTGCAGAGAGCTTCAGTGCAACTAAGTAAGCTGCATCAAGCTTTTGCGGTGTATCCTGCATTTTACTAAGTAGTGGATAAGTAACTCTTTGTATGACGCCTGTAAGGGACGTTGCGGGCACATTAGTTAGTTGAAAAGCCTGTGTAAATTGCCCTACATCAGAGACTGAAAACTGTTTACCAATGATTATTGGATAAATATTTTTATATATCCTATCTATTAGCCCTGACAATAATAACTTTGAACCAAACCCAAATAAATCTTTAAATGAGTCACGGCTAAAGGGCTCTTTTGGAAACCACGGCATTGCTATATTTAAAAAAACAACGTTTAAAAATGCCATAACTAGTGTTTGTGATACTAAAGCCCACACCCCAAACCCATTGAATGCACCAAAAACACCAACAGCACTACTAACCAGAACTGCGCTAAATGAGCATTTTGCTTGAAGCTTAAAGTTTATTTCTATGGTTAATTTTGCTCTTTGTATTATAGCAAACGCGTTAATAATTATGCTTGCAGAAGCGACCTGCATAAGCAGTGTTAGTTCAGGCTTATCATAAAAATCACTAAATAATGGAGCAATAAAAAAAATAAAAATATAACAAACTATGCTCGTGGCAATACTGAAGTAAAAAGTGGTCGAAAAATCTGCTTCGGTACGATCTAATTTGCGTATTAAGCCTGTACTAAAACCACTATCTACAAACACTTGTGCTATTGATAACACAACAGCAACGAGGCCAACTAAACCAAACGTTTCAGGGCCTAAATGCTTGGCGAGTATTAGCATAACTATAAGCTGTATAGCTTGAGTTGCAAAGCGCTCTATCGCGCTCCACTTAAGGCCACTTCTAGCCTGATTATTATTTGACATATAACTCAATAGTTAGGCAATTTGGTAGCAGCCTAATACATAATTTAATGACTTAACGTTTTAAGTATTATTTCGGAAATTTGTTGGACCTGTATGCGCGTTAATGCTTTGTAAAGAGGCAAGCATAAAATTCTATGCGACAAACGTTCTGAAATAGGTGCTTCAAAATACTCAACAACTTTTGAGTATGTATTCAGAGATGGATAAAAATAACGACGTGGAAATATTTTTTTACTATTTAATGCGCTTTCAACTTTTAACAACGTTTCTTCGCTTTTAAATACGACAGGAAAATACGAAAAGTTACTCTGCCCATATTTAATATTTTGAAACTTTAATGAGCTATCAGTTGACAGGATTGATTTATAAAGTTTAAATTTTTCTTCTCTGTCTTTTAGTACTTCATCAAAATACTTTAAATTAGCTAACCCCAATGCTGCATGTATTTCAGTCATTTTTCCGTTGATGCCATCTTCTACAACATTTTTACTATCGTCATGGCCAAAAAAGCGAATTCGTTTTAACTTTTCTGATAAATCATCAGAACCAGCAACACACGCTCCCCCTTCAGCCGTATTAAATAGTTTTGTACCGTGAAGACTTGTTGCTGAAACATCACCATATTCAAATACACTTTTTTTATTTACAGTGCTTCCTAGTGCATGGGCTGCATCGTATATCACTTTGAGATTATGCTTATTTGCTATCTCTGCAATTTTATCAACATTACAGGGCGCACCAAAAACATGAACAGGCATAATCGCTACTGTTTTATCTGTAATTAATGCTTCAATTTTATTTGGATCTATATTAAAAGTATCTTCTTCGATGTCACAAAAAACAGGTGTGCATTTTTCCCATTTTATCGCGCTAATAGTCGCAATCCAACTGAACGGAGTTGTAATTATTTCACCTTCAAGCTCCAATGCTTTTATAGCCATTTGTAAGGCAACTGTACCATTTGTAACAACCGAGAGGTTTTTTACAGCCAGCTTTTCTGACAACCCTTTTTCTAAACTTTGTAACAAAGGACCGTTATGGGTCAATATTCCAGATTCCCATACAGGCTCAAGTAGCTTAGTGAACTCTTCTAAAGGAGGAAGTGATGGTTGAGTTACGTAGATATTACTCACTGGCTTTAATCCTTAACTGGTCAATCAATTTTGCTTGCTGATTATTATTTGCGTACTCATTTAGTGATTTTTCCGGAAAAGTAATTAGGTATGCAAAATAATCAAGCATGTTTTTAAAATGGTTATCTGATTCTATTTTAATAGTCTGTAAACCGTCACAATTAGATAATAAAAGTTCAGCCTCTGCACCTGGAGGAGATGTAAAGATTCTATTAGCTTTTAGTGTACCTTTTGATCCCCATAACTCAATATTACATTGATAGGCATGATCAAAACCGAATGCAATTTGCACCGTTAAGGCTGAATTTTCTTCTTTTAACTGAGCTGAACCCCATGTGTCCACACCAAATTTAGGATCGATATGTAGACTAGCAGAATCTATATTTAAACTCCCAGAAACGAATTCTTGCGCAATTTTTATAGGGTAAGCACCTGCATCTAACAATGCACCTCCACCTAACTCTTTCTGGTATCGAATATTATTTTCATCTTGAAAAGGGGGAAAGCCAAAAGAGCTTCTTATAACTCTTAAGTCACCTATCGCACCTTCACTAACCAATGCCTTCATGACGTCCAGCTGTCTGTGCTTTGTAAACTGAAAATTCTCTAACAAAATAAGGCCACTTTCTAATGCTATTTTGTTGAGTTCTTCAACTTCAATCGAACTGCAAGCCATCGACTTTTCAACTAATACGTGTTTTTTATTTTCTAAACACCTTTTTATCCATTGATAATGCATGCTATTAGGTAAAGGAATATAAATAGCGTCTAATTCATCTATAGATAATAACTCCTCATAGCCATTGATAGCTTTAGCTTTAAACTTGGTTGAAAATTCCTTAGCTTTTGTACTTGTTCGACTTGCTACAGCGATCAAATCAAAAGACTCCGATTCATTAATTGCTGGTATAACAAATCGCTCAGCTATGTTTGCACACCCAAGCACACCTATTTTTATTCCATTTCTAGACATGGGCTAATATCCCTCTAACATGTGGATTTATCCATGCATCTTCTTTAAGCAACTGCTTTATTTGATATAAACTTAACCAGATAAAATTTTCATTCGGCAGTGCAATTTCCATTGCTTCAGGCACTTCCACTAAAATACCTCTATTTCGTTTCAAATGAAGTCTTCCACCATCTTCTGCCAACCAACTATCAAATAATATAGATATTTCTGCTCGCTCCGAGCGATTCATAAATAGGTCAGAAAAGTGAGGCTTTCTTCCTCCATGAGACTGGTTCAAGTTAGCAAAGGTTGCTTGCAAGGTTGGACTTATTTGAACTTTACCATAATTACCAGGTTCTTCTTTTGCTTCGCATAAGTAATGTGGAATTCCATCAAAACGTTTTCGAATTATTCCAAGTAATCCACCATCATAACCTACCTGCTCTAAAATAGGCTGATCCCAAGTAACTTCTACTTCTCTGTTTCTAGAATGAACTCTAACACCATGTATAGTAAAAAAGTCACCTGACTCATGAGATATATCACCAGTTTCAGAGTCTATATTCCACCCTTTAACTTCAGTCAGTGGTATATCGCTAACTTCCAATGATGAATTCTTTCGCTTGTCTATAAACCAAGTCTTAACATCATTGAGTGTATGAAACTTAGACCAATCATTAAGAGATTCAAAAAAAGACTCAATCGCATGTTGATATCCGCTATCAACCTTAAATGGAGAAGCAACTTCACAAAATTTGCCTAGCTCTTGCCTGTAGTTATTTTTCAACTTTTATCTCCATATCATTCTCTTTTAACAACGAAAATAAATACTGTCCGTAATTATTTTTCTTCATTGACTCAGCTGATTTTCTTACTTCACTCGGGCTTAACCATCCATTATTGAATGCGATCTCTTCTAAACATGCTACCTTGAAGCCCTGTCGCTTCTCTATTGTTTCAACAAACTGGGCCGCCTCTAGTAAACTTTCATGTGTACCGGTATCTAACCAAGCAAACCCACGCCCTAATAACTCAACATTTAAACCTTTACCGGCTAAGTAGGCATTGTTCACACATGTAATTTCAAGCTCTCCACGCTCGGACGGAGTAACATTTTTAGCAATTTCGACCACCGAGTTATCGTAAAAATACAACCCTGTAACAGCGTAGTTACTTTTTGGGCTAGCCGGTTTTTCCTCTATAGAGACAGCTTTATGCTCTTTGTCAAACTCAACAACACCAAAACGCTCAGGATCTTTTACTTGATAACCAAATACCGTAGCCCCCTCTCCATTTTTAGCATTGGCTACAGCATGCTTTAGCTTTGGAGTGAAATTTTGACCATAGAAAATATTATCCCCTAAGACCAAGCATACATCATCCTCACCTATAAACTCTTCGCCTATTATAAATGCTTGTGCAAGACCATCGGGACTTGGCTGAGTAGCGAAAGTTATTTTAATTCCGAATTGCGAACCATCTCCTAGTAAACGTTCAAATGAAGATGCATCCTCAGGTGTTGTTATGATCAAAATTTCACTTATGCCTGCAAGCATCAAAACTGAAAGTGGGTAGTAAACCATTGGTTTATCATAAATTGGGATTAACTGTTTAGATACCCCCATAGTAATTGGGTAAAGCCTAGTCCCTGAACCACCAGCTAGAATAATTCCTTTCATACTATTCCCCTTAAGAGTTAATTTCGCCTAGACGCTCGCGTTGATACGATCCATCCTGAACATTTTTACACCACTGTTGATTTGCTAAATACCATTTTATTGTTTTTAGCAAACCCGTTTCAAATGTTTCAACTGGCGTCCAGTTCAGCTCTTTACCCATCTTTGTTGAATCTATGGCATAGCGCCTGTCGTGTCCAGGGCGATCTTTTACATATGTAATTTGATCCGCATACTTAGCCGTTTTTGGTACTAAGGTATCTAAGATATCACAAATAGTTTGCACTACTTCTATGTTTTGCTTTTCGTTATGGCCGCCTATATTGTAAGTTTCACCAACAACACCTTCGGTGACTACTTTATATAAAGCACGTGCATGATCTTCTACGAATAACCAATCACGTATTTGGTCGCCTTTTCCATAAATAGGCAAATCCTTACCTTCTAGCGCATTTAGTATCACTAAAGGTATTAATTTTTCTGGAAAGTGGTAAGGCCCATAATTATTTGAACAATTTGTTACAATTGTTGGAAAGCCATACGTACGAAGCCATGCTCGTACTAAATGATCACTCGATGCTTTACTTGCAGAATAAGGACTACTTGGTGCGTAAGCGGTTTCTTCTGTGAATAATGGAAGCTCACCTTCTTGTTCATCAGGGTGTGGTAAATCACCATAGACTTCGTCAGTTGAAATATGATGAAACCTAAACGATTTTTTATCATCGCCATTTAATGTATTCCAAAATTCACGAGCCGCTTCTAGTAAGTTATAAGTACCTACAATATTGGTTTGAATAAATTCGGCAGGTCCCGTAATTGAACGGTCAACATGACTTTCTGCAGCTAGATGCATTACAACATCAGGTTTATGTAATTTAAAAACACGATCAAGCTTTGCACGATTACATATATCAACTTGTTCGAAAGAGTAACGATCATTATTTTCAACACTTTTGAGTGATTCTAAGTTACCTGCATAAGTTAATTTGTCGAGGTTGATAACTGAATCTGTTGTATTATTTATTATATGGCGGACGACAGCTGAACCAATAAAGCCTGCACCGCCTGTAACTAATATTTTCATGTGGAGTGTTTTAAAAAACCTTTAACTGAATATATAAAAAAATGATAAGTGGCTCTAAAAATATTTAATTCCAAAACATCGCGATAAAATAACCACTGCCATTTCAATATTTTAAATTTATTTTGTGTCATCCCAGAGTCAACTCTATATAGAGCTAAAACATCAGGTAAACTATATGACTTAGGTACTTGCATTAATAAGCTAAGCCATAGTCCCATATCCTGCCTTTTGCGAATGACAGGCATATAGTGTTTCCCTAAAACATTTGTGTCGTATACCGCAGTTAAACAGCCAATTACGTTACTGTTAAGGAGCTTATTATAAGTAGTGAATTGAGGTGGTGTAACTGTACCCTTCAGGGTTTCACCTTCTAGTTTTTGATAAGCAGTAAAAGTAAAGGCGTAGTTATTCCTCAGCATAAAACTAATTTGAGTAGTTAGCTTTTCAGGTAACCATTGATCGTCAGCATCTAGAAATGCAATAAAGCGACCAACCGATTGTTTTATCGAGTTATTTCTTGCAATCCCTGCGCCACCATTCTCATCATTTATGAATAGTTTTATTCGCGAATCCTGAATAGCATATTCATTAATTATTTTCTGAGTAGTGTCGGTAGAACGATCATCTGTTATTAGCAGCTCCCAATTACTGTAAGTTTGGCTAATAACAGAATCTATAGACTCTGCTATATGTAATTCTGCATTGTAAGCAGGCATTATAATTGAAACAAGTGGTTGTTCCTCACTCATTTAGCGACCCATGCCAAATATAACTGTTCGTACTGTCATCAATAAAATTTTGATGTCTAGTAAAGCTGAATGATGCTTTATGTAGTGAATGTCATACTTGTGCTTCCATATAGCATCTTCTACCGATGCGCCATATGGGTAGCTCACTTGTGCTAACCCCGTTACACCTGGTTTAACTGCGTGCCTAAAGCGATAATAGGGGATTTCTTTTTCTAGATCTTTTATAAATACTTCACGCTCGGGCCTTGGGCCAACTATCGACATAGTTCCTTGTATAACATTTATTAGTTGCGGAATTTCATCTATGCGTGTTTTACGAATAAATTTACCTACTTTGGTAACGCGTGCATCGTTTTTTGAAGCCCATTGAGCTCCGTTTTTTTCTGCATCGTTACGCATAGATCTAAATTTATACACTTCAAACTGTTTGTTATATTGCCCGGTGCGCTTTTGCTTAAATAGTATGGGCCCTGGGCTTTCTAATTTAATAAACAAAGCAGCAAATATTGAAAATGGAATGGTGATTGTTAGGAGTAAAATAGCACTCACAATATCTACACAACGCTTTGCGACTTGAGTGCGTTTATTTGATAAAATAGAAAATGCTTTTTGGTGCAAAAAATAACTGCTATGTAGTAACCGCACTTCTGTATACTTTAACCTGTCGTCTAAATAACTCACTAAAGGTTCAACCCACGCGCCACACTCAGTGGCATTAACTAAAAATTTGCGTTGTTGTTTGCTTAAGTGCGCACTTTGATAGTGACATACTACTTTTTTAGTGAAGTCAGTAATACTGTAGTCGTTAATTATTATATCGAATGTATAATCATCTATAATTTCACCTATATTACTGGCACACTCATCTGGGCAAAATACATAAATAACACTTTGATTGAGCGCTTCTGATTTTGATTTAAAGCTTTCAGTAATAAATATAGATTCTAGCTTTTGTTGATTATCTCCGACCGGTTGCTCATCTATGCTTGGGGTACCTATTTTCAGATTCATGTACTTCTCTTTCTATTTATCTGATTTATATTCGTAATTATAATAACCATAATAACCATATGCGTTACTTGCTTTTTTAACTACCCCATTGAATACTAAGCCTTTCACATCTATACCATTTTGTTCGAAGCGGTTTCGAGTTAGGTCTATTTCGCGCAAGTGGTTTTGACCAAAACGCGCCACCAATAAAGTAGTACCTGTGTGTGCACTGACTATAGCGGGGTCGGTTACAGCAAGTATTGGCGGGGTATCTATAATTACTAGGTCGTATGCAGCGCTTACCTCTTCAACTAGTTTGCTAAAATTTTCGTGCATTAGTAGTTCTGATGGGTTTGGTGGTATTTGCCCGCGCGTAATTACATCTAATCCATCCACCTTAGTTTGCTTGGTAACTTGTGCTAAGTTTAAACGCCCCGAAAGGTAATCACTTAATCCATCGTCCCACTTTAAGCCAAACTGGGTTTGTAAGTAGCCTTTGCGCATATCGGCATCGACTATAAGTACTTTTTTACCACTTTGAGCGAGCACACTTGCCAAGTTAACTGATATAAACGACTTACCTACACCCGGGCTTGGCCCCGATATCGCGATTATATTGTTTTTAGCTTCGATCATTGCAAAGTGTAAGCTGGTACGTAAGCTTCGCAATGCCTCTATGGCAAGGTCTGCGGGGTTATCTACTGCGAGTATTGATTTGGCTTTTCCTGCTTTTGCTTTTTTAGACTTCCCTCCAAACCCTACCAATTTATCTTGGTGATCTGAATGGGGAACACTTGCATATACATTAATTCCAAGGGCTTCTATTTCGCTTGGGTCTTCAACCCCTTTGTGCATTGCTTTTTGTATAAGTACAATTCCCACTGATAAAACAGCGCCTATCATTGTAATCATAACTACTATTAAACCTTTTTTTGGTTTAACCGGTCTGCTTACATTAACTTCTGCAGAATCTATAACCCTTACATTTCCTACTGTTCCAGCACGCACTATATCAAGCTCTTGGGTTTTACTAAGTAACAATGTGTATATTTGGTTACTTACTTCAACATCTCGTTTTAAACGCAATAATTCTTGTTGTGTTTCAGGCAAATTTGCAACTTCACCAATTAGCTCTTGTTTTTGCTCATCGACTGCCCCAATTTGCTCCAGAAGCCCCTTATATGCAGGATGGTCTTTTTTGAACTTGCGTCCCAGTTCTAATCGTTTTAGATTTAACTCTTGTAGTTTAGTCTCTAGCTTTACTACTTGCTCAAGTACACCTTGAGTCTCGAGCGTTATGTTTATTGATTGGCGCTTTATTTGGTAATCGTTAAATCGTTGCTCTGCATATTCTAGTTGTTTTTTAATTTCAGGTAATTGTACTTCTAAAAACTCAAGCGACTTTTGAGCTTCTGCGCTATTTCGCTCTACGTTACGACGAACATATATTGAAGCAACAGTATCAAGCACCTTTTTGGCATATTCAGGCTTTGTGCTTTGTAAACTTAGATTAATTATGCCTGAATCTTTACCTTTCTCATTAGCATCAATTAAAGACTGAAGCTCAAGTATTGTGTTCAGCCTTTCTTTGTTACTGACATAAAATTCAGTTCCAGGTCGCGCCTTTAATGATCTAATTGTAAGACTATATTTTCCATTTGTAACATCTTCTCCAACTTTTCCTGAAAGTATTTGTGTATCATCCTTATTCATTAAACTAAACGTGTCTGAATCATTCGCAACAATAGTAAACACACTGTTTATTGCTGAAACAGGTACATTAAATCTAAATATATCTATACTCTCACCACCCCATGCATAACTATTAGCACCAAAGCTAACTTCTGCAAGATCCCCTTCATTAATAGGGTTAAATTCCCTAAATGAGCGGTTACCTATTATTGGGAATAGTTTAGGTTCAACTTTTATGTTCAAATTTAACTTATCAACAGCCTCTCCTATTACGCTTCTTGATTTAAGAATCTCTATCTCTGTCACAGCTGCAGAAGTTCCCTCAAAAAGCCCTCCTACATCATCAAACCCAGGTACCGATGAACTACTGTCTTCAACTTGAATCATTGCCGTTGCTTGGAATACAGGAGGAGTCAGTGTTGCATACACAGAGGCAGCTAGCATGAATATAAAAGTAAAAATAATGATAAAGTACTTTCGATCAATTAACGCGCCTAATAAGGCCATTAAATCAATTTCTTGAAGTGGTTGCGATGCTTTTTTACTATCAGGTTGGGCATTCATTGAGTTAGCCATTCCTTATAAATACTTTTGCCAAGCGCTGCTTGCGCTATCGATTAATGTGAAAACGTGTTCAAATGCTTCGGTGCTTTGGCGGTAAGGGTCAGGAATTTCAGCATTGTTAATCCACTTACCTAGTAAAAATGTTTTACCGCGCGCCTCTGGATAGCGTGCGTGAACATCGTTTAAATGACGTTCCTCCATAACCAGTATTACGCTATTTTGTGCGACGAGTGTTGATGTTAGCTGCCGCCCCAAATGCTCGTCCATATTGATACCATGCGCTTGCGCAATTTGTTTTGCTTTTGCATCTGCCGGCTTACCTTCAAGTGCGGTTAATCCAGCCGACGATACTTTAATATTTTTACCTTTAAGCTTCTGCTTTAATACATACTCACCGGTTGGGCTGCGGCAAATATTACCAGCACATACAACTAATACTGAATCAAACATTTCTTTCCTTAATCAAATGCTGAGGCACTGTCATCTATTTGCTCTACTGCTGCAACGGATGGAAGAAGTAGACTTATCACACGATTCCAACGAGCCAGTGGTGCTGAAGTTACATATATTATGTCATGGGGTTGAAGTGCAAACTGTTCCGCTAATACCATTGAGGTTATATTTTTTGCATGCAACTGAAAAACGTTAGCAATGTATTCGTTTTGTTTTGGGTCAGCTTTTCTAAGAACAAAAATACCATTTGCATCTGCCGTTGACTCGTTCAAACCACCAGCATTACTCAATGCTTCAGCGAGGTTCAACCCATACCTAGTAACACTTATTGTGCCAGCTCTTTTAACATCACCCAAGACAAATATTTTTTGTCTATCATTGCGGTTAACATGAATCACATCACCGTGCTTTAGCAGCCTATTTTGACTTAGATTTCCTTGAGAATAGAAATCGTCTAGATTAATTATTTCAGAACTATTATTTCGGGTGAACGTTACAGATCGCCAGTCTGCTAAGTCAGACAAACCACCAGCTTGATTTAGTGCATCAATAAGGGTTAGCGGTATCTCCGTTATTGGATATATCCCGGGTCTGTTAACTTCGCCTGTAACGTATGTTTTTTGACTTCTAAAACCTACTACCTTTACATCTACCTGCGGGTCTTCAATTACGCGACTTAGGCGTTTAACTAGCTCTTCGCGTACTTCACTAATGGTGCGGCCTGCGGCAGGAATGTTAGGCGCATAAGCATAAGTAATGGTGCCGTCTTTTTGTACGCGAAAGCCGTCAAACTCAGCTGTACGTTGTACTGCTGCGGGTATTGTTAGCTCAGGGTGATCCCATACGCCTATGGTTAGTACGTCACCTACACCTAGTTTGTATTCGTAATTGCTTACGTTTACACCTGCGGTATTCGATATTGGCTTTGCAGATTCACGTGCTTGTTTTTGTTGTTTAATTAGCGACGAGTCGATAATTTGAATATTTACTTTTTCGAGATCTTGCTCAAGGTTTTGTGTTTGCTCGCCAGATTCTATGCCTTCAAAATGGCTGCCTGGTATTATGGTGCAACCGGTAACTGATAGTAATGCGAGTGAGGTGATGAGTGATTTACAGCTTAACGCCATTGTAGAATCCCAAAATTATTTTAAATATTTTGTTCCTCACCGACCTTGGTGAGTACTTGTATTTTTGTGCGGTAATTAAAGCATGAGAGGGCTTTTCGCGCAAGCCGAAACGCGCTTTTGAATTACTGCTTTCTTTTAAATAAGTATTTAAGCTTACTCAATGTTTTACAAAATGTAGGTAGCAGACAGGGCTGATTTATTTTGTGATATTTTAACCTTATTTGCGCTTTTATATTAAACGCTTATTCGCTTTATACCTTCAATAAGCTTTACTTGGTTAAAGTTTATGAGTAATCCTGTTTTTATGCCGCTTAGCTTTAGGTATGTTATTAGCTGTGCTGTATGAATTGGCAATAATTTTTCAACTGTTTTTATTTCTATTATTAATTGCTCTGGAATTAATATATCGAGCCTATACCCTGCATCAATGGTTGTGTTTTTATACTTAATTGGTAATTTTATTTGGCTTTTTGTTGATAAACCTGTTTGCTGTAGTTCATATACTAGGCAGTTTTCGTAGCTTGATTCTAATAAACCTGGCCCTAGGTTTTTATGTACTTCAATGGCGCAACCAATTACGTTTTTAGTTAGTAAGTCTTCCATGGCGATCCTTTGCAAATTTGTCACTTTGGAATATAGACTAATTATTTTAGTTATACATATTTTGTACGCCACTTAGGCGCTTGATTGCTAGTACGTTTAATTTACACATGGTCACATTAGCAACCTTTGCGTGAGCAAGCTTTACGCCTATGTATAGATAATTTTAAAGATTTAATTACCACCGAGAGCACCGAAGCGCTGCGCGCTACACAGAGGAAAGATACTATTTTCTAGTATTTTCTCCTTTACTTCTTCTTGTTTTCTCTGTGGTGATAATAATTTTTTACTTTACCATTTAGGTAAAAAACCAACCTACAAAACTTTTGCTTGTCTAGCCCTTCGGGCACGCTTCACGTTCCAGTTCGTCGCAGAGATCCTCTCGCTCCAGCTTGAAAGCAAAACTATTTGCTTATCTAGCCCTTCGGGCACGCTTCCGCCCCTAGGTTACAGTTCCTACTTACTGATAAATTACCTATATTTATAAACACCGTGCTAGTAGGCTACACGCCTACAAAACCCTTAACCAAATTCAATATCTGTATTATCTACGCTCATTTCTACCAGCTTATTAAGCAAGTTAATTAACAAAATACTGCGTAGGTCACCGTCTGGCTCTTTGTATATTGCGTCTATATTTTTAAACGAATTATTATTTACACTTACTGCATCGCCCTGCTTAGGTAACTGCGATTCAACCGTATATAGATTGTGATTATTTAAATGTTCAATTATTGCTGGCAGTACAACTTGGTAATTAGCGCCATATGTTACGAAGCCACCTATGCCACGGGTATTTTTTACTGCAGCAAAGCACCCATTTTTTGAGTTTAGGCAAACAAATAAGTAATTTGGAAATAAAGGGACTTGTTTGACGGTACGACGACCTTTAACCAGCTTTTCAGTGGTTAATATGGGGTAAAAAGCTTCTATTCCTTGATTATTCAAGTTGGCTTTTGCCCGCTCTTCTTGGCGCGGCTTACACGTTACTAAATACCAACTTTCCATGGCAACCTACTACTTACTATATTGCAATAAACACAAGATTAAACTAAATCGGGTGCCATTATAGCCAGCCTATAATGCCTATGTAAATATGCTTGATAAGTTATTGGTTACTTACATAACCCAAGTACATTGTTATTGTTTACGTAACAATTACTTAACCAAAGTTGAAATTTTTAACCCTCATATTTACACTGTTCACTTTTTATTCAAGCTATGCATTTATTTTATATTTTGCAAATTACAAAAATGTTATCTACTTTAGGTAATTAACAAATTTTTTCGAGTAAATGTATATGGATATACTTCACCATAGCGCGGTTAATGGTGTTACAGGCTCATGCCATGAGCTTTTAATTGATGATCAATCAAGCGTACTTATTGATTGCGGGTTGTTTCAAGGGGAGGACTCAAAAGAAGACTTATCAATAGAGTTTGATATTAGCCACGTTACTGCGCTTATTGTTACGCATTGCCATATTGATCATGTGGGCCGAATTCCCTATTTATTTGCCGCGGGTTTTAAAGGGCCTATATTTACCTCGCAAGCTTCAGCAAGTTTATTGCCGCTAGTAATAGAAGATGCACTAAAAGTAGGCGTTACACGCGACCCTAAAATTATAAGTGCCTGCTTAAACCTACTAAAGCGCCGTATTGTACCTGTAGATTTTAAAACATGGTTTGACTTGCCATGCAATGGACAGCAAAAAGCGAAAGCCCGATTTCAGCGAGCTGGGCACATTTTAGGCTCGGCCTATGTTGAAATTGATATTAAAAATCATAAGCAAGGTACTAAACCAAATGGTACTCATCGCGTTGTATTTTCCGGTGACTTAGGTGCCCCCTACACGCCCTTACTTCCCTCGCCCAAAGCACCTTATAAGGCCGACACTTTAGTGATTGAATCCACCTATGGTGATAAAAATCATCAAGGCCGTAAACAGCGTACCCAAACACTTAAAAAAGTAATAGAGCGTGCGGTTGCCGATAATGGAGTAGTATTAGTGCCTGCGTTTAGTATTGGCCGAACCCAAGAGCTACTTTACGAATTAGAACAACTTATACATAGCTCTGGTAAGCATTCAAAATGGCGAGGTATTCACGTAATACTCGACTCCCCCATGGCGGCAAACTTTACTGACCAATATAAAAAGTTTAAGTATTTATGGGATAACGAAGCAAAGCAAAAAGTAGCCAAAGGCCGGCACCCTCTTGATTTTAAAAACCTAACCACGGTTGATACGCACAAAGAGCATATAGCCATTATTAATTACTTAAGTACACGCCAAACGCCTGCCATTATTTTAGCCGCTAGCGGTATGTGTACCGGTGGGCGAATAGTTAATTACCTAGAACGATTTTTGAGTGATAAAACGACCGATGTTTTATTTGTGGGCTACCAAGGGCGAGGCACGTTAGGCCGCGACATTCAACAATACGGGCCACGTAATGGTTATGTATTTATAAATAATACTCGCGTTACCATTAATGCCGAAGTACACACCATTAGCGGCTACAGTGCGCATGCCGATCAAAACGGATTAATTAAGTTTGTAACAGGCATGCGTAAAAAGCCAAGCCATATAAAAATTGTGCATGGCGACGATGATGCAAAAGCCGCATTAGCCAGTAAGTATAAAGAGGTGTTGGGAAGTGAAGTGGTTGTTGAAATTGGGGAATAACATTCGTGAATTAAGTTTATAGCAGATATGCCGGCCTGCTTACTCTAAAGCGTAAAAGTAAAAACTAAGCTATACAAAAGTATTATTCGTAGAGATATAAGAGATGGTCGCGTGAAATAAGGGCTTAAACCCTTATAAATTAAAACGGGAACTTAGAGGTTATGCCATCAATATATTGTAAGGTAAATGAATTTATAAAATTTAAAATAGATGCTTAATTTTAAATTAAGCATCAAAATGTGCCTTTATCGCTCTATAACTAACTCTGGCATATCTAGCTTGCGCCTAATAAAGTTAATAACCTTACAATAATTGGCCAATGCGTATAAATAAACGCTAAACACAATAATAAAGCTATAAAACATGAAGTACTCAGGAATATTAAATACCTCACCTAACATACCAATGCCTGCGAATACAGAGGCAATAAAACAAATAAGCGCTAGTGTTTGCATTGATGAGCAGCCTATTCGTTGACAAATATGGTGTAAATGTTCTCTGTCTGGCTTAAATGGAGATTTTTTTTGTTTAATTCGTCGCACCATTATAGCCACCATATCCATTAATGGCACCGCAATTAGCCATAAAGCGGTTACAGGGCGGATCATTGGGCTACCAGGGTTTTGACTGGCACCAATCAACAGCCAAATAACAGTAAACCCAATCATCATGCTGCCCGCATCACCCATAAACACTTTTCGAGCTCGACCAAAAAAGCCTAGGTTAATTATGATGTAAGGGATCATGGTTACAACCAAAAGTATACATAAATAGCTTAGTCTTGTTTCGCCTGATAACGATAATAAAATCGCAAGGCTCCCAAACGTAACAATAGACAAACCGCCTAATAGCCCGTCGATTCCATCAACCATATTAAATGCATTAATACACCCTATGACTGCAAAAATAGTAACAATAGGCGCAGCCCAGTGTAGAATAACCTCTCCCATACCAAACATATTACCTAATGTTTGCATTTGCGCATTAGCAAAATAAATCATAACTAGTGATATGCCCGTTTGTACTGCAATTCTAAACTTAACGCTTAAGTCATACTTATCGTCAAGTACGCCAATTGAAGTTAATGCAATAATACAAAGCATGAATAAGTTATCGTGATTTATCATACCCGGATGATTGTATATGTAATGCACAATTGTTATACATATTGCTACGCCACCCACTAAAGGTATATTTCCTGTGTGCGCTTTTCGCCCTGAGGGTTTGTCAACAAGGCCTATATTACGTGCTACTTTACGCATAAGAAAAAGCATTGCGAAAGCGATAATAAATGTGAGAAGAAGGTCAATAATCATGAAAAGTTACCTTGAAAAATAATTTACGTGCTGAGTTTCCTTTAGAAGAATTGCCTAAAATAAACGAACTTAACTCAGCTTACTCATTTTGTCTTTTTTAAAAATTGGGGGATTTTAGTTAAATTTTTAAAAAGTAATGCAATTGGCCAAAAAATTTTGCTCTTTTTAAGCGCAATTCTATCTTCTTTGCTTTTTTGTAATATACTTTTAAGGCTGTTGTTACTAGCTCCACCAACACGCATTTTTATTACCACTTTATCGAGGTAGCCCACTTTAATGTTGCTTACCCACAGATACCTTAATATAGAATCGTAATCTGCAGATATTTTAAAATTTAAGTCAAATTTCCCTAACTGTTGATATAAGCTTCTCTTCATATAGAAAGTAGGGTGTGGGGGCATCCAACCAAACTTTAATTTAGCTTTCTTGAATGGACCAGACTTCCAATAACGTACTATTGAAGTAAGGTCATTTTTTGAGACATACTCTAGGTCTGCATAAACAGCTGCATAGTCAGATTTTTGAAATTGATCTACAATATCTTTTACTGCATTGGGGTACGCAAATAAATCATCTGAGTGTAAAAAACCTATAATATCTCCTGTTGCGTTATCAATCCCCTTATTTAAAGCATCGTAGATACCACTGTCTGCCTCTTGGATAATCTTAGGCTCCAATGCTTTATTGCTTTTAATAAGCTCAATTGTGCTGTCTGAAGATAAACCATCAACGATAATATACTCTATATTCTTATATGTTTGCGACTCCAATGAGCGTATTGTATCTAGTATTGTAGCCTCACTATTATATGTGGCTGTTATTATGCTTACTTTCATAAATCCTCAAGCTTAAGGCGTATTTGTTAAAAAATACACCTTAATGTTATGTTGCATTCTTTATTTAATTAGTTATGTGGGTAATTAGTTTAAGCTATATTGTTTTCACTACTAAGCTCTTTATATATTGCAACTAATTGTTTACTTATTACCTCATTGCTAAATCTGTCGGTAACATGAGCCCTTCCTGCTTTACCAAGCCCCGCAAGTTGTGCATTAGTAAGTTGATAGAACCAATTTATTCCCTCTGCTAAAGATTCAATTTCAAAAGGGTTAGCCAAATAACCATTTTTTTTATGTATAATTACATCAGTAAGGCCAGTACAATTAAAAGCCAAAACGGGGGTCTCGCAGCTAAGGCTTTCTGCCGCTACCTGTCCAAACGACTCAAGTCTAGAAGGAACAATCACAATAGAAGACAAAGAGTAAATACTGGCTAAAGCAGCCTCAGAGTAAATATGCCCAAGTTCTATTGATTGAATACCAAACACACTGCTTTTATGCTGATCTTTACCTCCAAAAGTAACTATCTTAATTTTGCGCTTAAGATCAACTGAAGCAGCAAAAAGCTCTAAAGCAGACAGTAATAAATCAAAACCCTTTACTAAATTTGCTGACCCGTCTACAGCACCAAACGTAATAACAAAGTCATCGTGCTTTAGCTCGTCAATATTAAAGTTAGATGTATCATGTTTAAAAACATTAATGTCGATTGGATTAGGTAATACTCGTATATCTCTATCACGTAATAAGGCACTTTGCTGAGCGCGCCCTTTTAACCAAGATGAAGGTACCGTAAAAATAACGTTATTTAGCCCCTGGTAATGCTTTTTCTTGTGCTTCCAAATAAACCGAGATAAACACTCCCTACCTTGGAGAATGCTTTGTTTGTTGTACCCTTCTACAACTTGCTTATAACAAGCATCAGTGTTGTTATAATGTTCTGTTGCAGAATAAAACCACTCGTCATGCAGTGTAATTACACTTTTCCCAGATAAATATTTAAAATCACGAATGCTTAATGTTTCGTTATTTATCCAATGAACGTGTAAAAGCTCAGCATTTATTACCTTATTTTTTATATAGCGACTACCAAATATATTTAGTGAGTGTTTACTTTTTAAATTGTACTGTAAAAGGTGAGATAACACCCAAAAAAAACGATGTGTTATTTTACTAAAAAATGGAAGTTTCTTCTCATTGTTTTCTATTGAGTAAAATAAAGCTTTATGACCGCTATTTTCTAATAACTTTTGAAAACGAACTGCAGCTTTGGCTGCTCCGCCACGAATGTTAGTGAAACCTATAAATGTGATTTTCATTATTTAACTTTTAGATGTGTTTCTTTCACTTGCATGCTTATCATTCCATAAAAACATAACAAGGAAAAAATTAAAAAATATACAAAATTTTGTGTGTTAAACATTATTATAAAACTAATGCAGATTATTATACGTTCAGAAAAGCTTAAACCAGATGTATATTTAGGATATATTAGAGGTTTAATTAACGCTATAGTAATAACTCCGCATTGTGCAATTAGCATAGTTAAGCCATCTGACCCTGTAGGCTTAATTAACTCATATTCGATGCGTCCCATTAATTTCATGCCATAAGGTATGGCATTTTCTATCTGGCTACCGAACCCATAGCCTATAATTGGGTTTTCTAAAAACATATTATAGCTAATAATAAAGTCATAGTACCTAGATAAGAAAGAAACACTCTTTTGAGCTACATCGCCCCCTCCAAACTTTAAAAGTATAAATGGTAAACCAACAACAATTACAACAACAGAAAAAACACTAAAAATCGAAATATAAAATATCTTATTTTTGCTTTCTCTAATAGCACCTTTCCAATAAATCAAGCTAAGCATCATAAATACGAGTATGCCGGTAGTTGATACAGTACTAATTATTGTTACACCAAGCACTATATAAAGCTTTAAGGTAATATTGCGTCTAACTAAAGCAAAAACAAACGCTAAATTTACAAATATTTGATACGCACCAGGCTCCCACCAAAGGCCGCTATTACGATAAATACCGTATTTAATAAAATTCTCAGAAACACCAAAAAATAAAAAATTTCGAAGTGGCCGTTCATCTGTACCAATAAAATTTGGTAAAATAGAGTGAATATCAAAAAAGATAACAAAAATATACAGCAATGAAATCAAGCAGACCCAGTACATTATTTTTATATAAACATCGGCAAAAATCTTAAAGCTCATTAAATGGACAATATATAAGGCAATACTAAATCTAATTAGAAGTACAATCACTGAACTTAGTTTTGTTTCTTGATTAATAGTTATTAAAGTTATAAAAAAAAGCATATAAATAACAATGTTTTTCTTTAAAGTTAGCTTTAATGGTTTAATTATTAGTATCAAATACCCTAAAAAAGCACCTAACAGTAAGTTATTGCCAAAATTCTCGTAAAATAAAGATTTAGATAAAAGTACACTAAAAAGAACTATAAAAAAGTCTCTTTTTTTATAGTCTACGTCGACATTACTGTTTAACTTCATAAGCTTTAACTTGTAAAAGATCTTTATTGTTGATGAAGTTTTCATCTATATTATTTTGTAATTCAAAATAGCTTTTCACATTTACACTATTAATTATATCCTTTAATTGTTCACCATTATGTGCATCAAATATATATCCATTCACGTTATTTTCTATTAACTCTGACGAGCCGCACTGTTTTGAAACTATAACAGGCAAGCCAAAGTATAGAGCCTCTTCTACAACTAGGCCCCATGGCTCAGCTAAACTAGGTAGTATTAAAAAGTCATATTTATTAAATAAACAATTTAATTTGTTATTATCAATTGAATGTAAAAAATTGATATTATCGTTAGATTTTTCCCTTAAGGTGCTCTCAAGTTCACCTTCACCTACAATTGTAAGTGAGCTATTGGGCAATTGGTTAAACACACTTATTAATAGCTCTAAGTTTTTTACCTCGACCAATCTTCCTATAAATATAAATTGGCTATTATAGCTTTTATGATTGATATTAGGAGTAGATTTATTAATCACCCCCACACCTCGTGTAACCTTAATAGAAGAGGAGCAAGCGAGCTTGTTTAATAATTGAACATGTAAAGCTCCTGATGCGAAAACAGTACTTACTCGTGATAAGAAAAGCTTTTTAACCACCCCTCTAATACCATTAGTATTACTTTCTAAAACAGTTGACTCTAACGCCAAGCAGTTTTTATTATACTTGCTTAATAGTACTGTTATCCAAAACTCGGGCAAATCCCAACCACTAACTATTATTTTATTATAATTTATAGAAAACAATAGTTTAACAACATCAATTAAGCTCTTAAACTTACAGCGTTTTTGAAAGCTGCCACTATTTATTACTGTGTAATCAAAATTAACTTTATTAATTTTAGAAAAATTTGAAAATCGCTTTTCATTTGTTTCTCCAGCAATAAATATCACAAAAATTTTAGAGTCTTTGCCAATTTCATTATATAAATTAACTTTATAAAAAGCGGGTAGATGAGTAACAATTACGTAATCATACATATTTAAATATAAACCAATTCTTGTTTCGCTCTTTTATAAGCAGTAAAAGGTGAAGAATACTAAGTGTAATAAATAATTTAACAAACCAAAAATCAAAGCCTACTTTTTGAGCTACCAAATACGCGATATTATTTGTGTAAGGATGGGTTATAAATAAAAGCATAGTACCTGCAGCCCACATTTTTATAACGCTCTTATCTTGAAAATCTCTAAAAAAGCTCTTAAAAAAAATAACTAAAAAAATCAATATAGATACGGCCCATATAAGATTTAAGATAACATCACTATATTTAAGTAATGACATATCCAAAATAGGCACTTTATTCAAGTAATATATGCTAAATATAACCCCAAAGGATAATATTAAAGCAACTGAACTCTTAATTTTACAAAGCCAATCATCTGCTAAATTGTTAAATATAACTTTACCTATAAAAATCCAAATAACGCAATTCAATCCATTTGTAATACCCAATGGAAGGTTCAGTTTAAAGCTTAATAAAAACAAGCTAGCATATATAATTAACTGCAAGACTTTATTTTTAGAAACCTTCTCAACTAGGTAATAAAATATACGACCTAAAAACAGCGCAGGTAAGAACCATAAGGCAAACCCATAGGTGTTTTTTAAATGTTCATAGTCCATCCAAAATATTATAGAGAGAACCTCGTTCACATAATTCAGCTGGGGTCTGCCAAGTAAAAACAACTTTAAAGCTGTGATTATTAGAGCAATAAAAGAAAATATAAAATATGGCACCATCAGCCGATTAAAGTCTTTTTTCACTAAATAATTTAATGGAGCAGTGACAGTTATGAAAAAACCAGAAAGCATAAAAAACAAAGGCATATGCCATGAATATATAAACTCGCTAAAGGGACTAGAAAAATGGCCTAATACAACAGCAATTATCCCTACAAACTTAAGCGAAAATACCCAGTTTAACTTATCCTTCATAGGAAAATCTTTTTAATATAATACTTTGTTAAAGTCCAAATATTTAAGGCATGTAAATGCATAGTGTTTGTTACATTATTATCAACTTTTATTTTATGGTATTCTTTAAATATCTTTAATTCTTGATTATTACCTAGACCGTCAGCACGCCACTTAGCTATTATTAAGTTATTAGTCTCAACTTCTGGAAAATCATGGTATGCACGCAATAGGTGCTCATAATCCATACAGTATTTGTTTGTTATATCAAATAAACCAAATGTTCTAAAAAAATCCATACTTGTAAACAACCCCTGATGGGGTAAAGACATTCGAGTTAACAATGAACGTTTGTTAAATTTTTTTGTATACTTTGAAACATATAGCCTTTTACCATTTTCATCTATACGTTCAATTAAACCACTTATCAAATCTGATCTATGTTTTTTTTCAGCAAAAAGCCTTTCCAATACATCGATGTCATAAAACCCATCGCCATCGCCTTGAAAGTTTATGTAATCGCCGCTTGCTAATAATATGGCTTTATTAAAAGCATCACTAATCCCTTTATCGGGTTCACTAAGCCAATAATCAATTTGAGCGTTATATTTCTCTAATATTCTCAATGTTCCATCAGTACTACCACCATCAATAATAATTAGCTCTACATTATTATACTTCTGGTTTAAAACACTCAAAATCATTTCTTCTAAATATTTATCCCCATTATATACTGCTGTAATAATTGTGATTAATGGTTGTTTATCATTAGATTTAAACTGACCTTGAAGCCTTATGCCCCCATGGGAGGATTTTTTTTCATCGTAATCTAAAAGTGTATAACTATCAGATAGTTTACTAGAATCAAAAAATCGTTCTTTATTAATTCTATCTGTAATATTTTGTACAGTTGAATACTGCTTATTATCTTTATTGGTGTGTTTCATTTATAACCTTTTCATAAAGCTTTATATACTTTTTAGCTACGACTTCATTGTCAAATTCATTTATAACTTTGTTTCTTGCACTTAGACATAGCTTTTCGTATATATCGGCTTCAACATTAAGCACCCAATCAATACCTTTCGCTAAGTCATCTGAATCTATAGGTGTTGCAAGGTAGCCGTTTTCTTTATGATCAATAATATCTAATAAGCCTGTATGTCCAAAAGCAACTACGGGAGTGCCACACGCCATTGACTCACTAGCAGTCTGCCCAAATGCTTCTTGTAAACTAGGCACTATCATTACATCCGCTGCGCTGTATATTGTAAGTAAACTCACATCATCAAAAACGTGTCCTAAATAATTAGCCGCAAAGCCGAGATTTTGAGATTGCTCAGGCTCACTACTTCCAAATATTACAAGCTCTATATCATCACTTTTAAGCTTTCTTAACGCACTACATAACTCTTTAAAACCTTTATTTAAATCCGCTGTAGCGCTATTTGCTCCAAATAGTATTAACTTTTTATCTTTAGGTAAATTCCAAAGCTCTCGCGCTTTATTTTTATCGAAAGGTTTAAATTTATTCGTGTTTAACGGATTAGGTAAGTTTACTATGTTTCGGTTTTTAAAAAGAGGGCTTCTTTTTGCACATTCAGCTAACCAACTGCTTACACCCACAACCGTTAAATGTTTAACCTTAGGGAACGCTCTACTCTTTCTGTTGAATACTCTTCGGCTTAGATCCTTTTCGCTATCACTGCCTAACCTTGGACAACACCCACAAGCATCTTGATATTTTTTACACTCCCACATGATATGGCACCCTCCTGTAAAAGCCCAATTATCGTGCAACGTCCACACTATAGGTGCCTTTATTTTATTAAGGTCTTCAATTTTAATCATGCCATGGCAAACCCAGTGTAAATGCACTATATCGGGATTTATTCCATTAATTTTTTTTGCGATATTACTAAATGGTAAGTAAGCAGGGCTAAATAAACTTTCTCCCCTATTTTTATAAAATTTTACAGGTATGCTATCTAATGTTGGCCGTAATCTATTTATTATTTTTTTTGTAATTCCAGTTTCTGTAATAACATATGGGTCATCAGAACTCTTATTTTGGACTAATAATTTACTATCTACATTATTAGCTTTTAAAGCACTATGAAGCCTGTATGTAGCCCTAGCTGCACCGCCCTGAGTATCAAGCGTACTGACATGTAGTACTTTTACAGGGCTAGTTTGTTTCATGATCTTCCCAGCTTTGTGTTACTTTTGAAGTAGATATTCCTGAAAATATCCGATCGAATATTTTTAAAGCCGACTCTTTAGAGTAAACTCCTGATACAACATTAGGCCACAGTTCAACATCTTTCCTTTCAATAACTTGCCAAACACGAATGGTAGTATTTTTATATCCCATAGCCGAGATTACTGCTGCGCGGTGTTGGCCGCCCCATTCAACCAACCAGCGATAATCAGAGTTTTCGTTCATTAGTACAACCGCACCAATATCCCCTCCCTCTGAATCATCTCTAAGTATACCGTTTTCCTCTATTGATAAAATCAGCGAATGTAGCCTTTTAACTTCAAGATCTAGAACCTCTTCTGATACAGGCCCAAAATCTCGCCAACCTTTATTTATATTTAACTTTGATCCGTGCTCTTCACTATCTTGACTTGCGCAAGAGGCTCTGCCCTGGTTTTTCTGTTCTAAAGATGTGTTTTCCCAGGGAAGTAAAGTTAACCAAGGAGGTTGGTTATCTAATGCTTCAACTTCGCCTTCATCAAAGCCCAACCACGATGAAGCGGTTAAGGGTTGCACCAAGTCATAATAACCGGTAAGCGTCGTTTTTAGTGCATTCTGATAATCATCAGAGCTAATTGCAGCTTTAGTCGCGACTATAAAGGGATGTTTTGAATTACTAGCTAAGGAATATTTTTCCAAGCCTCGTCCGTTGATAAAATCCACCTCAATTAATACCTGTTTATCGGTTCGGGTATAATACCCTAATGCTTTAGGGTTATTATTAATCATTCTTAAATCAACAGGCTGGCTATATATAGATTTAGTTATTGTATAACCAAAATAATTTAATATATTAACTAGTAGGGCCTTGATACTTTTTAACACTATTCACCTATCTCTTAGTTAATTTATTAAACTTAGCTCTTATATTAAACAACACATTAAATAATGTATCATTCTTCTTAAGCAATCGTTTGATAAACGAAAGTACTTTCTCTGGGAAACCTTTTACTTTAACTTTAAAGACTCTGAGATATAACCTCACATAGTTAATTTTTTTTAATAGAGATAAAAACTTAATGTTCAGATAAACTTTTTCATCATTCGGTATAGAAGCATCGTAATTATGAGCAGCTAAATACCCTCTAAGCATATCTAAGATATAAGTAGGGTTATTGTTAAACTCAGTCTTAAAGTTTTTAATACCAATTTTTTCCGATAAGCCTGTTAATCGCTCCATATATTTCTTATAAAAATAGGGCTTATGCACATAAGCATGATATAAATGTGAGAAAAAATAATCATCTACCCTTGGTGTATAAATACCTTCATGATTCATAACTTTCTTATCTAATATGTCCTTTTGCCATTTCTCATCGAAATAACCATCTCCAACATACCTAATATCAAAAAGAACATTTTTACCATCAACATTTACATGATAAAAGTTTTTTGAATTCCAAATATTTACTGCATTTGCGGCAGCCGTGAATTCGCCTATATTTGAGCATAGTATATCAACATCACCGCTTAGTGTTTTAACTGTATCTTGTAGCTTATCTGCTCCACGTAAAACAACATATTCAGTAGTTAAATTAAGCACTTCGAATAGTTCTTCACAACTATTCCAACCACTTGCACCTACTAAATCGTTATTAGCCTTTAAGCATTTATTATTGCGTACGGGCTGACCTAATAATTGTAAGGCGGTATCTTTACCAAAAAGTAAAACTGCGTTGTTAAAAAACTCCATTAAATTATCGGTAGAATGAACCATATAACTTCCCCCTACCCACTTTCTAAATAATCTTTTTTTATCTACAACATTAGCATTTACTATCTTAAAGCGACCTGAAGCATCCGATCTATATTCATATTTAGGTTCTAGATCTTCAATAACAACCACAACAAAAGCACCGTCTCCAACTTCCTCACGCTTCCCAGCTTTACCGCCGGTAGGAGCAACATCATAAATTCGATGAAAATTATCATCTAAATGTTTTTCCGACCAAGTATTATCAATACAGGCTATAATGTTAAAATTTTGGTCTAAATCTTGAAGTATTTCTTCTTCTTTAGTTCTTGCTTTTGACCATATAATAAATAACTGTAAATCCCTTTCATAATTACTTTCGAATTTATTCAAGTTATTATTGTAACTATATGTTAAATTTTTATATTCAAAATCTTTCAAATTCGCTTTCATTCTAAAAAATCACTTCTAAATTTTTCTATACAAAGGTACAAAAGCAGCTAACTTTATAAGTAAATGCTTTCTTGTTGTAGGAGTAAACAAATCGACTACTAATGATGAGAATATTAACGTTATCAATGAAGTATATGCTGCAGCTTGAACCCCATAAATAGGTATATAAATGTAGTTAAGTATTACGTTAATAACAGCCCCGACTGTTCCTCGAACAAAAATGAATTTCGTTTTATTTTCAGCTAATAACCATTTGTTGCTAACCATCATCAGAGCAATAAAAATACTACTCCAAATTTGTACGATTAATATCTGTGAAGACCCCTCGTAACCTGTACCATAAAGAAATGCAATTAGATCGTGGGCTACTATATTTACAAAGATAGACAGAAGGATTGCTGCCCATATTAAAAGTCGGTATAGGTTTTTAACTCTATTATTATAGAGTTCAATACTCGTATTTTTTGCATTTAGAATCGCTGGAAAAAATGATGATGTAACAATAACCGGAATAAAGTACCATAACTCACTAATTCTACTAGATGCAGAGTATAAACCTACTTGTTGCTCTCCTAATAACTCTTTAAGCATAATTATATCTATTTTCATGTAGATAGTTACTACAATCGAACTAATTATTAATGGCCAGCTATCCTTAATTAAGGTTTTCGCTAGTTTTAAATTGAATGTCCAAGAGGATATTTTGAGTTTGTTTTGTAGATAGTAAAAAATAAGCCCCAGCATTAGAATGAAACTATCAAATAAAATTACATAAGCAAAAGCAATTAATGAAGCGTTACTTAAAATTAAAATAATCTTGATTAAAGATGACAATATAAGGCTAATTAGATTACTGTAAACTACATATTTACTTAATACCTTACTTTGAAAATAAAAATCGATGACATTAAAACTTTGAAATAAAACTGTCGAACCAATGACTACTACAAGTAGGTTGGTTTCATAGTCATTCGACTGTAAAAACACTACAACTGTTAATACGACAAGTACTACAATACTAGTAATTAGTCTAAGTAAAAATGCGGTTCCAAGCAGTTGTTCTCTTTGCTTTTGACTATCATTTTTGACCAATTCCCTGACGATTATTCCGTCAAGTCCAAGTGTCGTTACTACAGCAAATAATGCAACAAAACTCTGTGCATAACTGAGCAAGCCAAACTGCTCTGGTCCTAAGTACCGGGCTACCCATATGCTAACAAATAACCCCGTTACCATTCTAAAAACTTTTTCACCTAAAAGCAGTGAGGTATTTTTTAAATACTTCACTGCTCCAGGTGAGTTTTTAAGAGCGATAATTTTTTTTACTCTTTCCATTTAGAAAGCTTAGCCTCGATATTCGTTAGCGTTATCAATAAACCATTGATAAGACTTGGCTAAACCAGCTTCTAAAGGAACAGAATATTTCCAACCTAATGACTTAAGCCTGTCAACATTCATTAGTTTACGAGGCGCGCCATCTGGCTTGGAGGTATCAAAACGAATAGTCCCTTCGAAACCAACCACTTTAGCAACCGTTTCTACTAGTTCACGTATAGTACAATCAACCCCAGTACCAACGTTAATATGGCTAAGCATAGGATGGGTATTTTCATCATAGATATTTTTATCTAGATTCATTACGTGAATTGAAGCCGCTGCCATGTCGTCAACATATAAAAATTCGCGCATTGGTTTGCCGCTCCCCCACGCCACAACTTCTTCGTCGTTATTAAGCTTTGCTTCATGAAAACGGCGAAGTAATGCGGGGATCACGTGGCTGTTTTCTGGATGAAAGTTATCATGTGGACCATAGAGGTTTGTTGGCATCACACTCCGGTAATCTCTTCCATATTGCCTATTATAGCTTTCACATAGTTTTATACCTGCAATTTTAGCTATAGCATAAGGCTCATTAGTTTCCTCTAGCGTACCTGTTAAGAGGGCTGTTTCAGACATTGGTTGCTCTGCAAGCTTAGGGTAAATACATGAAGAACCCAAAAAAAGTAATTGCTGAATATTAGCCTGGTGAGCGCTATGTATTATGTTGCATTCGATCATCAAATTTTCATAGATAAACTCTGCCGGGTAAGAGTTATTTGCAACTATTCCACCCACTTTTGCTGCTGCTAAATAGACCTGATCTATTTTCTCTGTTCTAAAAAAATCCAAAACTGCTTGTTGATTAGTTAGGTCCAGCTCATTACGAGTTTTTGTAATAACCTGGGCATTTGACTGATTTTGCAATTGACGAACTATTGCTGAACCAACCATCCCGTTATGCCCAGCTACAAATATATTTTTAGTTAAAGCAGTCATAGTTAAGCATTCTCAATAGATACGGCTAAATCGAAGCCATACTTTTTTAAAATTGCATGTTGTTTTGCTTTCTCTAAGTCATTTTCTACCATTTCTGCACACATTTGCTCAACTGTGATCTCAGGAGTCCAGCCTAACTTTGCTTCTGCTTTTGATGGATCACCAAGTAGCGTTTCTACCTCTGCAGGGCGGAAATAACGAGGATCTACTTTAACAATTACATCACCAACACATATTGCGGGGGCATTGTCACCTGTGATTGATTTTACAGTAGCTATCTCATCTATGCCTTGACCTGAAAACTCAAGCTCTATTCCAGCTTCTTTAGCTGATAGCTTCACGAACTCACGCACACTTATCTGCTTTCCAGTCGCAATAACAAAGTCTTCCGCTGTATCTTGTTGCAACATCATCCATTGCATACGAACGTAATCTTTTGCGTGCCCCCAATCTCGTAAAGCATCCATATTGCCTAAATATAAGCAGCTTTCTAAACCTTGAGAGATATTAGCAATTGCACGTGTAATTTTACGCGTAACAAATGTTTCTCCGCGACGAGGAGATTCGTGGTTAAATAAAATTCCATTACATGCGTACATACCATAAGATTCACGGTAATTCACGACGATCCAATAAGCATACATTTTAGCTACTGCGTATGGAGAGCGAGGATGAAACGGAGTTGTTTCTTTTTGTGGTATTTCTTGAACTTCTCCATACAACTCTGAGGTAGATGCTTGATAAAATTTTGTTTTCTTTTCAAGACCCAAAAAGCGTATAGCTTCCAATAAACGAAGTGTTCCCATAGCATCAACATCAGCTGTATACTCTGGACACTCAAACGAAACCGCTACGTGGCTTTGAGCACCTAAGTTATATACTTCATCTGGCTGCACATTTTTTATAATACGAGTAAGATTTGATGAATCTGTTAAGTCTCCATAATGTAAAAAAAAGCTTTGAGATTTTTCGTGACTATCTTGATAAATGTGATCAACGCGCTCTGTATTTAATGATGATGCACGACGTTTGATGCCATGAACTTCGTAGCCCTTTTCTAGTAAAAGTTCAGCTAAATAAGAGCCATCTTGGCCTGTAATACCGGTGATCAGTGCAACTTTTTTTTGTGTCATTTTCAATTCCTTTACTTAGACTTCGTTTTCAGTCGAAACAAAATCTATATTTAATTAAGCTCTAGGCTTTTTATTTCGGTTAATATATTCGTAACAAGCTGATTAGCTTTTGATAAAGTATCTGCTTCTGCATAACAACGAAGCTCAGGGGCATTACCTGATGGGCGTAAATGTATTACCTCTCCATTTACAAGAGTTATTCTGACACCATCAGTATCATCAAGGCATTGCACCTCTATGTTTTTAAAGCCTAATAATTTTAGTAACATACTTGGATCTTCATTACCGAGCTTTATTATTTTTTCACTTTTTTCTTTCGAAAAATTTTGGAGTCTTTCACTAAAGGTGAAACGCGCTGGAAGTCTCTCTATCACGTTTGAGATTGATTCATTTTCTGCGGCTAATAAAAGCATAAGCGCAGGTAAAACTGCATCTCTGGTAGGCAATGATTTAAGTGTTGTGTTATTGAGTACAACATCAGCACCAAGCAAAAAACCGCCATTAGCTTCAAAGCCTGCGACTACTTTATAATGTTTAGATAAATGCGAAAACTGCTCTATGACATAGGGGGAGCCGATCTTGGTTCTATATACATGCTTAAAAAGACCACACTTTTCAATAGCAGTATTACAACTTACAGGTACTGCTAATGCATCTATTTTTAGTGTCATTGCACATAATAAACCTAAAACATCACCACGTACCCATGCCCCATTTTCATCTGATACTAAGGGACGATCTCCGTCACCATCTGTTGAAAAGATCATATCAAAATGGTGGTGACGCGCCCATTCTAAAGCTTTAATTGTATCTTCATGCGATACGGCCTCAGTGTCTATTGGAACAAACTCATCACTGCGCTCTAAGCGAGTAACTCTAGCGCCCAAAGCCTCGAAAAGCTTATAATATAAATCTCGGCCTGCACTAGAGTGTTCATAAATGCCAATATGCTTATTCTTTAAGGAAGTGCTTGATAACACAGCTGTATATCTTTCAATATATTTAGTTGCGGCAGTGCTATCAATTTTCAAGCTAGAGGATGGCTTAACACTATTAAACTCAATACTCTGTTTTGTAATGAATTTCTCATCAGATTTACGGATCTCACCATCGGGACGGTAGAACTTAAGACCGTTTCTATCAAAAGGTATATGACTGCCTGTTACCATTATAGCTGGATTACCATCATTCATTGCCTTGTAAGCAAGCGCAGGTGTAGGTAAAACACCATAATATACAACTTTAATATTTAATTGTTCACAAGCAGAGCTACAAGCTTGAGCCATAGCGTAACTACTAGGGCGATTATCAATTGCTATCGCTATCGTTGTAAATTTATAGTGCTGCTGCATACATTTGATGAAAGCAATACTAAAGGCACCACATACATTTGGCGTAAACTGAGTAACCAGCCCTCGAGCTCCACTCGTGCCAAATTTTATACCGCTTTGTTCAATGGTTTCTTTACTATCGTGGGTACTGTTTATACTATTTTTTTGTGTAACCATTTAAACTCGCCCGTAGCGGTCTTCAAACCTAACAATGTCATCTTCCCCTAAATAACTCCCTGTCTGTACTTCGATCATTTCAAGCGGAATTTTCCCTGGGTTTTCTAACGCATGTATTGTTCCTAAAGGTATATATGTTGATTCATTCTCACTTACCAAGATAGTTTTATCTCCGTTTAAAACACTTGCCGTACCAGAAACTACAATCCAATGCTCTGATCTATGGTGATGTTTTTGTATCGATAACTTTTCACCAGGATTGACCGTGATACGTTTAACTTGATCTCTTTTACCATGGTCAATTGAATCATACTTACCCCATGGACGATAAACCTCACGGTGTATCTTATGTTCAGTACGACCCCGTCTTTTTAGTTCGTTAACGACTTTTTTTACATCTTGAACTTTATCTTTATTCGCCACCAATATGGCGTCTTTAGTTTCAATGACAACTAAGTTATCAACACCTACAGTAGCCACTAATTTATTTTCTGCATTGATATAGTTATTAGTAGATTCTATAGCAATTACATCACCTTTAAGCGCGTTCTTATTAGCATCTTTATCTGAAATGTCCCATAATGCTGAAAAAGAACCAACATCACTCCATCCAGCATCCATTGGCACAACAATAACATCTTTACTTTTTTCCATTACAGCGTAGTCAATTGAATTATCAGGGCAGCATTCGAAACTTTCATTATTCACACGAATAAACTCTAAGTCTTCAGATTGGGTCGCTATGGAACGCTCACAAGCACTTAATATTTCAGGGGCATATTTGGCTAGCTCTTCAATATATCGACTTGCCTTGAACATAAACATGCCGCTATTCCACAAGTAATTACCGCTATTTATATATTTTTCAGCAGTTTCTAAATTTGGCTTTTCAACAAATTGATGTACATTAAAGGCTGAGTCAAACTGCTCTCCCAATTTAATATAGCCATAACCTGTTTCCGGTGCGGTGGGCACAATTCCAAAAGTAATTAATTTATTATCTATTGCAATTGGCAGCGCTTTTTCTACCGCTTTTTCGAATGCTGTTATGTCTTCAATAACATGATCCGCAGCCAGTATTAATAAAACAGGGTCTTCACCATCAGGAGCGCTGTTTAATGCTTGTAGTGCAGCTAAAGCAATCGCTGGTGCTGTATTGCGTCCAACCGGCTCTAAAATTATTCCAGCATGCTCCAAATTAGCAACACGCATCTGTTCTGCGGCAATAAATCTATGCTCCTCGTTACAAATTAGTAATGGCTTGGTGTGCTCAATATTATTCAAGCGCATTACAGTTTGTTGTAACATTGAAACTTCTGTTGCCACAGTTAAAAACTGCTTAGGATATAACTCTCTTGATAGTGGCCATAGCCTAGAGCCAGTGCCTCCTGCCATAATAATAGGGGTAATCATAAAATTTCATCCAATTTTTATTTATAATTTAAAAGTGAGTTTTTACTACTTTATCTTTCTATCTGCACACTTTTCATCCTGAAAGTACCATTTAGTGTGTTCATGGACTTGCGCATCTAGAAGTAGTTCAGTTTCAGAAAAACACTTGTATTTAGAATGTTGGTCTGTGGGTAGCTTTAATAGGCCACTATGAGAAAAGATTTCGTATGCAAGTACTACATAATGTGTAGAAAAATGCTCTACCGAAAAGTTATCGTTATAAAAATGCTGATATACACCTTTAAAACTAGAATCTACACAGAGAAGGTTTAATTCCTCTGTTATTAAACGCTGAAACGCAGTTTCAAACGTTTCATCTTTCATTATTCTTCCACCAGGTACAAACCACTGCTCTTTAGCTGGGCGGTTTTTACGCTTTCCTAATAAAATATTGTTCTTCTTATCCCGAACTATTAAATCTATAGATATTAACGGAGTCGATTTTACGACCGTTTTAAATGTACTAGTAGGTAGCATAAGGGCCTTTCAATATAAATTTTTGTACAGAGATAGTTTTTAAAAACACTATTGCTTTCTACTTTGTTTTATGAAGTTTTTACTAATAACAAAAATGATGCTTAGAAGAACGCCTAATAAAACTCCAACAATGCAAATTATTGCTCGTTGAGGCTTAAATTTTTCTTCAGGGACTAAAGCCGGATCTATTGTTTTAAAAACATATTCATCACGAACGTTTGCAAACATAATTGTCTTACTTTGTTCTTCTATTAACTTGTACAAAACCGCTCTGATATCAGCAACTCTTGTTTTTTTGAGCTGCGCAGATAAAAACTCAGTGCTTTTATTAGCTTCAGAAACATCTCTTTCTTTCATCTCTTCATTTATATCGTGTACTAACCAATTTACCCACTGCTGTGCAACAAAAGGGGATTGATGTTCTACAGACAACCTTGTCATACCTGTCTCAACATCCATATCAATATTAATTAACTGCATTATTTGCTTATAAGCCTCTTGCATCGAGGGAATTGGTCTCTTGGGATACGTGACCTCACGCACCCATTCTTTACTTTGACTGTTATATAATTTAGGGTTATAGGTAATAGTATTAGAAGCTAAATCCCACGTTTCTACAGCTAATAAATCTGGCATTAGTGCATGCCTTTTGATGAACTCACTGATAAACTTACGTGACTTGAGTATTTCAACTGCCAATTGACTATTGTTACCTGAAGAGTTGTTTATATTGACCCCTGCTAGACTTGCTAAGCCACCAAATTGACCGGCTAGAGCACTTAATCCGCCTGCTTTATTTTCTTCCGCGGGCGCAAGAAGAGCTTCAGATTTATAAATATTTGGCTGGTGTATAGCATAAAACACAGAGCAAACGGCAAAAAGGGTAGTCACTATAAAAATAACCAATTTGCCTTGCCAAACGATACTGATAAGCTCTTGAATATTAATCTCATCATGTTGAAGATTGTTTTTTGAAAACTCATTATTTTGCATTGTTGTACTCAAGTGCTTATCCATAAAAATTGCAACTATTTTATATCACATAAAAATAATTGAAAAATAAAGTTGTTCTTAAAAGCGCTTTGCAGAACTAGCGCTAAATACCGCTAATTGCAGCTACCGCCACACCTAGTTGATACATAATCTGCGTTGCAGTGCTCCACAGTGTTAGCTTATCCATATGTCCTGCATCCATTGGTACAACTATTGTATCGCCTGGCTCTAACTGGTTTGCATTATTAGCCGCGAACCAGCCTCCTGTATTTGGAATTTCAACAGAGCCGTTGGCTTTAATAATGTAAATGCGGTCTTCTGCTGCTCGTTCTTTAAGGCCGCCGCTTAGGTCAATGTAATCATCTACACTTACACCTGCTTTATAAAGGTGCGATGTAGAGTAGTTAACCTCACCAATAATGCTTATAGAGTCACGTTTACTTGGTACATATAATGTGTCGCCATTTTGAAGTACTAAGTTTTGTTGGTTATTTACTATTAAGGGTAAATCAATAACTAAACGCCCTACCGCTTCAACACTAGCTAAATCGGTTAGTAGTTTATCCATCTCATCGTATGAAAGAGTGTTACCACTAACTGAGTTTTGGAAGCTTTTAGAAGCAATATCACGGCGTAACTCGGTTGATAAGCGAGCTAGTTGTTGTTGCTCTTGCTCTTTTATAGAAACACGGGTAAATATTGCTGCATTTTGTTCTGCAAACTCAGAAAAACCGCCCGCACGTTTAAGTAAATCAGTGAGCGTTTCACCACGGCGAATGGTGTATGTACCCGGAAATTTCAGTTCGCCTTTTAGCTCTACTTTTACATTTTCTTGCCAGTTAGGAATTGAGAAAATGTTAATGCTGTCTTTACTACGAAGGCTAATATTGTTTTGTGATTCACCTTTTAGAGCACTTTCAAGATCAAATCGTACATGTTCTACCTGAGAGGCATCACCTAAAACAATGCGCGTAATTTCAGCTTGTTTAGTATAAGCCGATTCTAATAAGCCACCTGCTGCCGTTACTAGGTCGGCTACTTCGCCGCTTACGGTCAGCGGGTAAATACCTGGATAAGTGACGTTACCGTTAATTTCAACTAGCTGCATAGCTTGCGCTATTGATGCTTGCTGTTTTAACTTTTCGATAATAGGAAGGAGTAAGTTATGTCGACTAAAAAAGGCATAGTCTTCAGCTTTTAACTCTTGCGCTTGTTCATTAGCTTTACGTTTTGAAATATCAGCAATTGTAAGCGCCTGCCCACTTTCAGTAATGGTTTTTACTTCTTGATTTATACCAATGTATTTTTCAAACTCTTTTTGCTTAAACTTATGCCATTGCTCAGCTTTAAGTTGCTGCTCTTGTTGCTCTTGGCTTAGCGCCATGTTTTCAAGCGCTGTTTTTTCTATTTCTTTTTCTTCAAAGCGGCTAAATACGATGATTTTGTCATTCGCTTTAAGCGCTAGGTTATTGTCTGCGTTTTTAATAATCGCTTGCGCTACGTCAAATTGGTGGGCTTCTATGTCACCATTAATGTTTGTTTCACGAATTAATAAACCGTAGCTTAAATCTGCCTGTGGGAGTAAATCGCCGCGCACAGACTTAAGTACATCTGAAATGCGTTTACCTTGATACCACTGATAGCTGCCTGGGCGGGCAACAGCACCAATTAGGCTGATTGAGTTTTCGTATTGTGAACTTACCGAATTAAAACGAATTCGGTCGCCATCTTTTGGAATATAGTTAATGTTACTTTTGCTAAAATCAACAGAGAGTATTTCTTTACGCTGATTATTAAAACGCTCAACAACCACGTTTTTAGTATAAGCCTCTGGCTTTAATCCACCGGCCATATTCAAAAGTTGTTTAGCCGATTCACCTTGTTTAAGCTCAAAAATAGCAGGGCGTTTTACTAACCCATCAACGGTTACTTGCGCACCAACAGATGGTACAAATACAACGTCTCCTGGTTTTAATACTATATCTTTACTGCTGTCACCTTTAATCAGTAAATCATATAAATCGAAGTTACTCACCACTTTACCAGCGCGTTTAACCTGAATATTACGAAGAGAAGCAATGTCAGACACCCCACCACTGACAAATAATGCATGCGATACGGTGGTTAAAGACGAAACACTGTAGCTACCTGGTTTGTAAGCCTCACCTAATACTAAAATACGCATGCTGCGTAACTGCCCGAGCGATACAAATGCTTTTACGCCTATAACTTCTTGCTCTACTTTTGCATTAATAAGCGCTTTAACTTCTGCAAACGTTAAACCTGCAACTTGAACTGGTGTTAAATCGGGAATGCTAATTCGGCCTTCACGGTCGACTGTTACTTCAAAGCTCTCACTTTCTTTACCATAAAAGTTAATGTTTAACTGATCCCCAGGGCCCACTAAATAAGTATCAGGAACAGCTGCACTTTCGTTTGGCATAAACGTGGTTGGTTCGCCGGCAAACAGTGAATACCCGAATGGTTTTAATTCATCTTTTTTGGGATTGAAGCGCTCGTCATCGCTAAGCTCTTCTTGTTGTGGCTCCGAACGTTCACCAATCGTTGGCTGCTCGGTTTGTGTTTGATTACTTGACTGGTTTGACCCTGTGATTGTAGAAAGGTCTACGCCATACTGCTTGGCTAATGCCTCTTGCTGTGATTTAGGTAGTTTTTTAAATTGCTCTAACTGCGACGCTGTCGGCGTAAAAGCCATTGCGTTAATGCTGAATAAAAGAACAAAAGCACTTAATAATTGTGTAAAAACTTTCACGAGTAGGTATATCCCTAGGTCTACAACCAAAATTGGTGGCTATAATACATTAATCTTAGGCAAATAAAAAAGGGACTTTCGCCCCTTTTGTCATTTTAGTGTCACTAATTTAGTGGTTTTGGTTAAAAACTGTAAACTAGTGTAAATGATGTCTCTGTGTCTGTACTTTCTTTGTCATCAGCAACGTCTGAGTTGTTGGTTACGTTAAAAGCCACTTTCATTTGTAGAGAGCCATTAATTTTAGCAAGCAATGCAGTTTCTGAACGTGTTTTAGTATTTGTGTCACCGTATTCAACGGCAACTAGCTGAGTAAAACGCGCATTGTCTGAGATTTGCCAGTTGTAGTCTAATTTACCAAGGGCAATCACTTCACCTTCAAACTCACCGGCAAGTGGATTACCGTTTCCATCTACTTCAGTGCTGTCATCTGGGTACTCAAAGTATTTGTAACCCGGACCAATCTCTGCGCTTAACCACATTGTTTTTTCATTTAATAAACGTAAGCCATAACCCGCTGAAATTACAGATTCGCTTCGGTATGCACCAAAGTAGTCTGAAACGTGTGAACCATAAATGAATAAATGAGAATGCTCTTCATTTAATTTATAGTTACCTTGGGCTGAAATTGAGTACTTTTCGTTTGTGCGTTGAGTAACTTTGTTACCGTTAGCATCATCAACTTCATCTTCTTTGTAGATACCGTCAAGCTTGTACTCGTTGTTCCAGCTTTCAAGATTGTGTTGTACTTTAATACCACCTTTAAGCGTTGTTGTTTCAGTGTTACCACTAGTAACAATAGCACCAACCTCACTGGTAACTTCCCACGTTTTTTGCTCTGCATCTTCAGCGAAAGCGTTAGTCGCAGCAGATGCTGCAACTAACACTGATAAAAGCTTTAATTTCATTAAAAATAACCTATTTAATACTAAAAATTAGTCTTGCTTGTGTAAATGAACATCCATTTGCGGAAATGGAATTGAAATATTTGCGTCGTCTAATGCAATTTTAATATTTTCCATTAATGAAAAATATGTAGGCCAGTAGTCAGCAGCATTAACCCAAGGACGCACTACAAAGTTAACACTTGAGTCGCCTAGCTCATTAACAGCTACTGTATAAGCAGGGTCTGTTAGTAAACGAGTCTCTGCATCAAGTACTGATTTTAATACTTCTTTTGCTTGGCGTAAATCAGCATCGTAACCAACACCAATAACTAAATCGATACGGCGAGTTGATTCTCTTGAGAAGTTAGTAATAGCGCCCGACATAATTTGAGAGTTAGGAACAATGATTACTTTATTATCTGGTGTGCGAAGTTCAGTTGAAAAAATCTCGATTTTCTTAACCGTACCCATTTTACCGCCAGCTTCAACAAAATCACCCGATTTAAACGGGCGAAGTAAAATAATAAGCACGCCAGATGCAAAGTTAGACAATGAACCTTGCAGCGCTAAACCAACAGCTAAACCAGCCGCACCTAAAATTGCAATAAATGAAGTTGTTTCAATACCAATTTGCGAAAGCGCCATCAGTACTGTTAATGCAAATACAAGAGTATACACAATGCTTGCTACGAAAGAGCCAACCGCTTTGTCTACCTGTTTTTTTGCAAACCCTTTTTCTGTTAAGTTAGAACAAAACTTAGAAACCCTACTACCTATTAAAAAGATAATAAGCGCAACAACTGCTTGAATACTATAGTGTAAAATTAAGCCTGAGTTATCATTAAGCCAATTAAGTACTGAATCCATGTTTACTCCAAATGTTTTTGATTAATGTTTTTCCGGTTAGCATTATACATTAATTTACAATTCGTTCTCATTTATTAATGAATTCATACTATATATATGGCGTATTGTTTATAGTTTTTAATCGCGAACAGCTTGAACAAGCATTCCTGAACTTTCGCTGTACGAGAGTGAATTTTTAGATTTTATTTTTAAATTTAATTTTTTTTAATTTAAGGCTTCACAAGGTTTATTATTTTATGTATTATGCGCGCCACACCAAACAAGGTGTGTAGTGGCGGTTGTAGCTCAGTTGGTAGAGCCCCGGATTGTGATTCCGGTTGTCGCGGGTTCAAGCCCCGTCAATCGCCCCATTTTTCTCTTCTTATCTTTCTGTAAAATATATACTCAATCATTAAATACAATTCTTTTTTAGTCCAACTATATTCTCCCTGTACTGCGAGCCTTGTATTACTCCCCATTAATTACTATTTATGTTTATAGCTAAATATCATTGAATTCATTGTGTATTTTTATTATAAAACGCTTATTTTCTGTTCAAAATCTATTTTTACTGTAAAATATATCTACACTTTTCAAGATATATAATTAAGCATGACTAAACCGATTTTAAAACTTTTCCTTTATAGCTGTTTAACCGCTCTTAGTTTTAGTTCTATTGCGCAAAATAGTAATAGCTACAGCCAGTTTTTGATCGATGTACAAAAGTTAGTCTCTGAAAAAAAATATCGCCAAGCCTACCAGCTAAGCCAAGAACAAAACCAGTATATAGGCGAACCCACTTATGATTTTTTGTTGGGCGTTTCGGCTTTAAAGTTAAATCATACTGCTGAGGCTATTTTTGCTTTTGAGCGCACTATTGAAAGTAACCCAAAGTGGTATGAAGCACGCTTGTTTTTAGCTCGCGCTTATATGGCGGTAAAAAACTTTCCTGCTGCACAAAAGCAAGCATTAATGCTTATCAACTCTTCAAGAGCGCCAAACACCATAAAAACCTCTGCACAGGCATTGTTAGATAGATCAAATTTACACAGTAAACGAGCCGGTGATTTTTACTCTCAAAATATTGAGTTTGCGTTGGGCGTTGATGGCAACGTTAATGCAGGCACCACAGAAAATACAATTATAATTCCTGAAATTGGTGAATTTTTGTTATCTCCTGAAAGTAAAAGCACAGATGATAGTTACGCTAAGCTTAATTACTCAGGTAAATATTCCTACCCTATTGATCAACAAAGCGCTGTTGTTATAAACGCTAACGCTGGGTGGTATAAATTCGCTGAACTGAGTCAGTATGACCGCGTTAATGCTCATTTAAGTGCTGCATATAATTATGATATTGGAAGTATTAATTGGCACGTTCAGGTTTCAACAACGCCTTTGATGCTTGATTCGGAGCTTTATAGAACAGAGTCGGCTATTACCTTGGGTGCTGATTTTGAGTTATCTGACAGTATTAGCCTTTTTGCAGCGCTCAGTGGGGGGGAGTTAAACAACCGATTTGACGACAAGCTCGATAATACATTTTATGCGATTAATACTGGAGTAAGTTATTCAACACAGCATTGGTTTAACCGCTTTAGTGTCAATGTTAAAAATGAAGATGCTGACTTAACTCAGGGAGAGTTTAATAGTCGCCAAAGCACCAGTGTGTACTACCAAGCCAACACTCAATTAGCCAAAAATTGGCAATTACTTTCACTTGCTGGTTACCAATGGATTAATTATCAGGAAGATCATCCTTTATTTTTGCAAAAGCGTGCCGATAACCTACTTATGCTCTCGGCTACTGTTCGCTACTTAGTAAATCGTGATTTTGCGTTGCAACTAACCACTAACTATCAGGATAAAAGCAGCAATATTGCTTTGTTCGAATACGACCGTTTAGACATTAATTTAAGCGCCTCTTACTCATTTTAATTTAAGGTATTTATGAAACACATACTTCCTATCATTACCGCCTTACTTTGTGTAAATTTTTATGCGCAAGCAAGTGAGCCAGCGGGTAAAACAATTTTGGCCCGAGGCTCTGTATTAGCAACAAATGAGGCAGACCAGCAACGTCAATTGCAGCGTCGTGATACTGTTTTTGGTATAGACCGAATTACGACTGGCAACCAAAGTAAAGCGCAGTTTTCAATGTTAGATGGCGGTTTAATTTCTTTAAAAGAAAATTCAGAACTTAATATAGCCAATTACCAGTTTGATAAAAACACACAACAAGGGTCGGCATCTATCGAGTTACTTAAAGGCGGCCTGCGTTCTATATCTGGCGTTATTAAAAAAAATGGCGGTGCTTATGACGTTAAAACCCCTGTAGGGTCAATTGGTATTCGTGGCACGCACTTTGAAGTGCAGTTAGTGGGTAGTGATGTGTATATAGCTGTGTGGGATGGGGCTATCGACCTAACACTTACAAATAATAATGTGCTGTCGCTGGGCGATAATGAAGCATTTTCGTTTGCACAAATAACAGGGACTGGTGATGTTTTTACAACAACGCGTGCCGCAGCTGTATTTGATCAAACCGTTGCAACTATTGAGCCTAATAGTGAAAGTGAAGAAACAGAGCAAACTCAAACAGCCTCAACAAACAACGCTATTTTAGAAGATGATAGCACAGCAGATGCATACTCTGAGCAGCAATTTCAGGCTGTAGATAATGCATCTTTGGTTGACCAAATAGCTCAGCGCCAAGGTATTTTTAACTACAACGCTTCTGATTTTAGCGTGGCTTCAAGTGCAGGAGGCGTCACCGACTTTTCTATGACTATGGCCGTTGATTTTGACAATGGGACAGTGCCCGATGGCGAAATTAGCTTTAATGATGCCGGCGGTACTTGGTATGCGGCCTACAGTGGCTTAATAAATCTGAGTAAACTAGATTTAGCTATTACGTTTGCCTCATACGGAAACAATAAAGCACAAGGTGACATAGACGCGGTGTTTTTGAATGACCTAGATACCATTATTGGTAACTTTCAGTTGAGTGAAATTAATAATCCAGATGTAAACGCGAGCGGCTCTTTTATATTAGAACCGTAAACACATTGGATAGACCGCTTTTATTTTGGAGTATTAAATAATGACCGCAAAAAAACACCTTTTGCTTGGTTCAATGATGTTTGCATTAAGTGCTTGTGGAGGCTCAGATGAGCAACAACCTCAAGCGCAAGCGCCTACATCTTCAGTTAACCCACCAGCAGTTGCAAGTTATGTAAATTTAGCGGGCGTTTTAGCCAGTAATAAAACAACACAAATACAGATTTTAGGTGAAAATACCGCGAGTCGCGGCGCTGTAGGCTCAGCTATAGCAAACTCGCAAGCTACTATTGGCTTTACTCAAACAGAAACAGTACAGGGTAATGTTTCATTTTTACTTAACGCCCGCGATCCCGACGGCATTAGCGAAATAAACTTAGTATTGCCAAGTGTTAATAAAAGCCTACCTATTTGTTCATCTAATTGTGGTATTGAATACGAGCGTTCTGTTATTGGCCTTAGCCCATCTATGTATGGTGTAAGTGCCGGAGATTTACGTTTAGAAATATGGATTACAGATACACTCCAAAACCAAGTACTTGCTGATGCAATTACGTTTAGTTGGCAACCTCATCAAATTGAGGAAATAACAGCACAACGTGAAGCGCAAAATATTAACCTTACTTGGCAAGCGAACACTGAGCTAAACCGTTATAACGTGTACATTGCCACCCAACCGGGAGTGTCGCCTTCTAATGTTGATGAACTTGAAAATGGCCAACAATTTTTAAGCATTTCGAACCCTTTTTTTACAATACCAAATACGATTACAAACAAAAGCTACCAAGCTCTTATAACAGGTGTAGATGGCAGTGGTGAAAGTGGGTTTTCTAACTTAATAAACATTGCTCCCGTAGGCGGAGAACTTGCTTTTGCCCCAACAGCTAACAACGATATATTTGAAATTGATGAAGATACTACCCTTCAAGGTAATGTACTAACAAACGATACGAATCCGTATAGCGGACAGCTCCTTGCCAACACACAAGTATTAGTAGCCCCTTCGCATGGCTCAGTAACTATGACCGAATCGGGTGATTTTACTTATCAGCCTGCGCTTAACTTTAATGGTGAAGATGCATTTAGCTATCAAATTATTAACGAGCTAGGCAGAACCGACACCGCGGTTGTGGCAATAACTATCAACCCAATTAATGATGCGCCTACTGCCCTAAACAATACCTATAATATTTCAAGTGATGGTACGTTAACTGTTTCAGCTCCCGGTTTGTTGGGTAACGATAGCGATGTTGATTTAGATGTACTAACGGTTGATGTAACGCCTGTTAGTGAGCCACTGCGCGGACAGTTAACATTATTTGCTGACGGTAGCTTTGAATACCAAGGCGAGCAAAACATGCAAGGTGAAGATAGCTTTCAATACAAAGTTATTGATAACCAAGGCGGTGAAGCTACAGCAAGTGTATTTATTGTAAGCACTAATACCAACTCGGCCCCCGTTGCTGATAACGATAGTTATACCGTTAACGAAGATAATACGCTTGTTGTCTCTGCTGAAAATGGGGTACTTAGTAATGATATTGATCCTAACGGTGACACATTTACGGTAGACGACACCTTTATGGTTGCCCCTACTCACGGGCAACTTTTGCTTAGCATTGATGGCAGCTTTAGTTACATACCTGATGCTAACTTTAATGGGGTAGATCAGTTTCAATACGCAGCCATTGACTCTTTAGGTGCGAGTACAACAGCGACTGTCACTATCATTGTAAATAGCCAGCCTGATAACCCGGTTGCACAAAACGATGCTTATCAGTTTGCCCGAAATAGTTTGTTTTCGGTATCAGCAGAAAGTGGCGTACTCGCTAACGACTTCAATATAGAAACTGGCGAACTTAATGTAAACACTTCCCCTGTTATTGCTCCTCAAAACGGCACGCTCACTTTGAATAGTGATGGTTCATTTACTTATCAACCTAATAGTGATTTTTCTGGTGTTGATAGCTTTTCTTATTCAATTTCAAACGAGCAAGGCCTTACCGCAACCGCTCAAGTAATCCTGAGTGAAAGTGGAAATAACACCTTCCCTGAGGCAAGCGATGATCAGTTCACCATAGCCGAAGATAGCAGCGCAAAACTGTTTAATGTATTAGCAAATGACACCGATGCTGACGGCGATACCATTACACTATTTAATGTAAATAGCACACTTGGCTCAGCAAGCATTGTTAATGGGCAAATTGAATATACCCCGCCTGCCAACTTTTCTGGCCAAACTGTTCTTACCTACAGTATTACTGATGGGTATGAAAATGGATCGCCTGGTGAAAAAGACAGTTCTGCCAGCGTTACAATTACTGTAACGCCTGTAAATGACACGCCAGTTGCAAATACTGACCTCATTACAATTAATGAAGATGCACTTACACTATTAGTAAACGTTTTAGCTAATGATTCAGATATTGATGGCGACAGCTTAATATTAAGCGAAGTCTCTGCCAATAGTGGCACAGCACTAATTGTTGATAATCAAATTCAATACACGCCTGCTGCCAATGCAAACGGTGCAGCAACGGTAACTTATTCAATAACAGATGCGCAAAATGCAAGTGCGACTTCAACACTAAGTATTACTATTTTACCAATCAACGATGCGCCAGTTGCGACTGCTGATACTGCAACCATGGATGAGGACGCTGCACCCATTACTACTGATGTACTGGCAAACGATTCAGACGTGGATGGTGATAGCTTAGTAATAAATACTGCAAGTGCTGATATAGGCACGGCAACTATTGTAAACAACCAAGTTCAGTACACGCCAGCGGCTAATGCAAGCGGCGTGGCAACAGTGACTTACACTACAAGTGATAACAATGGTGGAACGGCTAGCAGTACATTAGCCATTACAGTTGCCCCAATCAACGATGCCCCCGTTGCCACTGCGGATACTGCAACCATGGATGAAGATGCAGCGCCTATTTCCATTGATGTACTGGCAAACGATTCAGACGTGGATGGCGACAGCTTAGTGATCAGTAATGTCACTGCCGATGTAGGCACGGCAACTATTATAAACAACCAAATTCAGTACACGCCTGCTGCTAATGCAAACGGCGTGGCAACAGTGACTTACACTGCAAGTGATAATAATGGTGGCACGGCTAGCAGCACATTAGCCATTACAGTTGCCCCGATAAACGACGCCCCCGCTGCTACCGCCGATACTGCAACCATGGATGAGGACGCTGCATCCATTACCATTGATGTACTGGCGAATGATTCAGACGTGGATGGCGACAGCTTAGTAATAAACACTGCTAGTGCTGATATAGGCACGGCAACTATTGTAAACAACCAAATTCAGTACACGCCTGCTGCCAATGCAAATGGTGTTGCAACGGTAACTTACACTACAAGTGATAACAACGGTGGAACGGCTAGCAGTACATTAGCGATTACTATCAACCCAATCAACGATGCGCCCGTTGCTACCGCCGATACTGCAACCATGGATGAAGATGCTGCACCCATTACTACTGATGTACTGGCTAACGATTCAGACGTGGATGGCGACAGCTTAGTGATCAGTAACGTCACTGCCGATATAGGCACGGCAACTATTGTAAATAACCAAATTCAGTACACACCTGCTGCCAATGCAAATGGCGTTGCAACAGTGACTTACACTACAAGTGATAATAATGGTGGCACGGCTAGCAGCACATTAGCGATTACCATTAACCCAATAAACGACGCCCCCGTTGCTACCGCCGATACTGCAACCATGGATGAAGACGCTGCGCCTATTACTATTGATGTACTGGCAAACGATTCAGACGTGGATGGCGACAGCTTAGTAATAAATACTGCGAGTGCAGATATAGGCACAGCAACTATTGTTAATAACCAAATTCAGTACACGCCAGCGGCTAATGCAAATGGTGTAGCAACAGTGACTTACACTACAAGTGATAACAATGCTGGCACGGCTAGCAGCACATTAGCGATTACCGTCAACCCAGTAAACGATGCACCAGCGGTAGCTGAACAAAGCTTTAGTATTAATGAAGATGCAACTGATTCCGACACAATTGGAACCATTGCTGCCACTGATATTGAAAATCAAGATTTAACCTATGCACTAGCCGGCGGTGATTTTGCTTTATTTAACTTAAATGCATCATCTGGCATTTTAAGCGTGAATGGCGAAACCCCTTTTGACTATGAAACAAAAACTCAATATATATTAAATATTCAAGTAACAGATAACGGCACTCCTAATGAAACCACAACAGTTAATATCACGGTTAATATCCTTGATGTTACCGAGCCGCTAATCCCTGTTGAAGATGCATCATTTGGTCGCCCTGTTTCAGGGCCGCTCGATTTAGGTAGTGTATTTTCAAGCGGGCAATTTAACGACAGCTTAGCGCTTAATAACAACCTATATTTTGTGGGCTTTACCAATAATGCTGATAAAGACATTCTTGTTGTTTCGTACACAAATAACGGCGATGCAAATACCGCGTTTAATAGCACAGGCACCAAAACACTTGATTTAGAGCAAGATGAAGAAGCCACCGCCATTATTTCCGATGGCACCGATTTATTTATTGCCTATTCTAGTTTTGATGGCAGTAATAATGAAGCGTGTGTACTTAAAATGGATCTTTCAGGGACATTAAGAACCGGCTCAGATGATGACGATGAAAGTAGTACCGGCATACAATGTACAACGCTAAACAGTACCACCTTTATTAATGACCTTGAAATTGACGGTAATAAATTACTTGCTGTAGGCAAACACTTTGATGGTACTCAAACCGATAGCCTGTGGGTACATTATAAAACCGACGACTTGTCATTTGAAAACTCTACCCCCGCAATTGTTGATGTAAGTGGCGCTAATCGTGATGATGAAGGCTACGCAGTTAAAAACTTTGAAAACTCAGACTATTTAGTTGTGGGTAGCGTTACCGATGCTGATGGCACTAAAAACTCGCTAATACGTTATTTAAAAGCAAATGGAGATAACGACGGTAGTTTTAATGGGGGCGATCCGCTTATCATTAACTTATCAAGCGACTTAGGCCAGCCAGGTAACAACAAAGACGATGAGTTATTTGCCATTGGTGGTTTAGCTGATTCTAATTTTACTGCTTTTGCAGGTGGTTATTTAACAAGAAACTCAGGCGAAAAAGATGCGGTTGTGTTAGCCATTGATAAAAATGGCGAGCTAGTAACTAGTTTTGATACCGACGGAATTGCAATTTATAACATTGATGGCAACAGCGGTGCGGGTAATGGCGGCGCTCAAATAACTGGTATTCAGTACGAACCGATTAAAAATGAAATAATGCTCTCGGGCACAACAGGCGTACCTATTTCAGAGCAAATATTCACAGCACGTGTAATAAGCTCAACAGGTGCACTTGATGATAATTACGGTGAATCTGGAATTAACATTCTGGCTGATTTAGATGCTAAGCAAGTTATAAATACAGCATCTATCGACTCTAACGATACCTTGTGGGTAGCTGGCATTAATGACGACACCAACGCTAAACCATTTATTGGAGCTTTAACCGATCAGGCCGCATTATTTACTAATTTCAATAGCACAGGTTATTTAACACTTGATGAAATAACCGAAGCATCAAACGATCAATCAATAAAACTGATACAACTTAGTAATGGCGCTCAAGCAGGTAAATATATGCTTGCCTCAACAGCCGAAACTAACGGTGTAATAAAATTGGTATTAACACGTTTTACCAGCACAGGAGCAATTGACACAGGCTTTAGTGAAACGGGCCATAAAGAAATTGCCATTGAGTTAAACTCACAACACGTTGCGTTAGCTGAATTAAACAATGGCAACTTATTACTTGCTGGTACTAAAAAAACTACCAATGGCTCGCAAGGCTTTGTAGCCAAAGTAGACCAAAACGGCTCTCTTGATACAGCATTTGCCAGCGACGGCATTTATGTAACTAATATTGAAAATACCGAAGCACTTACATTATCAGATTTAGCAATAACCAATAGCAACAATATTGTTGCAGTTGGTACTGCAACGCAATCTGGGAACACACAGTCATTTACAATGATGCTCACAGCGCAAGGAATACTTGCTACAAGCTATGGCACTGAAGGCGTTTTATTAGGGCTAAACGATGAGTACTTTTCTAAAATTCACATTAATAACAATGAAATTTTTATTGCTGGTAAATTAGTAACAGGTGCTGATTCAGCATTAGTTGCGCTCAAACTTAACTTAACCGGCAATGAGTTATTTAGATACACAGGCACCGATACGCCTAATATTAATAATAAAGTAGCCGGCATACTGACCGACTCATCAGGCGCTATCTATTTAGTGGCAAACCTAGTTGGTACACCTGATAAAGCGAATGTTATTCGCTTGCTTTCTTCAGGTACGCTAGATACAAGCTTCGCTGAAAATGGCGTTGGCCAATACAGTTTAGCTGCAACCGGCAATACTTTAATTAGAGATGCCAAGCTTGATACCACTAATAAACTTGTATTAGTAGGCGTTGGTAACAACCAAGGCGTCATTGCACGTATAACTGTAAATGGTGAACTTGATAGTGTATTTGGGACTGGTGGCGTTGGTTATTATCAAGCTAACCTATGTACAAACTCACTCACATTTAGCTCCGTTATTTTACAAAGCGATACTCAGGTGGTTGTAAGTAGCACTTGCGATAATGGTAATTCTAATGATGTGAGTGTATCTAAATTTGATTTTTATCCCGATGGAGTTGAGCCATAAATGAAAGTCGAATTATTTGGGGTTAGGGGCTCAATGCCAACACCTGGTAGCGATACACATCGATTTGGTGGCAACACATCTTGCACCTATGTAACACAAAATAATGGCAATGCGCTGATATTAGATTCGGGTACCGGTATAGCAAAACTTGGAGAGAGATTACTCGAACAACAAAGCCCAATCTGTATTTTACTCACTCATAATCATTGGGATCATATTCAGGGCTTTCCTTTTTTTAAGCCGATATATCAACCACATCGCGATATAACTATTGTTACAGGTAATGTTGACGATAAAAACACTCAACGCGCTATCTTAGAACAAATGAGTGGCTCTTATTTTCCTGTACGCCATCAAGATTTACCTTCAAATATTACGCTCAATACAGAGCTTACGGCACAAACGCAATTTAACCTTAATGGTTTTTCTGTATCTACCGCCCCGCTAAATCATCCTGGTGGCGGAACTGCTTATTGCTTATTTGCTGATGGCGCTAAGGTAGCATATGTAACCGATAACGAACTTAACCCACCTTTGCAAACTACCACAAGTATTAGCGAGTGGACTGCATTTATTGAAGGAGCAGACCTACTAATACATGACGCTCAGCTTATTGATGCTGACTTACCATTAAAACATGGTTGGGGCCATAGCACTATTGACCAAGTTGCACAGCTTGCAATAAACGCAAAAGTTAAAAACATGGTGATAATCAGTCATGATCCTGCAAGAACCGATGAGCAATTAAGCGAAATAGAAAGCTACTTACAAACCAGCTACGGCAACGATGTGTGTATTGAATGTGGTCGAGAGGGGCGCGTTTTTGAATTTTAAATGCCCTAGGAGCTTTGAACATTAGCCTATTAAAAAAAATAACATCAAAGCATTTTTATATTGGTGTATTGATCACATTATTCGTAGCATCTATCGAATTTTTTTCAACAGGTGCGGTAGCTAAACTTCTCAACCGAGTTGAGGGGATTATTTACGATTCACGCTTACAGCTAACCCTCGCAGACACACCAAGAAAAGTAAATGAATCTGTAGTTATTATCGACATTGATGAAAAAAGCATGCAAGAACAAGGGCGTTTCCCTTGGAGCCGTTCAAAAGTGGCTGATCTTGTCATTAAATTGACTGACGCTGGTGTCATTGTTATTGCCTTCGATATATTTTTTTCGGAGCCCGAAGTAAACCCGGTCACTAAAATCATGGATGAACTTCCTGGCTTTTCGGCAAAATATGCGACCCCGCTTTCGACAATAAAACAACAAGTAGACGCCGATACAAAATTAGCTAAAGCGCTGGCAAAAAATGATATTACATTGGGGTTTTTATTAATTAACGATGAATTAAGTGATCATAATGCGCCAGCTAAAAGCAGCGTAATTTGGCAAGAAGATGAACACACAAACTCGCAAATTAATGACTACCCTGGCGCTATTATAAATATTGCTAAATTACAAAATGTTGCTGCTGGCCATGGTTTTATTAATGCACATAGTGATGAAGATGGCTTTATAAGAAAAGCAGCATTGGTTAACCGTGTAGGTAATACCCTTTACCCTTCTTTAGCGCTTGAAGCCGCCCGTTTATATACATTAGCCAACACAATAGAAACACGTTCAAATACATCAAATGGCATCACCCTGTTTGAAGGCATTAAGTTTCACAATAAATGGATTCAAACCGATGAATACGGACAAATCCTTATTCCTTATAAAGGCGGCGCTCGCAGCTTTGCGTATTACTCAGCAACCGATGTGCTAACCCAGAAAGTTGGTTTAAAAGAGCTAGAAGGCAGCGTCGCGTTTATTGGCACCTCCGCAGTAGGGTTGGCTGACTTACGCGCTACACCAGTAGGCTTGCAATACCCGGGAGTTGAAGTGCATGCCAATATATTTGAAGGACTAATGAACCCACAGCTACTTCCTTCAAAACCGAGTTGGTCACTTGGCGCCAGTTTGGTCATTATTATTATTACTGGCCTTGCCCTGTCGTTTTTTAGCATTGGTAAAACCGCACGCTTTATTTTGGCACTCTCAATTATTGTTGCAAGCGTTAATGTCGCTATAAATTTTTATTTGTGGTCGGCACAAAAAGTCAGCCTTCCTTTATTTATGACCTTATTACTCACCACTCTTTTAGCCAGCTATTACATTATTATTGGCTCTATTGCTGAAATGAAACACAGCAAAAAAATAAAAACGATGTTTGACCAATACGTGCCACCCGAGCGTATAAATCAGCTTATAGAACAAGGCGGTAATTTAGTTCAAAATAGCGAACGCAGAAACATGACTGTTTTATTTGCCGATATAAGAGGTTTTACGTCACTCTCTGAAAGCATGTCGGCTCACCAATTAAGTGAATATTTAAATCAATACCTAAGCGCTATTACCAAAATAATATTCGATAACACTGGCACAATAGACAAATACGTTGGCGATATGGTGATGGCATTTTGGAATGCCCCATTAATAGATAAAGACCACGCCCAACATGGGGTAGAAGCGGCTCTGGCAATGACTGATGGCCTAGCGGAAATTAACTCACAGTTTGCAAAGCAAAACCTTCCAGCAATTAGTATTGGGGTTGGCTTAAGCTCTGGTGATATGAATGTGGGTGACATGGGGTCAATGTACCGTAAAGCGTATACCGTATTAGGGGATGCAGTTAACTTAGGGGCAAGAGTCGAAAGCTTGACCAAGTTTTATGGTGTCGCTATTCTGGTTACCGAAGATACAATGCAGGCATGCTCGGGGATCTCTTTTAGGCTCATTGATAAAGTGCAGGTGGTGGGGAAAACAACTTCAATTGCACTATATGAACCCATAAATTATACGAATAAACTAAGCAAAATACAGCTGAACGAAATAGATAACTCGCTAAAAGCCATCACGCTTTTTCATAATAAAGAATGGGAAAGTGCGCTTAGCTTATTTAAGCAATTAGAAAGTAACGCTGTATTAAACGCAGACGTTTACCGTATTTATATTGAACGAATACAAAGTACAGATATACAAACACTCGCTAAGGATTGGAATGGTGCCTTCATACATACAAAAAAGTAGCAAAAATATGCCACAGCACATTAAAGACAGAACAAACCTTCAGCACTTTATCGATATTAGTATTCGTCTTACTACCGAAAAAGAGCCACAACTGCTGTTGGACGAAATTTTACAAGTTGTGATGTCTATCGCTAATTCAGATGCCGGCAGTATTTATTCGATTACAGAAGAAGATCAGCTTAAGTTCGAAACCGTGATCAACAAGTCACTTAACTTATACTTAGGTGGTGGTTCAGATCGTTTTGTTAGCTTTCCTAATATTAATTTGTATATCGATGGTAAACCAAACCAAAGAGCAATAGTTGCCCATGCCGTTAACTCAGGAAAAGTAATTAATATTCCTGATGTTTACGCAGCACTGCCTTTTGACATGAGCGCCGCGCGTGAAATGGACGCCCGCACGGGTTACCGTACGCAATCAATGCTGACTATTCCTTTAAAAGATCACCAAGATGATATTTTAGGGGTTATTCAGTTAATAAACGTGAAAGATGAAAAAAATAATATCATTCCGTTTAGCGAAGAGTTAGTGACGCTAATACGCTCGTTTGCTTCATTAGGGGCTATTGCATTAACTAACTCATCGCTGATTAAAGAGATGGAAGAGTTGTTTTCTACTTTTGCTGAAACCATTGCAATGGCCATAGACGAAAAGTCTCCTCATACCGGTGGGCACTGTAAGCGTGTACCAGCTTTAACGCTAATGCTGGCCGATGCAGTAAATGAAATGAGTAAAGGTCCATTAGCGTCATTTTCTATGAGTGACTCAGACCGACACCAACTCGACATCGCAGGCTGGTTACATGACTGTGGAAAAATCGCCACCCCCGATCACATCATGGAAAAAGCGACTAAATTAGAAACTATTTTTGATCGTATTAACTACATAGACGCTAAGTTTGAAATTATTAGCCGAGATCTAAAAATTGCTTATCAAGAACAAATCATCTCAGCAATGAAAAATAACAAGCCCGTAGAGGTGAAGCAACTAGAACGGCTACTCGATACCGAGCTTAAACAAGTTGCACTTGATCGCGCCTTATTACAGCGCATTAATGTGGGTGGAGAATTTTTAGGTGATAAAGAACTTGCCCAAATAGAACGTATTGCAAAACACTACCACTTAGTGATTAATGACATAAGTACACCATTACTTAACGATGATGAAGTTGAAAACCTGTCAATACGAAGAGGTACGCTTACCGCCGGCGAGCATGATGTCATGAAGCGTCATATGGATGTAACCAAAAATATTTTAGATGCCCTGCCGTTCCCTAAACACTTAAGTAAAGTATCTGAGTATGCATTGGGGCATCACGAAAAACTTGATGGAACGGGTTACCCAAGAGGTCTCACTAAAGAGCAAATGTCGGTGCCCGCACGATTAATGGCAATTACCGATATATTTGAAGCACTTTCAGCGGTAGATAGACCTTATAAAAAGGCAAAACCAGTGAGCGAATGCTTATTTATACTCGGTACTATGGTTGAGAAAAACCACCTAGATCCTGATATTTTTGCTGTATTTATCGAATCAGGCCTGTACAAAAATTACATTAGTGAATATGCAAACCCTGAACAACTTGATGACATAGATCTGAATAACTTACCTGGATATAAACCAATCCGTTAATGCCCCACTAAAATTAACGACTGTTAAATGGGTAATACTAAACAAAAAAATGCCACCTGACGGTGGCATTTACACACGGGGTTATTTCTACTTATAGAAATCCTTTTACTTTTTATTTGGTTTTTAGTGTTGTTTTATTAACAAAAAATATGTGGCAAAGGTAGCACTTAGTCCTTGCTGTATCAATAGCAAAAAGAAAAGTTCATAGTTTCGCCATATTTTTGTAATAAAAAAACGTTAACGCACGCCATGAACATGAGTGTTATATCGCGACTTGCGATTAAATTTTAATACATACGTACTTTTCTTCTAGGTATTCATCTAGCCCTTGATACCCCCCTTCACGCCCTAAGCCAGACTGTTTTACCCCACCAAACGGAGCAACTGGGTTTGATATAACCCCTTCATTTACGCCTATCATGCCAAATTCAAGTCCTTCACTGATACGGTAAACTTGTTTTAAACTTTGGCTATAAAAATAGGCGGCTAAGCCATAGGGTACGTCGTTAGCAAGCGCAAGTACCTCTGCCTCTTCGTCAAAGGGTATTACTGTTAGTACAGGGCCAAATACTTCTTCGTGGTATATGTCCATGGTGGTATTAACGTTAGTAATAATAAGCGGGTTTTGAAAGCTCCCCCCTAAATCGCTGTTATCGCCAATTAAGCTAGCGCCTTTATTTAGCGCGTCCTGAATTAAATCTTGTACTTTTTGCTTAGCTTTTGGGTAAATTAGCGGCCCAATATCCACATTTTCTTCAAAGCCATTGGCTACTTTGAGTGCCGCAACTTTAGGTGTAATTTTCGACAATACTTTATCAATAACGCTTCGTTGAATAAAAATACGGTTTGCAGCAACACACGCTTGGCCGCTGTTTCTAAATTTAGCCGCCATAAGCCCCTCAATCGCATCATCAAGATCCGCATTATCAAAAATGATAAACGGCGCATTGCCACCTAACTCCATTGAGGTACGCTTAACCGTGTCGGCACATTGCTTAAGTAATTGGCTACCAACACCTGTAGAGCCGGTAAAAGTAAACTTGCGGACAATGTGTGAGTCGGTGAGTATTTTACCCACTGTTTTAGCGTCTTGCGATACAAGTACATTAAATGCCCCTTTAACAAAGCCAGCTTGGTCGGCTAGGTATGCTAATGCAATCGCGCATAGCGGCGTATGCTCAGAAGGCTTTAATATAAAACTACAGCCTGCAGCATAAGCAGGCGCTACTTTACGTGTCACCATTGCAACAGGGAAGTTCCAAGGTGTAATGCCTGCTACAACCCCTACAGGTTGCTTAAAACTGGTTAAACGGTGGTTATTGTCGGTAGGTGGGATCACATCGCCATAACTTCGCTTGGCTTCTTCTGCAAACCATTTAATAAACCCTGCACCGTAATCTATTTCCCTCAACGACTCTTTAAGCGGCTTACCTTGTTCTTTGGTCATTACTTCAGCTAATGTTTGCTTGTGCTTTATTACCAATTCGTACCAGCGCATGAGCGTTTCACTGCGCTCAGTGGCATTAGTCGTTTTTAATTTTACAAAAGCGCCCTGTGCGGCTGTTATTGCGCTATTTACACCTTGCTCGTCTATATCACTTACTTCAACAATACTTTTTTCGGTAGCGGGATCGTCAACGCTAAAGCGTTGGTTAGTTTTATAAAATTCACCATTAATAAACGAGTCACAAAAAATTAGATTACTCAAAATAAACCTCCAAAATTACGTTTTAAGGTGTTAGCTTTTAATGCGTGGCATAGAGCCAAGGCTAACTCTTTACGTCTACAAAAAACTTACGAGCTTTACTCGTCACGCCTACAATTTACAAACAAAAAAGCCGCTGTATTAAACAGCGGCTTTTAATATAATAGTCGTTAATTAAAAACTAGTGCTCTTCATTAACGATATTGAGATTGTACTTAGGTATTTCAACCACTAAGTCCTCATCTCTAATAATTGCTTGGCAACCAAGACGCGACTCAGGCTCTAAGCCCCACGCTTTGTCTAGCATGTCGTCTTCTAGGTCGTCACTTTCGTCAAGTGAATCAAACCCTTCACGAATAACTAAATGACACGTAGTACACGCACACGACTTTTCACATGCATGTGGAATACTTATGCCATTTTTAAGCGCCGCGTCGAGTACAGTTTGACCCTCAGGAGCTTCAATTGCAGCGCCGTCAGGACACAATTCAGGATGTGGAAGAAAAACAATTTGTGGCATTCTAATCTCTCTTAAATGTTGTCTACTGACTGACCCGTTAGGGCTTTTTTAATTGATGCATCCATTCTGCGCGATGCAAATTCACTACTGGCATTATCTACTTTTTCGATAGCCGCTTTAATTTCGCTAGGTTGCTGTGCATTTTCGCGCACTTTTACTAGCTCTGCAATTTCAGCTCTTAAATTTGTAAGTTGTGTGTCGTCAAGTAATGCGCCATCGGCATCTAACGAAGCATTTAGTGCTTCAATAACACGAAGGGCTTCAACTTGTTGCTCTTTAAGCATACGCGCTTGCATGTCGTCTTTTGCGTTGCTCATCGACTCTTTTAACATGTTAGCTACCTGATCATCAGATAAACCAAACGACGGTTTAACCTGAATTTCAGCTTGCACACCCGTTGATTTTTCCATAGCTGAAACACTTAGTAAGCCATCAGCATCAACTTTAAAGGTTACTCTGATATGTGCAGCACCAGCTGCCATTGGTGGAATACCTTTTAAGCTAAATTTAGCAAGTGAACGACAATCGTCAACCAGCTCACGCTCACCTTGTAATACATGCAAAGACATCGCCGTTTGACCATCTTTAAACGTTGTAAATTCTTGAGCGCGCGCTACCGGAATGGTGGTGTTACGCGGAATAATTTTTTCAACCAAACCGCCCATGGTTTCAAGTCCAAGCGACAGTGGCAGTACATCTAGCAATAACATGTCTGAGTCTGGCTTATTGCCAATGAGCACATCGGCTTGAAGCGCAGCACCCAATGCAACAACCCGATCTGGGTCAATTGAAGTGAGCGGTTCTTTATCAAAGAAGCTATGTACTTGGCTACGTACCAGTGGCATACGCGTTGAACCGCCGACCATAATAACTTGTAAAACTTCTTCGTTCTCAATGCCAGCATCTTTTACAGCACGGCGACACGAACGCAGCGTTTTTTTAACCAGCGGCATCGCCATTTCGTCAAATGTTTCGCGCGTTACTTCTACCGTGTGGTTTTGTCCGTCAAACTCAAGCCCTACATTTACTTTTGCGTACTGACTTAACGCTTCTTTACAGGCTTTTGCTTTATTAATAAATAAACGTAAAACCGAAGGTGATAACGCCGACACACCCGTTTGCTGCTTAAAGTAATCAACCAGTAGTGAATCAAAGTCGTCCCCCCCTAAGCTTGAATCGCCGCCCGTTGCCATTACTTCAAAAACACCCTGGTGTAAACGAAGAACAGAAATATCAAATGTACCACCGCCTAAGTCGTAAACTGCAATGATCCCTTCTTGGCCCGAGTCTAAGCCATAGGCAACAGCCGCCGCGGTTGGCTCATTTAACAAACGCAATACGTTAATACCAGCAAGTTCTGCTGCATCTTTGGTACTTTGACGCTGAGCATCATCAAAATACGCAGGAACGGTAATAACAGCCCCTAAAATTTCTTGATTACCAAAACTTTGTTCTGCACGCGCTTTTAACGCCGCTAAGATGTGGCTTGACGCTTTAACCGGGCTAATTTTTCCGGCCTCTGTTTGAATTGCAAGCGAGCCATTATCTTCACAAAATTGATACGGTAGTTGGCCGTAGCTTTGCTCTATTTCAGCTTGTGTTTTACCTAAAAAACGCTTTACCGAAATAAGCGTATTAGCAGGGTCTTGTGTTGCAGCTTGAGCTGCATCTGAACCCACAGTAATACCACCGGCTTGGTAACGAACAACCGACGGTAGCATCGCAGCCCCTAACTCATCCGTTAAGGTGCGCGCTTCGCCGCTTTGCACGGTAGCCACTAATGAATTAGTCGTGCCAAGGTCAATACCTATGGCTAGTTTATGTTCGTGTGGTGCCGCGCTCTGCCCCGGCTCAGCAATTTGCAATAATGCCATAATGCTCTTTAAACTCGTTTTGCTCGCTTTGCAGCAAGTAATTAATCGTCAAATAAACTGTCTTCAATGCGTTCTAGTTCGTCACGTAATTTATAAACAAACTTCAGTTTACGAATATTATCAGCCGCCAATTGATACTGTTGCTCGTCGTTACTTGCTAACTGCTCTGCAAGCTGTGCACTGTATTGCTCGTTAAGTTGTTTTATTTGTTTTTCAAAATTAGCAATGGCCGCATCTGGGTCGCTTGCAGATGCAAGCTCTTCGAGCTCTTCGCGCAATTCCATTTGCTGCATTAAAAACATAGGATCTTGCAGCGTTTGTTGCTCAGCGCGAATATCAACCCCTAGCTCGCTTAACATATACTCAGCACGTTTAACGGGGTGCTTAAGTGTTTGCAAGGCATCGTTAATTTCAGCAGCACTTTGCACCGACATTAACTTATCACGACTGCTTGCATTGGCATGGCGGTCGGGGTGAACAGCACGCTGTAATTCTAGGTAATTTTTATTAATCGTTGCTAAATCAATATTATAATCAACGGGCACTGCAAATAATTCAAAGTAACGCATAGCTTCAACCAGTAATATTCAGAAATAACAAAGCCCTACAGTTGCAGGGCTTCAAAATACAATTACACGTAGCAATTAAACGGTAAAACTTTCGCCACAACCACACTCATCAGCTTGATTAGGGTTATTAAATTTAAACCCTTCATTTAAACCTTCTTTAGTGTAGTCGAGCTCTGTGCCGTCAATGTAAACTAAGCTTTTTGCGTCAACTATTAAAGTAACGCCTTTAGCTGCAAACGTTTCATCGTCTTCGTTTAACTCGTCAACAAACTCTAGTACATAAGCAAGACCTGAACAGCCCGTCGTTTTAATGCCAACGCGCAGACCTAACCCTTTGCCGCGGTTTGCTAAAAATGATTGTACGCGGTTTGCTGCCGCATCTGTCAATGTCACTGCCATGAGTTTCTCTTCTTACTTCGCTTGTTTGCTTTTGTAGTCTGCAATTGCTGCTTGAATTGCATCTTCGGCTAAAATTGAACAGTGAATTTTCACTGGTGGTAATTCTAGCTCAGCACTGATATCCGTGTTTTTGATTGTTGCTGCTTCGTCGAGTGTTTTACCTTTAACCCACTCTGTTACAAGTGAAGAAGAAGCAATTGCGCTACCACAACCATAGGTTTTGAATTTCGCATCTTCAATAACGCCTTCAGACGATACTTTAATTTGCAATTTCATTACGTCACCACATGCTGGTGCGCCTACCATACCCGTTGCCACTGACGGATCGTTTTTGTCTAGAGCACCTACGTTACGTGGGTTTTCTACGTGGTCGATTACTTTATCACTGTACGCCATAATTCTATCCTCATTACCTGCTAGGGTATGTGCTTACATCACTAATTATTAGTGGTGAGCCCATTCAACTGAATCTAAATCAATACCTTCTTGATGCATCTCCCAAAGTGGAGACATTTCACGTAGGCGACCGATAGAGTTTTTCATTAATTCAACGGTGTAATCAATTTCTTCTTCGGTAGTAAAACGACCAATACTGAAACGAATTGAGCTGTGTGCTAATTCGTCGTTACGGCCAAGTGCACGTAAAACATAAGAAGGCTCTAAGCTTGCAGATGTACAGGCTGAACCTGACGATACCGCAATGTCTTTTACTGCCATAAGTAACGATTCACCTTCAACAAAGTTAAAGCTGATGTTCACAATACCCGGTACTGACTGATCTTGTGTGCCGTTAAAGTACACTTCGTCCATATCAGCCATAATGCCGTCAATTAGGCGTTTACGTAATGCGCTGATGTGTGCAAAATCTTTTTCAAAATCTTCTTTTGCGATTCTAAATGCAGTCCCCATGCCCACCAACTGGTGCGTTGCAAGTGTGCCAGAACGCATACCACGCTCATGACCGCCACCGTGCATTTGCGCTTCTAATCGAGCGCGTGGTTTACGACGAACGTAAAGCGCACCAACACCTTTAGGACCATACGCTTTATGCGCAGAGAACGACATAAAATCAACTTTAAGCTGCTGCACGTCAATAAGTACTTTACCTGCACTTTGCGCTGCATCTACATGGAACATAATTTTACGTTCACGACACATTTCGCCAATAGTCGCGATGTCTTGAATTACACCTAGCTCGTTATTCACGTGCATGATGCTGACAAGTACTGTGTCATCACGCATTGTGTCTGCTAGCTTTTGCAGATCAAGAAGGCCGTTTTCTTCAACGTCCATGTAGGTTACTTCAAAACCTTGACGTTCTAATTCGCGACACGTATCGATTACTGCTTTGTGCTCAGTTTTAGCGGTAATAATGTGCTTACCTTTCTTTTTGTAAAACTGTGCTGCACCTTTAATAGCAAGGTTGTTTGATTCAGTTGCACCCGAAGTGAAAACAATTTCACGTGGGTCTGCATTTACTAAATCAGCAATATCTGTACGTGCTTGGTCAACGGCTTCTTCTGCTTGCCAACCAAAACGGTGTGAACGTGATGCAGGGTTACCAAATTTACCGTCCATTGTGAGGCATTGCATCATTTCTTTAGCAACACGCTCATCAACAGGCGTGGTTGCTGCGTAATCTAAATAAATCGGTAACTTCATTTCTCTCTCCGCTGCAGGTCAACCTTAAAGTTGACAGCTTACTTGAATGTTTTCCAACTGCTTAATTGCATTATTGATACTGTTATCTTGGCGTGATGCGATTTCTTTCACATCTGATTTTTCCACCAATTCAGCAAGGGTAATATTATTCAAAAATTCTTCTATGCGTGCGCTTAAATCTGACCACAAATTATGGGTTAAACAGCGCATACCGCTTTGGCAGCCAGTATTGGCACCTTGGCAACGTGTTGCATCAACCGATTCGTCAACCGCGGTAATAATATCACCAACAGAAATAACATCGGCTTCTCGCCCTAGTAAATAGCCGCCACCAGGACCTCGAACCGAACTTACCAAGCCATTTTTACGCAGGCGAGCAAATAATTGTTCAAGGTATGACAAAGAAATTTCTTGTCGCTGTGAAATATCAGCAAGGGCGACAGGACCAACACCTGTGTGCAGCGCAACATCAAGCATCGCTGTAACGGCATAACGGCCTTTAGATGTTAATTTCATAACGCCCCCTGCACAAAGAGTGCAAATTTTAATTACCAGAGTAAATTAGTCAAGTATTATCACTTGATAAAAATTTGATTTAAAAACATATCGCTTAAAGTGAATGTAGTTAACAAATTTTTAATACTTGACCTGTTTGGTCAAGTATTGACACCATTGTAATTACCTGAGTAATTTAGTCAAGTATTAGGCAGTTATTTAAACACCCGTTTATATAACTAATTGCTATACCTTACTTAGGAATCGATTTATTTATAGAGGTAAGAATACCGCGCAAAATATTCATCTCTGCCTCTTCTGGGCGTGCACGGTTAAATAGACGACGAAGCTTTGTCATTACAATGCCTGGGTGCTGTTTGATGATGAAGCCTGTGTTATACAAGGTCTCTTCAAGGTGATCGTAAAACAGCTCTGTTTGTTTAGAGTTTGGGTAAACCGTGTCGTCTTGCGCTTCTTGCTTAGGTTGCTTATTCAAAAATGCCATACGTGTTTCGTAAGACAATGTTTGCACAGCCATTGCGAGGTTTAATGAACTATATTCTGGGTTAGCTGGAATACATACATGGTAATTACACAGCTGTAGCTCTTCGTTGGTTAAGCCACTGTTTTCGCGACCAAACACTAATGCCACGGGGCCATTCTCGGCTTCAGCCACCAGCTTTTCACCACACTCGCGAGGCTCAACCATCGGCCATGATAGCGTGCGTGAACGTGCGCTTGTACCAATAGTTAATGCACAATCAGCAATGGCATCTTCAAGCTTTTCAACAATCACTGCATTACCTAACACATCGCTAGCACCTGCAGATAATGCACTGGCATGGCTGTCAATTTCACAAGCAGGGTCAACTAAATAAAGTTTTGATAAACCCATTGTTTTCATGGCGCGAGCCGCCGAACCTATATTGCCAGAGTGTGATGTGTTAACTAAAACAACGCGAATATCGTCTAAGATCATTGCTGTGCTTCTTACTAATGCCAAAAAATTGCGCGAATTCTAACATAAAAGCTTAAAAAGATCCTAGATCCTTAAAGCCGCTCAACATACGTAATAAGGGCCTTTAAACCATGGCCGCTTTTACATACACATCAAAACGGTTCTTTTTAGTTTTAATTTGCATACTGGGGGTTTTGTCATTTAAAAACGGGGCGTAATCAGGGCGCTTAACCACCACTCGCTTACTGGCAAGTGGGTAGGCAAATTCAAGTAAATCATCGGCGTCGGTATCTGCGCCTACTAACTCTTGAAACACTCGCATTTCTTTTTTTACTAAGGCTGACTTTTCGCGGTGTGGAAACATGGGATCTAAATACACCACATCGGGCATGCTTTCACATTGGGAAAGTAACGTGTGGCTTGAGCCAAAGACTAGGCTCATATTGTCTTTCATCCAAGGGCCAATTTCTGTGTCGCTGTAAGCTCTGTTTAAACCGTCGGCCAGCAGTGCAGCAACAACCGGATGACGCTCATGTAAGATAACCTTGCAACCGAGTGACGCCAATACAAAGCCATCACGCCCCAAACCTGCGGTTGCATCAAGTACCACAGGCGTTGCCCCTTTATTAAGGCCAACCGCTTTGGCAATAGCTTGGCCTTTACCGCCACCAAATTTTCGCCTATGAGCAGCAGCTCCGGTAACAAAGTCAACGTTAATGGCGCCTAATTTAGGTTCATCTGTTTTAAGTAAACTCAGCCCTGTATCGTCATAGTGTAAGCTAAAACCTTGGCTCTCTTGTTGCCACTTTGCCAAACCAAAACGTGTTTCTAATTCATTTAAATACGGGCGACACTCTTTAAAGGCACACTGAATAACCACAATACACTCCGACGATAAAATACCGCCAGAGTATATCAACCAGCGGGCTTAAGCGCACTAAAATAGCTCTATGTCAGGCTCTTGGTTATTTGTCGTCTCAATGTCATCTACTTTGTGGCGTAAACTCTGTAAAAACTCACTGCGGCTTTGTGTTACCTGCTCAAACTGATATTTTATAAACGCTAAATCGCTATTGGCAGACACCAACAACTGCATCGTGTGTTCAAGTTGCGATATACATAAATCAATATCGGCGGGATTTAAGTTATTTTTTTGAAGCTCGATAGCTGTATTTAGTGCCTCTAGTTGTGCACAAAACTGATCGGCTACATTACTTTGCGTGACATTTTGAGCGTTAAACTGGCTTGTTATATCTTCCAGTGCCGTGCTAATTTGATCAGCTTGCTCGTAGGTTTTTTCGTTTCTTTCCATAGTAACGACCTTTTCATTGGTGACCTCTAAAATATGAGGGAATAAATCTTTATAACGCCCATATTTTTCGGTGTCATCGACCGGCATATTCTTAACCAGTAGCGATAGCTTTGGGTAGTTGATAATAGTGCTGTCACCTATATCAACAAACCGCTGTGCGTCTTTGTGTTGCGCCAATAACTCTTGCTCTAGTGGGCATACGCCGCCTTGCAAGCTGTAAAATTCACTTTTATGTTGGTACCAAAATACAACCACCACATCCAAATTGAAGGGGGTAAAAAACCCCAAAAAGTACTCGCTCAAAATGTCTAAACTGTTGGCATGATAACTTTGGCCAACATAGCGCATAATTCGCCCCATATCTCCCGACTCGGTCATCGCCATTGCGGCAGTTTTGTTGGCTTTATTTATATCGCTTTCGAGTTTGACGCATTGTTGGCGATACGCATACAGTATTTTAATACGTGCCATTAGCTCTTCTGCGTTAAACGGTTTCATTATGTAGTCAGACGCACCAACACTGTAGCCTTTTACTCGGTCGATAAGCGCTTCTTTTGATGACAAAAACATAACCGGAATATCTTTCGTATCGGGATTTTGTTTTATTTCTTGGCAGACTTGATAACCCGACTTGCCCGGCATTTCTATATCAAGAAGAATAATATCGGGTTTATGTTCGTTTATTAATCTAAGCCCTTCAGCGCCTTCTTTAGCGTGAAGAAGTTTGCAAAACCCAGTTAAAGACTCTTCAATAATAAGGTGGGTTAATTTATCGTCATCAATGGTAAGTACTAACTTTGTCATACACAAATCCGTTCAGCTGAGTATGCTTAGAGCATAGTACGGCGTGCTGAAATTACTAACGTTTATAGCCTATTATCTACACAATAAAAAAGCGCCGTTTAGGCGCTTTTGTTACATTTAATAAATGGCATATTTTTAAGCTGCTATGCCACTATGGCGAAGTAGCGCATCAACACGTGGCTCGCGGCCTCGGAAGTTTTTGAATAACTCCATAGGCTCTTCACTACCGCCCTTTTCTAAAATATGTTGCATAAAGGCTTGCCCTGTTTGGGGATTAAAAATACCTTCTTCCTCAAACTTAGCATACGCATCAGCCGATAATACTTCAGCCCATTTGTAAGAATAATATCCGGCGCTATAACCACCCGCAAAAATATGGCTAAACCCATGCTGAAAACGGTTAAACTCAGGAGCTTGAACAACCGAGGTACGGCTGCGAACATCATTCAATACCGCCTGAATTTGACACGGCTCGCCTGCGACATAATCGTTATGAATTTTGAAATCAAATAACGAGAACTCAATTTGACGCAGCATTTGCATGCCTGAGTTGTAGTTTTTAGCAGCTAATAACTTATCAAGTAGTTCTTTGGGTAGTGGCTCGCCGGTTTCAAAGTGACCCGAAATAAAGCGCAACGCTTCTTCCTCGTAACACCAGTTTTCTAAAAACTGACTTGGTAGCTCTACGGCATCCCATGCTACGCCATTGATACCTGCTACAGGTGCAGCATCAATTTGAGTTAGCATGTGGTGAATACCGTGGCCAAATTCATGGAATAAGGTGGTTACCTCGTTATGGGTAAATAAAGCCGGTTTATTGCCTACCGCTTTGTTAAAGTTACATACCAAATAAGCGACAGGCGTTTGTAACTCGCCATTAGCGCGTACCTTACGACCCATACAATCGTCCATCCATGCACCACCGCGTTTGCGGTCGCGTGCGTATAGATCTAAGTAAAAGCGACCTCGTAGCGTGTCATTGCTATCAACAATTTCAAAAAAGCGTACATCTTTATGGTACGTATCAAAATCGGTTACTTCATTAACACTAATGCCAAATAAACGGTTAACCGTTTCAAATAAGCCACTTAACACTTTATCAGCAGGGAAATATGGGCGCAGTACTTCATCAGAAATTGCATATTTTTCTTGTTTTAATTTTTCGCCGTAGTAGCCAAAGTCCCACGCTTCTAACTCTGTAATTCCGTGTTTTTGTGCAGCATACGCTTTTAGTTCTGCCACTTCTTGCTCTGCTTGCGGCTTAGATTTAGCGGCTAAATCTTCTAAAAACGAAAATACTTGCTCTGGTGTTTCAGCCATTTTTGTCGCTAGTGATTTCTCAGCGTAGCTGTTAAACCCTAATAACTGAGCAAGCTCATGGCGAAGTGCAAGTGCTTCTTTCATAATGTCTGAGTTATCAAACTCACCCGCATTTGGACCTTGATCCGATGCGCGTGTACTAAATGCCGTGTAGGTTTCTTTGCGAAGCTCACGGTTATCAGCGTATGCCATAATTGGCAAGTAAGATGGGAAATCAAGCGTAAATACCCAACCTTCTAGCTCTTTACTTTTGGCAGTGTCAGCAGCAAGTGCACGTGCAGACTCGGGTAGCCCAGCTAAATCGGCTTCATCAGTAATGTGTTTATGCCACGCCAACGTCGCATCCATTACATTGTTACCAAATTTAGATGAAAGCTCAGATAAGCGCGCACTAATTTCGCCATAGCGCTTTTGCTGATCGCTCGCTAATGCAATACCCGACAATTTAAAATCGCGCAGCGCATTGGTAATTGATTTTTGTTGTGCTGTGGTCAGTGTTTTAAATTCGTCACTGTTGTACAAGGCATTATACGCTTCGTATAAACCTTGATGTTGGCCTACAAAGGTTGAGTACTCAGAAATAAGGGGTAAACATTGCTCATACGCTTCGCGTAGTTCGTCATTGTTCATTACTGAATTTAAATGAGAAACAGGCGAAAATAGTCGCGATAGTTTATCGTCGGCTTCTTCAAGTGGTAACACTAAGTCATCCCACGTGTATGACTTTTTGGCAAGTACGTCATCGATAGCTTTTCGGCAATTTGCTATACCGTCTTTAAGTGCCGGTACTACAAATTCAGGCTTAATTTTAGAAAATGGTGGTAAGCCTTCAAGGCCAATCAGTGGGTTGCTCATAAATACTCTCTTTGCGTTAATGCATTTCATTTTTAGATTGGGTCTAAAAGTTAAAAAACAACTTACTTTTATTAATCTGGCTATTCAAAAGCCATTAAAAACCACTTTTAGACTCGGTAATAACGAATGCCTACAGGTAATGCAATCTAAAGCGAGTCCGTTTACGTACTGCAGATATTCTGTTTGGTACTGACTTAGCGTATAGGTTTATATCGATAAGGCTGTAAATTCGAATGTTTTTTTACTAAACATAGGTCACCTAAATACTCTTTATTTTTAAAACTTAATGTTATGCTAATGCGCATAAAACTCAACGCCTAAGGACTTAAAATGACACAACACTTTGATTACATTGCAATTGGCGGTGGTAGTGGGGGTATTGCCTCTGCAAACCGAGCTGCTATGCGTGGCGCTAAAGTCGCACTTATTGAAGCAAAACACATGGGCGGAACCTGTGTAAACGTAGGCTGTGTGCCTAAAAAAGTTATGTGGCATGGTGCCCAAGTAGCTGAAGCAATCAATTTATATGCGCCAGATTACGGTTTTAACGTTGAAGTAAAAGATTTCAACTGGAGCAAGTTAGTAGAAAGTCGTGAAGCCTACATAGGCCGAATTCATAAAGGTTACGATAACGGACTAGCCAGCAATGGCGTTACCGTCATTAAAGGCTTTGCTACATTTATTGATAGCAAAACTGTTGAAGTAAATGGTGAACACTACACCGCCGATCATATTTTAGTGGCCGTAGGTGGGCGCCCTACTATTCCAAACATTCCGGGCGCTGAGCATGGAATTGACTCAAATGGCTTTTTTGAGCTTAACGAACAACCTAAACGCGTAGCTGTTATTGGTGCGGGTTACATTGCCGTAGAGATTGCGGGTGTATTACATAGCTTAGGCACAGAAACACATTTATTCGTGCGTAAGAGTAAGCCTCTGCGTACATTTGACCCTTATATTATCGACACGCTCGTCGATATTATGGCTAAAGAAGGTCCGACTCTTCATACTGACTGCTCCCCTAAAGAAGTAATCAAAGAAAGTGACGGCAGTTTAACTATTCATTTTGAAAACGGTTACAGCCAAAATGTTGATCAGGTTATTTGGGCCATTGGCCGTACACCTACAACAGACAAAATAAACCTTGCAGCAGCGGGGGTAGAAGTAAACGAAGGTGGTTATGTAAAAGTAGATGAATACCAAAATACGACGGCTGAAAATGTTTATGCCGTGGGTGATATTATCGAAGGCGGTATTGAGCTTACGCCTGTTGCAGTTAAAGCGGGCCGTACCCTATCTGAGCGCTTATTTAATAAAGATCTCCCTGACGACTTAAAAATGGATTATAGCCTAGTACCTACCGTGGTATTTAGTCATCCGCCTATTGGTACCATTGGTTTAACCGAGCAAGAAGCGATTTCTCAATACGGTGGCGAAAACGTGAAAGTGTATAAATCAAGCTTTGCTGCTATGTACACCGCGGTAACTCAGCACCGCCAAGCATGCAACATGATGCTAGTTTGCGCAGGGGAAGAGGAAAAAGTGGTTGGCTTACACGGGCTTGGTTTTGCCGTTGATGAAATGATTCAGGGCTTTGCCGTAGCGATGAAAATGGGCGCAACTAAAGCTGACTTTGATGCTGTTGTTGCACTACATCCAACGGGCTCTGAAGAGTTTGTTACTATGCGCTAAGCTATTTAACCTAAACTCTGGATAATAAATCTCTTAACCAGAGTTCAAGTTATTTACTAATTTAACTAGGGTGTGTTGACCTTTGCGGATTAAAGTTTGTTCAATCTAGGGGCGATTAAATCGCGGCGCGAGGTTTGTAACCTAGTGGGCTAAGTAAAAACCGAGTAACAAAGAGTTTATCGCCCCTAGGCAGAACCCGAAGGGCAGCGCATGTTCAACCATCAAAGATCAACACGCCCTAGGCCCCTTACAGTTATGTGTTAAGGGGCCTTTTTATTAGGGTAAAATTTGCTTATTAGCTAAATAACTCAATATACTAGCGTGTGTTTATCAACATACCTACAACTGGATATTATGATTACTGATATATTGCTACACCCGTTTCTTGTTTCAATTGTTATGCTTAGTTTTGCACTTGGATTAAAAGTACTTGTTGATAAATTAGCGAGAAACCGCGCAGAAAAAAAAGACAAAGATATTCGCTACATTGCACATAACATTAAACATTTTATTAATTTTGTGTTGGTGCTGTCGCTGTTGTTTGTGTGGTCGACTGAAATTCAAAATTTTGCGTTATCTATTGCGGCCTTTGCGGTTGCCATTGTTTTAGCCACTCGTGAGTTTATTCAATGTGTTATTGGCTTTTTTTACTTAGTCACCACACGGCCATTTAGGGTCGGCGACTGGGTGCAAGTCGGTGAATATTACGGTGAAGTAGCAGAAACAGACTGGATAAAAACAACCATGCATGAAATAGACATGCACACTTATCAGTTTTCAAGAAAAACGATTTACATACCTAATAATAAACTCATTACCAGCCCAATTAAAAATCTAAATTATGTAAAACGCTTTGCAACACATAGCTTTTCTATTGTTCGAAAAGAGAGCTTTAACCCTTACCCAATTTACGACACGCTCTCGGTGAAAGCTAAAATGTATTGCGAAGAGTTTGAAGAGCTCGCCACTCGTTATAACTCGATTATTGAGCGAAAACTAGATGCAAAAATATCGGGCCCTGCACCAGAAATACATTTTGGAACAACCGAATTGGGTGAGTTTAGAGCGCGCTTTACGCTATTTTGCCCAACCGAGCAGGCACTGGACATAGAGTATAAACTCACAGAGTGTTTTATGGCGCTATGGTATGAAGAAGAAATGAAGCATAAAATTGCGTTAAGCGAAGTAAATAACCAAGCAACTAGCTCATAGAACGACTAGGCGCGAAGGGTTTCGCGCCTAAACTTTATCGGTTAGGCCTTTAAGCTGTTCCACCTACCGTTAGCTGATCAATTTTAAGGCTAGGTTGCCCTACGCCAACCGGAACACTTTGGCCATCTTTACCACACACGCCAACGCCCTTATCAAGTGCTAAGTCGTTACCTACCATTGAAATATGCTGCATGACTTCAGGGCCATTACCAATGAGGGTGGCGCCTTTGATTGGCTGTGTAATTTTACCGTTTTCAATTAAGTACGCTTCTGATGCACTAAACACAAACTTACCCGAGGTAATATCAACCTGCCCGCCACCAAAGTTAGGTGCAAACACGCCTTTTTTAACGCTACTGATAATATCGGCTTGGCTATGCTCACCACCTAACATGTAGGTATTTGTCATGCGTGGCATAGGTAAGTGCGCATACGACTCACGACGCGCATTTCCGGTTGGGTTAACCCCCATTAAACGTGCGTTTAGCTTATCTTGCATGTAGCCTTTTAAAATACCGTTTTCGATAAGCACGTTATATGCAGCAGGAGTGCCTTCATCATCTACGTTTAGAGAACCACGACGATCGGCCATGGTGCCATCATCAACGACGGTACATAGCTCAGAAGCCACTTTTTGGCCTACCTTACCGCTAAATGCAGATGCGCCTTTACGATTAAAGTCGCCTTCAAGGCCATGGCCTACCGCTTCGTGTAAAAGCACACCTGGCCAACCATTTCCTAATACCACTTCCATAGTGCCAGCTGGCGCGTCAATGGCTTCTAGGTTGACTTTAGCTTGGCGAACAGCTTCTTGTGCAAACTCCATCCAACGTGGTTTACCGTTTACCAGCTCTTTAAAATAGCCGTAATCTAAACGTGCTCCACCGCCTGCGCCACCGCGCTCACGACGGCCATTTTTTTCAAGCAATACTGAACAGTTTAAACGAATAAGCGGGCGAATATCGGTAGCAAATGTACCGTCACTGGCTGCAATTAATACTTCTTCGTATACTGCTGACATAGAGCTAATTACTTGCTCTGCATCGGGGGCGAGTTCTCGAATGTAGTTTTCAAGCTCCCGTAATAAACTAACTTTATCGCTATCGCTCATACTTGAAATTGGCTGATGCGGTGCAAATTGCACTTTTGCTGATACATCACTAAATACTTTAATGGCTTTATCTTCGCCTGCATCGGCAATGCTGCGAGCTGCTGTAGCCGCTTTGTTAAGCGCTTCTAAGTTGATAGCATCTGAATATGAAAAGCCCGTTTTTTCGCCGCTTACTGCACGTACGCCAACTCCGCGCTCTACATTGTAAGAGCCTTCTTTTACTAGGCCATCTTCAAGTACCCACGACTCGTGATGACTCGATTGAAAGTATAAATCGGCGTAGTCTACTTTGTGCTGATGTATGTAAGCGAGCGTTTTTTCGAGCTCTTCTCTATTTAGCTGGCTGTCGTGTAATAAATGCTGTTCAACCGAATTCATAATAAATGCTCTCTAAATCGTTGATGAGACTGCACAGGCATATCTCGTCTAATTTTTTTTAACTGCTCTAAATCAGCGTTAGCGCTAATAAAACCTGTACCGCTGGGTAAATTACTTAAAATGTTACCCCAGGGTGAAATAATAATACTGTGACCATACGTTTGTCGGCCATTTTCATGTGTGCCATATTGGGCTGCAGCAACGACATAACATTGGGTTTCGATTGCTCGCGCCGCTAATAATGCCTGCCAATGTACTTGGCCTGTCACCATTGTAAATGCACTTGGCACTAAAATAACCTCTGCTCCTTTACGCACAAGCGCAGTAAATAAGCCACTAAAACGCAGATCATAACATACTGTTAGACCTAGTTTACCAAAGGGGGATTCAACCACAACCACATCGCTACCAGCTTGGGTAAAATCGGATTCGCGGTAACTCCTCGTTTTATCATCTACGTTTACATCAAATAGGTGTATTTTATTATACGTTGCAACGCACTCACCCTGATTATTATATAAATGTGAGGCGGCATAATATTTAGTATTGTTGTAAGGCTCAGGAATTGTCCCTGCGCTTAACCAAATATTATGTTGTTTACACAACTGGCTTATTTGACGTTTGTATTGCTCAATATGTTTAGCTATTAACAGCGTATCGTGACCACTTTTGCTAAACACCAAAAAGGCCTCAGGTAGGCATACAAGCAGTGGCCGCTTAGCAGGGAGTGTGCTTAACGCTTTTTTTAACTCTGCAATATTGTCGTCGGCATTTAAGCCAGAGCACATTTGCAAAGCAAATATATTGTGGTTTTTAGGCGTCGCTAAATTAGTCATTAGTTGCGGTTACTTCAGCATCTTTAAGTTTTAAATCGACTGATGCTTGGGGCTGGTTTTGCGCCGCTTGTGGTAAGGTAACTTCACGGCTTTTCCTATCTAGCTCCTGAACAACAGGCTCGCTCATAGTGCCAGTCACTTTAAAATTAATTTCAGAAATAACGCGCGCAGAGTGTATTACTTTATCTAGTGCAAGCGCTGCTAGCCCTGTTACAGGATTTACCATCCATGCCACAATAACCGGAATACTTGAGGTAACCTGTGGTGCAACAGCAAGATCGTAGTTAATATCAAGCGTATTTAAATTTGCATACCCTTTGATAGTTAAATCAGCCGGAACGCCATCCATTTTAGTGTCTTTTGTATAAGCGATACCGTTCTCTAATTGCATAGAACCTTGCATGCTGTTGTAAAAGAACCCTTTTGAAAATACATCTCTAAAATCAAGTTTTAATTTACGCACCAACGAATCTAAGCTCAACAACGAAAAGACTCGGGCGCCACCGTCGCTAATTTCGGTTAGGTGCCCTTCTCCTAAGTCCCAATCAATTTCTCCACTGAGGCTCGGAACATCAAATGAGTAAGGTGCAGCTTGCCATGCAAGGTTGTAGTTTATAGTCGCTTTAGAGCCCTTAATTGCAGTGGTAATATCAAACTCATTAAACAAGGCCCCTATATCATCACTTTTAACCTCGCCACTTAGCTGGGTAAGCCCATTTTGCCATTGCCCTTTAGTACGTAAAATATGGTCGCCTTTATCAACAACGAGTTCAGAAATAACCAATCGCTTACCGTCGCCAAGTAACGAAGCGCTTACTTTATCTAGTTGGTAGTTGGTAATTTTACAATCTGCACATTCAAACTCTATAGCAGGTAAGTTCGTCAGCCACGTTAAATCGGTTTCGGGTTCTGCTTTTGCAGCTTCAGTAATGGGGGCTTCAATTTGCTCTGCAAAATTAACGCGTAAATAATCTGCGTTAACTCTAATAGGCTGGCTGCGCTGCGATGTAGGAATAAATACACCTGCACGCAGTTCTTTGGCGTTTAATTTTAAATACACATTGCTTTGCTCAGGGGCTAAGCGCATTTCAAAGTCGTTAAATACCATACTGCTAATATCGAGCATGCCAATATTGGCGACTACTTCATTCAGTGGTGGCATAATGCCTTGAGATTGAGGATCGTCATCGTTTTGGGCTGCACTAATAATTTGATCAATAAGATCTACCCAAGGAACAAGCTCTGTTTGCTCTAGGTTTATCGTAACGCTTAAGTCTTGTGAGTTAAGGCCTAAGTCTTGCTTACCTATAATAAAGTGCGCATTGCTAAATTGCGATTTTCCATTTTCTAATATTGCATTAAAATAAAACTGCTTATTTACCTGTGTTGTTATAAGGTTTGAAATGTCATCGCCTTGAACAACCGCATTAAGAACCCACGGTTGTGTGTCGATTTTATTATATGGTGCTGGTAATTTACTTGTTAACCCAATAAGGTCAGAGTTAACCTGTGCACGGTAATTAAACCCTTGCTCGGTAAAATTAAGCACAAGCCCTATATCAACCGCACTTTGCCCTTCTAGTGAGCCTTTTAAAATACCTTGCCCGCTATCAATTAGGGTATTGGCATCAAGTTGTGCATTAATATTTATGTTTGCTTTATAGTAACTCGCTTCACTTTGGCTAGTGTAATTAATTGCCAGCGGCATCCCAAGCCATGTAGCGCTCGCATTTTTAAGTTCGATATTATCGTTTTTAAAGTTAAGCACGCCGGTTAAGTTATTTAATGCAATACCGGGTGTGGCAATAAATACTGGCAAGTCATCTAGCTTGACGGTGCCGCTAACACTTGCACCACCTTCAAACTTTGAACCTACCAGTAACTCAATGCTGGCATCGGCTTCACCTTTACCTTGTATGACCTCAAAAATATCAGCTAGCGGGCTCGCAATAGGTGTGGCTTTAAAGAAGGTGTGCAGGTTTTCCATCGGCGCTTTTTTATCTATTTGCACCACAAGCTCATCGGCATTCATTAAATCATTAATGCTAACTTTAACGCTATTACCCACATTTAAATTAACCAAGGTGCCTTGTTGGCTGTAAATGTCCATGCGCTCATTAGCAAAATGTAGTTTTACCTTTGCATCTGTTACAGCTGGCCACTGCGGATCAAACTGGTACGTGGCGTCATCAATTTGGGCAAGTACATCAAATTGCCCTGAGCCATCTTTAAACGGAAACCCAGATAATGGCCCGGCAAATAAAACTTGAGCTTTTGATATTTCACCGCCTTTTATAGCCCCGTTTAAGTAGCTAACGAGTTCTGGGCTCATTGCTTTTAACGGGAAATAATGACCCGCAATACTGGCATCCTCTGCAAACGCCTCTGCGTATAAATAAAGGCGCGGTGAATCACCAAAGCTAAGCTGCATCTCAGCAGCGAGTGTGACCTCATTGTTATCAAACCAAATATTGTCACTGCTAATACGCCAATTATTATTTTGCTTTGCGAGATCTAATTCTATGTTTAGCTGGTTATACTTAATGTTGTCACTAAAGCTGTCGCCAGTTATTAAGGTGCCGTTTTCGCCAAATAGGCTGATACGACCTTTATTTTGGTTTATTAACCCGTTTACGCGTAAACCTTGCGCTGCAGGTACTGAGTTAAGCTCTTGCCAGCCAATGTTATTGGCGTTAAACCATACCTGCCACTGCTGGTTACTTTCATAATTAACGTATGCCTGCTGTATTTGCCCACTTGGTTTACGCTTTAAAAAAGCATCGAGAGAATCAAAATTAGTCAATGCTGCCAAGTTAGCCAGCAGCGCTATATCTATTTGATTTAACCAAATTTGATTATTTTCACCTAGTTGAGCCTCAAACTCTAGGCTTGGCCATGTCGTATTGTTGTTATTAAACGCTAAACCGGTGCTTTTTAAATGCCAATTACCTTGCTCAGGATAAAGGTGAAAGCCACCTTCACTTAAACTAACTTGTTGGCTTTGCGCTTCATTAAACCAAGTAACGGAGCTTGGTAGCCATTGCATTTTTATATCGTCAATCAGGCCTTTTTCAATTTTTAACCAAGCCTGTAAATTGATATCGCTAGTTAACTGTTGTTTTTCAGTATTTATATATTGCGCCAACCAATTAGACACATCTACCTTATTGGCTTGGACATACATGTTGCCCGCAACTTCTTCTAAGCTTTCCCCTTTCAGAGCAATGCGCGCGTCAAAGGTGCCAACCGAAATACCAGGTAAAGCTAATGTTCCACTGCCTAAATGTTGTGACTCTTCATTTTGCCAAATGATATTTTCAAGCAGGAGTTTACGCTCTTTGTTGTCGTCTAAAACAAAATTAATACTGGAGTTTTCTATTGCAAAATGACCTGTATTACCTAAAAATAACCCTTCTATAAGCTCTTTTTGCTCAAACGAAACATCATCTTGAGTACTACTCTCAAACAAGTCTGTCACATTTACTGTGGTATGAAAGCCATTTATAACAAAGTAATTAGACTTTAATTGCAGTGTTTTTATGCTTTCCCATAAATTAAGCTCTAGGCTGGTTTTTGCAATGGTTAGCGAAATAGGTGCAGTTTCGTTATCTTTAAACGACAAGTCTTCAAGCACAAGAGCAGGACCATTTCCCTGCCAACTTGCTGAAATAGCACCAATAGATAAACTAATAGCAAATTTTTCATCTAGGTAGGTTTCTATGTCACCTTTATAATCGTTTGCGTAAGGGAGTGTGTATTTTAATATTGAAACAATAACGGCCAGTAATACCAAAATTATGGCGCAGGTTTGCCATAACTTTCTAAAACAAAAAAAACAGACCGCTTTTGCTTTCATTACATCATTACCACATCAAACTGCTCTTGGCTGTATAAGCTTTCTGTTTGTATGTGTACTTGCTTACCTATAAATAATTCAAGCTCTGCCAAGTTGTGGTACTCATCATTAAGTAAGGCTTCACTTACAGCTGGTGCTGCATAAACCATAAACTTATCGGCTGCATAGGCGCGGTTTACGCGTACAATTTCACGCAATATTTCGTAGCATACCGTTTCGACTGTTTTTTGTGAGCCACGTCCTGAACATGCAGGACATACATCACATAAAATATGCTCTAAGCTCTCTCGGGTACGTTTTCGGGTCATTTCAACTAACCCAAGCGCTGACAAACCATTAATATTTGTTTTAGTACGATCTTTAGCAAGCGCCGATTCAAGCGAGTGTAATACACGGCATTTATGCTCTTCACTGATCATATCGATAAAGTCGATAATAATTATTCCACCTAAATTACGAAGTCTTAACTGACGCGCAATGGCAGACGTTGCCTCAACATTAGTATTAAAAATAGTCTCCTCTAAATTACGATGCCCTACAAATGCTCCTGTATTTACGTCAACCGTAGTCATAGCTTCTGTTTGATCAATAATAATGTATCCGCCGGACTTTAACGTTACTTTACGATGCAGCGCTTTTTGCACTTCGTTTTCTACATCGAATAAGTCGAATATAGGGCGCTCACCCGGATAGTACTCGAGTACTTGTGAAAGTTGCGGTACAAATTCTTCGGTAAATACTTTTAGCTCTTGATAGGTAAGCTTTGAGTCAACACGAATACGCTCCATGTCTTCACCCACGTAATCACGCAGTGTTCTAAAGGCAAGCGTTAGGTCTTCATGTAATATGGTTGCTTTGTTAGTTTTTTTACGGCGTGCGGTTATTTTTTCCCACAGCTTCCTTAAAAAACCAGCATCGTGTCTTAACTCTTCTTCGCTTGCGCCTTCGGCCGCTGTGCGAACTATAAAGCTGCCATTTTCATCGCCATATTCTGCAACAATTTTTTTAAGGCGAGAACGCTCTTCTTCTGTTTCTATTCTCTGGCTCACACCAACATGCGTTGCGTCAGGCATAAATACTAAGTAACGAGAAGGAATAGTAATGTCGGTCGTTAGCCTTGCACCTTTTGTGCCTAATGGATCTTTCACCACTTGCACCATAATATATTGGCCTTGGCGAACCAGTTCGCGTATGTCTTGCACTTTTTTTATTGGTACATCGTCTACGCCTTCAACAATGGAGGCACTGTTTACTATGTCTGATGCATGTAAAAATGCGGCTTTCTCTAAGCCAATATCAACAAATGCTGCCTGCATTCCCGGTAGAACACGGCTTATTTTACCTAAGTAAATATTGCCAACAATACCTAGGTTACCAATGCGCTCTAATTGAATCTCTTGAAGCACACCGTTTTCGATTAGGGCAACACGGCTTTCACTCGGCGTTACGTTGATCAGTAATTCTGTACTCATGCTACCCTCTCAAAAATGCGTGTAATAATTGTTCAGTCTCATATAAAGGTAAGCCGACAACACTAAAATAGCTACCTGAAATATGTGTAACAAAGCGACCACCTAACCCCTGAATGCCATAACCACCCGCTTTATCTTGTGGCTCACCACTTTGCCAATAGGCTTTGATCTCTTCATCGCTCAGTTTTTTAAATGTGACGTCGGTACTGACAACTTGGCTAAGTACTTTATCTTTGGTTGCAAAAGCAATCGCAGTTAGTACCTGATGTGTATTTCCAGACAAGCGCTTTAGTGTATGAGTAAAATCGGCTTCATCGCATGGCTTACATAATGATTCATTACCAATAACAACAACCGTATCACTACCAAGCACTGGCCGGTCTGTGTAACCAAGTTCAACACCTGAACGCGCTTTAAGGCGTGCTAAACGCTCTACGTAATCATGAGGGAGTTCATTGGGAAGCTGACTTTCGTCTGCATCAACACTAAATTGAGAAAATTCAATACCCAATTGGGCAAGTAGCTCTTTTCGACGAGGAGAAGCTGATGCCAGATATACGGCAGTATTCATTATCTGATCCTAAAATGTCTGCGGTACTTACGAAGTAATAAAAACACCCAAAACCAACTTACCATGCCAGTAAATACTGGCCATAAATATTGTGGGTTAAAGTAAACACCAAGCAAAAAATGGTTTAGCCAAAACTGCATTAAATGATAAAGCGTTAAAAACAAACCAATTAACAAACTTTGCTGCCAAAGCGAGAAGTTACGAATTTTTTGAAAGTTGCTTGCGGTAATAAATATACAAACCGAAAATGTCAGCGAGTTAACACCTAAAGGTGAGCCTGACGCTAAATCAATGAGTAAACCTACGACCCAAGCAGTACCAATATTTAACCGATGTGGCACGGCTAATGACCAATACATAAGTACTAATAAGACCCAATCCGGTCTGAATGGTTCAAACGAGAATGGCAGCGGCATTAGCGCCATTATTAAAGCAAAAAATATGCTCAGCGCAATTAACAATGAATAACGGTTAATCATCGTTTATTTGCTCCTGTTGGTTGCGCCATAAAATAACCAACAAGCGAATTCGGTCGAGCAGCGCGATTGGCTCTGCAAATACTTGTGCAAATGGGCGGCCTTCATCGCGGTTAATTTCTGTGACTATCGCCACCGGATACCCCTCAGGAAATGTGCCACCTAACCCAGAAGTCACCAATACATCACCAATACGTACATCTAAACTATGAGGCACATGCGAAAGCTTAACTACATTAATTTTACCAATGCCTTCAACGACGGTTCGCACGTCGTTTCTAAGTATACGCACCGGTGTTGCATGAGTTGTGTCGGTCATCAGTAGTACGCGCGATGTAGTGGAGCCTACTTTTGTCAGCTGCCCTACCACTCCCATTTCATCTATTACAGCTTGGCCTTCACTAAGGCCGTCGGTGGTGCCACGGTTAATAACAACTTGATGACTGTAGGGGTTTGAGTGAACGGAAAGTACTTGCGCAATAATTTTACGGTTAGATTGTTTTGCTGATGAGCCAAGTAATGCGCGCAACTTTTGGTTTTCTCTGGCTAAAAACTGATACTGTTGCAACTGCTCACTTTGTAGCATTTGCTTTTTTTTCAGTGCTTCATTTTCAGTGAGAAGTTGATCGCGAGTGTGTAAGCTTTTAGCGCCAATGCTAAATAACTCATAAGGTAAGTTGGCAACATAAATAAGCGGGCTAACCAACGTATTTAAACTGGTGCGCACAACGGTTCCACCTTCTGTGTAACGGTCTCCAGCTATGAGTACGATACTCAAAAGCACTGCGACAAAAAGTCGCAGTTGCAAAGAGACAGTGCGCCCGAACATTAATTTCATTAGTCGTAACTAAAAACGTCACCACCGTGAACATCAATCATTTCTAATGCTTTACCGCCGCCACGTGCTACACACGTTAGTGGGTCATCGGCTACAACAACAGGGATACCTGTTTCTTCCATTAGTAAACGATCTAAATCTTTTAATAGTGCACCACCGCCAGTAAGTACCATACCGTGTGCAGAAATATCTGACGCAAGCTCTGGTGGCGACTGTTCAAGGGCAACCATCACTGCGCTTACAATTCCCATTAGTGGCTCTTGAAGGGCTTCTAAAATTTCGTGTGAGTTAAGCGTAAATGAACGTGGAACACCTTCAGCTAGATTACGCCCACGTACTTCAATTTCAATTGGCTCGTCTGTTTTAAACGCAGACCCAATTTGGTGCTTAATATTTTCAGCGGTTGCTTCACCAATTAAGCTACCAAAATTACGGCGCACATAGTTAATAATCGCTTCGTCAAATTTATCGCCACCAATACGTACTGATGATGAGTAAACCACACCATTTAGTGAAATAATGGCGACTTCAGTTGTACCACCACCAATATCAACAACCATAGAGCCTGTTGCTTCTGATACTGGTAAACCTGCACCAATTGCCGCAGCCATTGGTTCTTCAATTAGGTAAACTTCACGGGCGCCAGCGCCCATTGCCGATTCGCGGATTGCACGTTTTTCTACTTGCGTTGCACCACATGGTACACAAATAAGTACACGCGGACTTGGGCGCATAAAGTTATTGTTATGCACTTGCTTGATAAAGTGTTGTAACATTTTTTCTGTTACATAAAAGTCAGCAATTACGCCGTCTTTCATTGGGCGGATTGCTTTAATATTACCCGGCGTACGACCTAGCATTTGTTTTGCTTCGGTACCTACCGATGCAACACTTTTAGGGCCACCAGCACGCTCTTGACGGATAGCAACAACTGAAGGTTCGTTTAGAACAATACCTTCTTCTTTTACATAAATTAGGGTATTGGCTGTACCCAAGTCGATCGATAGATCGTTAGAAAAAATACCACGGAGTTTTTTAAACATGAGGCTGGATGACCTTTGAAATACGTTCTTATATTAGCTGCCTCACTTTAACATGCCTATTTTGATGAGCAATATAAAGTGTGGCGCCTTTGTGAATTTGTTAAAAAAGGAAGCAATGCTTCCTTATAAAGTTTATCTCTCGCGAACTAAGCGAAAACCAATGTAGTTTGATCTAAAATCAGGCGCTAAAATTAGTCGTGTTGATACACGCGCAAGACTTGGTGCAAAATTCCATGCTCCACCTCTTACGGCAACATCCGATTGACCTGATTTTTTATTGGTCCATTCCCATACGTTACCTACCGTATCGTAAAGTCCAAACGCGTTTGGAGAAAAAGATCCCACGGGTGCAGCACGCTTATTTGACCATTCACTACCACACCAACCACAGTTAGCTAAGTTTTTACCAATTTCGTTACCCCAAGGGTACTCAGTTTCTGTACCTGCACGAGCTGCATATTCCCACTCAACTTCGCTAGGTAAACGAAACTGCTGACCTGTCTGGCCCGATAACCACTCAGCATATGCTTTTGCATCGTTGTAAGTTAAACATACAGCCGGAAAATCACTGCCTTGTTCAAAACCAGGATTGCGCCAATTTAAAGCCGCCTCCCATACTGGCTCGCCATTTAAATAATATGCACAGCCTTTATTTATTTCTGCTTCTGTTTTATACGCTGTATTAGCAACAAACTTTTCATAGTCGCCTACGGTTACTTCCTTGCTTTGCATAGCGAATGAGTTAGCAATGGCTTTTTCAATAACTGGGCGCTCATTAGCCAATCCGTTACCATTAATATCACCCATTTTAAATTTGCCAGCAGGAATTACCACAACAGGTGTTTCTACATTTGCGTTTAAAACGTTAACATTTTCGCTTACTCTACGTGTTTGTGTTTCTGGTTGCTCGCGAGTATAGGTCGGTGCAGCAATCGACTTAGGCTTTTTTACTAAGTTAGCATTAATTGTTTGCGCTTTATTTAGGTTTACACGTGCTTGGTAAGGCTTGTAGCCTAACTTACGAATTTCAATTTCATGCACACCTTTTGGTAAACGCGTAATTAAGCGTGTAGAACCAAAGCTCACACCATTAATAAACACTTCATCGTCGTAAACGTTAGAGCGAAGTGTTAGCTCTACCGACTGATCTTTTTTTTGTTCAACAACCGTGTAATCAGGTTTAGATTGTACTGGCTGCTTAACAGAATAATCGCGTACAGGCTTATTGTTTAAGCGCGATACCGAAACTGCACTGTTATTATCCGCGCTATTGCTGAATGTTAACTGACTATCCGTATACGTTGTGCCATAAGTTGGCTGGTAAGCGGTATTAAGGGGTGAACCGTATTCTGAACAATAGCGGTTATCTATACTTAATAAGTTACATAAACGGCTGCTATTAACTTCACCGCGCATTGAAACGCTTAAGTTAACGTTATAATTACCTTGGCCGCTAAATGCACTACTCACTACATGGCTACTTAAAATTTGTACTTGCGCACCAGCTAAATTGCGTTTTGGTTCAACGATGCGTTCTTCTGTTAAGTTTGCAAAAATTTGGTCTACAAAGCGTTTGGTTGCTTTTTGTAACCCCATTTGCTGACCACGTTGCTCACACGCCGCAAGTGTTTCTGTGCGCTTACAATTTATTGTATGGTTAACCTCAAGCGTACCTTCACGCGTAAACTCGTTACGCAAGCGCTCTACACGAGCCGTTGTTAACTGCTCTTTCAGGCTTTCTAAAGTATTTAGTAAAGTGTGCTTAGCAACTCTAATTTGCTCAATATCTTTTCGGTGGGATGCAATTGCCGCCAACTGCATAGAGATATCATCTTTATTTTGCTTGTGATCAACTACCGCCTGTTGATAGCGAGATTGAGCGCTTGTAATGTTTATTGATGGATCATCAATTAAACGGCGATACATTTCGTTCATCGCGTCGAGCGCTTGGTTTTTTTCTTTGTCTAGCTCAGTTGAACGAGAACGAAGTAGCTCTAATTGATTTTGTAACTGACTTTCTTCTTTTAAATGTTTATCAAGTATTCTTGTCGAGTTATCGTATTCTGTCTGTTTAACACTAATCTCTGACTCAATTCCAGTTACGGTAGCTGTGTCTTGTGCAAATGCACTACTTGCTAACAAACTAGCTGTAATTAACAGAGATAAAGGAGTAATTCGCATATATTCCAGTCCCAAAAAGCGGCAATTATTTGGTCGTTATTATTTTTTTATAATTAAAGTCTTATGCTATGTACTTGCAGCGCAAAACACAAGCTTTGTTCAATTATTATCTTAGTTTACAACTATTCGCCCGTTTCACGCTAGTAAATAACCTGATCATTTACTCTAAAGCCAATAAATTGTAAAACACGGCTTAGATCTTACTTAAATTCATAAACTTACACTTAACAGTGAAACTATTTTATTTTAGGTTATTCATCACCGTTGAGTATCACATTGTATTAAACCTAGCGTATTTGCGTTATTTAACCGTTAACCATTAAAAATTACGTTATCAAATAAACTAGCAAACTTATAAACACTTATTTTTTGCACTAACACTCAGACATAAATACGCTTAAAGCGGGCGCAGTAATTACATTTTGTTTCGTGTTGTTTTTAGCTTCAACATATTCAATACGGCAATTATCCACTGCAGAATAACTGTTGGGGTAAATAATAGCTTTAGCAGCTTGTGGGCTATTCGTAATATTAAAATCCCCAGTGTGTTCAGTTGCAAATTTAGTATCTAAAATCGCCCTAAAAGCGGCCTCAGTTGCAGCAGGATAGCCATAAACAATATCAACCATTTTTCCTGAATCAAGCTCGATACTGGCATTTGCTTTATTATGGAGGTTTTTAATAATGGCTTTTCCATGTACAACGCTTATTTCAGCTTGAATTGATACTTGCAGTGTTTCAAGGATGGATGCGTGTGCTTCCCCTTGAAGGTTTAAAAAGCGCGGGGCAAAATAAACAGCTAACGCGCCAAAAGTGACAATAACAATTATTAGCTGCAGTAACGAAAAGCCAATCTGTTTTTTTATAAGTATTGTTTTCTTAAATTGTTTTTTCATAACTAAACTCCCTTTACAATTGGTTAACTTTAAAACATGTTAACCAATCTAGCTACTCAAAATTTAATCAATGCACTGTTACACAAAACAATCCATCGTAATTTTGTATAGCCCCTTCTATTTATAAGCTATAAAATTAGCCGTGTATTTTATTATTTATCCTTTTAATTGAGAAAAAATGCCTGCATCTTTCGAAATAAATGAAACCACTATTACGCAAAAAATCGATGATCCGTGGTTAAAAGGTAAAGGCATTGAGCTATTAGTAAAGCGAGATGATCTGCTCCACCCTTTAATAAACGGGAATAAGTGGCGAAAACTAAAATATAATTTAATACAAATGCAGTCCCAGAATAAAACCGAGTTGCTTACATTTGGTGGCGCATTTTCAAATCATATACATGCGTGCGCTGCAGCGGGAAAAATGTTTGGTTTAACAACGCATGGGATTATTCGCGGGCCTAATTTAGATCAAAGCAACCCAACCATCCAATTTGCACAGCAGTGTGGCATGCAGCTTCATGTTGTTAACCGTATTGAATATAAGTTGCGAAACGATGCGCAATACCTCGCAGACCTTAGAACAAAATTCCCCAATGCGTATTTTCTTGCTGAAGGTGGCACAAATACCTATGCAATACCAGGCTGCGCAGAGCTTGCACAAAGTTTGCCAAAACACGATTACTTAGTATGCCCTACAGGTAGTGGTGGAACGCTTGCGGGCCTTATTGAGGGCAGTAATGTAACAACACAAATAATAGGAATTGCAGTTTTAAAGCAAGCACAATATTTAATAGAGGAAGTCCGTAAGCTAAGCGCTAAAGCAAGGTCACAAACTAACTGGCAATTGCTTTGCGATTTTCATGGCGGTGGCTATGGTAAATTCACTCCTGAGTTATGGGCGTTTTGCCAACATATGAGCACTACACACAATCTACCGCTAGAGCCTATTTATAGTGGTAAAATGCTGTACGCTCTGTGGCAGTTAATAGAGCAAGATTACTTTCCTTTTGGCAGTAAAATAATTGCAGTTCATACCGGCGGCTTACAAGGATTAGAAGGGCTTAAGTACAGAAAACTTATTTAAGCATACTTTTTCAGTCGAGCACCCAATGCGTAGGGTTTAATTAAAAAGCTAAAGTACATCAATGAAAAACAGCCTGAGTTAGCTCTTGTAAAGGTTCCGAAAAATAAAAGCCTTGCGCGCCCGCGACACCTAGTTGTGTAAGCATAATAAGTTCTTTTTGAGTTTCTACTCCTACCGCATAAACAGGAAGGTTTAACATTTTTCCTGCATTAACAATGTTTTTGATGCATTTTTGATTATGCGATTTTTCATTGACTAAGTGCACTAGATCGTAACTTAGCTTTAAGCCTATTACCTCTTCACAGTGAATAAGCAGAGGAATGTTTTCACTCGTTTTTACATTATCAATAATAATATTAGATCTGTGTTTTTTTATTATATTTAGCGTATTTGCTAACGCATCTTTGTTGTTGCAAAAAAAAGCTTCACTCATTTCAAACTGTAATTGGCAGCTTAAATTCAGCCTATCCATTTGTGTGCTTAACCAGCTCCAAAACTCTTCGTTAAGCCAATTGTTAGGGTGCATATTAATGCTAACGCTTAATGGTGACTTTTCAGCCATTACCAGAGTGAGTATTTGCGATAACACCGCTTTATCGAGTATTAGCGCGTCATTTTTACTCTCAACTTGATTAATAAAATACTGAGCCGCCAGCAAACCATGCATGTCGTGCCTTACTCTTATTAATGCCTCATGCTGAATAATATCGCCACTAATCAAATCGAACACAGGCTGAAAAGAAAGCATAAACTTATTCTTTTTAATATTGTTAATAACCTGCTCATTACAAAATAACACTTCTTGGCTTTTGCTCAGTGCTAATCGATGACGGTGCAATAACATACTATTTTGAGAAAGCGTTAAAGCCGCTTTTGCTATTTGCAATACCTTGGATTGATCGGCACCTAAGCGAAAGTTACATGCACCTAACTTAACATGTTTACGAGTCGTATTTTTCTGATGGCTTTGACACACATTAAAAATAATTTTGTATAGACGTTCAGTATAACGATCAAGCTCAGCGATAGGCACATTGTAGAGTGTAATGGTTAGTTGTTCAGGATTAATGACTTTCACAGCAATTTTTTTTATTTCAGGAACGCTTTTAAGTATTAATACTTTAAAGCTTGTTTCTAAGTCAGTATTTTTATCAAACTCGCAATCCCAACTCACTAAAATAAATAAACTATGATACTGCTCAGCCGCTGCATAGAGCGACCCTAGTTCATCGCTTTTAACGGTTTTAACTATATCTACCCTATCGCACGTGTCGCTTGGTAATTTTAACTCCTTAGGCTGACTATTGAGTCGTTTCAATTGTTTTAAATTAACTGCATTTCCCCAGCGATAAAGCGAGCTTGCAGCTCCTAAAACAATAAGGTTGAGTAAAATGAAGAGGTAACTTTCCATTATCCAGACAGGAGGGTGATAAAGGCCTAAATTTAACGTTTTATACGAAAACACTTTAAGCTCTGGCTTCATTAGGTTTTTAAAATGCCCAGAAGACGGCTCCGCTGAAAGCGTAAATCCATTGCTTTTAACTAAAACAGCTAAAGTTTTTTGATCTAATGGCGCATTTAATTGCAATTCATACACTTGCTTTACAAGCTGGTGCCCAGCTCTATATATTTTTAAATGTAATGCATTACTTAATATAAAATTAAAACCAATCAGCAAGACAATAAGCAAGGCCAAACATACCGGTTTTAAATGATTTGATAACCAATAGCGCCCCTTAAACATAGCTCACCCAAACGTTATATTAATAACTGAAGTGTTGTTCAAAAAAGCCATAAGTACAAGGTAGCTAATCAACTTTAAATATAAAATCGTAAGTAAGCTAATCGCTACTTTTAAACCAATTCGCTTACTTGAGTGTTCTATTTATAGGCAGTAAAACATTGTCGATAACAAGACAAGCATTTTGGTATTTAGCTATTCTAAATAACAAATTTTTAACGCAAGTAGCAACATGTTTAGCCACACAAAATGATTAGGTATTATTGCGGATTGGTATAATAACCCTATAAAACAAAAAGACCGCTAAGTAGCGGTCTTCAATAGTTTTTCAACATTCTAATTTTTGTCTTTGGTTAGAACGGAATGTCGTCATCAAAATCTATAGTTGGTTCCATTGGATTTGATGCGCCGCCCTGTGGTGCATTTTGCGGCTTAGGTGCAAAACCACCTTGCTGCTGTGGCGCACTATTTTGCTGTGGAGCAAAACCGCCATTTTGTGGCTGATACTGATTACTTTGCTGTGGAGCCGGTGCTGATTGAGGCTGTGCAGCAGGTGCAGCTTGCTGTTGTGGTGCATATCCACCTTGCTGGCTGTTTTGACCTTGGTTGTTTTGACCATAGCCACCGCCTTGCTGATTATTTTGGTAACCGCCACCTTGTTGGCCGCCTTGATTACCTTGATAGCCACCACCACCTTGCTGATCGCCACCGCGAGCGCCTAGCATTTGCATTTGACCCGTGAAGCCATCAACAACAATTTCTGTGGTGTATTTTTCTTGGCCTTGTTGGTCGGTCCATTTACGTGTTTGAAGTTTACCTTCAACGTAAATTTGTGAGCCTTTACGACAATACTCACCAACAATTTCAGCCAGCTTTCCAAAAAACACAACACGGTGCCATTCAGTTTTATCAACCATTTGGCCAGTGTTTTTATCTTTATAGCTGTCTGACGTTGCTAAGGTAATATTTGCTACACCATTGCCATTAGGCATGTAACGAACTTCAGGATCTTGTCCTAAATTACCAACCAAAATTACTTTGTTCACACCGCGTGCCATGGAACCATCTCCTATAAACGTTAGATTAAACCAGCTACTTTACGTGCTTGGTCTAGGTCAAATTCTTTATCATTAATCTTTAAGTAGCTACGGCTTTCATCGCGCACTACTGTTGCTTCTATTACACCTGGTAAAGCAACTAACTGAGAAGCCAATGTTTGGGCATGCTCCTCAGAACTTAATTTGGTCATTAAACTAATAACTTTACTTTTGGGTGGTACTTGCATTTTCCACGCAACAACAAGCCATATTAACCCAACAAGTGCTGCTGCCGCAAACACAGCTTGCGTTGTTGTAGTTTGAGCAATATAACCACCTAACACCCCGCCCAAAAAGGCACCTAAAAACTGGCTAGACGAGTATCCCCCCATGGCTGATCCTTTTTGGTTAGCAGGGGCTATACGCGATACAAGCGCTGGCATTGTGGCTTCTAAAAAGTTAAATGCGACAAAATAAAGCAACATACATATAGCAATACCTACCACACTATTAATCCATACTGACATGGCCAGCATACTGACTGTTAACAGCGCTACAGAACCGATAAACGCTTGCTTTTCTTTTTCTTTTTTAATGGCCACAATCATAATAGGTACCATTAATAAAAATGCCAAAAACAAGACCGGAATATACAAATACCAATGTTGCTCTGCCGCCAAACCTTCTTTTATCAGCTGGCTTGGTAGTACCACAAAAATAGTGGTTAATGTTAAATGCAGTAATAATACGCCTGCATTTAAACGTGATAACTCTGGATGTTTAATCAGTTTTTTAATATCGCTAAAGCTTGCCAAGGTATCCCCTTTGGGCGCTTTATTTACTGCGTTTGGCACTAAAAATAAAATAATACCAATACCGAGCACGGCAAGTATTGCTGTTAACCAAAATACCCCAGCTACACCCCACGAAGCGGCAACAATTGGGCCTAATAACATCGCAAAGGCAAAGCTCATGCCTATGCTCATACCAATTACAGCCATTACTTTAGGGCGTTGTTCGTCGCGACTTAAGTCGCTGGCAAAAGCCAGTAATGCACTAGCAATAGCGCCCATACCTTGTAAGGCACGCCCTACAGTGACCATTTGGATAGATTCAGCCAATGCGGCTATGACTGAGCCGATAGCAAACACAACTAAACCACCAATAATAACTTTTTTACGGCCTATTTTGTCTGACAAACGGCCCATAGGTATTTGCAATACCGCCTGTGTTAAGCCATACGCACCAATAGCAAAACCAATCCAAATCGGTGAAAAGCCGTCAAGCGACTGGCCATAAATCGCTAATACCGGCATCAGCATAAATAAGCCGAGCATTCTAAATGCAAACACACTCGCTAGCGATACAGCGGCGCGCTTTTCTCGTGAATTAAGTGAAGATGCAGTCATTATCAGCAAAATCTTACGATGTGAAAAAATTAGGCAAGGATTCTATCACAAGCTTGGCAATAATTAATCGCTTAAAGCTAAGGATTTTTCATGATCAAGGATTAATATTGCAGCGTATTATGAGATACTCAGTAAATAATTTTGGTAATTAACGAGATAGCATGGAAAACATTGAAGTCCGAGGCGCCCGTACGCACAATTTAAAAGACATCAGCCTAACCATCCCACGTGATAAATTAATTGTTATCACAGGCCTATCTGGTTCGGGAAAGTCATCACTTGCATTTGATACTTTGTACGCTGAAGGGCAACGCCGGTATGTTGAATCACTTTCTGCGTATGCAAGACAGTTTTTATCCTTGATGGAAAAGCCCGATGTTGATCATATTGAAGGCCTATCTCCTGCAATTTCAATAGAACAAAAATCAACCTCGCATAATCCACGCTCTACCGTGGGTACCATTACCGAAATATACGATTACTTACGTTTAATGTTTGCTCGCGTGGGCGAACCTCGTTGTCCTACACATGATTTACCTTTAGCCGCACAAACAATTAGCCAAATGGTTGATACCGTTTTAGCACTGCCTGAAGGCACTAAGCTAATGCTTTTGGCACCGGTAGTAAAAGAGCGTAAAGGTGAACATGTTAAGCTGCTTGAGCAACTAGCAAGTCAAGGTTATATACGAGCACGAATAGATGGCGAAGTATGCGATCTATCAGATCCGCCAACACTTGAACTTCACAAAAAGCACACTATTGAAGTAGTAGTTGACCGCTTTAAAGTAAAAGATGGCCAACAACAGCGTTTAGCCGAGTCATTTGAAACAGCGCTCGAAATGTCGGGCGGTGTGGCAAATGTAGCTTACATGGACGATAGCACGATAGAGGAAATGCTGTTTTCAGCCAACTTTGCCTGCCCTACCTGTGGCTATGCAATGACTGAATTAGAACCTCGTTTATTTTCGTTTAATAACCCTGCCGGTGCGTGTCAAAGCTGTGACGGTTTAGGCGTACGTCAATATTTTGATCCTAACCGCGTAGTACATAACCCTGAGCTAAGCTTGGCCGGTGGTGCTATAAAAGGATGGGATAAGCGCAGTTTTTACTACTTTCAAATGCTACAGGCGGTCGCCGAGCATTATAAATTTGATTTAGATGTACCGTTTGAAAAGCTAGCTATAGACTCTCAAAAAATTATTTTAGAGGGCTCAGGGCAAACTAAAATTGCTTTTAATTACCGTAACGACAGAGGCGATTTAATAACACGCAACCACGAGTTTGAAGGCGTGTTAAACAACATGAACCGTCGCTATCGCGAAACTGAGTCAAACTCTGTACGCGAAGAGCTCGCTAAATATCAAACTAGCCAAGCGTGCCCTAGTTGTCATGGTTCGCGTTTACGCCAAGAAGCACGTCACGTATTTATAGGTCAAACAAACCTGCCTGCTATTACTACTATGAGCATTGGCGAAGCGATGAACTTTTTTGAAGGCTTATCACTTACGGGTCAAAAAGCCCAAATAGCTGAAAAAATCCTAAAAGAAATTCGCGACCGTTTATCGTTTTTAATCAATGTTGGTCTTAATTACTTATCGCTTGAGCGCAGTGCCGATACCCTTTCTGGTGGTGAAGCGCAGCGTATTCGTTTAGCCAGTCAGATTGGTGCAGGCCTTGTAGGGGTAATGTACGTATTGGATGAACCATCAATTGGTTTACACCAACGCGATAACGACCGCCTACTGCAAACATTAGTGCATTTGCGCGACCTAGGAAACACCGTTATTGTTGTTGAACATGATGAAGATGCTATTCGTGCCGCCGATCATATTATTGATATTGGCCCAGGTGCAGGTGTTCACGGTGGGCATATTATTGCACAAGGTACACGCGACGATATTCTAGCCACTAAAGACTCGGTAACTGGCCAGTTTTTATCTGGCGTGCGCAAAATAGAAGTACCAAAAGAGCGTAATCCAACCGGCGATAAATGGCTTGAGCTATTTGGCGCGACCGGTAACAACCTTAAAAATGTCGATTTGAAAATTCCATTTGGGTTAATGACGTGTATTACCGGTGTATCGGGCTCTGGTAAATCAACACTTATAAACGATACGTTATTTAAACTTGCGCATACTGAATTAAACGGCGCAACTACAGCAGAAGCAGCACCGTATAAATCAATTAGTGGCCTTGATCATTTTGATAAAGTAATTGATATTGACCAAAGCCCAATTGGACGTACGCCGCGTTCAAACCCTGCGACGTACACCGGTATTTTTACAGGCATTCGTGAGCTATTTGCCGGTACACAAGAGTCACGCTCTCGCGGGTACAAAGTGGGTCGCTTTAGCTTTAACGTTAAAGGTGGACGCTGTGAAGCCTGCCAAGGTGATGGCGTAATTAAGGTAGAAATGCACTTTTTACCTGATGTATATGTACCATGTGATGTGTGTAAAGGGCAGCGCTACAACCGCGAAACCCTAGAAGTACAATACAAGGGTAAAAACATTCACCAAGTACTAGAAATGACTGTTGAAGACGCGCATGACTACTTTGATAAAATACCTGCAATAGCACGTAAACTTAAAACGCTAATGGATGTTGGTTTATCGTATGTGCGTTTAGGACAAGCCGCTACCACACTCTCAGGTGGTGAAGCTCAGCGTGTAAAACTTGCCCGCGAGCTTTCTAAACGCGATACAGGTAAAACACTGTACATACTTGATGAGCCAACAACCGGCCTTCACTTTGCCGATATTGAACAGCTACTTGTTGTACTACATCGCCTGCGCGATCATGGTAATACCATCGTAGTTATTGAGCATAACTTAGATGTGGTTAAAACCGCAGACTGGGTGGTTGATTTAGGTCCTGAGGGAGGCGCTGGCGGCGGTGAAATACTTATTGCAGGTACGCCTGAAGACGTAGCTGAATGTGAGCGCTCGCACACCGGGCATTACCTAAAGCCATTGCTTTAATATAGATTATAAAAAGCACCAAGCAGTTTAACTGTTTGGTGCTTTTTTATATTTAGCGCCCGACTGTTAGTCCTTTATAAACTTCGCTATTCATCCCAACTAATTTGTATAATTTGCATATCTTTGTACTTTGCACCCGTAAATAAAATTTCGTTATCTGAGCTTACTTCAAAAGCGATAGGCCGAAAATCAACGTGAGTATCTTGCACGCTGTCATCTTTTAAATTTAACCTAGCGATTCTTGAAATAGAGTCTGAATAATAGAAATAGTCTTTACTAATTCCATATACATTCGCCTTTCTAGCATTTTTAGGTAATGCCCAGCTTTGCTTATCCGCGAAACGAATCAACTGATCAAGGCTAATTGCGTAGGGGTTACCTTCACTATCTGAAATGAGTTTATTAGCTTTAATGTCTTCTATTACGCGGGTATCACGGGTTAGCAAGTTCAGCTCAACAACTCTATTTTTTGAATCAAGCTGCTCAATATAAATAATACTTTCGTTGTTTTTTGACCAAATATAACTCTCTATTTTACGCCCACTCAACATTTCCAACGGATAGAATTTTTGAGTATTTACGTCATAAAGTGAAAAGCGCTTATTTTTTATTAATAATATACGTTCCTTATTAGGAGATACTTTTAACCCTCTTAACCTATAGGCAGATGAGACGTCATCGTAATTAAAAAAACTAAGTTGCTTAGTTAGTCCATTTTGAGCAATCCATAATTGGCTACTACCAGAACGCTCTGATACAAAAACATGCGCTGGTCCTGCTTTATTTATTACTTCAACAATGCTGTAGTCATCATTATCACTTTTATACAAAGATTCATAAACTGGATTATCGCCAAAGGTATCTGTTGCTTTAATTAATGAAAATGCTTGTGTTTTATTTGCTGAGTAAAACAGGCTATTAGCAGATTGAACTGTAATATAATAAGGTGAAATTGCAGGGGTAATCGTCTGTGTATGTTTAATTATATTATTTTTATCAAACGTAATGGTTGAAAGGTCTGAATCTTCAAACACAATGACGCCTTTATCATTTGAAAGCCAATCGAACGCGAAACTAACTGTTCTTCTCTTTGCTTTAAATAATCGCTTAGTTTCACGCGAAGTAAAGTCGTAACTAAATACAGAAAATGGTTGGCCTTTTTGGCTCAATATGTACGCTATTTTATTACCCGAATGAGATAAGCGTGGCATTATTACGCCATACATTACACCTGGCGGAGGAATAACAATCGACTCTTTTTGTAAATCTAAGTCAAATTTATATAAACCTGAGCCATCTTGTTCATTTTTGTACTCGGTATAATATATATACTCACCATTTTGATCTAATTGCGCATAACCTGTGTACCTTAGATCACATTTTTTTATTCGTTTAGCATTCCCAACAAGTGGAAACTGGCTTAAATCAACCAATACCATTTCGCATTGCTGCTGCTTTAAGTTTGTAGCTTGTAGTAGCACAGCCTGTTGGTTTAGCTGCCACGACAAAATAGATACCTGAAAACCAGGGTATGTAATTTCCACTTCTCGTTGATCAGAAAGACGTTTAACAAATGCACGATTAAAATCCTGTTCAGGTTCAACATTGGTATAAGCTAAATATTGCTTATCTGAAGATAGCTCAGGATGAACCTCACTCCCTATATTCCATGTACTCGCCACCTTATTTACCGTGATCTGTTTAACTTCATCTTTAGAAGGAGTGCTAACAAACAGCCACACCAACCATGCAAAAAAACATAAACAGACAATGGCTAATAAAGAATAAAAGATAGGCTTTTTTAAACTACTTTTTTTAAAAGGTTGAGTGGAGGTTGTTTCTGCAGCATCCACATTTTTTGAACTTAAAACAGATGACTCATTCAATACTTGTACGTAGTTGTCAGCGTCATTAGCTTGCGATAAATGCTCTGGAATAACCGTTAGGCTATAGCCTTTTCGATAGTGCGTTTTTAAAAGAGGTGCTTTTTCAATTGGATGGGCAAGCTGTTTTCTTAGCTCTGAGATAGCTCGGTTAATCGCATTATCGTCTACGAAAGTTTGTTGCCATACACTTTCAATAAGCGCTTGGCGGGAAACTATTTGTTGAGGCTTACTTATAAAGTGCAGTAATAACTTTACTAAGAGTGGATCTAATTCCCTTTCTAAGTTGTTTGAAGTAATCACACAGCGATTACTAATAAATTGCCAAGGTCCGATTTGATAATTCATAGTCTTTACATGTTTTTATTTTTATAAACCGTATCACATGTATCCATTATTTTGTATAAAAAGCATTTAAAACCTTATATTAACAATATAAGGTTTAACTCTAACCAATTAAATTAAAAGGATTAATTTACAATAAAAGCTTATCTATTAATTGCTCATAACTAGATAAGCGACTCTCAGTAAATTCAGCGATATTCTTTAAACCGTCATCAACAAGCAGCTTACTAAAAATCATTTGCGATTCTAAATTAGCTGCAATTAAAAATATAAAAGGTTTAATTATGAACAGCACAATGAAAAAAGGTCTATCTACTCTACTACTAGTAACTGCTTTTAATACTACATCAGCCTTCGCAGTTGATACTAAACAACACATATTTAAAAAAAGCGTTGAGCAGTGTGTAATTGGTGAACATACAGAAACAAACAAACCAACTAACAAAAAGCAGCAAAAAACTAACACAGTAAATGCAACTGAGTCTTTAAAAACTCATGTCGATACGCAAACACTGCTTTCTTCAATAGATGAAAAAATAGCAGCTGAACTTGATTCTTCAATGAGCAAAATAAACACAGAAATTGACAAAAACCTTTCAAAAGTAACATCGTCAATCACTGCTTATTTCAGCAATATTTTATCTAACTAAAAACAATAAATTTAGAAATTACATTAAGGAATCATCATGAAAAATTTTACAAAAAAATTAGTGTCTGCCAGCGTTTTACTTGGTTGTAGCTTGGTAGCAAATACAGCACATGCACAAAGCTCTGTATGGCAAGTAAGCAAAGGGAATGACTCGTTATTTATTGGCGGTACTGTACATATTTTGCCTAAAGCTGAGATGCCATTACCTGTTGAGTTTAATCATGCTTATGAACAAGCCGATACAATTGTTTTTGAAGCGCCAGTACCAGACCCAGCTGATACTAATGCTCAAATGCAAATGCTTGGCGCGCTTTCATATACAAATAATGAAACGTTAAGCGAAAAGTTAGAGCCTGAGGTTAAAGCTTCACTTGAAAATAAACTGAGTGAGTTTGGCGCTAACCTCGATAAGTTAGATGGTTTTCGCCCAGCCATGGTGGGTATCGTTTTAATGTCGATGGAACTGCAAAAACAAAACTTACTGGGTGAAGGTGTTGATGCTTACTATACGAAAAAAGCGACTAAAGACAACAAAACAAAAAACTACTTAGAAACAATGGAGTTTCAGTTAGAGTTATTTAAAACAATGGGTCAAGGTAACGAAAATGACTTTATTAAGCGTAACCTAGCAGACCTAAATAATTTTAATGATATGTTTAAAGGGTTATTAGCTGCATGGCGAGAAGGTGATACCGACGCACTAAACAAGGTAGCGGTTGAAAATATTCAGAAAAATGACCCAGAAAGCTACAAGCAGCTACTTAAAGATAGAAATAATAATTGGTTACCAAAAATAGAGGCAATGTTTAATAACGATAGCAGTGAGTTTGTACTAGTTGGAGCTGGACACCTTGTAGGCCAAGATAGCTTGCTTACATTACTTGAAAATAAAGGCTACAACGTTTCTTTAGTGAGCATTAATAACGCACAAGAAATTACTGCAAAAGGAGCCGAATAATGGATAAAACAGACAAATTAGCAGTATCACTACTGTTTTTATTTGGGTCTATCATGTTGATATGTGCCATATGAAAAATGCCGCTAATAAGCGGCATTTTTATTTCAATAAACCTATCCGCGTGGAATAAACCCTAACGCATCGTATACCGATTTTAGCGTTTTCTCTGCACGTACGCTTGCTTTTTCAGCACCCGATTTCATTATGTTATCAAGTAAGTTTTGATCTTCACGAATTTCTTTAAACCGTGCTTGAATTGGTTCAATCATGCTTACTACTGCATCGGCTGTATCTTTTTTAAGGTGACCATACATTTTACCTTCAAACTCTGGCACTAGGTCTTCTATTGAGCGCTTAGTCGCAACGCTTAATAAAGTAAGTAAGTTTGATACGCCTGGCTTTTCAGTTCGGTCAAAGTAAATACGTGCTTGCTCATCTGAATCGGTTACTGCTTTTTTAAGCTTTTTCTCAATCTTTTTAGGCTCATCTAACAACATAATGTAGCCATTTGGATTTTCATCAGACTTAGACATTTTTTTGAGTGGATCTTGCAAGCTCATTACACGTGCGCCAAATTCTGGAATATATGGCTCAGGCAGCTTAAAAACGTCACCGTATAAGTTATTAAAGCGCGTCGCTATGTCACGCGTTAGCTCTAAGTGTTGTTTTTGATCTTCGCCTACCGGCACCTGATCGGCTTGATAAAGTAAGATATCAGCTGCTTGTAATACTGGGTACGAAAATAAGCCCACGTTTACATTGTTAGCATGCTTTGACGACTTATCTTTAAACTGTGTCATGCGGTTAAGTTCACCCATTTGCGCATAACAATTAAGCACCCACGCTAACTGCGCATGCTCTGGCACTTGAGACTGAACAAATAACGCTGACTTTTCAGGGTCGATACCGCACGCAGCATACAACGCAACACCATCTAGTACACGAGAGCGTAATAATTCAGGCTCTTGGCGAACGGTGATAGCATGCAAGTCAACCAACATAAAGAAACTTTCGTGATCTTCCTGTAACTTTAGCCACTGGTTAATAGCGCCAACATAGTTGCCTATTGTCATACCACCGGTTGGCTGAATGCCGCTTAAAACTACTGGTTTACTCATGATTTTCCTTTATTTACTTAATTATTAATATTTAACGCTGCGTTAGAACAGGTATTATATCTAAGAAGTTATCGCATAGGTACTGTGGATTATAATCAGCAAGGTTTTCACTTTGATTATAACCATAGCCTACTGCTATTACATCAATACCCGCCGCTTTTGCAGCAAGTATATCGCTTTTAGAATCGCCAATCATTATTGCTTTAGCAGGCTCAATATTTAACTTTTCACACGCAAATAATAATGGCTCAGGTGACGGTTTTTTTGCCATATCATCACCACAAATAATCAGCTCAAAATGATTGGTAAGGGCTAGCTTATCGAGTAACTTTTCTGTGAAAATTCGAGACTTATTAGTTATCAATGCTTTTTGCATACCACGTAGAGCAGCAAGTCCTGTTTCAACATGTTGGTATGGCACGCTGTATTGGCCTACTTGTTCTTCATAATGCTTATGAAACTGTGCTATGGCTTTATTCGTTAGCGATTCATCTAAATGCTCACTAACTTGCATATCACCACTCAGTGCTCGCTTTACCAGCATGTCTATACCATTACCAACCCAGCTTTCGACCAAGCGTTGGCTTACAATAGGAAATGCTAAATCGCTCAAAGTTAAATTAATCGAAATATAGAGGTCGTATACACTATCGACTAACGTGCCATCTAAATCAAAAAATGCGGCATCATACTGCATTATTTTACACTCTCAAGTTGCTTACGCATTTGATCAATAACCACTTTGTAGTCTGGTTGATTGAAAATAGCTGAGCCTGCTACAAACATATCTGCACCTGCTTGAGCTGCTGCAGCAATATTGTCTACCTTGATACCACCGTCCACTTCAAGTCGAATATTTCGGCCTGACTCAACAATACGCTGCTTTGCCTGCGCTAGTTTTTCAAGTGTGTGAGGAATAAAACTTTGCCCACCAAACCCAGGGTTTACTGACATAAGCAAAATGGTATCTAGCTTCTCAATCACATGATCTAAATAACTTAGACTTGTTGCGGGGTTAAATACCAAACCCGCTTTACAGCCCTGATCTTTTATTAACTGAATAGTGCGATCAATATGCTCGCTCGCTTCGGGATGAAACGTGATAATGGATGCCCCCGCCTCAGCAAACTGTGGAATGATACTATCGACAGGCTTAACCATTAAATGCACGTCAATTGGCGCGGTGATACCGTAATCTCTAAGTGCTTTACACACCATCGGCCCAATTGTTAAGTTTGGAACATAGTGATTATCCATTACATCAAAATGAACTACATCTGCGCCGGCGGCTAAAACGTTATCAACATCTTCACCAAGTTTTGCAAAATCAGCTGAAAGAATTGATGGGGCAATTAAGTATTTTTGTTCTGGGCTAAACATAGCAGATTCACCAATGAGTCAAATATTACGTTAATGTAACTCAATTGATGACGTTACCCAAGCAACTAAGGCGTAAACCTGCTGTTTTTAAAGTGGTTAAGTGGCTATTTTTGAATTTAATTAATCGTCTTTATTAGAAACAAGTTTGTTATTTGAACAGTTTTTGCTATGCTTAAAAAAGTAACAAAATATTAGGTTTAAACCATGCGCGCTTTTAAAATTGGGATATTAATTGCTTCAGCATTATTAGTGATTGGGGTAGTCAATTTTACGCCAAGCTCAGGGCAAGAATTAAGCTCGGTTAATAATTGTGCCTCGCAAGCAACACACGAAATAGAGACAAGTAAACCCTGTTTACATGTACTTGAAGAAGACTCTTCGTGGTTTTCTTGGATCACAGGCGATAGCCGCAGTGCTCAGTTTCATTACCTAGATTTATTAGAGCTATTAACAAGCTCAGACGACAGCAAAAAAACACCTTCTTTAAAGCCTTTATTCTAAACAATGCGGCACTTTATTAGCGCGTTGCAAAGTGTGCTAGCCGCATTTTTTGGTGTTCAATCAGAACAAAAACGCCGTGCCGATTTTCAAGAACACTCGATTTCATCAATTATTGCCATTGCGGTAATACTTTTTATCGCTTTTGCGCTTTCAATTTACGCTGTGGTTGCTTTAGTGGTAAGTACATAGCCATTAACTCGCCGACTTTGTTACGAGTTCCCCCCTTAGGACTTATCGTTCTCTTAACTTGAATTTGATCAAGAGACGCTTGGCTATATATTTTTCGTGTCCATACAGTATCGTGATTTGAAATAAGCACTGGCGTGTTATTTTCAAACGCAGCTTTCTCTGCCAAGTTAGCTAGATTAGCCTGATCATCTAAATTAAACCCGCCCTTAGCATAAGAAGTAAACGAAGCCGTTTTACTCAAAGGGACATACGGGGGATCGCAGTATATAACCGCGTTATTGGGAACCAATTTAAATACGTCATCGTAGCCTAAGCACGTAAACGTCGCTTGCTGTGCTTTTTCAGCAAAAAAATACATTTCTTTTTCAGGAAAATAAGGCTTTTTATATTTACCAAATGGTACATTAAAAATACCTTTTAAGTTATAACGGCATAATCCGTTGTAACCAAAACGATTCATGTATAAAAACAGCATTGACCGTTCGTATACATCGCGACTTTGATTAAATTGAACTCGGTATTCGTAGTAAGCGTCGGGGTGGTTATTTAAATCAACGAATAGTTTTTTTGCGTCACTAATAAACTCATCGGGTGAATTTCTTAATTCTTTATACAAGTTGATTAAATCAGCATTAATATCGTTAAGAACATAATGCTTAAAATTGCTATTTAAAAAAACTGAACCGGCACCAACAAAAGGTTCAACCAAGGTATCAGCATGCGAACTTGCTTGGTTTAATCGCGCGTTAATATCATCAACGAGACTGTATTTTCCGCCAGCCCATTTAAGGAAGGCTCTACTCTTTTGCTGCATTGGTTCTTTACTTCAATCTGGTGTTGCGCGATTTTACACTAAAGCGATTTATATTACTGATCAAGTAGTGCAATTTCTTGTTTTATTTTACTAATTTTTTTATAAAACGGTTTATTTTTTAAGATACTAGCAGGTAAGTTTTTCATACCTTGCTGCGCATCACTTATGCTTGTAAAACTGCCTGTTGTAACCACCCACCATGTTTTACCGTTTCTTTGTGTTTGATAGGTGTACGCTGTTAATTGAAGTGCATATTCTTCTATAAAATCATCTACAACTTGTTTTTGTGTGACTGCAAGTAACTGAATAACTGTATTTGAATCATTTTGCTGAGAGTACCACACGCTGGCTCCGTCAATAGGCTGCGGCATTGGTGATTCACCTGCTTCAGTGCTTGTTTGCCTCTCCTCTAGAAACTCTTCAACTGGCTCATCCTCTATAGGGCTATTTGACTTAGTTGAATTATTGTCCTGACTTCCAGCACTTAAGCTTTGCATTATTGCAGGTATATCGTTTGTACTTTGCAGCTCAACTTTTGGTGGCTCACTCTGCTTGGTGCTTGTTTCTGTGTCGGCTGATACATAAGTCATACTTGCTGTATTGTCTTCAAAATTAGAAGGTGCTGTGACCTGACTCACTGGAATAGCAGTGCTATCAACCTCAATGGTGCCTTGTTCATAATGTTTTTGCCACCAGTCACTCATGTCTGATTTATACAACAAGCCTATAATTAAAAGCATAATGAGCAACATCAGTACCAGTAAATGTACACGCCATGATACTTTATCTTTGACTTTAATATCAGCAATATACTCATCTTGTTGCCAAGCAAGCAATAAACTAGGGTTACCGTTAGCTTCAGCTAAAAAAGCTTGGAAAACAGGGTCTTCATCATGAGGAAGTTTTTCAAAATACCACCCCATTAACTGCTTGCTTTCATGAATGGGGAGCCGTTCAAGATGAATTTCAACTGCATGTTCAACTGGCAGTTTTGCAGCTGAGGCAATCATAATATAAAGAGTGATTAGACTATTTTTAGCTAGCAACTCAAGCTCAATCAAAAACTCTTCTGATAAGTGCCTACCACCGTCAATAACCCACAAACATGAGCCCGGTTGTTGTTGATTAAGTAACTGATAAAAATTTTCAGACAAACTCAAATTATGATCAACTAACGGGTTGTTAAAGCTCTGCTCTAATAGGTCGCTCATTAACTGAGCGTCCGTTAATTTTGCACTTGATTGTACAAATGCCTTATTAAAGTCGTTGTATTTATCGGTAATAAAGGTTTCAAGCAGATAACTCTTACCTAAGCCTGATGTGCCCAGTAAAACAATGAGGTTTTGGCCATATTCAAATTGCAGTGCGATTCTATCCACCAAAGCCGCACGGCTTGGTAAAATTTGTGACTGCATTTAGTGCTCGATTAATGCTCGGACTTGATCGTCAGATACATCATCTACAAGTGCACATTGACCAAATTGAGTGGGTAAAATAAAACGGATAGTCCCTTTTTTATTTTTTTTGTCTTTACGCATGTGCAATAAAAATTGCTCGCTCGTCATATCAGCAGGCACTTCAGTTGGCAGGTTATACTGTTTAATAACAGCTATTATACGCTCTACATCTTGCTGCGTTAAGTCACCTCGTGTACTAGCCAACCGAGAAGCTAATACCATACCTGTAGCAACAGCTTCACCGTGGAGCCACTTACCATAGCCCATTTGGGCCTCAATTGCGTGACCGAAAGTATGCCCTAAGTTTAGCAGTGCTCTAAGACCTTGCTCTTTTTCATCTTCAGCAACAATTAACGCTTTAATCTCACAGCACCTGTAAATAATATGTTGTAGGCATGTCTCATTTAGCAGCTGTAGGTTTTCAACATTTTGTTCTAAATAAGCAAATAGCTCGGTATCGTATATTAAACCATACTTGATAACTTCGGCCATTCCTGCCGCAAACTCTCTTTTTGGGAGTGTATGCAAAGACTGGGTATCAATAAAAACAGCTTGTGGCTGATAAAACGCCCCAATCATGTTTTTCCCTAACGGATGGTTCACTGCTGTTTTTCCACCAACAGATGAGTCTACTTGCGATAAAAGTGTTGTCGGTATTTGAATAAACGGCACACCGCGTTGGTAACATGCAGCTACAAATCCAGTTAAATCGCCAACTACGCCGCCACCTAGTGCAATTAAGCAAGTATCGCGACCACAGTTATTTTGCAGTAAAAATGCAGATATTTTCTCAAACCAATCAAGCGACTTGTATTGCTCACCATCAGGTATGATAAAGGAAAGAGGGTTTAATTCAGCTAATGAATCAAGCAAGCCTTGTAAGTATAAAGGTTCAATTGTGTCATTAGTAATGATGATAGGCCGACAATCACCAATATGGTGAATTAGACGGCCATTATCTTGAAGTGCAGATTGCCCAATATAAATAGGATAACTTCGCTCGTCCAAATTAACAGTTAATTTAAGCATGCTCAGCTAATCCTTTATTATTTATTGGTTTTAAAAATCTAGTTTCTCAATGATTTGATTTGCAACAACTTTAGCGCTTTGCTCATCAGTGCGTACAACAAAATCAGCCACTTCTTTATATAACGGTTCGCGTTCTTCTGCTAAGCGCTCTAGTACATCACGAGGTGCTTCTTCGGTTTGCAGTAACGGGCGACGCTTGTCGCGTTGTGTGCGTGCAACTTGCTTTTCAATAGGTGTCTCTAGGTATACAACGATACCACGAGCCGAAAGCTTGTTTCGAACTTCTTTACTCATTACTGAACCACCACCTGTAGCAAGTACAATACCTTGCATTTCAGTTAAGTCGCCAATAACAGATTCTTCACGAAGTCTAAAGCCTTCTTCACCTTCAAGATCGAATACCCAGGCAATATCTGCACCCGTACGGCGTTCGATTTCTTGATCAGAATCAACAAATTCAAGGTGTAACTGATCGGCAATGTGACGACCAATTGTGCTTTTTCCAGCCCCCATGGGGCCAATTAGAAATATATTACGTTTCTCAGCCATATCTTTTAGTACAAACGAACTCTAAAATTTGAAATAAAACCCCGCCTAACGACCTGGCCCCAAAATTAAGGAGGGGATTATCTCAGTAATTGCAGGGGTATTTCAAGTCAATTAGAATAAAAAGCCACATAACGAGCAATTAAACTAGATAATCACCCGTCGATTAACAAAAAAGTACCTTATTTTAATCTATTTGTATTTTCGGTGTCACAAAAATAAGCAGTTCGCGCTTTTCATTAAATTCACTAGTGCTTTTAAATAACCTACCAACATAAGGAATATCACCTAATACCGGCACTTTATTTGTGGTGTTGATTATTTGTTGTTGGAAAATACCACCGAGTACAATAGTTTGCCCATTTTCTACTAGCACTTGTGTTTGAATTTCTTGCGTATCAATTGATACAGCCTCACCAGTGCCCGTTTGTACAGTATCACCGCGTGTATCTTGCGTGATAATTAAGTCTAATATTACTTTGTTATCAGGCGTTATATGCGGCGTAACCTCTAGACTCAGTACTGCTTTTTTAAAGCTAACCGTTGTTGCACCGCTAGAAGCTGATTCTGTATAAGGTATTTCAGTACCTTGCTCAATACGCGCTTTTTGCTGGTTGGCAGCAATAATACGCGGGCTTGCAATAATCTCACCCTTATTTTCTTCTTCAAGTGCACTTAACTCTAAATCGATGAGTGTACCGTTGGCGAGCTTTGCTATGTGCAGGCCAATACTTGCCGCTGGATTTGTAATAGGCAGATTTACATTTAACCTATCTGTTAAGTCAGGTATTACCCCATTTGAAATTGTTTCAGCGCCTTCCAAAGAACCTGATATGCCATCACTACCTTGCTGATCGCTAAACCCCCAACGCACACCTAGATCCTCAGTTACATTATCACGAACTGTTACCATACGAGATTCAATGACAACCTGTTGAACCGGTATATCTAGGGTTTCAATCATGCGTCTAATATTCTCTATACTCTTAACAGTATCTTTAACGAGTAGCGTATTAGTACGCTGATCAACCGACACGCTTCCGCGTGGAGTAATGATGCTATTAATATCAGTTTTTAATAAATCAGCAAAGTCTTCAGCTTTGGCATAATTTAAACGCATATATTCGCTGTAAAGCGGCTCTAAATCTTCAACTTGTTGCTTTGCTTTTAAATCTTTAGCTTCACGGGCGGCAAGTTCTTCAGCTGGCGCTACCATCAATATAGAGCCATCCATACGCTTGTCCAACCCTTTGATGCGTAATACTACATCAAGAGCCTGATCCCAAGGCACACCGTCTAGACGCAGCGTAATATTTCCCGTAACAGAGTCACTCGTTACTAAGTTAAAGTCGTTATAACCTGCGATAATTTGTAATGCGGCACGGACCGAAATATCTTGAAAGTTTAAGGTCATTGGTCGACCTTGATACTCTTTACCACCATCTAAATAGGCATTCTGAGTCTCATCTTTTTCAACCGTAAGAGTAAGAATATTGTCTATTTGCTGATACGTGAACGTAAATTCCGCATTTGGTTCAATAACAACGCGGCTACGCCCTTCTTCTTTAAATGTTTCGATGGTACTAACAATGGTACCAAAATCTAAAACATCTAACTCATAGAGTAAATCGTCAAGAATGTCAGTATGGTGAAAATCTGCGTAAATTTTGCCGCCACTTTCATGCACTTCTATTGCAGCTTGAGTATCTTGTAAAAATACAAGCACCTTCGCCTCACCTTTTTCACCACGTCTAAAATCAATCGACTGAATTCGGTTGATGTAGTTTCCACTCACATCACCTGTTAGTAAAGCTTCATCTTCGGTCACTGAACCAGTTAATGGATTATCTGATACACGTATTGAAACTAGGTTATTGTTAACTTCTGTTTCATACATTTTTAATCTGTCTAGGTTAACCGTTACCTTTAAACCTTGCTCAGATAAAACATTAGTGACGCTACTAATACCTGCTTGATTAACTTCAACGTCATTTAACCCTAATTCTAACTCTGCGGTGTCAAAAAACATTTCAATGCGCGCTGGGCTGTTAAACACTTGAATTTGCGGCTCTAGCGTTATCTCTTCGTCGAAAACAAGCTGTAGTTCGGTTTCACCTTTAAGTAATGGATTATAACGTACATCGTAAAGCAATGGTCCTGCCAAAGCATTACTAGCACAAACCAAAGCGGCTGTTGCAAGTAAACTTTTCGCAATGCGATTAAACCAAAGAACATCCTTATGCATGTTATTTTTACCTTTTTTATTATTAATTTGCGCCATCAGTTGCCGCCTCTAACATTTCCAGTTTAGTCAGGCGCTCTTTCCAACAACCAGACCCATCAGGGATTAATTCAACTAATTCTATGAAATCATTACTCACAGCTTTTACCTTGCCATCGTAACTACCCAAATAATTACCAATCGTTACACGGTGTAACGTTTCATCTGCCGCGGTTATAAGTGCCCAAACTTGACCACTTGAGCCAATTGTACCTTTCATTGCCAGATTATCTAACGGGTATTTTTCTAGTGGCTCACGGCGTCTGTCTGGATCTGGGTGTAAACAGTTTTTTATTTGTGTCAATTTGTTCTGAATTATTTCAGGTTGGGGTGCCACAAATGGGCTTCTCAAATTACCTGCACTATATTCAAAAATTTCAAATTGAGTAAGTTCAGGAATTGACTCAACTTTAGGCGTAGTGCTTGCTTTTACCTGATCAATAAACTCTTTTTGTTCCGATGTATCATCGTTACAACCTACTAACGCAACAACAGCCAAAACCGGGATTAAATGAAGAAGCCTCATTTTTTAGCTCCTTCTTCATAGCGGTAAGTTTTTGCTACAACACTAAATGTTAGCTGTTTTTCACCAGAAGACGTAATAGAAAAGTCATGTAAACTAACTATTCGTGGCAACTGAGCCACTTTTCCAACAAATTCACCAAATTCGTGATACGTGCCTACGACTTCGATTTTAATGGGCAGTTCGGTATAAAATTCTTTTTGAACCTCAGGTAACCAGCCAATTTTTAAAAAAGTGAGTCCACTTGTTGTGCCAACATACGATAAATCATCAAGTAAGCCCGGTATTTCATTTGAAGTAGGTAAACGTTTAAGTAATTGAGAAAACTTATCTTCCATTTCTATCATTTGCTGACGATAAATATCCAACTTACTCGCCACAGCATACTTTGTTCGGTATGTACTTCTTAAATCAACCTCTTTGGAAACTGCATTGTGGTAACTGTCAATTTCGTCAGAAACCAATAAGCTATAACTAAAAAACAAAATAAGGCCAGCCACAAATGCACAACAAATCACTTTTACAGCCGCAGGCCAATCACCAATGTTATCTAATTCAATTTCATTCCAATCTATTTCGCCAAGCGCTTTAAAATCAAGGTTCATCACGCACCTCACCAATCTCATCAAATGGTTTTACGTAAAACTCCATACTAAAGTCACTGAGTAAACGCGAAGACTGATCGCCTGCAACAATATCTTGCATTGTTAAGCGCTCTAATAAATAAGAACCTTGTACTTGACGTATCATAGTGGATAAACGGTTATTTGATTCACTGCGCCCAAGCACATAAATTTGGCTACCTCTGCGCTCAAGCTTTGTTAAATAAATACCTTGAGGCACTATTTTTGTTACTTCATCCATAATTTGTGTGCCAAGGTTACGACTACTTTGCAGCTCTTCAATTAGTCGCATACGTTGCTGTAGGTTTTCTTTTCGTTTGTCTAGTTCTCTGATATCACTTATCTTTCGATCAAGCATACTGATTTCTGAACTTAAATAATTGTTTTTTAGGTTTTGCCCATCTTTTAAGGCGCCATAAAACATGCTTAACAAGTACATACTTAAAAAACACGCCAGCACAATTCCAATCAATATGGTTACAAATTTCTTTTTAGACTCTTCGCGTTGTCGCTCTCGCCAAGGCAGTAGATTTATATGTGGCATGATGAAAAACTCCTTAATGCCAAGCCTGTCGCAATCGCAAACTGTGTTCTATGGCGTTGCATTACATTACGATCTACTTTGGGCGAAATTTCCATATTTGCAAAAGGCTCTGCAACAACACTATGGATACCTAGTTCCTCTATTAACAAGCGATCTATTCCTTTGATCATAGATGTGCCGCCTGTCAGTACAATGTAATCGATTTGCTCTTTACCACTGGTGGTTAAGAACATTTGTACCGCTCTACGTACTTGCTGTAATAACGCTGTTTGAAACGGCGCCAACACCTCAAAAGTATAATTAGGAGGCAAGTCGCCAGATGTTTTACCTATTTCAGCCTCATCAAACCCTTTGTTGTAGTAGTTAACAATACTGTTTGTATATTGATCGCCACCGAAAACCTGGTCACGGGTATAAATAGTTTCACCGGCTTGCACAACACTCACAAGCATTAATACAGCCCCTATATCAACTACCGCCACACATTTGTTGAAGGCATCACTTGGCAGCTGTTGGTAATAAACATCCATAGCACGACTAAGTGCATAACTTTCTACGTCTACAATTTTGGTATCTAGGTTTGCATCTTCTAGTGCGCCAACACGCGCTTCTACACTTTCAGTTCGCGCAGCAGAAAGTAACACGTTCATTTTGCTCGGATCAGCTTCATTGGTTGAAAGCTTTTCGAAGTCTAGGCTCACTTCGTCAAGTGGGTAAGGTATTAAACTGTCGGCCTCAATTTCAATTTGAGACTCAAGCTCTGCATCGCTTAACGACACGTCCATAAAAATCACTTTAGTTATAACCGTTTGCCCCGAGACGGCCACAGCTGCATTTTTAAGTGATTTTGGTAATTTTCTTTTTAATTTTGTTATTACATTACCAATCGCTTCAATATCTTGAATCGTTCGTTCACTCATAGCGCCTTTAGGCATTGGCTCAATTGCTAGCGCTTCTAATCGAAATCCAGTTTCAATTTCTCTCAGAAGCACCGCTTTAATCGAGTGCGATCCGATATCAATTCCTACCATCATCGGTGACGGCTTTTGAAATAGTTGACTTAGCATGTTTGCAACTTGGCCTTTGTTTTAATAATAAACAAGTTATAATTTTTTTCTGAAAAAATATTATTCATTTTTTAATCAATATATACTATCAGTCCAAACTCGCAATTGGGAGTCCATTTAGGGAAATATAAGTGATTTTATTAAAACGAACTTTACAATTTTTTATCATTTGTACGTTAATCGGTCTGATAACTTTGGTCAGTCTTTATTACTACGTTAAACCTGATATCCCCAGTGTGCAAGTTTTAAAAGACGTGCAATTACAAACTCCTATGCAAGTATTCACCAAAGATGGCCTCTTAATCAATCAATTTGGTGAAAAACGTCGTATTCCGGTTACTATTAACGAAATCCCACAACCACTCATTGATGCATTTTTAGCAACTGAAGATAATCGCTTTTATGATCATATAGGTATAGACCCTATTGGTATAGTTCGCTCTGCAATTGTGCTTATTTCTACCGGCGAAAAAAAGCAAGGGGCAAGTACCATTACTATGCAGCTTGCGCGTAATTTTTTCTTAACCCGAGAAAAAGCGTATATTCGTAAAATAAAAGAGATATTCATTGCACTGCATATTGAAAATGTTCTTACCAAAGACGAAATATTAGAACTTTATCTCAATAAAATAGAGCTAGGTAACCGTGCCTTTGGTATTGGGGCTGCAGCTCAAGTTTATTACGGAAAAGAGTTAAAAGACTTAACGCTTGCTCAAATGGCGATGATTGCAGGCTTGCCTAAAGCTCCTTCTGCGTTAAACCCTATTCGTAACCCCACCCGTGCAAAAGCACGCCGTAATGTTGTACTGGGTCGCCTATTAACTGAAAACTACATAACTCAAGAAGTATATGATGATGCAACAAGCCAACCTATCACTGCGTATTTTCATGGCGCAGAAATAGATTTATACGCGCCGTATATTTCTGAGATGGTGCGTGCAGAAATGGTTGCACGCTACGGAATAGACAAAGCATATAACTCAGGCTTTAAAATATTCACCTCTGTTGAGTCTAAAGTACAAAAAGCGGCGCAAACCGCGTTAGTTAATAATCTTCATGACTACGATATGCGCCATGGTTTTAGAGGACCCAACGCTATTTTATGGGATCCTGAGCAGCAACCAGCTCTTAGCGAAGAAAAAATACTGACCAAACTTAATGAAGCTAAAGAAATAGGCACATTAAAAGCGGCGGCTGTTTTAAATGTGGATGAACTCAATGCCACGGTAATGCTTAAAAATGCAGAGCAAATAACCCTATCGTGGGACAATTTAAAATGGGCACGTAAATACATAACGCGTTACCGACAAGGCTTTGCTCCAACAACCGCTACTGAAATATTAACCCCTGGCATGCAAATTTGGGTGCGTAAAAACAGCAAAAACGAGTATGAACTAAGCCAACTACCTGAAGCTTCAAGTGCGATTGTTTCACTTGACCCGCAAGATGGCCGTATAAAAGCCATTGTTGGTGGCTATAGCTTTGAGCAAAGCCAATACAACCGAGCTATTCAAGCAAAACGCCAAGTGGGATCAAACATAAAGCCGTTTATTTATTCTGCCGCGCTTGAAAACGGCTATACGCTCGCCTCTATTTTAAATGATGCGCCAATCAATCAGTGGGACAAAAGCCAAGGTGTAGCATGGCGGCCTAAAAATAGTCCGGCTGTTTACAATGGCCCGATCAGAATTCGCCGCGCGTTAGCGCAATCTAAAAACGTAATTTCAGTTCGTTTGCTTAGAGGTGTTGGTTTACAACGTACAGCAGATCACTTATTAAAATTTGGCTTTAAAAATTCAGACATAAACCGTAGTGAATCATTGGCACTGGGTAGTGCTTCAATTACCCCTATTGAACTCGCGCGTGGTATGAGTGCATTTGCCAATGGCGGGCATTTAATTGAGCCATACTTTATCGCTGAAATTCAAGACGCGTTTGGCAATAGCTTATTTAAAGCTAGCCCGACAAAAGTATGTGAAGACAACTCTGCGGAATCGCTAACGCCAGTAATAAACTCCGAATTATTCCAGTCACAAAACTCTGACATGCCAGAGATAAAATGTGCGCCACAGGTCATATCCAAACAAAATGCATTTTTAATAGCTCAAGCATTGCATAGCGCTGTTTGGGGTGGTGGTAACTGGTCACGTAAAACGGGTTGGTCAGGCACAGGTTGGCGCGCTCAAGCATTAGGCCGTCGTGATCTATCAGGAAAAACAGGTACAACTAATGATTCTGTAGATACATGGTTTAGTGGCTTTAACCGAAATGTAATAACTTCAGTTTGGGTTGGGTTTGATAACCCAGGTAATCCATTGGGCCGGACTTCTTACAATAACAACCTTGATAGCAGTCAAATATCAGGGGCTGAATCTGGCGCTAAAACAGCACAACCTGCTTGGGTTGAGTTTATGAAAGTCGCGCTTGAAGGTAAACCTGAGGCCCCCATCGAGCCGCCTGAAGGCTTAGTGTCTATTAGGATTGATTTAGAAACCGGTTTATTGAGTCACAAAAACGATTACACCAGTCGCTTTGAGTATTTTGACAAAGGAACCGCACCTACTAAATATGTGCTATCTCAGCCTAACGATATATTTGAAGAAGATACAAAAACAGAAGAAGAGCTATTTTAAAGCATTTATAAACAAAAAACGGCGGCTTAATTTAAGCCGCCGTTTTTATATCAATATACAAGCTTATTTCAAGTTTTGCACAAGCCAATATAAATCTGAATGAACACCCGCCGCAGTTACCTCACTACCCGCCCCTGGGCCTTGAATAACTAATGCATTGTCGCTGTACCATTTACTGTTTATCACAAAAATATTATCGCCAGGTGTTAAGTTTGCTAGCGCATCACCGTTTGGCACGTATGCAATGCCTACTTTTGCAACGACTTTATCGCATGTAATTTCTAACAACCCTGTGTATCTAAGCACTGCATTTTTAGCTTGCGCTGCTGCAGCGTGTTCTTCAATAAACGTATCAAGCTTCGTTTTTTTATCTATAAAATCGTCCCAGCTACCCCGAGCAAGTTCAACTGGCATAAGTGCCGAGAGACTTATATCGCCAAGCTCAAGCTCTACACCTAGCTCTCGGGCTAAAATAAGTAGCTTACGCTGCATATCACGCCCAGATAAGTCTTCACGTGGATCTGGCTCTGTAAAACCCATTTTTTGCGCTTCAAGCACCAACTCTGAAAACGCAACACTGCCATCATATTTACTGCATAACCACGATAGCGTGCCAGAAAACACACCTTCTATTCGCGTGATTTTATCGCCACTATTTTGTAAATCAGCTAAAGCAAAGTTTATAGGTAAGCCTGCTCCTACACTTGTGTTATAACGCCAATGTAAGTTGCGCTCTGCCAAATTATGCCTAAGTGTTTGATACCAATGTGTAGGCGCTGTGCCGGCATATTTATTTGCACTAATTAAATGGCAATCGCTTTGCACAAAGTCAGCATAAAGCTGGCTAAATTGCTCACTAGCAGTAATATCAATGACTACTTTATGCTCGTAATCAAGCTCGTTAATTGAATTTAATAAATCACTACTTTGGTATTTTTTGGCCTCAAGCTGCCATTGTTTTTGCCATGTTTGAGGGTTAACTCCACTTGGATTAAACAGCATCTCTTGAGAGCGAACCAAAGCAACTAATTTAATACTAAAGTCACCGCTTAGGCGCTCAAATTGATCCGCCAGTTGGTGTATAAACACTTCACCTACATTACCTAACCCTGCAACTATAATCGCAATTTCTTGACCTTTATTGACTAGCTTATCGTGCAATGTGCTTAGCACATCGCTATCAATAAATTGATCAGTTAGTAATAAAACATAACCATTACCTTGATGCACAAAACGCGGTTTTATAGTTTGCTCAGCTAATACTTCTAAAGCTTGTAGTTTAAGTGTGCTGATGTCTTGCTCTGGGGCAACAACTGCACAGCCGTTTAAATTCGACTCACTAATATTAGCTCTACCAGCAAAGTAATTAATAACCTGATATGTTTGTGCAGCCGGTACGACTAAATACACTTCGCCATTATGGTTAAAGTGATGAAGACTATGCTGAATAAGCTGGCTAACATTTGCAACCTCACCTTCACTCAAACCTTCTACTGTTAATAAATCAACACTTTGTAGCGTCGTAATAAAGCGCTTTTTCTTAGCTAGACCTTCTTTAACAATATGAGTTGAGCTTGCTTGAACATCAAAACTACTGCGTACAGCTAGCTTTACATTGGTATTTTTTAAGGGCGATAACGTTTTAGCATGCAGAACGGGGTTGCCTAATCGCGCTAGTAAATTGGCCTGAGTGCGGCACACTTTAGCGTACTTAATTGCCTTTTTTACTTTGCGCGGATCGGTACTAAATACACCTTGCGTGTCAGTCCAAATACATACCTGCTTAGCATCACAATAGCTGGCAAGTAATGTTGCGCTGTAATCGCTACCATTTCGGCCAAGCGTTACCGTATCGCCAAATGTATTTGCCGCTATAAACCCGGTTACTACATTCACTTTATTGGCATCAATGACACTGTTACATTGCCGCTTATTTTGAGCATGGCGTAATTCACCATCATTTAAAGTAAAAAGCAGGCGAGCATCGTGTGCGCAGGCATGTACGTTTAACTGTTGTAAATATGCAGCCAATAATCGCGCAGACCATACCTCACCATGGGCAAGTAATTGCGCCTCTTTGAGTTGCTCACTTTGCGCTAAGCTTGCAATTATATTTAGTTCTTCGAGTAATGTTTTAAGTGCGCTGCGCTTTAAATCAGCTTGTAATAATTGCTCAATTAAATCGCTCTGATGATTATTTAACTGCAGTAAAATATCAGCGACAGCTTGTGTGTCTTGCTGCTGATAACTTTGCCACAACGACACAAGGGTATCTGTGGTTTTACCAGCAGCAGATACCACAACACAGTCACCCGGTTGTGAGTGGCCAATAATTATTTTAGCTACGCTTTGATAGCGCTCACTAGAGCTTAAACTTGAACCACCAAATTTATGTACACAATTGACCATATTTATACCAATTCGCTTAATTAGATTGTCTATTTTGAGGATAAGAAAACCGTGTCGATAACAAGGCAAAAATTTCGTTGTTTATTTGTTCTATATGAAAAATTTTTAACGAAGTTAGCGCCGGTTAATCCCTCAAATTGATTAGGTATTATTGCGGATTGGTATTACTTACCAAAGCGCCGGGCGGGCTGCACTTAATTTTACATTGCCTTCAGGCGAGCCAGCCCCTTTACCAACACGGCCAATGTTTTTATTTTGCCCAGGCTTTACAAGCTGAAACACGCGCTCTAAATCAGCTAATAAGTCGTTTATATCTTCTATACCGACTGAAACTCGAATAAGCGTGTCGCCAACCCCTGCTTCAAGCCGTGCTTTAGGTTCCATTCCAGCGTGTGTCATCGTTGCAGGATGGCATATTAAGCTCTCAACTCCGCCCAAAGACTCTGCCAAGCTGAAATCACGTAGGCTTGTTAAAAACGCCGCAGCATCGTTTATGTCGCCTTTAATATCAAAACTCACCATGCCACCAAAGCCCAGTTGCTGAGCTTTAGCTAATTCATGCTGTGGGTGCGATTCAAGGCCTGGGTAATACACTTGACGAACAAATTCAGACTCATCTAAATATTTAGCAATCGCTAATGCGTTTTCTTGATGCTGTTTTAAACGCACATTAAGTGTTCGCAAACCACGTAATGTTAAATAACTATCAAATGGCGCACCTGTAATACCTATATTATTTGCCCACCATGCCAATTCATCGCCCAGCGCTTGTGAAGCTGCAATTACCGCACCGCCTACTACATCTGAATGGCCATTAATGTATTTGGTGGTCGAGTGCACCACTATATCAACACCAAATTTTATGGGGTTTTGTAATGCCGGTGATAAAAATGTGTTATCAGCAGCAACTAAAGCACCGCACTGCTTAGCAATATCGGTTATTGCTTTAATATCAGTTAAGCGCAGTAATGGGTTACTGGGTGTTTCTATCCAAATTAGCTTAGGTTTAATTGCTAAAATTTTGTCCAAGCTTTGTGCTTGAGTTAAATCTAAAACTTCCAGCTTAAGCAAACCGCGCTTTTGCAGTGAAGTAAATAAACGATAGCTGCCGCCGTAACAATCATGAGGGATCACCAACGTATCATCATGATTCAAAATTTGCGTAGCCAAATGAACGGCAGACATGCCCGTAGCAGTAATAATGCCTCGTGCTCCGCCCTCTAGTTCGGCTAACGTTTCAGCTAAAATATCACGATTGGGGTTACCACTTCGTCCGTAATCATATTGGCGTTTTTTATCAAAGTCGGCAAACGAATATGTTGTCGATAAATAAATAGGTGCGACAACTGCGCCATGATGCTTGTCGGCTTCAACACCACTTCTCACTGCAATGGTTGCTTTATTTTTTTCGCTCATATTCGTCACCTGTTCAATTTGGATGTTTAGACGTCTAAAAGAGTAATTTATCTCATTAAAGATGTCAAAACATTTAAAGCTCTAGATGGCTAAATAACTAGTATTTGACTATCTTTTTTAAATCGATAGAATTTCACGCATATTCATATGCATTGTAGCGCATGTGAGCAATTATTAATCTGAGGCGACGATACATCTTATGGCTAAATGGAATGGTGAGTATATTCACCCATACGCAGAACACGGGAAAAAATCAGAACAAGTAAAAAAAATTACCGTTTCGATCCCACTAAATGTATTAAAGGTATTAACGGACGAGCGCACGCGTCGTCAAATTAATAACCTACGTCATGCAACAAACAGTGAACTACTTTGTGAAGCGTTTTTACATGCATTTACCGGCCAACCTTTGCCTAACGATGACGACTTACGTAAGGATAACGCCGAAAAAGTCCCTGAAGAAGTGAAAAAAATAATGCAAGAAATGGGTCTAGAAGTGCCTGTGTTAAACGAAGACTAAACGTAATTTTAGACACAAAAAAACCTCAATTAATTGAGGTTTTTTTGTGTCTAAAATTACAACCTAACACTTATTCCATGTAGTTTTCAGGTAAATCAATTCGTGCAACACCTGACTCTACCGCAGCCATTGCAACCGCTTTTGCAATGCGTGGTAGTAAACGAGGATCCATTGGTTTTGGAATAATATACTTATCGCCAAACTCCAGCTTATCAACACCCGCAGCCGTCAGTACTTCAGCAGGCACAGGCTCTTTAGCAATACTTCTAATTGCTTCTACGGCAGCTATTTTCATTTCATCATTAATTGCACTGGCGCGTACATCAAGAGCACCGCGGAATATAAACGGAAAACACAGTACATTATTAACTTGGTTAGGGTAATCTGAGCGACCCGTTGCCATAATTAGATCGTTTCGAGCAGAATGAGCCAGTGCAGGATCAATTTCTGGATCTGGGTTTGAACAAGCAAACACAACTGGTTTTTCTGCCATTAATTTTAAATCATCGGCAGCTAATAGATTAGGACCCGATACACCAACAAAAACATCTGCATCTTCAATCACATCTTGCAACGTGCGCTTGTCTGTATTGTTTGCAAAAAGTTTTTTGTATTCATTTAAGTCATCACGACGAGTATGAATAACACCTTTACGGTCAAGCATGTATATGTGCTCACGCAAAGCGCCACACTTTATTAAAAGCTCCATACAAGCAACCGCAGCAGCACCCGCCCCCAAACACACAATAGTGGCATTTTCGATAGACTTGCCCTGCACCTCAAGCGCGTTCAACATACCCGCAGCGGTTACAATAGCTGTACCGTGCTGATCATCATGAAATATAGGAATACTGCAGCGTTCAATCAACGCTTTTTCTATTTCAAAACACTCTGGCGCCTTTATATCTTCGAGGTTAATACCGCCAAATGTGTCGGCAATATTAGCCACTGTATTAATAAAATCTTCCGTGGTGCGATGTTTAACTTCAATATCAATAGAATCAAGGCCAGCAAATCGCTTAAACAGTAACGCCTTACCTTCCATTACAGGTTTTGAAGCAAGTGGGCCTAAATTGCCCAGGCCTAAAATTGCAGTACCATTAGTGATAACCGCAACCATATTCCCTTTGCCGGTGTATTTATAAGCGTTTGCAGGGTCAGCAGCTATTTCGCGTACTGGTTCTGCAACTCCTGGGCTATATGCTAATGCGAGATCTTTAACCGTTTCAGCAGGCTTGGTTAGCTCAATGCTAATTTTTCCTGGAACGGGGTGCGAATGATAGTGTAGTGCTTGTTCACGAAAGTCTGACATAACGCGATTGTATCCTGCAATTAAAGTAAAAGTGAGAGGTGAAGTTTAGGCTACGATACCCTTATTATTTTTAAATTCCAAGCAATATCAGGTCTATCCTGTTATATGCTAGTTCGATTAATTTTAAGAGGTTTTTCAATAACTTTAGTAAATTATATCGACACTTTATAAATAAAAATTCATCCAATAACGGATTTTAAAGGCACATTTGTTCTTTCATTATTTTTTATAAAACATCTTAATAAAGTCTTATTAAAATAAGCAAAAATAGACTTATTCAAATACTTTAAAAACATATAACTTCACGTTAGCTGCATTTAACCACTTAGTTAAAAAATGAACTAATGAAAAATATAGAGAATAATTTGCGGTTTGTCTGTAAGGGTTTATGCATATTCAGAATAAGAACAGGAAATAGTTATGCATTGCAGAGAAATAAGAAAATCGAGTAATAAGCTAAAAATTTGTTACTTAGCTGTTCTATATTAAAAAATTTTAACGCAGCTCGCGTAAAATTTAATTATTCAAATTGAGACGGTATCGCTCGCAAATTGCCACAATTAAATTAAAAGCATAAAAAAAGCACCCTAAGGTGCTTAATTTAACGAGACAGCAAAAATTACTTCTTGCTACCAAGTGCACCGAAACGCTTGTTGAAACGATCAACACGTCCGCCAGTGTCTAAAACTTTTTGCTTACCAGTGTAAAAAGGGTGACACGCTGAACATACGTCAAGGTGAATGTCTTTACATAAAGTAGAGCTTGTTTCGAATTTATTGCCGCATGAACAAGTTGCAGAAATTACTTCGTACTTAGGGTGAATACCTTCTTTCATAGAAACCTCTAGTTAAGGCCGCATCGCTCTCCAAACCCGAAGTCTGGCACCATACGTCGTTAAAACAAATTTGTTGGTCGCGGATTTTATCCAACTACCATCAAACACACAAGCTATTATTAACTGTTTTGCTAAAAAAGTAGCCAGGCACTCAAGCAAGCAACATTTGCTAGTAGGTTTTTAACGTTATTTTTAGTACATTACATCATTAATTTTATGAGTTGAGTTGCTATGCATTTTGTTGAAGTCGCTATAAAAGTTCCCTTACCGCGCACCTTTGATTACAAAGTAGATAAGCAACTTGATGGTATGGCATCACCACTAGAACCCGGAATGCGTGTGTTGGTGCCTTTTGGTAACCAACAAAAAGTAGCCGTTATTTTAGCTATTAAAAGCAAGACCGATGTGCCCGAAAACAAAATAAAACCTATCATTGAAGTCATCGATGATGCGCCTATTTTATCATCTGAGCACATTGCGCTTTTGAGTTTTACATCCCGCTATTACTGTTACCCACTTGGCGAAACAATTCATATAGCGCTACCTAGTGCGCTACGCCAAGGTGAATCACCGGATAAAACCAGTATCAACATGGTTATGCTGACAGAAAAAGGGGCAAAACTTCCGTCACTCAAAGCAAAAACTCAACTTAACTTATTAAAGCAACTTGCGCAGTCTGGTAAATCATCATTAACCGAGCTTAAAGCATTAGGCTTTAGTAAAAAAACTATCGATAGCCTTATTGCAAAAGCATTGATTACACAAACCATAGAACATGATAATCAGTGGCAAAGTACAGCCCCAACAGTGGGTAGCAAGCCTACACTAAATAAAGAGCAAGCCGTAGCTTGCACTGCAATTAATCAAAGTGATGGCTTTAACACATTTTTATTAGAAGGGGTTACCGGTAGTGGTAAAACCGAAGTCTATCTTCAATGTCTTGAGGAAGTGTTAAAGCGAGGTGAGCAAGCCTTAGTGCTCGTACCCGAAATAGGCCTTACCCCTCAAACGGTAAACCGTTTTCGTCGGCGCTTTCCAGATACTCCCATCATGTTATGGCATTCTGCACTTACCGATAACGAACGCCTACAAACCTGGCGCTTTTGCGAAAAAGGGAGTTGCGCGATTGTAATAGGTACGCGCTCAAGTATTTTCTTACCCTTTTTAAAGCTCGGTATGATTGTCGTTGACGAAGAACACGACTCATCATTTAAACAACAAGACACCCTTCGTTACCATGCACGAGATTTAGCAGCTTATCGTGCATTCCAGCATAAAATTCCACTTATACTGGGCAGTGCAACTCCTGCGCTCGAAACCTTGCATAAAGCCATTAATAATAAGTACCAACTTTTAAGCCTGACAGAGCGCGCTCAAACTTCAACCGATAACCAGTTTAAATTACTCGATATGAAAGGCCAGCCCGATCAGGCAGGTATAGCTCATGCAAGCCTTGCTACCATGCGCCAACACTTAAATCGTGGCAAACAGGTTATGGTGTTTTTAAATCGTCGCGGCTTTTCGCCTACGCTTATTTGCCATGAATGTGGTTGGTTGAGTGAATGTAACCGTTGCAGTACCAGTGCCACGTTCCACAAGGCGATTGGTCAAATGATTTGCCACCATTGTGGTGACCAACATCAGGTACCTCATCAATGCCCTGATTGTGGTAGCACGCAAATATTCCCTAATGGAAAAGGAACCGAGCAAATAGAAGAGTTTTTAACAAACGAGTTTCCTGAGACGCCTGTAACCCGTATTGATCGCGATTCCACCCGCCGTAAAGGCAGTTTAGAAAAAGCCCTCGACGAAATTAACTTAGGCGGTGCGCGCATATTAGTGGGCACGCAAATGCTTGCTAAAGGTCATCACTTCGCCGATGTAAGCTTAGTGATTATTTTAGATGTCGATAGCGGCCTCTACTCCTGCGACTTCAGAGCAACTGAACATTTGGCGCAGTTAGTAACTCAAGTGGCAGGGCGAGCTGGCCGATCGGGAGAGCCTGGCCAAGTATTATTGCAAACACATTTCCCTGAACATCCACTATTACAAGATTTAGTCAATAATGGTTACCAAGATTTTGCACGCTTTGCGTTAAGCGAGCGTGATGACGCTGACTTACCGCCTATTACTCATATGGCCATAGTCCGTGCACAAGGGCTTAGTATTAAACTAGTCGTCGACTTTTTGACAGATTTGGTTCCAGTTAACGGTGTATCTGGTATACAATTGCTCGGTCCGATCCCTGCCCCTTTAGAGAGAATAGCGGGTATGTATCGGTTTCAATTGCACATTCAAGCGCAAGATCGCCGCATATTACATCAGTATCTTGCGCAAATGGTTGATTATTTAAGCACGAGCAAACTTGCACAAAAAGTTCGCTGGAGTTTAGATGTAGACCCTATAGATATGATTTAGGTTAAGGCCAAAATAACGCTATGGCACAGCACGATTACATTAACAAAAAACCCAAAAATAGAAAAAACACCAAAAAAGAACCCGCTAAAAAGCCATTTCCTTATCTTTTGGTAATTGTTGCAGCTTTGCTCGTAGGCGGTTTTGCCTATGGATTATGGTTTATTAAAAATAACGCCGACCCCAAGCTTGTTGAAAAACAAACTAACCCAGCCGCAAAAGAAAAAGTAGAAGTGGTCGTTCCTCGTGCGCCTGAATTTATAAAAGAAATAAGAAACCATGAAGTACAAGTTGAAGTAAAAGAAATTGAACAAAAAGGCCCTTACGTCATGCAATGTGGCTCGTTCAGAACTTATCAGCAAGCTGAATCGTTAAAAGCGAAAATAGCGTTTGCTGGGCTTATATCTGAAATAAGAGAAACCAAAGGCGAAACGGGTATTTGGTATAAAGTACGTTTAGGGCCTTATAAAACAAAGCGCCAAGCAGAAAGTGATAAAAATAAACTCAAGCGTGTAAAAGTCGTCGGCTGCGGAATTTGGGGCTGGACTTGAAAATAAACCATTCACCCATATAACCTCATCATAATCGTTTTTAACGAGTTGCCCCTGCAACTCGATGATGAGGAATAACATGACCACTATTGTAAGTGTACGCCGCGACGACAAAGTTGTGATCGGTGGCGACGGCCAAGTTTCATTGGGTAATACCGTAATGAAGGGCAATGCCCGTAAAGTTCGACGTCTTTATAATGGCAAAGTAATCGCAGGCTTTGCCGGCGGTACTGCTGATGCCTTCACACTTTTCGAACGTTTTGAAAGCAAACTAGAAATGCACCAAGGTAACCTCACCAAAGCCGCCGTTGAAATGGCAAAGGATTGGCGAAGTGACCGTGCACTGAGAAAGTTAGAAGCCCTTTTAGCTGTAGCCGACGAAACGGCCTCTTTAATCATTACCGGTAACGGTGACGTAGTTCAACCTGAAAATGACTTAATCGCAATTGGCAGTGGTGGTAACTTTGCCCAATCGGCAGCAACCGCGTTATTAGAAAACACCGATTTAAGCGCTCGTGAAATAGTAGAAAAAAGCCTAACTATTGCAGGTGATATCTGCGTATTTACCAACAACTTCCAAACTATCGAAGAATTATAATAGGAACCGCTATGTCTGCTATGACCCCAAGAGAAATTGTTCACGAGTTAGACCAACATATTATTGGCCAAGCTAACGCAAAAAAAGCCGTTGCTATTGCCCTTCGTAATCGCTGGCGCCGCATGCAATTAAACGATGATTTACGTGCAGAAGTAACACCAAAAAATATTTTAATGATTGGTCCTACAGGTGTCGGCAAAACAGAAATTGCACGTCGCCTAGCTAAGCTTGCTAATGCCCCTTTTATCAAAGTAGAAGCAACTAAGTTCACCGAAGTTGGATATGTTGGTAAAGAAGTTGAAACCATTATTCGTGACTTAGTTGAAGTGTCTATCAAAATGACACGTGAACAACAAACTAAAAAGTTTAAGCACCGTGCAGAAGAAGCGGCCGAAGATCGTATTTTAGATGCGCTTTTACCACCCGTTAAAGATCAATACGGTGAAACTCAGCGTGATGAAAACTCATCTACACGCCAAACATTCCGTAAAAAGCTACGTGAAGGCCAACTAGACGATAAAGAAATTGAAATCGATTTAGCACAAGTACAGCCAAACGTAGAAATTATGGCGCCTCCTGGCATGGAAGATATGACCAATCAGCTGCAAAGCATGTTTCAGAACATGGGTGGCGATAAGCGTACTAAGCGCAAGCTAAAAATTAAGGAAGCCTTTAAGCTACTTACCGAAGAAGAAGCCGGTAAATTAGTAAACCCTGAAGAGCTAAAGGAGCAAGCTATTTTTGCTGTAGAGCAAAATGGCATCGTGTTTATTGATGAAATAGACAAAATTTGTAAACGTGGTGATTCATCAGGCCCAGATGTTAGCCGTGAAGGCGTACAACGAGATTTGCTACCGCTTATTGAAGGCTCGACTGTCAATACTAAGCACGGTATGGTTAAAACTGACCATATGCTATTTATCGCCTCTGGCGCATTCCAAATGGCTAAACCATCAGACATGATCCCTGAACTACAAGGCCGTTTACCTATTCGCGTAGAGCTTGAAGCACTCACTGCAAATGACTTTAAACGCATACTTACAGAGCCTCATGCTTCACTGACAGAACAACAGCGCGAGCTACTTAAAACAGAGCAAGTTGATGTTCAATACAGTGATGATGCTATCGAGCGCATTGCAAAAGCGGCATGGCAAGTTAACGAGAAAACCGAAAACATCGGTGCACGTCGTCTTCATACCGTGATGGAGAAGCTAATGGAAGAAATTTCATACGATGCATCTGAGCAAGCTGGATCATCGGTTGTAATTGATGCTGATTATGTTGAAAAACATTTAGGCGCACTGGTTGAAGATGAAGATTTAAGCCGCTTTATTCTTTAATTGGCACTATAAGTAGTTATACTAAAAGCCTCCATATTGGGGGCTTTTTAATGGGATATAAAACATGAAACACGTAACAAAAGTGCATTACCATAGTGTGAGTAAAAACTTAGACGTGTACTTTGACGATGATAGTAAAGCCGTATTTAGCTGTGAGTTTTTACGTGTTCATTCTCCATCTGCAGAAGTGCAAGGTCATGGCTCTGGTCCTATGAAGCTTGTTTTAAACAAAGAGTCTGTTGCAATAAAAAATATAGTCCCAGTGGGCCATTATGCATTACGCCTAGAGTTTGACGATGGCCATAATAGCGGATTATTTAGTTGGAACTATTTAGCTAAGCTGCAAGAACAGCAGACTCAGTTATGGGATGAGTATTTAGAGCGTGTAAGCGAAAATACAAAAAACAAAGACACTGTACCAATAAAGTTTATTCCTTAAACCTTATTGGCTCTTTAGGGTGTGTTAACCATTCAAGGTTAAATTTGCAGCCGCCTATTTGATATTTAACCAAGGCCGTGAGCAAGCCGCGGACGCTTTATTCAGTTTTAACTTATTCTTACATGGATGTAAGCCAGTAGAATAAAGCAGGAGCAGTTATCGAGCCCACTAGGTTATAAACCTCGAACCGCGATTAAACCGCCCCTAATAAATTTACACTTTAAATTTATCAATTGCGGCGTATAGTACGCGACCTTGCTCCGATACCTCTTCACTGGTCTGCGCGTTGCGTGATGCATGCTCTGATGCATCTTGCGCTATATCTCTAATACGTACCACGTTTTTATTAACCTCTGATGCAACCTGGCTTTGCTCATCGATGGCAACGGCTATTTGCGTGCTCATTTCCATAATGGTTTGTACATCTTCAGTAATAGCACCTAACAACTCACCGGCTTTAATAGCTTGAGATGCACTTTCATCACCTTGTGAACGACATTGGTGCATAATACTTACTACTTCTTGAGTGCGTTGCTGCAGGGTATTAATAATCCCTTCAATTTCACTTGTCGATTCTTGCGTACGCTGAGCTAACGAGCGCACTTCATCAGCAACCACCGCAAAGCCGCGGCCTTGCTCACCAGCACGAGCTGCTTCAATTGCAGCATTAAGCGCAAGTAAATTAGTTTGTTCAGCAATACCACGAATAACGTCAAGTACCGAGCCAATCGTTTCACCGTCTTTTTCTAGTTGAGACACCACATCAGATGCACTCCCTAAAGAGCCTGACAACTCCCTGATATGGTTAACGGTTGATTCAACTTCGCTACGGCCTTGTTGAGCGCTCAAGTTTGTAGACTCCGCTTTTTTAGCTGCCGCCTCAGTGTTGTGCGAAATATCTTGAATCGTGGCTTGCATTTCTGTCGCAGCCGTAGCAACCATGTCAGCTTCGTGTAATTGCTCTTGCATACCGGAGCTTGTTGCTGCCGTGCTTTCAGATAAATGATCTGTTGCCACATTGAGCGTATTTAATGCGCCATTAACTTCGTAAATCAGGTTTTTAAAGTCACCTATTAAGCTATTAAAGTCTGTCGTCATGATAGTAATTTCATCTTTACCCGTTTGCTCTATCATTACGCTTAAGTCGTTATTGCGTCTTATATCATTTATGCTGTGATAAACGCGTTCAATAGGAACAATGATTGAATGGCTAGTAAAGTAAACAAGTAATAAAACAATAACACCAGCAATAACAAAAATAGTAATTGCCAAAAACTGTGCCTCACTCACGCTGTTTTTAACATGAATCACTGTTTCTTCAACAATTTGGCCAACCACTGTGTCACTTTTCGACACACTTTCCCGCATTTTACCAAGGGCTCCTGACTCTAAGTTAACGCCTAATTCAACTTGAGCTTTTACCAGCGCCTGAAAAGAATTTTGATAAGTAGCAATTAAACTATTGAGTTCTGATTTGGTGCTTGAGTTTATTGTTGAACGAGAAAGGCTTTGTTCAAGCTTCGTAATAGTGTCGTCAAAACGGGGGAGATACTTGGTATCTAAGCGCAGCATAAAATCTTTTTCAGCACGTCTTAATTGCAACATAAGCACCAGCAACTCATCGCTTTCTTGCTCGTTAAGCAATGTTTCTACTTTATGCACTGCACTTCTTAGTTCACCATAAAGGGCGTCTTTGGGATTTAAGCCTATTTTTCTTTGAAGAGAGACTACGTTATTAAAATCGCTATTATACTTAGCTACTAAGCTTTTTAACTGCGCTGCTTTTTGAGTATCAATATTTAAACTGGCCATTAAAGTCTGTAATTCAGCTAGCTTTGTATCCAATACTGCATACTCTTTTTCGAACAATTCTAAAGAACTCTCAGTTTTGTAAAACAAAAAGTTTTTCTCGTGCTTTCTCAATTCTAATTGCTGAATGTTCAGCTCTTTCGCTAACTGTATAGTTTGATTTAACTTAAGATTTTCCCTTCCCTCAAAAATAATTACACATAATAGAATAACCATTGCTAAACCAACTACCAAAGCATTAAGTTGCAGTCGCCTCTTAATCGTTAAATTTTCTAAAAAACTCATTTCAAACACCTTTGGTTAATATGCAATCTTATTATAGACTAATGTCTTAAACTGCTTCAGTTTTTTTAGCTTTTGACAAACTGGTCATACCTGACCAGAACCTAATATTATAAGTTAACACCTCCCCATAACCCCTTGTGAAGTAATTGCGTTTTGTGCCATTGCTTTTGTAATAACCAATTCACAAGCGGTTCTGGGTCACTTGGAAAATTAATTTGCTTATTTTGAGGGGCATTATTCCAATCATCTAATGCTTGAGGGTTTAAATAATTCATTACATGGGCCATTCCCATAGAGCGTAAAGTTTGTGCGTTCTCACCCTGCTCAAACTGCCCATTTAAAGGTTTAAGTAATAATTTTTTTCCTAATTTAAGCGCCTCACTGGCAAGCTCAAACCCTGCATTACCAATCACACCACTGGTGTTGGCTAAGTCATTTAAGAAGTGCGTTCTCGATGGTGGCCGTAAATGTATATTTCCCATCGACTTATTTTTTGCATTTGGGTGATAGCAATAAAACTCTTTTTCAGGAAAATCTTTTAAATAGTCAACAATACTCTCTAGACTCTCAAACGGTAAATACACCAACACTTTGTTCATAACTGCAACAGGGTTGCCGTGGTCATGGTGGGCAATAAAAGGCGGAATGATATTTTCAGCAAACGGCTGCCAATGAACCCCTAAATAGGTATCGGCAGGGGCGTAATTTTTAATTAATGATTTACGTAAAATTCCCCGGCTAAACATAGGCACACTGCTTGATAAAAATGCCGCCTGGTGACTAATACCAACCACCGGTATAGCGGCGCGTTTAGCCGCCCAAGCCGTAATAGGCTCAAAGTCGTTAAGTACAAAATCATACTGTTTAACATCGAGTGTTTTTATGTCTTTTATTAATCTACAAATACGTGCATTTTTTACTGTTTGCAGGCTTTTCACTTGTCCATTTTTAGTATTAAACGACAGCCCTCTAAAGCTTGTGTAGTTCGCAAAGTCTTGCATATCAAAGTAGTCTTTATTTGCACGTCCTGAAAAAACATAATCCACTTCAATATTCAACTTTTTAAAGCAACTTGCCATTACACGGGCTCGTGTTATGTGGCCATTTCCTGTGCCTTGAATACCATATAATATTTTCATGCTGGCACCACCACCGCTAACGCAAATAAACCACATGAACTGCCTATGAGCGCACCAATGATAATATCAGCCGGATAATGGACCCCCAATACCACCCTCGATATTGCCACGCCAACAGCCCATGCTAAGAATATCCATACATATTGAGGGAAAAAATGGCACAGAATAATAGCAACTAAAAAAGCGGCAGCACTGTGACCTGAAGGTAAGCTAAATTTGTCACTCGGTACTATGTAGGCATTGGTTACTAAACAATCGCATGGTCTTATTCGTGCAAAATATTTTTTAGCTAGAAAGTAAATGGGGCGTTCAATAATAAACCCAAGCATTATGGCAATAGGGAGTAACTGGTACTGCTCGTTTTTACTAAGCCACCACACGCCTGCACAGATAACTAAATACAATCCGCCATCGCCACTTTTAGATAACCCAAACGCCAATTTTTTTAGCCATTTAGGTGAGTTGCAATTAAACAACGTTAAAAATAGTCGCTCATCAAACTGCGCTACTTTTTTTAGTATATTATAATCACTCATTGCTTATTCCCCATTGCATAATATATGAACACTGAATTAGCTTAGGTGGTGTAAATAACAATTGAGTGACGCTTTTAAGACACTATTGTTGCTATTATTGATTTACTCCTTGTTTTGCTTAAATTTACTACTATTAAGTCGTTGTTATTGGATATAAGGCAGGTATACTGAGTTATAAATTAATGTACCTTTTGAGGATAAAATAATGGATTACAGCACTTCTGATTTATGTGACCACTTTGCTGATGTGGTTGACGTGCTAGAGCCAATGTTCATCAACTTTGGTGGTCGACACAGTTTTGGTGGCCGCATTAAAACGGTTAAATGTTTTGAAAATAATGAACTGATCCGCGAAATACTATCTCAAGACGGTACAGACCAGGTGCTATTAATTGACGGTGGTGGCTCTACTCGCCGTGCACTTATTGATATTGAACTTGCTGAACTTGCTTTTGAAAACAACTGGAATGGCATTGTTGTATACGGTGCTGTCCGCCATGTAGATGAGCTAGAAGAACTTGATGTGGGCATTCAAGCCATAGCCTCAATTCCTGTGGCTGCCGACAGCGAAGGTGCTGGCGAAAATGGCATTGGTGTTAACTTTGCGGGTGTGTCGTTTTTTGACGACGACTTTATCTATGCCGACAGCACGGGTATTGTGTTATCTGCTGAAGAACTTGAGTTGGAAGTTGTAGAAGTATAACGTGTCCAATCATTTAAAAGTATATGATGAAAGTGCGGTTAAAGCTTTGTGCTTTACCCGCGCAAACGAAAAAAAAGCATGGCAAGCTATGTCTTTGCTTGATACTCACGTAGATGTTCAACAAGCCCTAGTTGATGCCGCTGAGTTTGGTATGCGCTATGTACTACTAGGTATATGTGAAGACATTGGCCCCAAAGCAAATTTGGGGAATGGCGGAGCAAATGAAGCCTGGCATGCTTTTTTAGCAAAGTTTATAAACCAACCTCATAACCAATTTATCGCAACTCAAAAAGTGTTATTACTTGGCGAAGTAAACGTTGATGATTTAATGGCGCAAAGTAGCCAATTAAACAACAAAAACCCTGAACAACTTCAGCAATTGCGTTTGCTATGCCAACAGTTGGACGAGCGCGTAGAAAGCGCATTAAACCTAATATTTAAAGCCGGTCTTGAACCCATAGTGATTGGCGGTGGGCACAATAACTGCTTAGGAATTATTCGAGCGCTCAGTAAAACACAGCACACGCCTGTTAATGCCATAAACTTTGACCCTCATGCTGATTTTAGAGAATGCGAAGGGCGTCACAGTGGTAATGGCTTTCGATATGCTTATAACGAGACGCTTCTCAATAATTACCATGTTATTGGTCTACACGAACAAAAAAATAACCAAGCAATTGTTGATGCAATGACACAAGCAAACTTTACGTTTGATAGTTATCAGTCTCTCAATGTAAAACGCGATATAAACCTTACTCAATCTATAAATAACGCAATTAATAGTTTTGACTCATTACCGCTTGGTGTTGAGGTAGACTTAGATAGCATTACGTTTATGCCTGTAAGTGCTTATACATGCTGCGGGTTTAGTGTCGGCGACACTGAGCATTTTGTATATACAGCAGCCAGCAACCGAAACGCTAAATACCTACATTTATGTGAAGCATCACCAAGCCAACATCCAAACGGCCCCATAACAGGAGCTGCGCATGTAGGACAAGTGATCAGCGCATTGGTAAATAGTTTTATACTCGCAAGAGAAGCGAAGGCACCTTAGCCTTTCATGTTGAGGTTTATTTTAGAGGCAATAAAATTGTAGGCTAGTTTATACTCTGAGTTAAAAACGCCCTTGCGTTCTTTTTATAACTTAAAGTCATTTAAGAGTGGTGAAAGGTCGGGCAAAGCTTACTTACTCAATTTTTGTTTTGATTATTCTTGCGCTTGTCGCCACTCTTTTAACCAGCTCATTAAACCGATACTGCTCAGCGGATGCCCAAAATAATAACCTTGTGCGGCATACGCATTTAAACTTTTAACAAATTTAAGTTGCTCAAGGGTTTCTACCCCTTCAAAAATAACTTTTGTTTTTTGCTGGTTATGCATTTCAACCATACCGCCAACTAAGCTACGAATATTATTTTGGTTGCTAAAATCAGCAGTTAATGACGGCGCTACTTTTATATATTCCACCGCTAAGCTAGGTAACTTTGAAAGCAATACAGGGTTATCACCTAAACCATCAACACATAACTTTAAGCCAATATTATTAAGTCTGGCAATCATTGCTCTGCCTTTATCATCAAGCCCCGTAAATATGTGCAGAGGGCACTCAACAATTAAATCGCCCACTTGAAGATTATGCTCTGTGATTACACTATCAACAAATTCCACAAACTCCTCATTAAGCATTTCTGGACCAAAAACGTTAATACTCAGCGGTATGGCTATACCTTCTATTCTTAGCGCCATAGCAAGTTCGGCAGCACGTTCTATAACAAACTTAGCCAACGGATAACCAAGCCCTGCAATTCTAATATCATCAATAAAACGATTAGCAGACAAAATTCCCTGCTTAGGGTGCTGCCAACGAAGTAATAATTCTAAAAACTCAATTTGACCATTTTTGTTACAAATAATAGGTTGAAAATACAGTTCGAGTTCACTTGCAAAGTCAATATTAGCAAGCTCTTTTAAACGCGCTTGCTGCTCTAGCTGTTCAACCATCATTTGCTGATGATAAGGCACAACTCTTTGCTTTGGTTGGCTATCAAGCGCTAAATAGGCATACGAAATTAAATCATCAAAATTAGTTTCTTGCTCATCACATGCCACATAGCTTGCTCGCGCTTTTACCTCTACAGTGCAATTAGCCACATTAAAGGGCTTAAGTGTTGCTCCGAGTATTTTATCAATAATTTGTTCATGTAAGTGCTTGTGATTGGCTAAGCTGCAAATAAATGCAAAATTTAACCCGCCTAAATGAGCAAGCTTTTCGTGGCCAACTATAGTAACCACTTCTTCGCTTTCTAATTGTTCTTGTATTCTATTTGCTGATTGCGCTAATAAAACATCACCAAACCCACGGCCAATATGCTGATTCACTTGCTCAAAACCTTCAAGCCTAATAATGATGAGCACGGCTTCAACTTGGGTATTATCACACCATGTGTAATACCCTTGGCGTAACTCTTTTTTGCTGGCAAATACCGAAAGCGGTGACTCTTCAACAAACGCGTCATCAAGCTGTTTGGGCTCTATGGTCACTTTGGGATCGTCGCTTTCATCGTTTAACAACCCCACAACTGCGCATAACAATATAGCTAATACAACCCAAAATAACGGTACGTCTAATAATAGATGCGCTGAAAACAGCACCACAAATAACAACCCAGCAGCGGAGCTGATAATAATCATACTCCAATTATTACGCTCAAATGATTGCCATAAATGAAAGCAAAAACCAAACGCCAATAAAATAGCTAGCCATGCTTCACCGCTACTTAAAATAGCTAAACCTACAACACCTGTGCATAAATAACTAAATTTAATATTGGTATTTTTAACCGAAAATAAAGTAGTGATCATCGCCATTAAAAGCGCACCACTGAAAAAAATCGGAAAATTACTGTCGGTTAATATATTCAAGTTAACGGCACTCGTATTCGTAAAAAAACTTTAACAACAACTTGTTAAATATGAACAAAAATAATACAAACTAATTAAGTCTACCCAAAATCCATAAATTTGACAGTTTATTTACGCCGAATTGGTAACTTAATTGCGATGGATGGCTTATTTGCCAATGTGCAATGTCGGCTCTGGCTCCCACTTTTAACACCCCTCTATCGTTTAAACCCAGAGCCTGAGCTGCGTTGCTGGTAACACCTGCTAACGCTTGTTCTGGTGTTAACCTAAATAGAGTACACGCCATATTCATCATTAATTGTACCGAGCACAGCGGTGAAGTACCCGGATTGAAGTCGCTAGCAATGGCTATTGGCACTTTGTGTTGGTTTAATAGCGCGATAGGTGGCTGTTTTGTCTCTCTTAAAAAATAAAATGCCCCCGGTAACAGCACAGCCACAGTGCCAGCCTTTGCCATGGCTTTTACACCTTGCTCATCAAGGTATTCTATATGATCTGCCGATAATCCATTAAATTCGGCCACCAGCTCAGCACCATACTGATTAGATAACTGCTCTGCATGGCACTTTATTGGTAAATTATGTTTTGTTGCCGCAGTGAATACACGTTTAGTTTGCTCATAACTGAACCCTACATTTTCACAAAACACATCAACGGCATCGGCAAGGTCGCCAGCAACGACTTGTTCAAGCATCTCGTTGCACACTAAATCAATATATTCATCTGCACGGCCTTTGTATTCATTAGGTAATGCATGAGCGCCTAAAAATGTTGTTTTAATATCAATGGGATGATGTTTACCCAGCAATCGTGCCACTTCTAATATTTTAATTTCGTTCTCGGTATCGAGCCCATAACCCGACTTAATTTCAACCGTTGTTACGCCTTCTTTTAACAGTGTATTTAGCCTGTCTTTGGCATCAACAAATAGTTGTTCTCTATCTGCGGCTCTGGTTGCTTTTACTGTGCTTGCAATCCCCCCACCTTGGGCTGCAATTTGTTCATAGCTTACGCCTTGTAAACGCTGCTCAAATTCTTGCGCACGAGACCCTGCAAACACCAAATGGGTATGACAATCTATCAACCCAGGTGTTAACCATTGGCCTTTTATGCTCAAGGTTGGCGTTGCGAAAGCGTCAAATGACGGCAGCGATGCTTGCTCACCCAGCCACGCGATTTCTCCGTTTTTAATCGCTAAGGCTGCATTTTCGATGATCCCATAAGGTGTATCCCTAGTGGGATCCATTGTGGCAATATTTGCATCCGTTAAAAGTAAATCAATATTTTCTAAGTTATTATTTTGCTGAGCGTTTTGCATTTTACAGTCCATAAATACCCTGACATGATTGAAATATAGTCTAACAACACACCTTGTATATACAAGAGGATTATGTCATCTTATTTAATATAAATGACTCCTAACGCAGCTATCTAGTTAATGACAACACCTAAATTTGCGCAAATAAAACAATTTATAGTCGATAAAATTCGCAGCGGTATGTGGCAAGAAAACCAACGCGTTCCCTCTGAAAACGAGCTCAGCACACAATTTAGCGTTAGCAGAATGACCGCTCGCCGTGCACTTAGCGAATTAACAGAAGCAGGAATACTAACGCGTAGCCAAGGCCTAGGAACGTTTGTTGCCTCTTTTAAGTCACAGTCTTCATTGCTTGAAATTAAAAATATTGCCGATGAGGTTAAAGAGCGCAACGGTAATTACACCTGTAGCGTGCTTATACTTGAATCAATAAACGCGGTTGCCCCCATTGCTATCGCATTAGGAGTAGAAGTAGATAGCGTCGTGTACCGAAGCGTACTGGTTCATAACGAAAACGACAGCCCATTGCAGCTTGAAGAACGTTTTGTAAACCCAGCGCTTGCCAGCGGCTATTTGCAACAAAATTTTAGTGCAACGACTCCTCATGAGTATCTTTCAAGTGTTGCACCTCTCACTCAAGCGAGACACACAGTAGAAGCCATTATGCCCAACAGCGAAATGTGCCAATGGTTAAACCTATACAACGAAGAGCCTTGCCTGCAAGTCATTCGCAGAACATGGTCTGTTAACGGTATTGTAAGTTTTGCACGCCTTGTATCACCTGGCAGCAAATACCGCTTAGGCGGGCACTTAACGTTTAAAAAATAAGATAAACAAAATTGCGCATAATGCGCTTTTTTTGTGACGAATCACCTTGTATATACAACAGGAGAAACACATGACAAATCGACTCGACACAAGTCGCGTAATACGTGCACCGCATGGCGATATGATAAGCGCTAAAAGCTGGCAAACTGAAGCGGCAAAACGCATGCTAATGAACAATTTAGACCCTGAGGTTGCAGAACACCCACACGCATTAGTTGTTTATGGTGGCATTGGCAGAGCAGCACGTGATTGGCCAAGTTTCGATAAAATTATAGAAACCCTCGACCGATTAGATGATGATGAAACATTGTTAGTTCAGTCGGGTAAACCTGTTGGCGTATTTAAAACACACAGTAATGCTCCTCGCGTTTTAATTGCAAATTCAAACTTGGTACCCCATTGGGCTAACTGGGAGCACTTTAACGAGCTGGATAAAAAAGGGTTAATGATGTACGGCCAAATGACGGCTGGCTCTTGGATTTATATTGGCTCTCAAGGAATTGTACAAGGCACATACGAAACATTTGTAGCCATGGCTAAACAACACTTTAATGGTCAAGCCAAAGGTAAATGGGTATTAACCGGTGGCCTTGGTGGCATGGGTGGCGCGCAGCCACTTGCGGCAACTATGGCGGGCTTTTGTGCCTTAGTTGTAGAGTGTGACGAAAGCCGCATCGATTTTCGCATTAAAACGGGCTACGTTGATGTTAAAGCCACAAACCTTGAACATGCATTGCAATTAATTACTGACGCATGCGTTAACGAAAAAGCAATTTCAGTTGGATTGCTGGGCAACGCCGCAGATATATTTAGCACACTTGTAAACAGCGGTATTACACCCGATGTAGTGACCGATCAAACTTCAGCACACGATCCACTTAATGGTTACTTGCCACAAGGTTGGACTATGGAACACGCCGCAAAAATGCGTGAACAAGACCCAAAAGCGGTTGTAAAAGCAGCCAAGCAATCAATGGCTGTGCAAGTTAATGCCATGCTGGCATTACAAAAAGCCGGCGCGGCAACCACTGACTACGGTAATAATATTCGCCAAATGGCATTTGAAGAAGGTGTTACAAACGCATTTGATTTCCCTGGGTTTGTTCCTGCTTATATTCGTCCATTATTTTGCCAAGGTATTGGTCCGTTTAGATGGGTCGCTTTATCCGGCGATCCAGAAGATATATACAAAACAGATGCTAAAGTAAAAGAGTTAATTCCTGATGATGCACATTTGCACAACTGGCTTGATATGGCGCGCGAACGCATTCAATTTCAAGGTTTGCCGGCTCGCATATGCTGGGTAGGGTTAAAAGATAGAGCACGTTTAGCACTCGCATTTAATGAAATGGTAAAAAATGGCGAGCTTAAAGCCCCCATTGTTATTGGCCGTGATCATCTTGATTCTGGCTCAGTAGCAAGTCCTAATCGTGAAACAGAAAGCATGCAAGATGGTTCAGATGCCGTCTCTGATTGGCCGTTACTTAACGCCCTGCTTAACACAGCAAGCGGCGCTACGTGGGTATCACTTCACCATGGAGGGGGTGTAGGAATGGGCTTTAGCCAACACTCAGGTGTTGTTATTGTTGCCGATGGTACAGACGAAGCAAAAGCACGTGTTGGTCGCGTGCTTTGGAATGACCCTGCTACCGGTGTGATGCGCCATGCAGATGCCGGTTACGACATCGCAAAAAATTGTGCCAAAGAGCAAAACTTAGACTTACCAATGCTGAACGAGGAATAATCATGGTCGAACTAACTCTCACACCCGGCTCGCTTGATTTAAACATATTAAGAAAGATTAATGCATCAAGTGTAAAAATAAACCTTGAAAAAAATGCCGAATCACAAATCGCTGCCAGCGCACAAACCGTTCAAAATGTTATTAATGAGCAACGCACAGTGTACGGGATTAACACCGGATTTGGCCTGCTCGCTAATACCAAAATTGCCGATGACGAGCTTGAACTACTTCAGCGTTCAATTGTACTTTCTCATGCCGCTGGCATTGGCGAATACATGGACGACAGCACAGTAAGACTGATGATTACACTAAAAATCAACTCGCTTTCTCGTGGTTTTTCAGGCATTCGTTTACAAGTTATCGAGTTTTTTATGCACTTGCTCAATAGTGAAGTATACCCATGCGTTCCTAAAAAAGGCTCTGTTGGTGCTTCGGGTGACTTAGCCCCACTTGCACATATGTGCTTACCCTTACTGAGTGAAGGCCAAATGCGTCATCAGGGTAAAATAATCAGTGCGGCTGAAGGCTTAAAAGTAGCAGGGCTTGAACCGCTTACGCTAGCAGCAAAAGAAGGTTTAGCATTGCTTAACGGTACCCAAGCGTCTACCGCTTTTGCACTACAGGGATTATTCAGAGCAGAAGATTTATATGCACAAAGCTGTGTAATTGGCGCGGTAAGTATTGAGGCAGCAATGGGCAGCCGCGCACCTTTTGACTCACGTATTCACGAAATTCGTGGACAACGTGGTCAAATAGATACCGCGCAAGTGTTTAGAGATTTACTTGATACTCAATCACAAATTAGCGACTCTCATGTTAACTGTGAAAAAGTACAAGACCCTTATTGCTTGCGCTGCCAACCTCAGGTATTGGGCGCGTGTTTAACACAAATACGTCAAGCAGCAGAAGTATTACTGTGCGAATCAAATGGGGTAACCGACAACCCACTCGTATTTGCCGATGTGGGCGATATTATTTCTGGCGGAAACTTTCACGCTGAGCCTGTCGCTATGGCGGCCGACAACCTCGCTATTGCAATTGCAGAAATTGGCGCTTTAGCAGAGCGCAGAATAGCCCTGCTTATTGATTCTAACTTATCAAAATTACCACCCTTTTTGGTGGAAAATGGTGGAGTAAACTCTGGCTTTATGATTGCTCAAGTGACAGCAGCTGCATTGGCATCTGAAAATAAGTCGCTTGCACATCCCGCGTCTGTAGATAGCTTACCAACATCTGCCAACCAAGAAGATCACGTTTCAATGGCCACGTTCGCTGCGAGGCGATTACAAGAAATGGCCGATAATACACAAGGTGTTTTGGCTATAGAGTGGCTTGCATCGGTACAGGGCTTAGAGTTTAGAAAACCGCTAAACCCGTGTGAAAAAGTCTTAAAGGCAAAAAATTTATTACGCGAACACGTAACCTATTACGATAAAGATCGCTATTTTGCCCCCGATATAGAGCAAACTAACGCGCTATTGAGCGAAGGTAAATTGTGCAACTTTATTGAGCGCAACCCTCTACCATCTTATTAAAAACATGCCTTAAATACCGTATTGGTAAGTAAAGCCTAACGCCTCTATAGCTGAGCCAATAACCTTGCGCTCAGCTTTTTCATCACTTGTAAATTTTGGCATTTCACCACCATGCTGCTTACACTTTAACGCATAGTAATCGGCTTTTGTTGGGTGGTCAGGGTTGACTACATTGTAAATATTTTGTCCAACTTGCCAATGTGCTATTACCGCAAAAATAGCATTTATTACATCTTGCTGGTGCACCATATTAACTACTTGCTGGCTTGAAGTGTTTAGCTCTTTTCCCGCAACAAACTTACCTGGCTCTCTATTTGGGCCAAGTAATCCTGCTAAACGAAGTACTTTACCATTTTGCTCAAGAACCTGCTCTTCAGCCTGATACAACTTTGTTTGCCTTGGGTTGGCGCAAGCAATATCGCTACTTTCACTGTATACACCGGGTTCTTGGTCATAAACCCCTGTAGATGAACACAATACAAATCCTTTTGCATTTAACTTTTTAGACAACGTCAAGGCCGCGGTAAGTGTTTCTGGGTAGTTGCTTTCACTGTGCCTACTTCGTGGTGGAATGGCACACACCCAATACGCTCCCTCTAAATCAAGCTGATGGGTTAGCTGATTATTCTCTACTATAAACTGGCGTTCAAAATCAAACTCCTGCGTATCGGACCGACGAGTGCCTTGCACCTGCCAACCTGCCTGCAGTGCATTCACACATAGCGCATGACCTAACCAACCAGCACCTAATACCACTAATTTATTCACTTTATTTTGCATGTTGACACACACCTTCATGTTAAACACATCGTTACTCAATGTTATTATCTGAGCATAAATAGCCAAAGTTCACAAATGTAACGCCCCCCTTGTTTTTAATTTTTTAAGCACCATATATCTACAGCTTGCTACTAATTTTGTAGCAACCAGTCAGTACCACAGCTTTTTTAGAATGCAGATCAAATTTTTCTATTTTATATACAGATCTTTTGGCTGAGGTAGTTTGTTGTTTGGCAGAGTCTGGTATAGTAGCGCACGTAATAAACAGTGCTTTTTGAACGGTTTAATACAAAATTGCTAATTAATATGTACTAAGTGTTACTTAAAAGCACATATTAATTACCAATTGTTAAAAATGGGTTAGCCGATACGCGGCTAACAAAGAATTGATTGTAACGGTTTTATCATGATATCTAATTTATTTACCAAGATTTTTGGTAGTCGCAATGACCGCACTATTAAAAACTTTAGAAAGACGGTCGCGCTAATCAATGCGCTTGAAACGCAGCTAGAAGCGCTTTCTGATGAAGACTTACGCGCTAAAACAGCAGAATTCAGAGAACGTTACGATAACGGACAAAGCCTTGACGATATTCTACCTGAAGCATTTGCAGTAGTTCGTGAAGCATCTAAGCGTGTTAATGGCATGCGCCACTTTGACGTACAGCTACTAGGCGGCATGGTTTTACACGAAGGCCGTATTGCAGAAATGCGCACCGGTGAAGGTAAAACACTCACAGCAACCCTTCCCGCTTATTTAAACGGCTTAACAGGCAAAGGGGTTCACGTTATTACCGTGAATGATTACCTTGCAAAGCGTGATGCTGAAACTAACCGTCCGTTATTTGAATTTTTAGGCCTCACGGTGGGCTGTAATGTTCCTGGCATGATGCCACAACAAAAAAAGCAAGCGTATGCTGCTGACATTACCTACGGTACAAACAACGAGTTTGGTTTTGATTACCTTCGCGACAACATGGCATTTAGTATTGATGAGCGCGTTCAGCGTCCATTATTTTACGCCGTCGTCGATGAAGTAGATTCAATCCTAATTGATGAAGCTCGTACGCCGCTTATTATTTCAGGCCCTGCTGAAGACAGTTCAGAACTATACACTGAAATAAATACCATCGTTCCTTTACTTGAACTACAAGATAAAGAAGACGAGGAAGGTATAGAAGGCGATGGCGACTACACCATTGATGAAAAATCTAAGCAAGTTCACTTAACTGAACGTGGCCAAGTTAAAGTAGAAGAACTACTTAGCGAACGTGGTTTAATTGAAGAAGGCGATTCGCTTTATTCTGCCGCCAGCATCACGTTATTAAGCCATGTTTACGCTGCCCTTCGCGCGCACAAATTATATCAAAAAGATGTTGATTACGTTGTTAAAGAAAACGAAGTTATCATCATTGACGAACATACCGGTCGCTCAATGGAAGGTCGTCGTTGGTCTGAAGGTTTACACCAAGCTGTTGAAGCTAAAGAAGGTGTAAAAATTCAAAACGAAAACCAAACATTGGCCTCTATTACATTCCAAAACTATTTCCGTTTGTACGAAACATTAGCGGGTATGACTGGTACGGCCGACACTGAAGCATTTGAATTTCAGTCAATATACGGCTTAGATACCGTTGTTATGCCAACTAATAAGCCAATGATCCGTGATGATCGCGCTGATTTAGTGTACCTAACACAAGAAGAAAAATACGAAGCTATTTTAGTTGATATCAAAGACTGCCAAGAACGCGGGCAGCCTGTACTTGTAGGTACTATATCAATCGAAAGCTCTGAGTACTTATCGCAGTTTTTACGCAAAGAGAAAATTAAGCATAACGTGCTTAATGCTAAATTCCACGCACAAGAAGCCGATATCGTTTCAGATGCTGGCCTACCTGGTACAGTAACTATTGCAACTAACATGGCCGGTCGTGGTACCGATATTGTGCTTGGTGGTAACTGGAATAGCGAAGTTGAAAAACTTGATAACCCAACTGATGAAAAAATTGCTGAAATTAAAGCAGCATGGAAACTTCGTCATGATGCTGTTATTGACGCTGGCGGTTTGCATATTATTGGCACTGAGCGCCATGAATCGCGCCGTATAGATAACCAATTACGTGGTCGTTCTGGTCGTCAAGGTGATGCAGGCTCTAGCCGTTTTTACCTATCGATGGACGATGCGCTAATGCGTATATTTGCCGGCGAACGCATGACTAACATGATGCGTAAACTAGGCATGCAACGCGGTGAAGCAATTGAACACCCATGGGTTAACCGCGCAATTGAAAACGCACAGCGTAAAGTAGAAGCACGTAACTTTGATGTTCGTAAGCAACTACTTGAGTACGATGACGTAGCAAACGATCAACGTCGTGTTGTTTACTCTCAGCGTAACGAGTTACTTGAAGAAGGTGATATTTCAGAAACTATCACTGCAATTCGTGGTGACGTACTGAGCAATACAATAGATCAATACATTGCTCCACAAAGCCTTGCTGAAATGTGGGATGTACCGGGTCTTGAAGAGCGTTTAAAACAAGATTTCTTAATTGAGCTGCCTATCACTCAATGGTTAGCAGACGACAATAAGCTATACGAAGAAAAGCTTCGTGAGCGTATTGAAGAAGCCGTTGATCAAGCTTACAAGCAAAAAGAGCAGCAGGTTGGTGACTCAGTTCTACGTCAATTCGAAAAAGCAATTATGCTGCAAAGTCTTGACCAACACTGGAAAGATCACCTTGCGGCGATGGATCACTTACGTCAAGGTATTCACTTACGTGGTTACGCACAAAAGAACCCTAAGCAAGAATACAAGCGCGAATCGTTTGAACTGTTCTCTGAAATGCTTGAAAACTTAAAAGTTGATGTAGTGAGTATTTTAAGTAAAGTACAAGTGCGCGCTGAAGAAGATGTTGAAAAAGTAGAAGAGCAACACCGTAAGAGTGAAAATGCACCTCGCGAGTACCAACACGAAGAAGCTGAGCACGTAGGCGGCGAAGCACCTCCAAGTGCTACGGTTATGGCAAGAACAGAGCCAAAAGTTGGCCGCAACGATCCGTGTCCTTGTGGTTCGGGTCAAAAATTCAAGCAATGTTGTGGTAAATTAAAATAACGACGCATTGTAAGTAATTAAAAAGCGGCGCTTGCGTCGCTTTTTTTATGGGGTAAAAATATGACAACAAAAATAGTAAATGTAGCCGTTGGTGTAATTAAAAAAAATAATGCAATATTTATCTGTAAACGTGCAAACGAGCAGCATCAAGGTGGCTTATGGGAGTTTCCTGGTGGTAAAGTTGAAGCAAGTGAAAGTGTATTTGCAGCGCTAAAACGTGAGTTAATTGAAGAAGTAGGTATTACTATCCACAGCTCTAGCAAACTCATGGTAATTGAACACGATTATGGCGACAAATGCGTGAGACTCGATATCCACGTTGTCAGTAACTTTAGCGGTCAAGCACATGGCGCTGAAGGGCAACCTAGTGAATGGGTAAATATTAGTGAGTTAACTAACTATGACTTCCCCGCAGCTAATGCTGAAATAATTGAAAAACTGCAATCTCGATACGCCTGATTAAGTGAGTTACAATGAATACCACTGTACAAAATACGTTAAGTAAACTGCTAAAACTCAACCCTGAATCAACTCAGTTGAGTACCATAAGTAGCGGCCATATCAACAGCACATGGCTACTAACACATTTTGATCAGCGATTTATTGTGCAAAAGCTTAACACCCATGTATTTAAACACCCTGCTCAACTTGTCAGTAACGCACAACTTATTGAGCAACATCTGAATACAAAGCAGCAGCAAAATAACTATCCACTCGATATTGTTAAGCACATCAATACATGCAACAACGAATATTTAACCATGCTTAATGAAGAGCCGTATCGTGTACTTAACTTTATTGAGCACAGTTACAGTGAAGATGTGGTTAAAAATCCAGCGCAAGCACATCAAGCCGCTTTAGCCTTTGGTACTTTTGCAAGCGCCTTACACGACTTTGATACAGCCACACTACATACTGTTATTGATGATTTTCATAATCTGACTATGCGCTTTGAGCAGCTAAATACAGCAATGACGAATAGTAATAAAAGCAGGCTTAACCGCTGTAAAAACGACATAGAATATTGCTTATCGCAGCAGCACTTAGTGAACGAACTTAAAACCATAACTCAACATTTACCCGTTCGCGTTTGCCACAACGACACTAAAATAAATAATATGCTGTACTGCAGTAAAACCCATAAAGCGAAAGCTGTTATTGATTTAGACACCTGCATGCCTGGTTTTTTACTGTATGATTTTGGCGATATGGTACGTACATTTTGCTCTGCAGAAGCAGAGGATTCGACGAACATTGACAAGGTTATTATTCGAAAAGAGATTTTTGAGGCGCTCGTTAAGGGTTACCTCGCTCCCCTTCAGCCTCTTATGAGTAATACAGAGCAATCAAGCTTGTTGCTTGGTGCTAAAATTATGCCTTTAATGCTTAGCGTGCGTTTTTTAACTGATTACTTAAATAACGATGTGTACTTTAAAACCACTCATGCAGAGCATAATTTAGAGCGGGCTCAAAACCAACTGGCTTTATATAAAAACATTTTAAGTAATGAAAGCTGGATGTATAAAATCCTCATGCAATAGCAGCAATGTTATTAGTATAAAAAACCAGCAAGCTAAACACTTGCTGGTTTTTACTAAGTTAGCCAAAAAGAATATCAATTACCAAATTTTTACGCGGTCTTCTGGTTTGATATACATTTTGTCGCCTTCTTTTACATCAAACGCTTCGTAAAACTCTGGCATATTAGACAAAATACCAATTACACGGTAATGACTTGGTGAATGCGAGTCGGTCATTAAGCGGTTACGTAATTCTTCATCGCGGTAGTTACGACGCCAAATTTGCGACCACCCCATAAAGAAGCGTTGATCACCAGTGTAACCATCAATAACTGGTGCTTTAGTGTCACCTAATGATAGCTGATATGCTTTATACGCTACAGTTAACCCACCTAAATCACCGATATTTTCGCCAAGCGTAAGCTCGCCGTTTACATTCGCATCGTCAAACGGCTTGTACTTGTTAAATTGATCAACTAACGCACCTGAACGCTCTTCAAACTGCTTAAGGTCGCTTTCAGTCCACCAGTTACGCAAGTTACCATCGCCGTCGTATTTAGAACCTTGGTCGTCAAAACCATGGCCAAGCTCGTGGCCGATCACGGCGCCAATTGCACCGTAATTGACAGCATCATCCGCTTCTAAATTAAAGAATGGCGGTTGTAAAATGGCAGCAGGGAATACAATTTCGTTGTTTACCGGGTTGTAGTAGGCATTCACTGTTTGCGGTGTCATGTACCATTCTGAACGGTCAACAGGTTTGCCTAATTTGGCAATCATATCTTTATATGCCCATTGACTGTAACGAATGTAGTTACCTACCAGTTCGTCTGAATTAATTTCTAGTTCAGAGTAGTCTTTCCACTTATCAGGGTAACCAATTTTAGGAATAAATTTGTCTAGTTTTTCTTGTGCTGCAATTTTTGTTTCAGGTCCCATCCACTCAAGACCTTCAATTGCAACGCTGTAACCTTTAATTACGTTATCAACCAGCTCTTCCATACGCGCTTTAGCTTCAGGCGGAAAGTTGTCTTTAACGTATACTTTACCTAAAATTTCACCTAGCACACTATTAGAGGCATCAACGGCTTTTTTCCAAAGTGGCGCTTGCTCTTCTACGCCACGTAAAGTGGTGCTATAAAAGTTAAATTTAAGATCAACTAAATCATCATTTAGCAACTGAGCATAGCCACTTACAAAATGAAACTTAAGGTAGTTTTTCCACGTTTCTAAGTCCGTGTTTTGGTAAATACCACCCAGCGCTTCTAAAAAGCTTGGTTGGCGCACAATAATATCAGCGGTGTTTACACCTGCATTTTTAAAGAACGCAGCTAAATCAAGCTCACCGGCTAATTTATTCGCCTCGGCTACAGTCATTTTATTATACGACTTAGTTGCATCACGGCTTTGTACACGGCTCCACTGCGCATCAGCAATGGTTTTTTCAAAAGCAAGTACGCTTGCTGCTGCTTGTGCAGCCTCTTTGACACCCGCTTTAGCCAATACATCAGTTATGTATTGCTCGTAAGAGGCGCGAATTTTAGTAAACTTCTCATCGTCTTTTAAGTAGTAATCGCGATCAGGTAAACCCAAGCCAGATTGAGATAAATACAAAGCATATTCGCTTGAATTTTTAGCATCGTTGTTAATAAACCAACCAAACGGTAAAGTGCCACCTTGCTGCTGAATAGACGCCATAAGGCCAACTAAGTCAGATTTAGACTCAATGCTATCAATACTATCTAGCGACGGTTGTAACGGGGTAATTCCAAGCTCATTACGGGCATTTTTATTCATATAACTTTTATAAAATGCGCCAATTTTATACTCGTCGCTGCCTTTTTCAGCCGACTTATTGGCCGCTGCGTTTTCAAGCGCCGTTTTCATCGCTTTTTGCGACTCATCGTATAATTGCGAAAAAGACCCATAGTTAGACTTATCACCTGGGATTTCAGTTGTTGCTAACCAAGTTCCATTTACATGATAGTAAAAGTCATCCTGCGGACGAACTGAGCTGTCCATATTAGCCAATTCAATACCTAGCTCTAACGGTTTCTCTGCTGGTGTTGTTGCTGCTTGAGTGTCGGCTACTTGAGTTTCTTGTTGTTTTTCGCCACAACCTACTAAGCCAAGCGCAAGTGCAATACTCGCAGCGGCCATTGTTACTTTATTCATAATTAATCCATTTGTTAGTCAATTTTATAAATTGCTCATACCAACTCCATTAAGCTCTTTAACAAGATAGCAGTCAGCTTTTACTTAATGGAATGGGCATCAACTTACACTTATCATTGAGTGCAATAGCGCTATAATAAACCTGATTTTGAGAACATTGAAATAGAATATGTAACAAAGTATTTTGAATGAGATGAGCACTCTAAATTACCCTATTAATAGCTTAATAAAGCAGTTGGTAATTAGCTCTTATTTTTACCGTGTAAGGCCAAACGTTGTAACTTCTCTTTTAATGAAGGAGGTGCTGAGTCGGCAATCGCATTTAAATAATCGGCTGTTTGTTCGCTCATTTTACGCGAGTTAGTGACGGCGGCTGAAGCTGTTTTGTTTGCCGTACTTAATCGCTGAGTGGCCTGAGGATTAGCTGTAATTTTAATTTGCCCCAGTTCAGCCATACCTGCGGCCCTAAAATGCGATAACATATCCATTTTTAAATAATTAAGCCTAAGCGCTATCGAGGCCGATACCGCTTCAATCATCAACGTGCCATCGCGATAATTACTTACGCGACATTTATCTCCTAATTTAGGGCCTAAAAAGTCTTTAAGTAAAGTTTGCTGAGTATCGAGAGCTTGGCTTTTACCAGCATAAGCCGACAACCGATTGTTTAGGCCCGCCATAATATCAGTGAGTGGTTTTGGTGCGTATCTATCTTTGGCCATTAAACATCTCAAATCGTACTTATTCACACACTTAAATTTAGCGGCATTGCAGTAAATATAAGTGTGCCCATAAGTAAGCGTAAATTAGGTATTAAGCACCTGCTATTTGCATTTGCTCAATTAAAACAGAGCCAGTTTGAATACCGCCTCTGCGCTCAATGTCGCCACCAATAGCAGAAATACCTTTAAACATATCTTTTAAATTGCCGGCAATCGTAATTTCACTAACGGGATATTGAATCTCTCCGTTTTCAACCCAAAAACCGCCAGCACCGCGAGAGTAATCACCTGTTACTGTGTTTACACCTTGCCCCATAAGCTCGGTAACTAACAAGCCGGTACCCATTGTTTTTAACACTGCTTTTAAATCGTTATGCGTTTGTTCTACTAACCAATTATGAATTCCGCCTGCATGACCTGTAGGGGTCATGTTCATTTTACGCGCGGCGTAACTTGCTAATAAATAAGTTTTTAGCTCACCACCTTGGATTATTTCACGATCAACCGTTTTAACACCTTCGCTGTCAAACGGTGATGAAGCTAACCCTTTTAACATGTGTGGGCGTTCAGCAATATTTACACAATGACTAAATACGTGTGTTCCTAAACTATCGAGTAAAAAGCTCGACTTACGATAAAGTGCGCCCCCACCAATCGCTGACACTAAATGGCCAAATAATGAGTTTGCAATATCAGCCCTAAATACAACAGGGACTTTCATTGTTCCTAATTTTTGGCTATTTAGTTTAGCCAATGTTTCTGATGCAGCTTCAAGCCCGACTGCCGCAGCATCAGTTAAACCTGCTTGATCGCGGGCAACCGTGTATGCTGAATCGCGTTGCATTTGTTCGCCATCTTTACCAATTACCATGGTGCTGATGCTATGGCGAGTGCGAGGAAAGCCAGCAATTAAACCATGGCTGTTTCCATAAACACGAAGCCCTTGATGCGATGAAAAACTGGCGCCATCAGAATTTACAATACGTTCATCAGCATTTAAAGCAGCTTGCTCGGCAGTATGGCAAAGATCAATACCTTGTTCTGGGCTGACATCCCACGGATGGTATAAATCAAGATCTTGTGGATTAAACTCAAGTAGCTCTTTATCGGCAACCCCATTAAATGGATCGTCTGATGTGAACTTTGCAATATCAATGGCCTTTTCTACTACTGTGCGCAATGTTTTAGGATTTAAATCAGCCGTTGAAGCAGAGCCTTTATTATTGCCAACATAAACACTAATGCCCAGGCCACCATCTTGGTTAAACTCAATGGTTTCTACTTCGCCCATTCGTGTACTCACCGATAAACCCGACGTGCTAGACATTGCAGCTTCAGCTGCTGTAGCACCTAATTTTTTAGCATGTTCGAGTACTTCGGCTACCGCATCTTTAACCTGCGATATTTGAGAATAAATTGGATCGTTTTGTTGGCTTTTCATAAATTAAGTCCTGAGCCTTAGAGGCATAATGCATGCATTTCTTATAGTTAAATGCTAACACACTCACTGCACCACATCAGCTAATATTAATCACTAAAAGAATCGCGTATAATGGTGCTAGTTATTTTTATTTAAGAGCACCCCATGGCGAAGAAAAAAGGCAAGCCTGCTGAAATTGAAGAAGAAATTGAATACGTATCAAGAACAGAGCTCAAGCGCGAAGCGCAAGAGTTTCATCAGTTAGGTTCTGAAATTGCCAAAATGGGTAAAAAGCAGCGTGAGCGCCTACCATTAAATGACGATTTAAAAGAAGCGATGGTTGTTGCTGATAAAATTAGCAATAAAAGCGATGCATACCGCCGTCACTTAAATTACATCGCAAAAACGCTTCGCACAGTAGAAAACATTGAAGATATAAAAGCTATTATCGATGTAATGCTTAATAAAAATAACCAAGCTGAAGTATTGGTTAAAAAAATAGAGCAACTGCGCTCAGACCTAATAGAACAAGGCGACAGCCTGATAAACGAAACTATTGAGCAGTTTCCTTCGCTAGATCGTCAAAAAATGCGTCAATTAGTGCGCAATGCTGCAAAAGAAGTAAAAGCTGAAAAACCAGGTAAAGGCTATAAAGAGCTTTTTCAATATTTAAAAGATGCGCATACTGTCACGTATTAAAGTGTAATCCGTTGTGATTGAAAGGTGCTTTGGCACCTTTTTTGTTATAGATCAACATCCCCTCTCAGTTACTTTTTTATAATCACGGCTCTACTTAAAACTCAGGTGTGCGTGATGATAAAACTTCCTCAATGGGACCAAGCTCTCATTAATAAATACAATGTATCTGGTCCGCGGTATACATCCTACCCTACCGCTTTATCTTTGAGTGAAGGATACGATAAACACGATTTAATCAGCGCCATAAAGTCATCTCAATCTCGTTCGCTTTCTTTATATATCCATATTCCATTTTGCAGTCAGCTTTGTTACTACTGTGGTTGTAATAAAATTATCACTCGCCACCAATCAAAAGCCGATACTTATATAGACTTTTTAGCAAAAGAAATTGCCGCACACGCACCTTTATTTAAGCACTACAGCGTTGAGCAACTGCATTTAGGTGGAGGTACCCCGACCTTTTTAACACCCCAACAAATGAAGCGCTTAATTACGCTACTTGAACAGCATTTTAACTTTACCAGCACAACTGAGCGCGGTATTGAAGTCGACCCACGCTCGCTTGCTGAAAATATGCTGGTTGATTTAAGAATGCTAGGCTTTAACCGAGTGTCGTTTGGGATTCAAGACTTTAATGACGACGTGCAGCTTGCAGTTAATCGTCCTCAAGATGCAGATAACGTTAAACAGTTAATTACTCAGGCACGTGAATTGGGCTTTAAATCAATTAACGCCGATATGATTTACGGCTTACCACTGCAAACACCCGACAGCTTTAAACAAACAATAGAGCAACTCATTGAGCTTAATCCTGATCGTGTGTCGGTATTTAATTATGCTCACTTACCAGAGCGATTTGCCGCACAACGCAAAATTAAAGAGCATGACTTACCAGATGCGCACGATAAGCTAACTATGTTTAAAAATACCTTAGAGCAGATGACAAAAGCGGGTTATCAGTTTATTGGTATGGATCACTTCGCGAAAGTAGACAATGAGCTGGCTGTCGCACAAAATGAAGGCAAATTGCATCGAAATTTTCAAGGTTATACCACACATGGTAATTGTGATTTATTAGGGTTAGGTGCATCGTCTATTTCACAAATTGGCACGGCTATTTTGCAAAATAAAAAGGAGCTGAAGCATTACTACCATAGTATTGAAACGCAAAGCGGCTGCGCACTTAGTAAAGGCATGCATTTAATCCATGATGATGTTATTCGAGCTGATGCTATTAAGCAGCTTATTTGTCAGTTTGAACTAAATATAGATGAGTTTGCTAAGAAGTATCATATTGAGTTTGATAGCTACTTTGCAGGCGCATTGACTTCACTTAAACCACTTATAGACGATAAAATGGTGATTATTGAAAACAACCACATACGTGTCACACCACGGGGGAACTTATTTATTCGTATCATTTGCATGTGCTTTGATGCTCACTTACAAAATCAAATCAACGCAACGCGTTTTTCCCGGGTGATTTAATCCACTCATCAAATGATACTAATTCGCTTAATTAAGCGATCTATTTTGAGGCTGGAAAAACGTGTTGATAGCTAGGCAAAAAACTCGCTATTTAGTTGTTCTAAAGAGAATTCTTTAACGCAGGTAACGACACGTTTAGCCCCGTAAAGTGATTAAGGATAATTGCGGATTGGTATAATATTTGGGCACAAAAAAAGCATACCTAGGTATGCTTTTTTATGTTTTCTACGCTACTTTAATTAAATACCACGTTTTCACTACCTGGGGCAGCTTTGAACTCAGAAATAATTTTAACGCAATCGGCCTTAATCTCATCACTGTAGCTTTCCTCTGCACGCCAGCGCGCAGTGTCTTGCTTAAAAATTTCTTTTTTAGAATATTTTTTACGTGCGTCGTGTGTCGGCATTTCTTTTACCACTTGGTACATTTTATAAATACCAGGATACTGTGTGGTTAAATCTCGTTCGTCTTCAAAACCGTATTGCGACATAAGCACCCAAACGCGCAAACATCCCTCTGAAAACTCACACTGCTCTTCATTCATTGCACGTGCGATTAAATGAATACTGTCGGCAAGCTTAGCATTTCGCTTTAAACGAGACGCTGCAAGCTTTTGCTTTTGCTCAGCTTGTGTTTTAGCTATTAACTTTTTTTGCGCACTTAACTTATATAACAACTGACCCGCATAAAATGCCAAACCAGCTATAATGATAGCGCCTAAACATAAAGCCACGATAACTGCAGTACTCATTAAATACCCTTAATTACTTATCTTCGTCTTCATCATCGTCTAACCATTCACTGGCAAGATCATTTGATAAATACTGGTCGAAGTCTGAATTACTCTCTTCGCCAAAATCATCTTCATCATCAAACTCATCTTCGTCTTCAAGACCCAATAACTTACATAGAACCTGATGACGAGCAATGCGGCTATTGAAGTACTTCGCATCTTTACCAGTCAGCATCTCACCGCCTTCATGACGCTCCACTAGCTTGAGTAAACGCACATCATTTTCAAGCTCTTCAAGCTCTTTCTCTGGCGAAAGCTCTGGTTGAATAACTTTCTTAAGTTCAACAGCTGGTTTTAAGTTACGTTTCATTTCTACTTTTGGTTCAGCAGCAACAGGCACTAAAGACACCGGCTTTTTACTACCAATGCGCTTATCTCTTGAACTTGAATGAGATGCTTGGCTTTGTTCTTCAAGCAAATCTGGCGCATTACGCGAACCAGGCTTAGCACCTTTGGTTTTTTTAACACGCTGCTCTTTTAACGCACGCATTTCTTTAAGCTTATCTTGGCTTAAGCGAACAGGTCCATTTGATGGGATTTTACGTGACTTTTTCTTTCTACTCATATCTTGATCATCTCACTTAAGAGGTTTTGAGCGAGGCGCAAATTAATAGGCATCGCAATGCTGGCAAAGCCAGAAGAATTCAGTTTGCGCTTAAGAGGTTGGGCTACTCTTTAAAATTACGCACTAGCAAATTGCTAAACGGTGGGTATTGTAACAGGACAAATAAAAAGGCGGTAGAGAAAACATCTCTACCGCCTACTAATCTGAGCGCCATTGAATGGACACTTCTCCCTTCGACTTTTTAGTCTTTGTTATTTTTATTATTATCAGTCCGTATTGTTATTATTTTTACGTTCCTTGTTTCATTCCATTTTGTTTTTATTATTAAACTTCCATGAGTTATTTTATTATTTTCGGTCATCCTGACACTTTTGTAGTATTTCCTTTAGTAACACTATCATTGTGCTATGTAGTCGTGCCGCGCTACTGTCCTTATAGCTGTTTCCATTTTTTTATTGTTTTTGCGACAGGTGTTAATTTACTCGTTAATAATTTTGTTACAACTGGTTTATATCTTTTTTCTTACATTGCACCTATGTTCAAATAAAAGCCTATTTAAATAACAATAACTTAACAAAAAAAAGACGTTTAAAATAAGACTTTTACCATACATTGGCATGGTCAATGTCTCACAAAGTAAAAGACAATATCGCCAATTTCAGACACAAAAAAAGCAACCGAGGTTGCTTTTTTTCAATAATACATTGTAGTTGGTATCTAAATTTAGATAAATACGACTTTAGTGTAAACCACCTAAGTACTTAGAAAGCACTTCAATGTCTTTGTCTGTTAGCTTTTTAGCTATGTCACCCATCATACCGTTAAGGTCATTATTACGAGTACCATTACGAAACTTTTCAAGCTGAGACTTGATGTACTCTGGATGCTGAAAAGATACTTTTGGGAACTTAGCTAACGATGAACCGTTACCACGAGGACCATGACATGAAGCACATGAAGGAATTCCTCGCTCTGCATCACCCGCTTTGTAAAGCATTGCGCCTACTTCAACGACGTCTTTAGGTGTTGAACCTTCTGACATGTTTAATGACGAAAAATAAGCTGACAGATCTTTCATGTCTTGTTCGCTTAATGGCATTGCCATTGCGCTCATAACAGGATCCATACGGCCCTCTTTTCCGCCTGAAGTCATACCTAGTTTAAATTCCTGCAATTGCTTGAGGATATAATCTGGGTGTTGGCCTGCAATTTTAGGGTAAATATTAACCGGCGCATTGCCGTCTGGGCCGTGACATGCCGCACACGTTGCTGATTTTTGTTTACCTGCGTTTACATCGCCATCAAATGCTGTTGCGTTGCTTGCTGACAACGCACCAAGCAGTATTGTTAAAGATAGTGCTATTTTTTTCATGGTGAATTCTCTGTTCCCGACCCTGTATCATCTACAATCATGATGTTGCAATACATATATTCTACACGATAATAAATTCTCTGGCACGTTTTCTACACATATTAAGCTTATAATTTACAGGGTTTTGACTAAGGTGAAGCTTTAATAAGCTTTAAATGTACCACAGCCAGTGCTTTTAGGTACTCAAATACGCTTTTTAATACATACTTTATAGTATAAAATACGCACCCTAAGTAAATTTGGTTTACTTAACGTTACTTTTAAAGTTTTAGGAGAGCCTGTGCTCAAATCTCGTATCAAATATAATACCGCGTCTTTCGTTACAAGCGCTCCAGACATCACTAAATTACCTGCTGATACGGGAATTGAAGTTGCGTTTGCGGGTCGTTCTAATGCAGGTAAATCAAGTGCGCTAAATGCATTAACCGATCAAAAATTAGCACGTACAAGTAAAACCCCTGGCCGAACTCAATTAATTAATACGTTTGAGTTAGCCGACGTTGATAACATGCGGCTAATAGATTTACCCGGTTACGGCTTTGCTAAAGTACCAATTGAAATGAAAAAAAAGTGGCAAAAGTCACTAGGTGAATATCTTCAAAAGCGCCAAAGCTTAAAAGGGATTGTTGTTTTAATGGATATTCGTCATCCGTTAAAAGATTTAGACCGAGACTTAATTAACTGGGCAATAGGCAGTGAGATTCCTGTATTAGCCTTATTGACTAAAGCAGACAAACTAAAACAAGGTGCGCGCAAAGCCCAAGTACTTCAGGTACGACGTGAACTAAGCGCACTTGATGGCGATATTACTGTTCATGCTTTTTCATCTTTAAAAGGCACTGGATTACCAGAAGTTGCGAAAAAACTAGACGAGTGGTTTTTAGGCCCCGTGATCGCAGTACCGCCAGCAGACAAAGCATCTGACGAAAGTAGTTCAGACACCCGTACTGCAAGCTAAGTTAAGTAAAACGCCTCACCCGAAGATCGAATAAAATAGCCGAGCTCATCAGACTCGGCTTTTTCAGCCCACTGATAAAATACACTTCTTGAAATGCGTGCACTACAGCCAAAAGGTAAAATTAAATAAGGCACTTTAGCGCCTTTATAACTTTTTACCTGCATAGGCTGCTGCTGACTAACAACCCACTGCCTGGCTAAATTATCAATACAACATAATGCCTCGCCTTCAGATGTCTGTTCTAAAAACCAGTCAACAATAATAAATGGCGCATCTACTACTGTAATTTTAATTTTTTCGATAGGTGTTTTTAAATAAAAATATTCATCTTCTTTGCACAACACAGAAGCAAACAACTTAACCATAGCCGCCCTTGTTATTTTACTACCACCGTAAAACCACTCACCTTGGTCGTTAATAACTATTGGCAACTCACCACAATGCGAGGGTTGCCAGCTATCAAAGGGCTTACTCGGCTCACTTAACTGTTTACTGAGCTCATTAAGCGAAATCACTGTTTTTTAAGTGTTAATGCAAATGTAACGGGGATAGCGGTTGCAATAGAAGGTAACCCAGCAAGTTCTTGTAATTGCTTAACTCCCTCTGTCACACCAAAGTCGCCACTATTTATAATAACTGGCGTAAATGAAGCCAGCGTCAAATCACCACTTTTATTGCTATTTACGAGCACATCAATTACGAGTGATTTTTTGTTGCCATGAAAATCAAGCTCAGCACTAATTCCTTTTAGCACGTAGCTGCCCGGTTTTTTAATTGTTGATAACGACGGTTTCAACTTAGCTGTTAGCACGGCCTTTGGGAAAGTATTTACTTCAAATAACAGGCTTGTAAGCCGTTGATTACGGATAGGTATAAACGTTTCTGCCGATGCTAAATCTATATGAATATTAAACTCACCCTCATCGCTAAGCTTGCCTTCGATCGCAGTGAAGTGATGAGCTTCAGCAATGGTGTCTTTTTTTATAGAAACAAAGCTTATCTGGCTTTTATCGTTGTCTAACTGCCAATTGGCACAGGTAAAATTAGACATAAATAAACTTGATAACGAAAGGCCTGTAATAGCTAACGCTTTAAACATAACGCACTCCTTTAAATATATAAATCAAGAGAAATCTCATTGGATACTATCATTTAGAAATAGCTTAAACCATACTAAAACATGAGATTACAATATCGCAATTAATACCCGATATAACTACGACATTTGAGCATAAGAATGATCACATTAGAATGAAGCAAGAAAACTGAAAAGCGCATAATAAAAAACGGCCTAATAAAAGGTTATTAGGCCGATATAGCAAGCTGGGGAGTTGCTAACAATTTGTTGCATCTTTACAGACGCATCATCAACAGGATGTCCTACAGAGTAGGACGGGCGGGACTTTAACAAAAGCACGCATAAAAATACAATCATATTCTGCATTAATAGTTAGAATTGACGAACATGTAACCATTTAGCATAAATAATTACCTATTTTAACCTATTTTTAACTAAATTCTGTTTATAAAAAATTGAAGAATAAGTTACTCATATTTTTAATACACATAAAAAAAGCGCCTATCGGCGCTTTTATTGTTTATAGAATTTAGTGGGCTTGTTCCCAATTTTCACCTTCGTCAGCCTCTACTATTAGCGGTACATCGAGTGAAGCAGCTTGTGACATTAGCTCACAAATTTTAGCAGTATAAGTCTCTGCACAATCAGTTTTGATTTCAAATACCAATTCATCATGCACTTGCATGAGTAACTTAACAGTATTTGGAGCTTGCTCATACACCCACTGATTAACACTTAACATGGCCTTTTTAATTATATCAGCAGCGGTGCCTTGCATTGGCGCATTAATAGCTGCGCGCTCTGCACCTTTACGACGGGCTCCGTTACGCGCATTTATTTCAGGTAAATGTAGTCGACGTCCAAATATTGTTTCAACATAACCATTTTCTGCTGCTTTTTCGCGTGTTGTTTCCATGTACTCTAATACGCCAGGAAAGCGTTCAAAGTATTTATCAATATAATGTTGAGCTTCATGGCGTGGAACATCTAACTGACGGGCTAAACCAAAAGCCGACATACCATAAATAAGACCAAAGTTTACGGCTTTTGCTTTACGGCGCATATCTGTTGTTACGTCATCTAAATCAACACCAAACACTTCTGCGGCGGTCGCACTATGAACATCTAGGCCATTCGCAAAAGCATTAAGTAAACCTTTATCTTGTGAAAGATGCGCCATTATACGCAGTTCAATTTGGCTATAATCTGCTGCAACTATCTTATACCCATCGGCTGCAATAAAGGCTTCTCGAATACGGCGACCTTCTTCTGAACGAATTGGAATATTTTGCAGGTTAGGATCGGTAGAACTTAAACGCCCTGTCGCTGTTACAGCCTGATGATATGACGTATGCACACGTTGCGTTTTTTCATTAACCATAAGGGGTAGTTTATCGGTATATGTTGATTTAAGTTTTGATAAACCACGGTGCTCAATTATCACTTTAGGTAACGGATAATCATGAGCGAGCTCTTGAAGTACTTCTTCAGCTGTTGAAGGTGCACCTTTAGGCGTTTTTTTAATTATTGGCAGCTCTAGCTTTTCAAACAATAATACTTGTAACTGTTTTGGTGAACTCAAATTGAAAGGTTCACCTGCAATTTCAAACGCCTCTTTTTCAAGTTCAATTAAGCGCTCACCTAAGCGTTGGCTATGCGCGCCAAGCATGTTGCTATCAATCGCAACCCCTGTGCGCTCAATATCTGAAATGACGCTTACCAATGGCATTTCAATATCTTCAAATACTGATTTAAGCTTTTCATCCGCCTCAATTTTAGGCCATAGTACTTCGTGTAAGCGAAGTGTTATGTCTGCGTCTTCAGCTGCATAAGGCGCTGCTTTTTCGAGTTCAATTTGATTAAACGTTAGCTGCTTTTTACCCTTGCCTGCAATATCTTCAAAGCTAATATTTTTATGGCCTAGGTATTTTAGTGCCAACGAATCCATATCATGACGCGTACCTACACTGTTAAAAACATAAGACTCAAGCATAGTGTCAAATTTAATACCATTAAGTTCATAGCCAGCATTGGCTAATACGCTTTTGTCGTATTTAAGATTCTGTCCTACTTTTGCTTTATTAGGGTCAGCTAAAATTGGTCCAAGCTTTTGCATCACAAATTCAAGGCTTAGTTGTTCTGGTGCATCAGGATAATCGTGCGCGACCGGTAAATATGCCGCCTCGCCTGCTTTAACGCTAAAGCTCATACCTACTAGTTGAGCTTGCATGTAATCGAGGCTAGTTGTTTCTGTATCAAATGCAAAAAGCTCAGCGCTATTGAGCTGCTCTATTAGCGTATCAAACTGCGCCTCTGTTAAAATAGTCTCGTAATGAGCCTCTTCAACTTTTGGTAATTCTGTCTCATCAGATGGAACCGCTAAATGGGTTTTTGCATCACTTGGGTTATCTAGCAGCTCAGCTAACCAACGACGAAATTCGCATTCACCATATAATGCAATTAACTCGTCTTTATTTGGCTCTTGTAATTTAAACGTATCAAGATCTGATTCAACCTCAACGTCACACTTAATGGTCGCCAACTCATAACTTAAAGGTAAATGATCTAATGCATTTGCTAATTTTTCACCAATTTTGCCTTTAATTTCGCCTGCGTTATCCATTACACCTTGCAGAGATCCATATTTTTGCAACCATTTTACGGCTGTTTTGGGGCCACAGCCTTCAACGCCTGGAATGTTATCAACTTTATCGCCCATAAGAGCCAGGTAATCAATGATCAGTTCAGGACCAACACCAAACTTTTCAACCACAGTGTCAGGATCTGAAATACTGTCAGTCATGGTATTAATAAGTGTCACATGCTCATTCACAAGCTGAGCCATGTCTTTATCACCGGTCGAAACCAGTACATGGCGTTTTTGTTCAGATGCAATTCGCGCAAAGGTCCCAATGACATCGTCGGCTTCAACCCCTTCAATACTAATAAGCGGAAAACCCATTGCTTTAATAATACTGTGAATAGGTGCTATTTGCGTGCGTAAATCGTCAGGCATAGGAGGACGATTAGCCTTGTATTCGCTGTACATGTCATTACGGAATGTTTTACCTTTCGCGTCAAACACAACCACCATATGCGAAGGATCATATTGTCTGATCAGGCTTTTAAGCATATTAATAACGCCATAAATAGCGCCCGTAGCCTCACCCTTAGAATTAGTTAGATGCGGAGGAGAATGATAAGCACGGAATAAATACGACGAACCATCAACTAAAATAAGTGGGTTTTCGGGGATCTGAGCCATGGTGAAATTGGATCCTAAATGCTAAAAATTATGATAATTGTAAGCATGCCACAAGGGTTAAAATAAAACGACTATCAATTAATGATAGGTATTTTATTTAAATAAGAGCAAGCTGTGGATAAGTATGTAGATAACAGACACAAACAATTCTCCCAAAGCATATTTAAACGCCTAGAAAAATAATTAACTATATGTTTTAATTTAAAAAAGATAATACGAAGTTCTTTTTTTATTATTTTTAAACCAATGTGGAAAAAGGTTTTTTATGGCTGCTGATGCCATCACCTACTTTAGTTATTCTCGTCCATTTAAATAACCGGAGGAGTATTCTAGCATAATGGATCGAAGATCATAGCGATCCTTTATACTTTTTTTTATTGGTGTTAATTGTGAAATGGCATATACCGCATTGCAACTTACTTCGCGGATAATTTTCACACAAAAATTAATTTAAAGAGACAATTTAACTCGTGTTAAACTTCAAACTATAGGCTGAATAAATTTAATCAAGGAGCACAAAAGCATGAAAAAAGTAGCAGTGTTATTAGCTGGAAATGGTGTTTACGATGGTGCTGAAATTAATGAAGCTATTTTAACGCTTTTACACATAGCTAAAAACGGCGCAACCTACCAGTGTTTTGCTCCAGATGTAGAGCAACTTCACACTATTAATCACCTAACGGGTGAGGAAATGAGTGAAAAACGCAACGTATTAGTTGAGGCCGCACGTATTGCCCGAGGCGATATAAAAGCGCTTAACCACCTCAATATTGATGAGTTTGATGCGTTAATAGTTCCAGGTGGTTTTGGCGCTGCAAAAAACTTGTGTGACTTTGCTGTAAAAGGTGCGCAAGCGACTATTAATAGTGACGTATTAAACGCGTGTAAAAAATTCGCTACTGCTAATAAACCAGCTGGCTATATGTGTATTGCGCCTGCGTTAATTCCATTTATTTACGATAATGCAAAGCTCACTATTGGCAATGATAATGACACGGCTGCCGCACTCACTTCGCTTGGCGCAACACATTTAAACTGTGACGTTGATGACGTTGTGATTGACCAGCACAATAAAATTGTGACTACACCTGCTTATATGCTTGCTCAATCAATTATTGAAGCCGATGCCGGGATCGCTAAGCTCGTTAATCGCGTATTAGAAATAAACTGACTATAGTCGTGATGGGCATTTACTTACTATTTGAACAAGCTCAATGGGTAATAAAATTGCGCTAAGCCACTGGTATTTATTGAGCTAACGCAAAAAGTAGTCAGTTTTTAGTAATAAAAATACCTCTTAGCATTTTATAAATTGCCTCAGAGAGTTATAATCGGCGTAATTTCCGTCATCTATATCGTGATTGATCACGTTCAAATCGAAGTGAGCAAGGCAAAATGAAAAAATTAACAGCATTAGCATTATTAGTGTTAGCAACTACAGCATACGCACAGCCATATGATAACTCTATGACTGAAGATGCAATCAAAAAACGTCTCGCACCCGTTGGTGCTGTATACCTTGAAGGTGATAAAGCTGCAGTAGCTGCTGCGCCTACAGGGCCTCGTTCTGGCGAGCAAGTTTATCAGGCTGCGTGCTTTGCATGTCATGGTACAGGAGCTTTAGGAGCACCTAAATCTGCAGACGATTGGGCACCGCGTATTGCCAAAGGCAAAGATACACTACTTGAGCATGCTATTAACGGCTTTAATGCAATGCCTGCTAAAGGCACATGTATGGATTGTTCTGACGATGAAATAAGCGCAGCAATCGATTTCATGACAGCAGAATAATTATCCGTTGTACATAAAAAAAGGCTTAACTTGTTAAGCCTTTTTTTATACCTAAAATACGGCTTTAACCATTATTTTTATTGGAATATCAGCTTGACGCTAAGCACTAAAAGTGAAAGTATAAGTCTAATAACTATACAATAATAATATCGGTTACATCATTGGAAGATAAACTCCCTGCATTGAGTAAATTAGCGTACCAAAATAAACGCCTCAAAACGCTACTCGAAAAGTACAAGCAATCACACCATTTGCAAAATGCGCTTATCCAATTATCTGAGCGCGCGAGCACCGTTGCAGAGCTAACCTTATTATATCCCGCTATACACGATATTTTACAAAAGTATGTGCCTAGTAAAAGCTTTTATGTTGTTTTACAAAACCAACAATGCCAATCGTTAGAGCTTTCTTATTTTTCAGACGAAAAAGATGGCATTGCAGTACCACTAAATCACTCTAATAGCTTTGATGAAGGCGCCACCGGTTACGTTTTTAAAGAAGGTAAAACCACTTACTTTACAAAACAACAAATGCAAGACGCAGCCGCTGATGGTTTATTCAAAGCTTTAGGGACACCCGCTGAGCATTGGGTGGGGGTACCTGTGTACCAAGAAAAAAATATTATTGGTGTGTTAGCCGCGCAAAGCTATGATGTAAATCAAAGTTATAACTCTCAGCAAATACAACTTCTTGAAGTTATGTCGCTTTATTTAGCGACGGCAATAGAGCGTGTAAAAAAACGTGAGTATTTAGAGTCAGAAGTAAAAATTCGTACACGCGCACTCACTCAAAGTAACGATGCTCTTAATCTTGAAGTTGCCAATCGCAAACGTGCACTTCAACGTCAGCAAATTTTATTTAAAGTATCTGAAATTGCTACCCAAGCTAAAAACCTTGATGACGCTTACGTTAAAATACATGACATAATAAAAACAATTACCTACGCAGAAAACCTCTATATTGCTTTATATGATAGAGACTCAGGTTGGATAACATTCCCTTACTGTGTTGACGAATACAAAGAAAACACTGAGCCCCGTCAATTTGCCAAAGGCTATAGCGAATTAGTTATAAGCACAGAAGAAACGCAGCTTATAAATCCTGATAAGGCACAAGCGCTATTAAACAGTGGCGTAGTACAACGTTCAGCCCCCGTTCCTAACAAACAAAAAGCCACAAGCTGGCTAGGCGCACCTTTAAAAACATCGCAGGGTGTTATTGGTCTTATTGTGTGCCAGGCATATAATAATAAGCATATTTTCAGTCAAGACGATAACGAATTAATTACCTTTGTATCGCACCAAATAGCGGCTGTTTTGCAAACTAAACTAGCTAATCAGGCCATTGCAAAAAGCCATCAAGAGCTTGAGTTTAGAGTAAACGAAAAAACAAAAGAACTGCAACAAACCAATATGCATTTGCAAATGCAAATTGAAGAACGTAAAAAAATAGAGCAACAGCTTTATCACGACGCTCATCACGACTCGTTAACAAGCTTGCCAAACCGTAGTTTATTTTTAACTCAGTTAGAAAAAACACTTCAGCACTTTCAACGTTTCCCAGACCGCCACTTTGCTGTGCTATTTATCGACTTGGATAAGTTTAAAGATATTAACGACCAACTCGGCCATCAGGCTGGCGATCAGTTCTTAATTAATGTGAGTGAACTTTTTTCACAATGTATTCGTGAGCACGATTTATTAGCCCGTTTGGGTGGAGATGAATTCGTTATTTTACTAACGCATTTAACCGAACCACAACAAGCCGAAGATGTGGCTAATCGCATTATCGATTTAATGAAAAAGCCTTTTAATATTAAAGGTACTTTACTGCAAAGCGGTGCGAGCATTGGTATAAATTACTCTAAACAAAGCTATAAACACACAGATGAAATTATTCGTGATGCCGATGCCGCAATGTACCATGCAAAAAATTCAGGGAAAAATCGTTACGAGTTATTTCATCCGCTACTCACTCAATCGATTGCTGATGTAGGGCAAAAAGCATTGCATCATCTTGATGTAATGCCGATGAGTTTTAGAAGCTCAGAAATTATTACTTTAAATGAGCAACAACAATCTGAATCGCTATTTGAAGCATTTGGTGAACACCCTATTTTAGGGTTTACCAGTTTTGAGGTTTTGAAAAAATTTGCCACCGACAAAGAGCAGCACCTCAAAGTCGAGTTACAACTGCTAGAGTGTGCTTATGCGCAGGCCATAAACGCCAATGTGGCAATGGCACTAGTACCCTGCTCTGCCTTATTACTCGAAAAACACGAATTTACTTTATTTATTGATGTATTAAACAAACAACGTGGCCCAAGCCAGCTTTGTTTACTTTTTGATGAGCAAGAGATTCGCCATGCATGTGCTACCCAGCTAGAAAACCTTAAGCAATTATCGTTGTTAGGGTACTCAGTCGGCCTAAATAATTTTGCTAAAGACAGATGTGAACTGAATTTATTAACCGATGTTAACTTTGACTATCTACTACTTAGCTCCACCTTCAGTAAACGTATACTGCAGCAAGAAAGCTACGATCTGCAACTGCAAGGTGTGCTTCCTATCACTAAGCTCAAAAAAATAAAGGTAATAGCGAAAGGGCCTTCTATACTTAATTTTAGAGCTTTATTAGATAAACATGGTTTGTCATTTTTTGTTGGTAAACAACACACATTAGCTTGCCCTGAGTCACAGCCAGAACACGTCAGTCAATCAGTTTAAGCCCAGCTTTGGTTATAAAAAAGCCTGATTTCACTCAGGTTTTTTAAACATAGCTCGTAAATTTGCGACTCTGGCCTGCCCTTTTTCCATTCGCTCTGCCTGAGAACTTGGCGCTTTTTTGTTTTCAAATGCCAAATCATCTTGCGGCAACTCTTGCACAAATCGACTTAACTCTGTTTCAGAGGTTTCACCAAACTGACGGCGTATCTTTGCGTATGTAAGTGTTAACTCTTGCTGCGCACGAGTAATACCAACGTAAGCGAGTCGACGCTCTTCGTCTACGTTATCCTCGTCAATACTAACCTGGTGAGGTAGCAACCCCTCTTCCATACCAACCATAAACACATACGGATACTCTAAACCTTTAGAGGCATGCAATGTAAGTAACTGAACAGCATCGGATTCATCTTCTTCCTCATTACGCTCTAACATATCGCGCAGTGTCAGTTTACTAACCACTTCGGCAAGCGTCATCGGCTCGTTATCAGCGTCTCCAGTTAGCATGTCTGTGATCCAACGATACAATTCAGAGACATTTTTCATTCTCATTTCGGCTGCTTTAGCACTAGGCGATGTTTCGTAAAGGTAAGCTTCGTAATTAATATTACGCACTAAATCTTTCACCGCCTCTAACGTATCACTGCGTACCGCGTTGTCTGACAATTCGACAATCCATCGAGCAAACCCAGCTAAAGCGTTAAAACCTCGCCCTTTTAATCTGTAGCCTAGGTCGTTATCAAAACAGGTAGCAAACAAACTTTGATGTTTTTCATTAGCTAAGGTGCCAAGCTTTTCAAGCGTGACCGTACCTATTTCACGACGAGGGGTATTCACAATTCTTAAAAAAGCATTGTCATCATCTTGATTCACGAGTAAGCGCAAGTACGCCATTATGTCTTTAATTTCTGAACGCGCGAAAAACGACATGCCGCCACTTATTTTATAAGGGATACGGTTGCTCATTAATGACTTTTCAAAGCCGCGTGCTTGGTGATTTCCACGATACAAAATAGCGTAATCTTTGTAGCTTGTGCGCTTCATAAATTTATGCGAAATAATTTCAGCAACTACACGCTCTGACTCATGCTCTTCGTCGCGACAACCAATCACTTTTATCGGCTCACCATAACCTAACTCACTAAATAGCTTTTTTTCTATATCGTGCGGGTTATTGGCAATGAGTATATTGGCAGATTTAAGTATTCGCTGTGCACTTCGGTAGTTTTGTTCAAGCTTTATAAGCCTAAGTCCGGGGTAATCTTTACTTAAAAGAACAAGATTTTGCGGACGCGCACCACGCCAAGAGTAAATAGATTGATCATCATCGCCCACCACAGTAAAACGCGCTCTCTCGCCCACGAGTAGCTTTACAAGCTGATACTGGCTAGTATTGGTATCTTGGTATTCATCCACCAGCAAGTATTTAAAGCGTTGCTGCCATCGCTCACGAGATGTTGCGTTACTAGTAAGTAGTAATGTGGGGATCATAATCAGATCGTCAAAATCTAATGCATTATAGGCACGCAATTGGGTTTGATAACGGGCATAAAGCTGTGCAAATAACGCTTTTTGCGCGTCACGCGCTTCACGTATTGCTTGCTCTGGCAGCACTAACTCGTTTTTCCAGCTACCAATTTCCATTTTTAGTAGCTTAAGTAAATCTTTGTCTTTTTTTAATTCATCTTCGGTGAGTTCCGATAACAGCTGATTAGTATCTTGATCGTCAAATAACGAAAAACCAGGTTTAAAGCCGAGTGTACTCAATTCTTTTTTTATTATTTCTAAACCCAGTGTATGAAACGTCGATACCCATAACCCTTTAGCCTCTTGCTTACCAAGCGTTTGTAATACGCGCTCACGCATTTCTTTAGCCGCTTTATTAGTAAAGGTAACAGCCGCAATATTACGTGCTTTGTACTCGCACTTTTGTACCAAATAAGCAATTTTATTTGTAATAACGCGGGTTTTTCCAGAGCCAGCGCCAGCAAGAACTAAGCATGGGCCACTTATATATTTTACCGCTTCATCTTGTTTTGGATTAAGTTTCATAACGACCAGAATGATTTAAAAGACGCGCAATTTTAACGTAACCATTACTACAGGCATAGCGATTGCCATAATTAATTACGCAAACATGATCATGTGTTAAATGGAGTGGGTATAAGGTAATATTAGTTATTATCATTTTAGGCAATGCCGAAGGGACAATTATGATCAACCCAGCAAAACTAGAAGAAATTGCTAAGCAAATTACGAGTAATATGCCACAAGGTGTAAAAAATTTAGCAGACACGCTAGAAGGTAAAACAAAGCAAGTTTTACAAAACAAGCTTGCTGAGATGGACTTTGTTAGCCGAGAAGAATTTGATATTCAAAGCCAAGTACTTATCCGTACACGCGAAAAACTAACTGAGCTAGAAGCTAAAGTGGCAGTTCTTGAACAGCAACTAAGCGAAAAAACAGACGTTGAATAATTAATTTAACGCATAAAAAAGCAGCCTGAGCTGCTTTTTTTACATTATTGTTTATACATGAAATTAATATCTATTCAAATAGCTCATCAAGCACATAATATTTATGCGCCTCTTCTTGCTTTAAACTCACCAATAACATTTTTACAGCAACTTGCTTGCCTGTTATGGGTTTATAACGCTTTAAAACGCCAACTTTTGTAAGCAATGGTAAAATAACACTGCCTATTTTTTCAGCTAGCCTAAAGTGATCCCGCGCCCCTAATAACAGTGACGGTTGAAAAACACTCGTTTTATTAAACGCCAAAGGCATAACCGCTTGCTCTAACTGCCCCTTCATTTTTAAATAAGCACTGCTGCTGTTTGCATTTGCACCACTTGATGACACTAAGCAATAGTGTTTCATACCATTACATGAAGCAAGTTGCGCGGCAATAAATTGATAATCAAAGTCGACTTTACGCTGTGCCTCAACAGAGCCTGCTTGTTTAAGTGTCGTACCTAAACATGAAAAAAACACATCACCTTTAAATAACTCACTGTATTGAGTCAGCTTTTCAAAATCAATAATATGGTTAGTTAACTTTTTATCGGAAAGTGGTAACGCTCGGCGTGTTATAGCAACAACTTTACTATACTCAGCACAGCTGAGTAATGCCGTCAAAAGCTCAGATCCTACTAAACCTGTTGCGCCAATAACAACCGCCGTTTTCGTCATTTATTTACTCACAACCTGCTTTTTTAAATACATGTTGTATTGCACGTTTGTAACTGTCTGACTCTTCCTCTGCACACGTTACAACCGCTTCTAAGTCATGTAAATGGCCGTTTTCTAAACCATAAACCCATCCATGAATCGTTAAGTCTTGGCCTCGCTCCCATGCATCTTGCACAATATTGGTTCGACATACATTACGAACTTGCTCTATTACGTTAAGTTCTATCAAGCGGCTTAATCGCTGTTCTTCATTTATACTGTTGAGTTGCTCTATGTGCTTTTCTTTTACATCGCCAACATGACGAAGCCAATTATCAATAAAGCCAAACTTTGCATCGTTCAGGACCGCTTGAACACCACCACACCCATAATGGCCAACGACCATAATGTGTTTAACTTTTAAAACTTCGACTGCGTATTGCATCACTGATAAGCAATTGTGGTCAGTATGTACAACTACATTGGCGACATTGCGGTGTACAAATAGCTCACCCGGTAATAAATCAACTATTTGATTAGCTGGTACACGAGAGTCTGAACAACCAATCCATAAGTACTCTGGGTTTTGCTGCATAGACAAAATTTTAAAAAACTCTGGGTTCGCTTCGCTTGTCCGCGCAGCCCAATTTTTATTATTATCGAACAAATTTTTTAATTTTCTCATTGCATCTCTTATTAAGCCAAAACGACTATTTATTGGGTGGAAGGGTTATTATTGGCAAGAATTAAAATATTCCGAGGCGTTAACTGCTTTTCACAAAAGGTTTTAATACTTACTTGATAGCCATGCTGTTGCAAATATAAAGCACGATCGAGCACAAGCCAAACCTCAATTGCTCTTCTGAACACATGTCGAACCAGTTCAATTCTGTCAGTCACCTTTTTTCGAGCGACGCCCTCAGATAAAAAACAAACATAATCAATGCCTTGCGGTATTTTTAATGCTTTTTTATCCCCCGCCCACTCACAAAATGATTTAAATGAACCTGAGAACACCGCCTTATTAACTGAGGGGACACTAACGTAGTATGGCTCATTGGTAATTGACCTCCTCAGCGCATCAAAGCCCAATCGCCACTCAAGTTCTGTTTTTCGTATTTTATCAACTCGAGATGGTGCTGTTACTGTTTCTTGCAGAGCCAGTTTTAAATCACGGTGAGTTAACCTAAGCTGACTTTGCTTGGCAAGCTCGCTCATTGGCAAGTAATCGTTCGGTGTGAATAAATGATAGCAACAAGGTGAGAAGCTAATTTGCTTTACGTTTGCAGCTATTGCTTTGTGTATCATAGCTTGATGTAAAGCGCCGCATGCATGAAGCGCCACAGCATGCATATCAGTATTAAAGAATAATGTAGTGTCATCATGTAATACATCTACTTGGCTAAATTGCATCGCCAAGCCTTGTTGCTTTGCGCTTTTTTGACCCTGTTCGCATAAATTTGCCTGCAGCTCAAGGCTATTAATATGTGTAGCACCGTTGAATGCCAGCATGCGACCTAAATGCCCTTTACCCGCACACCATTCTAATACCGGTAATTTTGTGTTTGGCAACGCAGACACAAAGTCTTGAAGTTGTTCGAACTTACGCCCTTTTATGCCATTACTAATCCAAAAAGGGTAATCATATCGGCGGGTATCTGCTTGAGGTAATTCACATAATAGCTGTAATTCATCAAGTAACTTAATATGCGGATTAAAAAAATCTATTAATTCATTCTGCTTGGTATCAAGTGTCGCTACTTGCTCATCGGTTAGGCTGTTTAATATGCCTTGCAGTTCAGGCCAAGGGATCGCATCAAAGTCAAAAGCGGTGCACTGCCAATAGGCGCGAGTCCGCTTTAAAATAGAATCAAGTGAAGTAAATTGCTCGGCTAACGTCATAACAGCTTAATTTATTAAAAGGCGACCAATTGTATCAGTAACATTAACAGCCATTAAACGGTTATTTTTTTACTAAACATTAAACGCAAATACAGAGGTATAGAAATAACACTCACAATCATCGCTGCAATTAACATCCATGATAGCTCCATTTGTTCCGGCCGCTGATATTTATAAATAAAACTGGCTTTAACCTTGTCAAACTCAGTTTGGTGAATACCGTACAAGTCTGCAATTAGGCGCCACTTTGGAATAGACATATGCCCCAAACTGGTTGTTGCTGGCATAATATACTCTTTTAGCATTTCAGCCTCGTATGCTAATTCATGGAAACTTTTGTTAGGTGCGTAAAGTATTTGGGTTACCGCAATGGCCTCGTCCATATTCATCATTGCGTAGCGCCACCCCTTTAGGCTGGCTTGATAAAATCTTTCGACCGTTTCTGGGGATGTGTTTAACATTTTCCTGGTGGTGTATAAGATATCTGCATAGACGTCTATGCCGTAACGCTGAGGACATATTAGGCGATGTGATATACCTCTCTGAGTCATATTGTAGGGCTCAGTAGATAAATAAACTTGCATTGCATCAAGCCTATTTTCAATCCAGGCTTGGCTTGGGTTGTCACCGTTATATACGCTAAGCAAGCGCGTATTTACTCCGCTGCGAGTAAGCATAGCCATTAACTCATTGCTATCGTTGTGGCTCACTTTACTAATGCGCTTATTTACAAAATCACGAGGATGAAAAATATCAGAAGTGTCTTTTACCATCCAACAATAAGGTGAATATTGCAAGATAGGCGCCATTGCTACGAAAGGTTGGCCGTTTATACGTTCTTTTAAAATACCCGAGTGACCTACACCAAACTCTGCTTTGCCATTAGCCACAGCACTAAACGCATCAGGTATTGTTAGATCTGCGGGCTTTATGGTTACATCAAGACCCACATCTTTATAAAACCCTTTTTCTTTGGCCATGTAGTAACCAGCAAACTGAAACTGATGTGTCCATTTTAATTGTAAAGTGACCGATTCTTGCGCCGCGATTTGGCAACAAAAACAACACAATCCAAGTATTAATCCTTTAAGTAGCAACCAAGTTTCCTCAAAAATATAGTGGTTACCTGTAACTATATGTAAAACAAATGATAAAGCAAGCCCCCTTGTAAGGGGCTTACTGTTGAGTCGCTGTTAAACTGAAGCGAGCTTTGCGGTTTTGTCTGAGAGAGATTGCGTCGTTAAAAATTGTGTAAAACACGGGTTATGCGTTTCATCTTGCACGCTATAACCTAAGTCATTTAGATGCTCGTTAAAGGTCTCAAACTGCTCAGGCTCAATAGCAAAGCCAGCTAAAACATAGCCCATTGAGCCACCTTGACTCCGATAATGAAATAACGTGATATTCCAATCGTTACCAAGTGTATCTAAAAAACGCGCTAATGCACCGGGATATTCGGGAAACTCAAAACGTAACAACCGTTCATGCAGTTTTTCAGGTGCTTTACCACCAACCATATACCGTACGTGCAATTTAGCGAGCTCGTTGTCTGATAAGTCGCAAAACGCGTAATCATTTTTAGTTAGATCTTGTTTAAGCTCATTGAGTTCCTGCTCTCCTTGACGCAGTGCAATACCTACAAAAATTTGCGCTTCACCAGGCCCTGCATAACGGTAGTTGAACTCAGTAATAGCACGGCCACCTAAAGACGCACAAAACTGCTTAAAACTACCCTTCTCTTCTTTAATGGTAACCGCTAATAACGCTTCGTTTTTTTCACCTAGCGCAGTGCGCTCTGCTACATAACGAAGACGATCAAAGTTTAAATTAGCACCCGAAAGCACAGCCGCTAAATGAAGCCCCTTTAAGCCCGATTGTTGGCTCCACTTTTTAAGCCCTGCCGTTGCAAGGGCACCAGAGGGCTCTGCAATTGCGCGGGTAGAGACAAAAATATCTTGCATAGCAGCACAAATTTCATCGCTACTCACAGTGATTACTTCGTCACAAAATTTTTGCGCTAAGCGAAATGTTTCACTGCCGATAATCTTTACCGCAACACCATCGGCAAAACTGCCAACTCGGTCAAGCTCTACCGGCTCTCCTGCTTTAAGTGCAGCTTGTAAACATGCGCTCTCATCGGCTTCAACGCCAATGACTTTGATATCAGGGCGTAACGACTTGATATAAACAGCCATACCAGCAAGTAAACCACCACCGCCAACAGGTATAAATACCGCATCAAGCTCGTTGAGTTGTTGCATTAACTCGCGGGCTACAGTGCCTTGCCCAACAATCACGTCAGGGTCATCAAACGGCGGAACAAATACACCACTTCGCTGCTCTGTCAGTTCTAGAGCGTGTGCTTTTGCCGCATCAAAATGATGGCCATGTAATACCACTTCGCCACCAAGCGCGCGTACTGCGCTTACTTTTATTTCAGGCGTTGTAACTGGCATAACAATAGTGGCTTTATGACCAAGATGTGAAGCACTAAGTGCCACACCTTGCGCATGGTTACCAGCCGATGCAGTAATGACAACCGAGCCTTTGGGCAACTTATTAAGTTTATTGAAAGCACCCCGTAGTTTAAACGAATACACCGGCTGCTGATCTTCACGCTTTAACCAAACATAGTTACCTAACTTCGCACTGAGGTCAGGCATTTTGCTGACCTCAGTGACTTTAGCCAAGGGCTCCATATTTGCTTGAATAATTGCGCGGAAATAATCGAGCTCTTGAGAAACCATAATTAGCTAAGCTCCTCCAACTTTTCTAAGTCACGCACTGCACCCTTGTCTGCACTGGTTGCAAGTAATGCATACGCTTTTAATGCCGACGATACATAGCGCTCACGATCAACCGGTTTGTACGCCAGCTTGCCACGTGCTAGTTGCTTTTGCTTACGCGCTTCTAGTTCTTCATCGCTTAATGCAAGCGTAATCTCACGCGTTGCAATATCAATAATAATTTTGTCGCCATTTTCAACATACGCAATGGCACCACCGCTTGCCGCTTCTGGCGATACGTGGCCAATAGATAAGCCTGATGTACCACCCGAGAAACGACCATCGGTGATCAATGCACACTTTTCAGCTAAGCCTTTTGATTTTAAGTAGCTCGTTGGGTACAGCATTTCTTGCATACCAGGGCCGCCTTTAGGGCCCTCGTAACGAATAACAACAATGTCACCGGCTTTTACTTCGTCGTTTAAAATGCCTTCTACGGAATCATCTTGTGATTCGTACACCACGGCAGTGCCTTCAAAATGTAGCATTTCGTCAACAACGCCTGCGCTTTTAACAATACAGCCGTCAACCGCTAAGTTACCTGAAAGTACAGCTAAGCCGCCATCTTGTCTGAATGCGTGCTCAACACTACGAATACAACCATGCTCTCGGTCGTTATCGCCTTCATCCCAACGGCACTCTTGGCTCATTGCTTTTGTAGTACGAATACCAGCAGGGCCAGCGCGGTAAAACTTTTGTGCGGCTTCGTTTGTTGGATCAGTCGCATCCCACTTTTTAACAAGCTCACCCATTGTCATACCCGCAACGTGGTTTACCGATAAATCAACTAAACCGGCTTTGCCTAGCTCACGTACAATTGCCATCATGCCACCAGCGCGGTGAACATCTTCAATGTGGTACTCAGGTGTAGCTGGAGCTACTTTACATAAAAATGGAGTTTTACGAGATAACTCATCAATGTGCGACATATCAAAGTCTACACCGGCTTCTTGTGCGGCTGCTAATAAATGCAATACAGTGTTAGATGAACCACCCATGGCAATATCAACAACCATAGAGTTCATAAAGGCTGTTTTGTTAGCAATAGCGCGAGGTAACACGTCTTGGTTATCTTTTTGGTAGTACTCACGGCATAAATCAACAATGCGAGCACCCGCTTCTACATATAGCTGCTTACGGTCTTTATGGGTTGCAAGCGTTGTACCATTACCCGGTAGTGCAAGGCCAATAGCCTCTAATAAGCAGTTCATTGAGTTTGCAGTAAACATGCCTGAACACGAGCCACAAGTAGGACATGCAGAGCGCTCTACTTGCTCTGAATCAGCATCACTTACCGACTCATCAGCGCCTTTAACCATGGCATCTACTAAATCTAATTTGATATCAATGTTAGCAAGTTTTGTTTTACCCGCTTCCATTGGTCCGCCCGATACAAAAATAACCGGTATGTTTAAGCGTAGCGCTGCAAGCATCATCCCTGGGGTGATTTTGTCACAGTTAGAAATACAGATCATCGCATCAGCGCAGTGGCCGTTAACCATGTACTCAACCGAGTCGGCAATTAGGTCGCGTGATGGCAGTGAGTAAAGCATGCCACCGTGGCCCATTGCGATGCCGTCATCAATAGCGATGGTATTAAATTCTTTTGGTACACCACCCGCTTGTGTGATTGTTTCAGCCATTAACTCACTAAGCTGGTTAAGGTGAACATGCCCTGGTACAAATTGCGTAAACGAGTTAACTACAGCAATAATTGGTTTACCAAAGTCTGTGTCGGTCATGCCTGTTGCGCGCCATAATGCACGTGCGCCTGCGCGTTTACGTCCTTCAGTTGTTGTTGCACTTCTTAATTTAGCCATAGTTACCTCTGTTTTGCCGCTCTGTATGCGGGCATTCCTCATTCTAAAAATTGGTGAGTAACTGTTGTTCAATTACTCGTAAATTTGTGTTGTTAGCAATTACACAGCTTGTTGCTGTAAATTTTGTAAAGTGATTTCTTTAACGTCCACCAGCTTATTTAACTGGCTTGTTAAAAGGTGGATTGGTTTATCACTATCTACTGTCATCGCTACATTATAGTGGCCATCATCCATATTGAGCTGAAAATGCGTAAGATCAAAACCACGGTGACGCACTACACGCAAAAAACGCTCGACCGCTATACTTTGGCTCTTTAATGCAATAGTTAGGCTGTGTTTCATTGTGCTTTCTCCGTAATCATTTCGTCATTTGCAGCCCCTGGTGGTACAAGTGGCCATACGTTTTCTTTATCGTCTATGCAGGCATGTACTATGTACGGCCCTTTGCTGTTAACTAATGCGGTTATTGCATCATCAACTTGATTTGCATGTGTAATTGTTTGCCCAGGAATACCAAATACAGCGGCTAACTGAACAAAATCAGGGTTATCTGAAAGGTTTGTTTCAGAGTAACGTCCTTCAAAAAATAGCTCCTGCCATTGGCGAACCATACCTAAGCGTTGGTTATCTAATATCAGTATTTTTACTGGTAAATTGTTACGGCGAATAGTGGCGAGTTCTTGGATATTCATCATGATTGAACCATCACCCGAGACCGTTATTACAAAATCATCCGGGCGCGCTACTTGTGCACCTATGGCTGCTGGTAAACCAAAGCCCATTGTGCCTGCACCACCACTACTTAAATGGTTGCTCGGGTGGCTAAATTTCATGTGTTGCGCTACCCACATTTGGTGCTGACCCACATCACAGCACACTACGCCTGTTTTTGGCATACGCAGGCTTAATTGGTTCAATAAATACGGGGCAAATACTTTTTCGCCTGGGTAATCGTAGCGCCACGCATGTTTTACGCTTAACTGCTTATTTGTATCGCACCATGCTTTAGGGGTTACAAAGCACTCAAGTGCCGGTAATGATGTTTTTAAGTCTGCAACTAACGAGGCCTTAGCAGGTTTTCGTTTACCTACTTCAGCTGCATCTATATCTAAGTGGATTACTTTTGCTTTGGCTGCAAATTTAGCTAAGTTACCCGTTACGCGGTCATCAAAACGAGCGCCTATACACACTAATACATCGCACTCTTGCACGGCTATATTAGCGGCTTGTGTACCGTGCATACCTAGCATACCTAAGTAATGTTCGTAATCTGGTAATACACTGCCTAATGCCTTAAGTGTTGATACTGCTGGCATTTGCGTTTTATTTAAAAACTGCATTAACTCATTTTGCGCATCAGCGGCTTGCACGCCGCCGCCAACATATGCAACTGGCTGCTTTGCTTCACTTAATAACTGATTTGCAATAGCAACTTGGTTTAAATCAAGCTGTGGTAAGTATTCATCAGCGGCGAGCCAAGGTTTAAAAGGCACTTGCGCCATTTGAATGTCTTTTGGAATATCGACAAGTACAGGACCTGGGCGACCACTTTGGGCTAAGTGCATAGCCTCTTGCAGTATTTCGGCTAAATCTCCTGGACGCTCTACCATGTAACTGTGTTTTGTGCACGAAAGTGACATACCTAGCACATCTACTTCTTGAAATGCATCAGAGCCAATAGCTGCAGTAGGTACTTGGCCAGTAATTGCTAATAATGGTACTGAGTCCATCATTGCATCGGCAAGTGCTGTTATTAGATTAGTTGCCCCAGGGCCTGATGTTGCTAAACATACGCCTAATTTACCTGTGCTGCGGGCATAACCTACAGCAGCAAAACCAGCACCTTGCTCGTGGCGAGTGAGGTAATGCTTGACTGGCGCACCATACAGAGCATCGTAAATTGGCATAATGGCTCCACCAGGGTAGCCAAATACCTCTTTTACGCCGTGTTTGGCTAATAAGTCGATTGTGAGTTCTGCGCCTGTCATTAATAAATCCTCATTCTTCAGTGACAACCTAATTAATTTTTACCCTTAAAACTAAAAAGCCCTCCGAACTGTTAAGTGCGGAGGGCTTTTTAATGCTCAAGTTTACAGCACTACAAAGCCCTCGCGGGAATAATCACCACGATAATAATCAGGACTAGTTTAAGTGCAGTTGTAAGCATGTAATTAACACCAAATTTAAATAATCTGTTGCGAAAGCTCATCTTTCGCTCTGTTATGTATTAGTACCGCGCTGAGCGGCTTAAGTCAACACCAAACTCAATTCAAAAAAAGCACTAAAACCCAAATTAAGTGGTTTTAAAATTCACTAAATACAACCATAAAGGAATTTTTATGTTTTAATTTAAAGTATAGAAATTCACTATTCTTATATTCCCCATTTATGGTTTGATTAATTTTTGAGTTTTAGTAAAAATTAAATTAATTTTTTTATACAGATAGTATTTAGCTCTTCCGAATAGTTTTAATGATTATGGCTTGCGACTGTACAAAATCAAAAAACGTAAATAGAACAGACACTCCACTCAGCGCACATTAGTACCAATACCCTCACAAAAGACGTTTGATAAATACTGAATTTAGCACTGCTGTATAGGCAAATTTAGGTTAGTATTTGTTTAACTCAACAACAGGATTTGAAGGACAAACCATGAAACCGATACCTCGTATTAGTTACTTTTTCATTATGGTGCTGCTTATAGCACTTAGCTTCAATAGCCTTGCAAAACCGGCTTTATATAAAATAGAAAAAAACGGCACAACATCTTATTTATTTGGCACTGTTCACGTAGGTGATGCCAGTATGAAAGGCTTACCTGAAAATATAACTCAAGCCATTGAACAGAGTAATGAAGTGGTTGTGGAAGTGGATATTAGTAAACTTACTCCATTTGAGATGCAACAGCGCTCTATGCCGTTAATGATGCTTAAAAATGGCAAAACATTACAAACAGAACTATCAAAACAAAACTACAAAAAGCTTAAAGATTACTTTGCAAAAAAGTCGATTGATATTGCCATGTTTAACACCTTCAAACCGTGGGCTGTAATGGTAACTATGATGCAAATTGAATTTCAAAATGCAGGATTTTCTGATCAAACAGGCATAGACAAGCAAGTACTTGCTTACGCTAAAGAGCAAAATATAAAAATAAGCGAACTAGAAACCCTAGAGCAGCAGTTACAAATGTTTGATGGTATGGCGCTATTAAGTAACGAAATGATTGAAGAAACCTTCGAGCAGCTTGCCGACATTAATACTTACTTTATTAAGCTAGTAAACGCGTGGAAAAATGGCGATATGGATACGCTTACCGAGTACTACAATATGAGCTTTGACGATAGTAATTACGGTGAAATAAGCGAGCAAGTCATGCTGGTTAGTCGAAATAATAAATGGGTTGAGCAATTAGTGCCTCGCTTAAGTAACGAAAAACTATTTATTGCGGTAGGTGCACTGCACTTACCAGAGCAGCATGGCTTAATTAAGCAGCTAAAAGACAAAGGGTTTAGTGTTACTCGTCTTTAAAACTAAGAACTCCAATAAAGCTTACGTAAATAGTTACCCTGCGTAAGCTAATAATATTTAGGTGGATTATGAAACGTATTCAATTCGAGATTTTATTTTTTCTCTCCATGCTTTTTATAAGTGGAATATATTACTATCAAGAGGGACACTTTAAACCAAGTGGTGGGTTAATCATTGCTTCTTTACTTCTTGTGATCGAAATTATTATTTACGCAATAGAAAGTATTAATAAAAAATATAAAAAACATTCTAAAACCTAAAAAAATTGTATCTCAGGTAGCAATAACTTCATTTGGGTAAGGTGCTTCTATGCTTGCAGTACTAATTTAACCTTATCAATTAGCACTGCAAACAGTGTCGATTTGCCTACATCATAGCACTTACTGTACTGCCAAGTTAACATAAGGCTAATTATGTAAGTCAGCGTATTTTACACATTTTTAATTTATTTCACTGCTCACACATACATTAACTAGCGCATCGACAATTGCTTGCTTGCCAATTGGTTTATGAATATGCCCACTGGCGCCATACTCATATACTAACTTCATATCCTCTGTAGATGTATTAGCGGTAACCACAATAATAGGCGTATTAGCGTCAAAAATGCGTATTTTTTTAATAGCCTCAAAGCCATCCATTATTGGCATATTTAAATCCATAAAAATAACCTGGTATTCGTTTTTAGTGGCCATCTCACAGGCGACCTTTCCGTTTTCTGCACATTCATAGCTGTAGTTAAGTTGTGAAAGAATTCGCGTTAATAAGTGCATGTTTAACGGGTTATCTTCAACAACTAAACAATGCAGATTTTTAGGTAACAGCGCACTTAACGAAGGTGCACTTTCATCAATCACAACGGGCATTTTCAGCGTAACGCGCACCCCATTTGGCGATGTATTTTCAAACACAATATTTCCGTCAAAAGCATCAACAATGTACTGCACCCTTGCAAGGCCTGTTCTTAACCCTTGAAAGTGATTATTTTGATTAGATGAATCAAAGGTTAACCTGCTGACTGGCTTGGTTAATCCTGAACCTGTATCCGTGATTGTTACTGTTAATTGCTTATTGCTAACACAAGCCTTAACAGTAACAGCCCCCTCTTCTGTAAACTTTAATGCGTTGCCAACTAACTCAGCTAACACTTGCTGAAAGCGTTGATGATCTAGCTTTATAGCTTGCTCAAGTGTCGAATCAAGAGTTGTAACTAAGGTAATGCCTTTTTGGCTGTAGCCAAATTCATACCCTAAAAGCACTTTATTGAATGACTGAAGTAAGTTTTCATTTGACGGTTTCAATGCCCAACGACCTAAACTAAGCGCCTGTAAATCTTGTAGCTCGTCAAGCATTGCTATTATTCTTGATGCGCAATAAGAGGCCTGTGTTTTAATCAATTTTTGGCTATTACTGACCTCTAACGAATCAATCGAGGCAATAAAGCCTTGTAGAGGCGTTCTAAACTCATGACTTGCTCGAGCTATAAAGTGTTCTTTATTTTTGCTCACTTGCTGCGCAAAATCTTTTTGCTGTTGATACTTTGATAACGCCTTAGTGATCTGCTTTTCCATCGGTATGAACACAAAGCGCAATACACCAATAAGCAATAACATAGTTAGCAACCAAAAAAATAGCTCGGCTGAAGACACCCACGCCACTTTTTTTACGGACTCTTTTTCAAATAAGCCAACAGCTTGATCTAAATACTTTAGTAACTCTTCCATTCGCTTAACAGAAAACACATTGGGGTCTATTTTTTCCTGTTTATACAGTAGCCCTTCTACCTGCTGGATAAATTTTTGCACGCGCAAATCTAGCTCAATAGGTGATTGTATATATAACTTGATAAGCTCAGGGCTGAGGTATTTATATTGACCATTATCGTTTTTTAACAATAAATATTGATGGTTTGCTTTAAATAGGCTGAGCGATGCATCTAAAGACTGCTGATGATCTGTACTAGGTACTTGCGAGGTTAATAACTTATCACCATGCCATGCAATTTTTTGCGACAGCATTCGCTGTTTACCAGCAATGTTAATAATGTTTGCATCATTTTTTTGTACTGAAAAAAAGTACTGCATTAGTAATACAGAAACACTAATTAATAGCGCAATAGCGATTAATGCCCACCGATTACGTAGGCGAATATTTGCAACAATTTCAAACATAGTTAGCCTAACTTTTTGGTTTAAGTGTAGTCCAATTACATCAATATCTATGCTTAATCTATAAATATAAAAAAGCCCAACTCAAAGCTGGGCTATATAAGAGGATTTACTATCTATTTTCTAAACGATTGTAATCGAACAACCCGTATTCAATACCACGGTATTTTTTTGCTGTAGCGTGCAAAATATCGCTGTATTGCCAAAACTGTGGATGAGAACGTCTAATACCAAACTTAGTTTTTAAAGCTGCGTAGTCAGCTTCAACTTGCATCATAGGTAACTGTTCAGCAAAAGCCTCAACCTGTTGTTCATTATTCAAATACCAAATGGAAGCTGGGTAGTCACCTATAAAACCGGGGACGATTGTTGCCGTGTCTTCGTCAAAAGCTCGTTGACCGTCTTCATTTAATAAGCTCGAAATATTGTAATGTGCGTTATGATGAATAATCGTATAAGCCTTATGGCTATCGTCATCTTGCTTTACTAACACAAACGATAACTGCGGTAGTAAGTTTACTGCTTTTGCAGGCATAGCATTAATGGCGCTTAGTGATTTAGGTACTTGTTTATAATCGTAGTGCTCGCTTAGCACTGGGCTTAGCGCCTCTTTAATTAGTGCATATAACTCTTTTTGAGGATTGTTTGTTTTATAAGTTATACCGCTTGGCTGACTAAACTCACGATTATTTTTAAAAAACTCAGCAAGGCTTGGGGGTGATTTTCGATACCACTGGCCTTTAATTTTATCTCGTTTACTCTCAGATAATAATGCTAAGAAGTTTTGCTCTCCTTCTAAGCGTAAAAAATCCATATACAAACGCGTTACCAGTTGATGCCCAATATTGCCGTAAACATCAAAACCAGCAACCAGCAAATAATGAATTCGCTCAAATAAGGCATAATCTAAAATCCAAGTTGTTTTTGGCTCTTGACCAATAAAACCTTTCACCACAGTGGCACTGTCAAAATGACGAAAAATAGTCAGTGCTGCATTTTTATTGTGGCCATCTCCTTTCCACAATAGATCTGTTGTTAAATGCTCGCCACCTTTAAACATCTCATTAGCTAAATTGACCTTTGCTTTTAAATATTTTTGCTCCAGAGCTGAGTATTTAACCCAGTTAGCAATAGGAAATGCATTACTTTCCTCTGCGGCGGGTAATTCAAGTGCGTCCTCATGCTGCATTATCATTTGTCCAACCGCTGGGGTTGCCACTTTTTTGGGATCAGCAAAAGCAACCCAAAAGTGGTCGTTAATCACATTTAACGCAATTTGACCACGGCAAACTGGCCCTTTTATAAAGCCCATAATAATTAACTCAGCTTCATCAAGCATAAATTGATATTTAGAATCAATAGGGATCACTTCAAACGTTTTAAACGGATTAGATGCAGACTCTGCCTTGTAGCTTGGCATGCTTTTAACCGTATACTCTGGTGCAATGAACTGTTGGTATAAACGGGCCAACTTTTCATCATTTAGCTTAAGCGGTAAGTGAGTTTTAGATAAAATAGTGCTGCGATCATGCAGTAATCGGTAGTAAACACGGTTAACCTTAGGATCGTCATAAGGTCGGCGTGTGCTTATTAATTTTATTTTTTCACCGGGTGGTGTGCTCGAGCGAACAAGCTTAAAAAAGTTATCTGGGGTCTTTTGGTCAAAATATATGTGAGCTAAAAACCAATGCTCGTATATATAGCGAGCCGATAACTGATACTTCAAAGCATCTTGGTTTAAAAAAGCTTCCCAACGCTTAACCTGCTCAAGCTCAAACTCAGTTGGCGGGTCGATATGCGCCATCTTTCCGCCTGCTTTGAGCCATTTCTGCAAATGATTAAACTCATCACGAGATACACCCGGTAATCCATAAGGCATACCAGCATGAGGTTGCTCACTCGCTAATTGATCAAACTCACCCATAGTGGTGCAGGTTTGAGAGCGGCTCAGCGAAAAATCAAACTCATCACCTAATATTTCATTTGCAGGTAATTCATGACTTTGCTTTAGCACTAAACTATTAAACAGCACGCTACCAGCCAAGTTAGCTTCTTGGGTTTGGATTCGCTCATTTAAAACAGGGGTGAAGTTCTTTTCACGCCATTGCTCTGTCGTTGTAGCATCAAATAACAATCTACTCGGCGTTGTAGCAAGTAAACGAGTTCCGTCGTAGACAAGGTCTTTGCTTACCCCTCTATCTATCCCTTCAGGGGAGGATAGCTTTAACTGGCAAGGTGCATCGTAACAACCATGACACACAACACACCGAGTATCGAGCACCGGTTTTACATTCTGTAAAAAATTAGCCCCTTCGCCAGTAGTATGAGAAACAATTCTCTGCTGAGGTTGTTCAGTGCCAAATATCTCATTGTAGTGGGCATTACCTAAGTACGCACAACCACTGAGAATAACTAATATAACGATACCTATGAGTTTGTTCATTCGTCTTCATCACCCAAATCAAAGGTCGGCATCATATCCATTTGCGGAGATATAAATACATCTTGGTTCTCAGTATTGAGCACAACACTTAGAACAGGACCATGAATTAATGTTATTTGCACACTGTGTGGTTGCTCTAACACAGGAGTATAAGCAGGGTCTGTAATCAATAATTCATAATCTGTCACTGTAATAGCTATGCTGCTATCCTCTGAAGGGTTTTGGCAAATTTGAGCAAGTAAATCATCATCAAGTGGTATTAATATTTCAAAATCAGGCTGTTCTAAATCTCTATCACTTAAAGACTCATTTAATAGAAATAAAGGAAGGGTTAAATTGCTATCTTGTTCAAATTCCATTGTCTACTCAACATGCATAATTTATATAACTGGCATTATAACAAAATAACAAAAAATAAAACGTTAATGCCAATACCCAAAGTAGCTAAGTGCAAGACAATCCTCTCATGCACTTATCAACACATTGTAAACGCTTTAATCTTTCGTTTGGATCACCGAAAAAACAGCACCTTGAGGATCGCAAAGAACGGCAAACCGACCAACTTCAGGTACTGTAGTAGAAGGTACACATAATTGAGCTCCCAGTTCCTGTGCCTTGTTGGCTGTTGAATCGCAATTATCAACTAAAAAATAAATCATCCAATGAGGAGGAACCTCCTCAGGCCATTCATTATTCATTTCAAGCATTCCAGCAACAGGCTTATCATCCACCATGAATAATGTGTAATCCATACCATCCATTGGTTTTATTTCACTTTTCCATCCCAGTAAAGCACAATAAAACTCGTTACTAATTTTACTGTTGCGTGTAGCTAACTCATGCCAATAAGGCGTTGATAGCTCTGAGAGACGCTTGCACCCTTTATGTTCTCTACCTTGCCACAAAGCAACTGTTGCTCCACCCGGATCAGTAAGCATTAACATCCGGCCAGCATTCATAACATTATGAGGACCTGCAATTATTTCTGCTCCGAGTTCCTTCGCTTTTAATGCACATTCATCCACATCGTCTACCGCAATATAAGTTAACCAACTGCTTGGAATACCCTCTTGAATTTGTTCTTTTGGCATTTCATACATGGCGGCAATGTCGTCATTCTCTTTTTGTAACATAGTATAAAATAGATCATCGCCTATAGGTTGATCATCAGTACCCCAGTCAAATAAAGACGTATAAAAAGCTTTACCCTCTTTCCAATTATGTGTACATAGCTCTGACCAGCAAAAAATACCTTGTGGATAATTATCCATATTGAAGCCTTTGTTATTTTTATATTAGGCATACTCTTAAAACGTAGTACGCACGATTAAATTTTAATTAGCTTAAATCAATAACTATTAAGAGTCGATGATAGATATAAGGAACGTGTTGAAATCTAAAATAGAGCATCTAAAGCAGGCGCTCTATTTTTAATGCCATACACTTTTTTACCTTGCTGCATTTAGTCCAGTTGAGAAATATGGAGTTGACTAGGGCAATACTCTACATCTAATTATGTTATGTATTTAGTAGTTATGATGAAATAGATGTGCGAATATGGCTTCGTTTGATCTATCTGCTTTAGTCCAAACAGCAAAAAACCCGTCACATCGCTTTAACGGGTTTCGCTTATTTGAAGCCTAGAAATGTCGTGGTGCCCACAGCAGTGGAGAGTCACAATAAAGTGTTGCACTACCATCGCTCAATGTATTTGATAGTCAAAACACTATTCACAAAGAGGCGCTTCGCTTTGGAGACGCTGCGCTTTAGAGAAGAGAATGTTGAATATTGCTTTTCTCCAGACAGCAAAAAACCCGTCACATTGCTGTAACGGGTTTCGCTT